>NZ_JACIHD010000004.1:0-575619 GCF_014198235.1 Bradyrhizobium sp. ERR14 | reverse complement strand
GCAGAAGACCCTGCAACCCCTCGACAACCCGTTCGGCACGAGGTTGTCACCCATCTCTTAGGTACGATCCGTTACCCATCTCTTCGGGCCGGACATGAGATGATTGGCGCGCTCGGAAGGATTCGAACCTCCGACCCTCGGAATCGAAATCCGATGCTCTATCCAGCTGAGCTACGAGCGCCCTGGCCCGGACACCGGGCCACAAACCGAGACTTGCCGGACCGGCAGCTGACGAGCCAGCACACTGGACGGCGGTTCGGATGGGTTCGAATTAGCAGAGAGGCCGACCAATAAAAAGCCCTCCCCGCCTCGTTTCGAGACGGATCGAAGGCGCTCTCACCAAGTGGTGTTGAAGAGCCCGAAATGCGGCTGCTGAGCGACCAGCATCATCGGCCGTCCCTGCTGCGGCGCCGGATGCGTCCTGGCGACCTTGCGCTTGGGCTGAACCGGAGCCTTGGCGGCGGTATCAGTCTTCAGCGGCGGCGTGAACTGGGCGAAGGTCTCGCGCACCCGCGCCTTGGCTGACTGCTCGGCCAAGGCCGCCGACTGGGCCTCCTGCACGGGCGGCTGGGGAGCCACAACCGCGGCGGTCTTCACAGCCGGCGCGGCAATCGTCGGCTGGCTGGTGTCGAGCACGACGCGCTCAGGCAGGTGCCGATCGGACCGGATTCGAATCAGGGGCTGATCGTTGCTTACGGTCGCAACGGCTTGCGCCACGGGCGCCGCCGGGAAAGCGAAATTCACCGCGAACAACAGTGCAAGCAAAGCTCCACCGACAAAGGTGAAATATCGAAAGATGGGCATTGGCCGCGCTCCGCCCCCCGCATCCCCGCGTGGGCTCTCCGCCTCAACAGGCGATCTCTTATTTGGTTCCTGGCCCAGCCCTTCGGTTCAAATGGCGACGCGAGGTTTTTTCGCCAAGGACCAACACGGACCAATGAGGGTAACTTTTCCGCTACCGGAACATTCCGCCGTTAAGCACGGCGTGCTGCAACCAGCGAGCATTTCGCCTGATCGGCATTCACGTTGATGAAGCCCACGGGGATATGCGCAAAGGTCTTGCGGCTCTTCATGCTGACCGGATCCGCCAGCACGCGGCTGCGGTTGGTGAGATGACTGCCGTCGCGCCGCGCAAACGCGCAGACGATCTCGACATCCTTTACGGCATAGTCATTGTCGTTTCGCAGCGTGAACGTCACCAGGGCTCTCGAGCCAAGGCCGCCGCGGCGCCAGGTCTGCGATGAAATCCTGAGACGACCGAGGTCTGCCATCGCCGGTGCCTGGGCTTCCGAGACCGGCGACAACGCTGCGGCCGCATCGGCCGAAGGAGCCGCCTCGACGGCCGCCAGCTCCGCCTTCACCGGCTCAGCACTGTTTCCCTTGGACAGAGGCAGCAGCATCCAGACGCCGCAGCCGACAATGATGGTCGCGATCAGCCACAGAAGGCTGCGGCCAAATGAGACGCTCGCAATTGTCACGGCCCGCGCCACTCGTTCGCCGGTCCCGGCGAAGCGCCCCAATCCGATCCGGTCGAGCCTGGCGTTCATGGTTGCATCACCGATCGCGGCCGAAGCACCCATGCAACGACGGACCCGGCCACTGCTTACCTTAATCCGGAACAGGAACTAAGGTTCCCGCGCGGTTGCGAATCGGCAAGGACGGTGGCGATCACCGCCCGCCGCCGCTAACATGCGCTGCAACATCGCGAAGGCCCCGTTGGGAGAATTGAAATGGCAGTCGTCACTTGGGATCACGTCCATCTGCGCAGCCCCGATCCGGAGGCCACGGCGGCTTGGCTGCGGGACATTCTCGGTGGCGAGATCGTGCACGCGCCGGGACGGATCGACGTGAATCTGGGCGGCGCCAGGATCTTCATCGCGCCGCTTGAGGGCGACAACGCCGTCAACCCGCCGCCTCCGCACCCGCATCAGGGCCTCGACCATTTTGGCCTGACGGTGAAGGACATCGACGCCGTTGCGGCCGAGATCAAGGCCAAGGGCGTCACCTTCACGCGCGAGCCGACCACGATCCGGCCCGGCGTGCGCATCTGCTTCATCCGCGGCCCCGAAGGCATCTCCATCGAGCTGCTCGAGCGCGACAAGAAATACACCTGATCCGGCGCGCGCCTCACCATAGGCGACACGCCGCCGGCGCGGCTACGTCATGCTGCCGGGCATGAAGCAGCGAATGCTGACGCCCATGTAGCCGTAGATCGGCCATACCATGGTGCGCCCCACCCGGTTGGGCTCGGAAATCACGGCTTCCTCGGGAACGTCGACCCAGACGAGTTCCTGCGGCTGCCCTTCGAGCCTGGAGCCATCGCGCGGGAGACGGACACGATAGTGCCCGTCCTTGCTGTCCCAGTCGGTGTCCGAGAGCGCCGAACCGTCGGCATCGGAGCAGCATGGCCCCTTGCCGCTGCGCAGGCCATCGAACCAGGCCTTCAGATCGGCATTGGTGTTGACGAACTGGCCGCGGTCGCGCGCGTGCCCGAAGGGGGCTGCGAGTGCAACCAGGACCAGGGCGCCTGCCAGCCGCGTCACGCTTCGCCAGCGTGTTGCGCTGCTGGAACGCCGTCGTTCGCTTTTGCAATTGGTGGGACGCGCACTGTAGAGACGCGGCTCATCGTCGCCGGAATCGATCCAGTTGCTCATCGTCTTGCTCCAGCACCCCGCGGCCAGTGCAACAATTGTTATGCATTTCGCGGGCCAACCCTGATTCGCAGGCGGCCGGCCTCGCCTCACCATCAGACCGTCAGGACGGCGTCACGCACAAGCCGGGACAATTACGGCTCGCGGCGGCAACTTCCCGTGGTCGGCCGGCAAACTGCCGCGTTGCGCGAGAGGATGCGCTTTGGCATAAAAGCGGGACCGGTTACGCCATTGGGCGATGGCGGCCGGCCTGCGGGACGTTATGAAAAACGGTCTCTACTCGATTCACGTGACCCTGCTCGATGGTCGAGCCGGCAAGGGCAGCGGCGTGATCCTTTTTCGCGACGGCAAGATCCTTGGCGGCGACGCCTACCTCTATTACACCGGCAGCTACGTGGTGAAGGACGACACCACCTTCAAAGGTGAGGTGCTGGTGCAACGACACACCTCGCCGCGCGGCGACGACAATCCGCTGTTCGGCGGTCCTGCTCCCGTGGGTATCGGCGTCAGCGGGACCTACACGGACACGCGCGCGGAAATGACGGGCACGGCGCTGGTCGGCAAGGCCAGCCTGATTTTCGGCGCAACGCTGCACAAGCTTGCTGAAGCTGATTAGGAGCATGATCCGGAAAAGTGTGCTGCGGTTTTCCGAAAAGATCATGCTCAAACAATAGAAGCTACTCGGCAGCCTGCTCCAGCGGCGCCGTGCGCGGCAGGATGATCTGGATGCGGGTGCCGCTGCCCGGTTCGGAATCGAGATCGAGCCGGCCGCCGAGCCGGTTGGTGACGATGCTGTAGACGATGTGCAGTCCAAGACCGGTGCCGCCCTGGTCGCGCCGCGTCGTGAAGAACGGATCGAAGGCGCGGCGACGGACGTCGAGCGACATGCCGCAGCCATTGTCGGAGAAGATGATCTCGACATTGTCCTTGCCGGACTCGCGCACCTGGATGTCGATCGTCCCCGGCCGGCCGTCCGGGAAGGCGTGCGCCACCGAATTGAGAAACAGATTGGTCAGCACCTGGCCGTACGGGCCCGGATAGCTGTTCATGGTCAGATCCGGCTGGCACTCGACGTTGAGCGTCAGATTGTGCTTGCGCAGGCCCGGCCTCAGACTCATCACCACCTGCTCGGTGAGGTCGCCGAGATCGAAGCTGCGCTGGTCCGAATAGTTGCGGTCGGCGGCGACCTGCTTGAACGACTGGATCAACTCGGCTGCGCGGTTGAGATTGGAGACGAGCTGCGAAGATGCGTCGCGGCTGGTGCTGAGGAAGTCGTTGAGCGTGGAGCGGCGCAGCTCGCCCCGCTCGACCTCGGCGGTGAACATCGCGGTCTTGCGCTCCAGCGCGGAGGCGACCGTGAGGCTGATGCCGACGGGATTGTTGACCTCGTGGGCGACGCCGGCGACGAGGCGGCCGAGCGCGGCGAGCTTCTCGGCCTCGATCAGCGATGCCTGGGTCTCGCGCAGGTTGCGCAGCGCGGTCTCGGCGGACTCCTTGGCTTTGCGCATCTCCTGCTCGCCGCGCTTGCGCTCGCCGATGTCGAGCGCGACGGTGACGATCCGCTCGATCTCGCCCTCGGCGTCGAGCAGCGGCAGCTTGTTGACCAGCCATTGCCGCATGTTGCCGGAGGCGTCCTTGTATTCCTCCTCGTAGAAGCCGAGGCCTTTTCGAAGCTTGAGCACCCGCTTGTCGCTCTCGTCGGACTTGGCCGCGCCATAGCGCGACATCAGGTCGGCCGTGGTGCGGCCGAGCGCGTCGCCGGGTTCGATGCCGAAGATGCCGGCCATGTAGCGGTTCATCAGCACATAGCGCAGGTCGCGATCCTTGACGTTGATCACCGCGGGCACGGTGTCGATGACCTGCTGGAGCAGGCGCCGGCCTTCGGCGATGGCGTCTTCCGCCCGCTTCTGGTCGGTGATGTCGCGCAGCGTGCCCTCGTAGCGGACGATGTTGCCCGCTTCATCGCGCACACCGGTGGCGCTGTCGGAGAGCCACAGGATGTTGCCGCTGCGCTGGCGCACCTGGTACTCGAACTCGCGCACCATGCCGTCGCGCGCCATCAGCCGCTGGTATTCGACGCGTGCCTCGGGATGGACGTAGATGGTGTGGGCGATGTCGTTGATGCTGTCGATGAGGTGCTGCGGGCTGTCATAGCCCATCATCCGCGCCAGTGCCGGATTGGCGTTGAGCAGATCGCCGGAGGGCGTCGTGACGTAGATGCCGTCGACCGATCCCTCGAACAGTTTCCGGTAGCTCTCTTCGGCGAGGCGCTGCTCGGTGAGCGCGCGCACCGCCGCCTCCCGCGCCGTGTCGGCCTCCTCCAGCGCGCGGCGGAACACTTCGGCTGCGCGGGCGATGTCGCCGATCTCGTTGTCGAGGTCGGCGGACGGGATCGAGGTGTCCTTCCGGCCCGCCGCAAGCGCGCGGATCGAGCGGGCGATCTGGGCGAGCGGACGCACCGTCCTGCGCACCACGAACAAGGCAGCGCCGATGCCGATCAGCACGCCGATGGTGCCGAGCACGATGCTCTGCCATCGCGCTTCCGTCAGCGTCCGGGCAAAGTCGCGCGACAGCACGTGGCCGCGCCGATCACTGACCTCGCGCAGCAATTCGGTGACACGACCGATCAGCCGGCCCTCGGTTCCCAGCACCTCGCGGTCGATGTCGGCGATCTGCCGCTCGCGGACGGCCACGGCCATGATAGCCTCGGCGTAATCGTTCACCGCCGATTTCAGCTTGGCATCGGCAATATTCAATCCCCGCATGTTCTGCGCGGCCTGCTCCGCCGCTGACGGGTTGCGCGCGAGAAGCCCGAGCGCGATCCGGCTCTGCGCCTCCGACAGGCGCGAGGCCAGCTCACGGTCGGCGGTGCCGGAGACGGCCACATCGAACTGTTCGCGCAGCGGCGGCAGGCCGGCGAGCAGCTGGGCGCGGCGGTCGATCAGGGTCGAGATCCGCTCGAGGCCGGTCCGATAGGTCGCGAGCCGCTCGGTCACCCCGTCGATCATGTCCTGCTGCTCGGGCGCGAGCTCGATGCGGGTCTTCTTCAGGATGTCGCTGAGCGTCGAGGCCGCCTCGCCGACCTGCTTGAACTGGATGCCGGCGCCGGGATCGGTGACGAAGTCGCGCGCGGCGAGCCGCAGCTCGTTCATGCGGCGATCGATGTCCTCGGCGAGGTCGCCGACGCTCTGGAGCCGCTGCAGCTCGGCGAAGGTCGTATCGATGTGCCGGATCGCGATCACGCTCGCGGTCGACGTGACGATGATCACCGCCAGCACCAACAGGAAGCTGCCGAAAGTGAGCTGGCCGATGGAGAGCGAGAATGTTCGCTTTTTCTCAGGGGTCGGCGTCAATTCGGCGGACATTGGGCTTTGAGGGACCGGGATATTGGAGGCCCAATATACGACGTATTGCGGCCCCGGGGAAACATGCCTCGGGCCGCCGTTTATCCTTAATATTGGCCTCGGAGCCCCCTTGCCCGATCTATGACGGTTTGACGCTTGCCTGCCGCCGGGCCGGGATCGTCATGGCGGCGACGCCGAGGACGACGCAGGCAAGCCCGATCCAGGCGGCCCGGCTCAGGCTCTCGCCGAGCAAGGCGACGCTGATGGCGACCCCGATCGGCACCCGCAGATAGGCCTGCGCGGTGGTGCCGACCGAGCCCAGGGTCTGGATCAGGCGGAAATAGATCGCAAACGCCGCCGCCGTCGAGAACAATGCGAGCGCGAGGAGCGCCACAACCGAGCTCGACGACGGCGACAGCGTCCAGGGCTGCTCGACCACGAGCGAGGCCGGGATCAGGACCGCCGCCCCGGCCAGCAGCGAGCCGGCTGCGGGCGCCATCGGATCGAGGCCCTTGAAGCTGCGGCCGAAGATCGCGGCGCAGGCGTAGCAGATGGTGGCGGCGACGATGGCCGCCTCCGCGAGGAGACCGCTGCCGATGTCGTGGAAGGCATCGACGCCGACGATCAGCAGGATGCCGGCCATGCCGGCGATGACGCCGAACAGCTTTCGCGGGCTCGTCGCCTCGTGGCGGGTGACGACCGCCGTGAGCAGGAAGGTGAAGATCGGGCCGGCCGAGTTGAGGATGGTGGCAAGCGCGGCATCGACATGGCGCTCGCCCCAGGCGATCAGCGTCCAGGGGATGACGCTGTTGAGCACGGCCTGGAAGGCGAAGCGCTGCCAGGTCGCTGCGTCCGTGGGCATCCTGATGCCGCGCGCCCACATCACGGCGAGCAACAGGAGGCCTGCGATCGTGGTCCGCGCCGCGATCAAGGTAATCGGGGGAATGGTGGCGACGCCGAGCTTGATGAAGGTGTAGGAGCCGCCCCACAGCGTTGCGAGCGCGACCAGGAGTGCCAGCTCGACGGCGATGTTGGTGTCCTGCCGGCTGTCCATTTCGCGCGGTCCGTCCCGTTGTCAGGGACGGAACCTAGCGCGTCTGCGGTCGCAGATAGTTCGTTACGTGTCGAAGTGTATTAGCCCACCGCCCCGACCTCGAACACCTCGCCGTCATAGCCGGCCTCGCGGGGAATGCGCAGCTGGCGGCCGGTTTCGGTCTTGGTCATGACAGGCATCACCGTGATGATCGACATGCCGCGGGCATGGTCGAGCGCGTCTTTCACGCTGCCCTGTTTCGCAAGGCGAATCAGATTGCGCGTGGTCGGGAACGGCAGCTTGAAGCGGCCGCTCTCGCCGCCCTCCACCGCCTCGCGCGGCGAGACCCAGATCGAATCGGTCGACTCCCTTCCGTCATGGGCGCCGAGCTGATCCGGGGGCGCCGCCGCAAGGAAGAACCAGGTATCGAAGCGCTTGGGCATGCCCTCCGGCGTGATCCAGTGCGCGTAAGGCACCAGCGTGTCGAGCGCGAGCTGAAGGTCGTTGTCGACCAGGATGCTCAGGAAGCTGACCTTGTGCTCGTTGAGCGCGACGCGGTGCTTGTCGGCGATCTCGCCGGCACGCCTGGCATCGACAGGCGCGCCCGTCCCCTTCGACCGCGCCAGCAGGATGCCGCTCTCCTCAAAGGTCTCGCGGATCGCCGCGATGCGAAAACCGCGATCTGCCTCGCTGAGGCCTTCACCGCCCGAATACAGGTCGGAGCGCGCAACGATCTCGTTGTCGCCGGCATCGACGCTGCCGCCGGGAAACACCAGCGCGCCCGAGTTGAACTCGATCTGATGATGGCGGACCATCATGAAGACTTCGATTTCGCCACGGCCCTTGCCATCGGCCTTGGCGCCATCACGGAGCAGGAGGATCGTCGACGCCGGGCGTGATGCTGATGTCTCGGTCATCCAACTAACCTGCGGCGCTGGATTGCGGGCCGAGATTGGCGCGCTTGTCGACACGGGCGACGCGCGACAGCAGGTACTCGACCTCGGCCTTCGCCGTCGCCGTGATGGTCGCGCCGGGCTTGCGCTGGGCGCTGGAGGCGATGATGCCGCGCTTCTGCAGCACGTATTTGCGGATGGTCAGGCCGACGCCGGGCTGCTGCTCGTAGCGGATCAGCGGCAGATGCGCGTCGAACAGATCATGCGCGGCATCGCGCTTGCCGGCCTTGGAGAGGTTGACGACGTCGATCAGAAGCTCCGGGAAGGCGTAGCCGGTCATGGCGCCGTCGGCGCCGCGCTCCATCTCGAAGTCCAGGAACGTGCCGCCATTGCCGCAGAGAATCGAGAGCGGACGGAGCGAGCCGTCCTTCTGGAAGCCGCGCAGCGTCGTGATCTTCTCCAGGCCCGGCCAATCCTCGTGCTTGAGCATCACGCAGTTCGGATTGTCCATGACGATTTTGCGGATCACGGCGGGGGTGAACACCACCGAGAGCGTCAGCGGATAGTCCTGGAGCACCCAGGGCACATCCGGCCCGATCGCTTCCGCCGCCTGCTTGAAATAGCCGACGATCTGGTCGTCGGTGCGAAGCGACGGCGGCGGGGCGATCATGACGCCGGCCGCACCCGCGTCCATCGAGGCCTTCGCCAGCGAGCGCATGGTGGCAAAGCCCGGCGCGGAGACGCCGACGATCACCTGCATCTTCTTGGCGCGCTTGACGAAGCGCACCGCCACCTGCTCGGCCTCAGCCGCGTCCAGCTTCGGCGCCTCGCCGAGGATGCCCAGCACCGTGACGCCGTCGCAGCCGACCTCCTCGTAAAAATCGGTCAGGCGGTCGATCGAGCGCTCGTCGATCCGGCCGTCGTCGTGGAACGGCGTCGGGGCGATTGCGAAAGTGCCCTTGGCGTCGGCGGTCAGTTTCATTTAGTCCTCGTCTCTGTTCGTCATTCCGGGGCGGCTCGCAGAGCCGAACTCTGGTGCGCAATTGCGCACCTGAGAATCTCGAGGTTCCGGGTTCGATGCTTTGCATCGCCCCGGAACGACAACAACAGCCTAAAACCTCCGCGCGCCCATCTTGATCTGCTCCTCGGAGAAGAAGATCTCCTTGGCATGATCGGCGATGTCCTGGGCCTTCCAGCCCGTGTGCGGCGGTTTCCAGCCTTCCATTTCCATCATCCGCATCTCGCGCACGCCGCGGGGCCCGGACACACCCAGCACCTTGCCGGTCTGGTCGCCCGACAAGTCGCTGACCATGTATAGCACGGCCGGCGCGATGCCGTCCGGCCCCAGCGCCGCGGAGGGGTTCTCCTTATAGCGGGGCAGGTCTGCGGTCATGCGGGTCAGGGCGCCCGGGGCCAGCGTCCAGATCCGGATGTTGTACTTGCGGCCCTCGATCGCCAGCACGTTGGACAGGCCCCAGATGCCGCCCTTGGCCGCGCCGTAATTGGTCTGGCCGAAATTGCCGATCAGGCCCGAGGTCGAGGAGGTGTTGACGATGACGCCGCCGCCATTTTCCCGCATCCAGCGAAACACCGGCATGGTGCAACAAAAGGTGCCCTTCAGATGCACCTTGATGACCTTGTCCCAGTCGGCTTCGGAAGCCTTGTGAAAGGTCTGGTCGCGCAGGATTCCGGCATTGTTGACCAGGATGTCGGCGCGACCGAAATGCTTGATGGCGTCGTCGAACACCGACTGGCCGCCCTCCATGGTGGAGATGTCGGCGCCGTTGGCGATCGCCTTGCCGCCTTCGGCCTTGATCGCGTCCACCACGAGTTGCGCCATCGACTTGTCGGCGCCGGAGCCGTCACGGGGACCGCCGAGGTCATTGACGACGACCGAGGCCCCTTCCCGCGCAAACAGCTTCGCGTAGGCCTCACCGAGCCCGCCGCCCGCGCCGGTGATCAGCGCGACCTTGCCGTCGAGTAGTCCCATGGTGGCTTCTCCCTGTTTTGTTTTCTTCGCCTCTCCCCGCGTGCGGGGAGAGGCCTGAAATCGAGCGCAGCTTGATTTCAGGGTGAGGGGGAGCCCCCGCGAGCTCAACTGTCACCGTCCCCGGGGAGACTCCCCCTCACCCCACCCTCTCCCCGCAAGCGGGGCGAGGGAGTGAAGCACCAGTGCCCGCCTAACCCAGCACCGTCTTGCCGTTCTTGATCACGGTGACACCGCGCGACTTCACCTTGGCTTCGAACGAGATCACGTTGCCGTCCTTCCAGAGGTCCATGGTCACGGTCTCGCCGGGATAGACCGGCGAAGAGAACCGCGCGACGTGCTGGCGGAAGGCGCTCGCGTCGTAGTCGGCGTAGGTCTGCAGCACGCCGCGGCAGGTGATGCCGTAGGTGCACATGCCGTGCAGGATCGGACGCGGAAAGCCGGCCTTCTTGGCGAACTCGGGATCGCTATGCAGCGGGTTGCGGTCGCCGCAGAGGCGATAGACCAGCGCCTGGTCGGGGCGCGTGGTGATGTCGATGGTCTTGTCGGGTGCGCGTGACGGGATCTTGTGCGGATCGGGCTGGGTCAGGCTCGGCCCGCCAAAGCCGCCGTCGCCGCGGGCGAAGCGCGACGCGACGAGGGTCGCGAGCTTCTCGCCCTTCTCGTTCTTGAGCACGGTCTGGTGCGCGATGACGACGCCCTTGTCCTTGCCCTTGTCGTAGACTTCAACGACGGAAGAGTCGGCCGTGATGTGCGCGGCGACCGGCAGCGGCTGGTGGAAGGTGATGTCGCGCTCGCCATCGACCACCATGACGCGGTTGAGGTTCATCTCGCCGGGACCCGCGCCCCACGCCGCGACGGACGCGAATGTCGGCACCACCTTGAGCGGCCGCGGCGTCAGCGTGCCCTCGTTGACGAAGGCGAGCTCATTCTCGTCCATCGGATCGGCGCCGAGCCCGATGCCGTAAGCGTAGAGCATCACCTCGCGATCGGTGTAGGCGTATTTCTGGCCGAGGTTTTTCAGGCCTTTGAGCTCTTCGTATCTGGCGGACATGTTGTTTGTCTTCCTCCCGAGTTTCTTATCCGCAGGCGGCGATGCCCGTGAATGTGCCCTCTCCCCTTGTGGGAGAGGGCAGCACCGCTCTTGCAACAAAGTCACGTGGGTGAGGGGTTGGCTCCGCATTGACACTTCTCGTGCGGAGGGAGACCCCTCACCCGGCAGCCTTCGGCTGCCACCCTTTCCCACAAGGGGAGAGGGTTACATCTTGCTTCGTGTCAGGCAGGCGTGAAGAACGGCAGTGGCGCACCATCCGTCGGCTTAAACACCACTTTCACCTTCTGGCCGATCTTGAGCTTCTCAAGATCGCAGTCGACGAAATTGGTCTGCACCGACGGCCCCTCCTTCAGCGTGACGTAGCCGATGGCGTAGGGGCCGGTCGGCGACTTCCGCATCAGGCTCCAGGTGTAGATCGTCCCCTCGCCCGAGGCTTCCTCCCACACCGTCTTGTCGGAGTAGCAGAACGGGCAGATCGAGCGCGGGAAATAGTGCGCTTCGCCGCACGCCGTGCAGCGCTTGATCATGAACTTGCCCTGCTTCGCCGCATCCCAGAACGCGGCGGTCTCGGGGTTCGTGACCGGTGCCGGATATTTCTTCGTCTCGCTCATCACACGCGCTCCAGAATGGCCGTCGAGGCGGCGTGGCGAACTCCCAAAAGGCCGCCGGTGCCGTGAGCGATGGCGAGATCGCAATTCTTGACCTGCACCTTCGGATGCGCCTCGCCGCGCAGCTGCCGCACGGCCTCGATGATCTTGGTCATGCCGCCGCGGTTGACCGGATGGTTGCTGCAGAGGCCGCCGCCGTCGGTGTTGAACGGCAGCTTGCCGACGCCCGAGATCAGATTGCCGTCGGCGACGAACTTGCCGCCCTCGCCTTTCTTGCAGAAGCCGAGATCCTCGAGCTGCATCAGCACAGTGATGGTGAAGCTGTCATAGATCGAGGCGTATTTGATGTCCTTCGGCGTGATGCCGGCTTCCTCGAACGCACGCGGGCCGGACCAGATGCCGGCGGAGTAAGTGAGATCGAGATCCTTGCCGCCGCGCGGGCCCTTCATCGCCTCGCCATGGCCGATCAGCTTGACCAATGGCTTCTTCAGGCTCCTGGCGATCTCCGGCGTCGTCACGATCAGCGCGCCACCGCCGTCGGAGACGACGCAGCAATCCATGCGATGCAGCGGATCGGAGATCATCGGCGAGTTCAGGACGTCCTCGACGGTGACGACGTCCTTGAGCATCGCATGCGGATTGTATTGCGCGTGATGCGAGGCCGCGACCTTGATCCAGGCGAGCTGCTCCGAGGTGGTGCCGTAGTCGTGCATATGGCGCATGGCACACATGCCATAGGCATTGTGCGTGGTCGCCCCGTAAGCGGATTCAAAATCGACCTCGGCACCGGCCGCACGCGGCGGCATCACACCGGTGCGGGGCTTGCCGGCGAGCGTGATCAGCGCAATCGAGCACTTGCCCGCCGCGATCGCCTCGGCGGCATGGCCGAGATGGATGATGTAGGAACAGCCGCCGGTCTCGGTGGAGTCAACGTGGCGGAGCTTCTTGGTGTTCAGGCCGAGATAGTCGACCATCGGCCAGGCGCCGCCGGGCGCATCGCCCGCGCAGAAATAGCCGTCGACATCGTCCTTGCTGATCCCGGCATCCTCGATCGCGCCCTTGGCGACCTCGGCGTGGAGCTGGGCGGTGGATTTGTCCGGCGCATGCCGGGTCGGGTGTTCGTAGATCCCGGCAATGTAGGCCTTGCCCTTGATGGTCAAACTTCAGGTCTCCGCTGGCGTTTCTTGATTGCCCCGTTTTTCTGAACCGCACTGGGCAGATTGGCAAGCGCGGAAATATTCCGCCCCGCGAGAGGGCAGCGGGTCGGCGCAACTCCCAATCCCGTCATCTTGAGGTGCGAGTGATGGGGCGCAGCGCGCCCCATCAGGAGCCTCGAAGGATGCACGGCCAAGCTATCTCGACGCCCACTGAGCGACAGCCGGGCCGTCGCCCTTCGAGGCTCGCCGAAGAGGCGAGCGCCTCAGGGTGACGGTCTAGATGACCGGCTCGCTCTCACGTCGCAGACACACCCCCGCATCCTCGCGGCCCATCTCGCCCGAGCTTTGCTTCCGTCTCGCTCCCTCCTTGAACAGAGGGCGCAGGGAAGACCGGGTGCCGGCTGGGCACCCACGGTCCGCTGTGCGCGATTGCGCGAAGAACAGATGCACAGCGGCATACAGGTGCGGCCAAACATCCGGCCTTCCCTGCGCAGTGGCTTTACGGCTTATGTCGTGCTCTCCCCGGGGAGCGATGCACTATTGCCCCCGTCGCCTTGCAATTACTCGCAAGACTTGACGCCAGCCTGCGGGCGTCAGGACCACACGATTTTGCCGTACGCGAGACCGCGCCCGTCGTGCACGAGCCAATCGCCCGCGCGACGCAGCCCGCGTCCACCGCCACTCACCCCGCGTTTCGTGACGATCGCGATACGCCCCTCTGAGAGGGATGAGGTGGCCAAGGAAATACGACGTTTCCGAATTTCGGTAAAGCGGAATGTTTTTGCGCAGGCGGATTGACCCACGGCGTGGGTGTTTTGCCCGACGGGCAACACAAGGGATGGTGCCGTAGGGTGGGCAAAGCGACTTGTCCGCCGTAGCTCGGAGAGCGAAGGCGGAAGCGTGCCCACGTCTTTTGCGCAATCATAGCGAGGTCGTGGGCACGGCGCTTCGCGCCTTTGCCCACCCTACGGGACCTTGCGCCGTCCCAGCCAGTTGCCTTCCGTCAGGTCGGGCTGTGCGGCACGGGCCTCAGCGGATGCCTCCGCAGCCCAGGGAAAATGCCCGTCGCGATCGGGGTACGCGACTTGCAGGCATTCGAACTCATCATTGCCGTAGAACCATCTGCTCCATCCGAGATGCGAGCGGTAGTGCTGCAACGACACCGGAAGGAGCACGGCGGCGACATTCTCAAACAGCGCATCCGTGGGCTCGCCGACCAGCGGTCGCCGTCCTGCGTCGAGTTCGTGGTAGATCGTCCAGAACGTATCCCGGGCGGTCTGCTGCCCCATTGAAAACACGATCATCTCCGGAAACCTGAACTTCAGCCAGAATCCGGTCGTGTAGGCGAAGCCCGGTCCTTCGCCATCGGGGAAGACATGCGTGCCGAACCAGCCGTGATTGCGAACTTTCTCGACGAAATTCTGCTCGTGCTTATCGAGGCGATCGGGAGGCGCATCAAGGGCTGTGAACATTGCTCGCTCATCCGATACGAGGGGTGAAAGACAGACTCTTCGCTACGAGGCGGTGCTCGGGCGCGCGCGATAACGGAACGCGGTCAGCCCGGCGAACATCAGGCCGAGGACGAGAAAAACGGCGCCTCCCTTCACGCCAAAACTGTCCTGGTGTTGGCGCTCGGCCGCGTCGTCGACGATCAGGGGCCGCGCATCAGGTCTGCCCGTGAGATAGCGGATCCTGATCTGTCTGACGGTCTGGACGCCGTTGCGCGTGATCTGCCGCCAGAACGCCGGGCTGATATGGGTCGGTCCGTAGGCCTGCTGTCGTCCGCTCTTGTCGGTCCACGCCAGCGTCACGAGATAGCTCGGGGCCTCACCGGCCTTGTTCACCTCACCGTAGGCGCGGGTCACATCGGCGGTGGCGTCATCGCCATGGGCGAGGATCTCATTCAACGTGCTTTGCTCAATGTAGGAGTTCACCAGCATGTAGCCGCCGAATGGAAGCATCACAGCAGTCAGGGTCCCGAGGATGTAAGGAAAGGGACGCCTTGCTCCGGCGGCGATCGTCGCACTCCCCGGCCCGCCTCGACGCGCCGACCATGTCTGCCATCCGATCACGAGCATCAGGAGCACGGCACAAACGCCTGCTCCCGCCGCCATGAACCTGGACGTGGACCGGATATGGTTCAGATGGTCGTCGAGATCCTCGACAATGACCGGAAGCGATGCATCGTCGTCAACAGCCTGAATGGGAATCGTCAGGAGCTTGAGCTGGTTGCCAACCATGATCCGCGCCGCATAGGCAGCACTGACCGCAATGCCCGTGCGCTCGCGCTGGACGCCATCCCTGCCGGTCCACTGCAATCCGATCGACAGATTTTCGTCGACATAGCGCGGCCAGCCGCCGTCAAACACGAACGGAAACCGCGGCGAGACGACTTTGGCCGAAATGATCTTTCCGGTGGTGCCATAGCCATCGCGCATGACGCGTTCGATGGCATGCTGATTCCAGAACATCCCCAACGCCGCCAAAACACCGACGGCCAGAAACAGCATCAACACAGTGCGCAATGACATCGATCATCGCCCCGCATAGCGCAGGGCCGCATCGCCCGGCGCGCCTCACTATCGCAAGTTGCTGATATCGCGGCGCCACAACTCTTGTCAAACGGATGAATTGCCGTCCGTTGGCGTAGGGCGGATTAGCCGAAGGCGTAATCCGCCGTATTGATCCCCACGGCAATAGATGTGGCGGATTACGCTTCGCTAATCCGCCCTACGAGATCGCCCTACTCCGCCGCGATCTGCCTTGGCGCGGGCGGCGGGTTGGCGAGGTCCCCAGCGAGTTGGGCGTAGCGGGCCTTGGCGTCCGCGACCGCTTTCTCCTTCACCGGGCCGTAGCCGCGGATGCGGTCGGGCAGCGACAGCAGTTCCACCGCGGTGTCGATCGTCACCGGCGACAACAGGCCGAGCACGGTGGCGACGTCCTTCTCGTAGCCGGCGATCAGGTCGCGTTCGAGCTTGCGGTCGGCGCTGCGGCCGAAGATGTCGAGCGGCGTGCCGCGCAGGAATTTGAGTTTCGCCAGCACGCCGAAGACGTTCAGCATCCAGGGGCCGAAGGCGCGCTTCTTCGGGCGTCCCAGCGCGTCGAGGCCACCGCCGAGGATCGGCGGCGCCAGGTTGAAGCTGAATTTGAAGTCGCCCTCGAATTGATCGCGGAGCTGCTGGGCGAAGGCGCCGTCGGTGTAGAGGCGCGCGACTTCGTATTCGTCCTTGTAGGCCAAGAGCTTGGCGTAGTTCACCGCAACCGCGCGCGGCAGCGCATCGCCATAGCCACCCTTCACTGCGGCATCGCGCACCTGGTCGATCAGCTTGCGGTAGCGCTTGGCGAGACGGCTGTTCTGATAGGCAGCGAGGTGCTTGGCGCGGTGCTCGATGACCTCGTCGAGGCTCATGGCGTCCAGCGTCTTGGGCGCAGCCACCTGGTCCGTACCCTTCAGCATGTTGGCAAGACGTGCGGGATCGGCGACCGCGAGCCGGCCGAGGCGGAAGGCCTCCTTGTTCATCTTGATCGAGACGCCATTGACCTCGATCGCCTGTTCGATCGACTCCGCCGACAGCGGGAACAAGCCCTTCTGATAGGCGTAGCCCATCATCATCATGTTGGTGGCGATGCTGTCGCCGAGCAGCTGCTCGGCCGGCTTGGTGAAATCGAAGAACACGGAGTCCTTGTGCAGCGCGGTCTCCAAGAGCCCGTTCAGCTTGCGGGTCTGGAAGTTGAAGTCGCGGTTAAGGACGAAATCGGCGGTAGGAATGACGTGGCTGTTGATGATGCCGCGGGTCCGGGTGGAGTCGCAGAGCGAGATCGTGTCCTTGGCGACCGCGACCACCTCATCGGCGGCGAGCACGAGATCGGCCGTGCCGGTGACGATGCGCGAGCAGGTCACTTCCGCGGGGTGATCCGACAGGCGGACATGGCTGAGCACCGCCCCGCCCTTCTGTGCAAGGCCGGACATGTCGAGGATCATCGAGGCCTTGCCCTCGATATGGGCGGCCATGCCGAGCAGCGCGCCGATAGTGAGCACGCCGGTGCCGCCGACGCCGCCGACCGCGATGTTATAGGGCTTGTCGAGCGTCGGGCGTGAGGCCGGCTCGGGCAGCGCGCCGATATCGGCAAGCTCGGCCGGCGCACGGTGGCGCGGCTTGCCGCCGTCCACGGTGACGAAGGACGGGCAAAAGCCCTTGAGGCAGGAATAATCCTTGTTGCAGGACGACTGGTTGATGGCGCGCTTGCGACCGAACTCGGTCTCCAGCGGCTCAACCGAGATACAATTCGACTGCACCGAGCAATCGCCGCAGCCTTCGCAGACCGCGGGGTTGATCATGACGCGGCGCGCCGGATCTTCCATCAGGCCGCGCTTGCGGCGGCGGCGTTTTTCGGCGGCGCAGGTCTGCACGAACACGATCGCCGATGTGCCCTTGTGTTCCCGGCACATCTTCATGACGTTCTGCAGCTCGTCGCGATGATAGAGCTTCACGCCCGGCGCGATGGTGCCGGCCGGATAGGCATCGGGCGCCTCCGAGACAAGATAGATCTCGCGGATGCCTTCGGCGTGGAGCTGATGGGTGATCTGCTGCGGCGAGAGATCGCCGTCATGGCGCTGGCCGCCGGTCATGGCCACCGCGTCGTTGTAGAGGATCTTGTAGGTGATGTTGGTCTTGGACGCCACCGCCTGGCGGATGGCGAGAAGGCCCGAGTGGAAATAGGTGCCGTCGCCGAGATTGGCGAAGATGTGGTTCTCGTTGGTGAAGGGTGCGATGCCGACCCACGGCACGCCCTCGCCACCCATATGCGTAAAGGTCTCGGTCGAGCGGTCCATCCACAGCGCCATGAAGTGGCAGCCGATGCCGGCGAGCGCGCGGCTGCCTTCGGGGACCTTCGTCGAGGTGTTGTGGGGACAGCCGGAGCAGAAATACGGAGTGCGGGAGACAGGTGCGACCGCCTGCATCTGGGTGGCCTGACGGCCGTTGAACCAGTCGGCCTTGGCGCGGAGCATCGAAGCAATCTCAGGATTGAGATCGAGCTTGAGAAGTCGCTCGGTAAGCGAGGTCGCAAGCGAGGCGACGCTGAGCTCGGCGGCGAAGGTCAAGAAGCGCTTGTCGTGCTCGTCCATCTTGCCGACGATGCGCGGGCGCACGTCGTCGCGCCAGTTGAACAACACCTGCTTGACCTGGTTCTCGACGATCTCGCGGCGCTCCTCGACGATGAAGATCTCCTCCAGGCCGACGGCGAATTCATGCACGCCTTCCGGCTCCAGCGGCCAGGGCATGCCGATCTTGTAGAGGCGAAGGCCGATCTTGGCAGCGACCTCTTCGGTGACGCCGAGCTCGCGCAGCGCCTGACGGACGTCCTCATAGCTTTTGCCTGACGCCATGATGCCGAAGCGGGCGTTCGGCGAATCCATGGTGACGCGGTTGACCTTGTTGGCGCGCGCAAAGGCGATCGCGGCAAAGCCCTTGTAGTCCTGCAGGCGCCGATCCTGCTCGAAGCGATCGTCGGGCCAGCGCAGGTTGAGCCCGCCTTGCGGCATCTCGAAATCGGTGGGGATGATGAACGGCTTCATCTCGTCGGTGAGGTCGATCTCGGCGGTGGTCTCCACCGTCTCCGTGATCACCTTCATGCCGACCCAGCAGCCGGAATAGCGCGACATCGCGATGCCGAGCAGGCCCATCTCGATCATCTCGTGGATGCTCGAGGGATAGAGATACGGCATCAAGGCCGACATGAAGGCATGGTCGGACTGATGCGGGACCGTCGAGGATTTTGCGCCGTGGTCGTCACCGGCGAGACAGAGCACGCCGCCGTTCTTGGCCGAGCCTGCGGCATTGCCGTGGCGGAACACGTCGCCGCAGCGATCGACGCCGGGGCCCTTGCCGTACCAGATGCCGACCACCCCGTCATATTTCGCGGCGGGCGAGAGGTTAAGCTGCTGCGAGCCCCAGACGGCGGTGGCCGCCAGATCCTCGTTCACGCCGGGCTGGAACTTGATGTTGTACTGTTCGAGATGCTTGCGGGCGGCAAAGAGCTGCTGGTCGTAGCCGCCGAGCGGCGAGCCGCGATAGCCGGAGATGAAGCCCGCGGTGTTGAGGCCGCTGGCGCGGTCACGCCGGATCTGGGCCATGGGCAGGCGGACCAGGGCCTGGATGCCCGTGGTGAAGACGTGTCCGGTTTCCTGGGTGTATTTTTGATCGAGACTGATCGGACCCTGGTTGATTCCCATGCTGTCCTCTTTATCGCGCTGTTCAGGTCTTTCCGACTTAAGCCGTTGCCTTCCCGTTGTTTTTAGCTAGGGCGCGCCGACCAATCTCGCCACTCTATGTCGGATATTTCACGATCCGCATCACAAATCTGGACCAAATGGAGCCCTGGGTAAAAATCGCAATTTCGTGGCCTGAAACACGTTGGGCATTTTCAATTTGTGTCACCATACCCCCACTGTGGCGAAATGAACTGATGCCCCTGTCGTGCCAGATGCGGGCGATTGGTCGCAGGAGAGACTTTCGATGCGGACGATTCTGGCTGGCGCGGCTGTTGTCGGCTTGGCGTTGTGCAGTGCGGTTGCAAGCGCAGCCCGCGCCGCCGAGCCGTCGCCGGAGCTGATCGCCTACGGCAAGACGCTGGTCGAGGCCGGCGACTGCGCGGGCTGCCACACCGCCGATCCCGCAAAACCGTTCGCGGGCGGCAAGCGCATCGACACGCCGTTCGGCGCGATCTATGCGCCGAACCTGACCCCGGACCGCGACACCGGGATCGGCGCCTGGAAAGATGCCGATTTCACCCGCGCGTTGCGCACCGGCGTCGCGCCCGACGGCTCGAACTACTATCCGGCGTTCCCTTATCCCTACTTCACGAAGATGACGAAGGACGACACGCTGGCGATCCGCGCCTATCTCGGCACGCTTGCGCCCGTCGTCAGCCGCAACAAGCCGCCGGAGCTGCGCTGGCCGTTCGGCTATCGCGGCCTGATGCGGGTCTGGAACGCGATGTATTTCAAGCCCGGCCTGTTCGAGCCGGACCAGGGCCAGAGCGCGGCCTGGAACAGAGGTGGCTATCTCGTCACCGGGCTCGGTCATTGCGGCGCCTGCCACACGCCGACGAACTATTTTGGCGCGGACAAACAGGCGCAGGCGCTCTCGGGCAACGAGGTCGGCGGCTGGTACGCGCCAAGGCTCGACGGCGCCTCCCGCACAGGCCTGAAGTCGTGGAGCGAGGCGGACATCGCCGAATATCTGCAGAGCGGGCGCAATGCCAGGAGCCATGCCGGCGGGCTGATGGCGGAGGTGGTCGTCAACTCAACGGCGAAGATGAGCGATGCCGATGTGCGCGCGATCGCGGTGTACCTGAAGAGCCTGCCGCCGTCGCGGCGCGAGACCATCGTGACGCCGCCTGATGATGCCGAGATGAAGGCGGGCCAGGCGGTCTACGCCAAGCTCTGCATCGCATGCCATGAAGCCGACGGCACGGGCGCGCCGCGGATCTATCCGCCGTTGCCCGGCAATGCGCTGCTGCAATCGATCAATCCGTCCTCCACCTTGCGCATCATCCTCGACGGCGCCCACACCGTGACCACCCCGCGCGCGCCCAACACCGGCGAGATGCCGCCCTATGACAGGCTGTCCAATGAGGAGATCGCTGCGGTGACGAACTACATCCGCAACGCCTGGGGCAATGCGGCCCCCCTGGTGACGCCGGCGCAGGTGGCGAAGGCCAGGAAGCAGGGGAGAATGGGGAGTAGCGAATAGCCAGATCTATCCGCTATTCGCCATTCGCGCGCGCGGCGCTCACCTCTCGTCATCCCCGGTGAACACGAATTTCGGCATCTCCCATTTGTAGCGCACCGCGAGCAGGCGGAAGCTGAGACCGAGCACGAAGGTCAGGATGGTCCAGAGCTCGGCATTGAGGTTGAGGCCGAAGGCGGTGGCGTAGAACAGTCCCGTCACGACCGAGACGCTGGCGTAGAGTTCGGATCGGAACAGCAGCGGCACGTCGTTGCAGAGCACGTCGCGCAGCACGCCGCCGGCGCAGCCCGTCACCATGCCCGACACGATCACGATCGGCAGCGAGGCATCCATCTGCCAGCCGACGTTGCAGCCGATCATGGTGAAGACGACGAGGCCGATGGCATCGAGCACGATGAACGCGAGGTGCAGCCGATGCACCAGCCGCGCGATCAGGATCGTGAGCAGCGCCGCGCCACCCGGCAGCGCGAGGTAGATTGGGCTCGCCACCCACACCAGCGGGTAGTGACCGAGAAACAGGTCGCGCAGCGTGCCGCCGCCGAGCGCGGTCACGCAGGCGAGAAGACAAACGCCGACATAGTCCATGCTGCGCCGGCCGGCGGCGAGTGCCGCCGTCATGCCCTCTGCCGTGATGGCGACGAGTCCCAGAAGATGCAGCACGCTATCCGTCGGCGGCAGGCTCCACATCGGCTTGTTCCCTTCGTCGCGCCATGGAACCGCGTCCAGTTCCCAGCCAGACAGGTTCCCGATTCCCGCCGGGAGGGCAACATCCGACGAAAGCATAAAACGGGCGGAACAGAATCTCGCATCCCCGGGTTGTCACGGCGCAATCAACGAGGAGATTGAATCGATGGCTGACGACCGTTTTCCCAACGATCCGTACCGCCCGAACCTCGCCGACGATGAGTATCTTCGCGCGGCGCGCCGGGATGCCGACCTTCAGGCCGATCCCGAGCTTGGCGAAGGCCCCGCTTCCAGCGGCAAGGTTGCGTTGTTCGCCGTTGCGATTGCGCTGGTGCTGGGTGCCGTGTTCTACGGCCTGAACAATACCACCACTAGCAACCAGGCCAGCAACGCACCGGCCTCGCAGACGGCACAGACGCAGCCCACCAATCCGGCCGCGCCTCCCGGCATGCGCGACGTGACGCCACCGCGCAACAACGCCGAGCCGGGCGTGACCACGGGTGCGGCGCCGAGCAAGCCGGCCCCGGATACGCAGAAGCCGTCTGACGGCGCGAAGTAACACTTAGCAATAGCGCGTGAAAGCGGCGGGACTCAAAAAGTCCCGCCGCTTTTCGTTTCCTGGGCTGATCGTCGCCTCTAGCTGAACATCTTGTTCAGCTCGCCGCCGGGATAACCGCTGCCGAGCTCGGTGAACGTACCCTTCTCCGCCATCTCCTTTGCCGCACGCATGAAGCCGCCCCAGGCGGCGCGGGCGAGCGAGCCGCCGACGCTGATCCGGCGCACGCCGAGATCTTCGGCCTGCTGCAACGACAGGCCGGATGCGCCGATCAAGAGGTTGAACGGCTTTGGTGCGACAGCCTTCACCACAGCAGAGATGTCCTCGCAGGTCTTCAGGCCCGGCGCATAGAGGCAGTCGGCGCCGGCATCGGCGTAAGCGGTGAGCCGGTCGATCACCAGATTCAAGTCGGTCACGCCCCACAAATACGCTTCGCAGCGGCCGACCAGCAGCGTGCCGCTGTCGCCGATCGCCTTGCGCGAGGCCTTGATGCGCTCGACCGCGAGTGCGCGATCGTAGAGCGGCCTGTCCTTGTCGCCGGTGGAATCCTCGATCGACAAGCCGGCGACGCCGGTGCGCACGCAGCGCTCGACATTGTCCACGACCCTGTCAGGCTCGACCGCAAAGCCGCCCTCGAAATCGGCGTTGACGGGGATGTCGACGGCCGAGCTCAATGCTGCCAGGTGCTGACAGACCTCCTCGACGCTGACGTGGTTGTCGGCCTTGCCGATGGTCCAGGCGAAGCCCGCGCTCGACGACGCAATCGCCTTGAAACCGAGATGCTGCAACGCCTTGGCGCTGCCGATATCGACCGGATTGGGCAGGATGAAGCAGCCGCTTTCGTGCATCTTCTTGAAGGTCGCGCGCTTGTCCGCGGTCGTGACGTGCATGTTTCTCTCCCTTGTTGGCCGCGCAGACATAGGCGCGCTAACACGGCAGCGCCAGTGCGCGCCCGGCAGCGCTAGTGCGCGTCGTGCACCGCCCGGCTGTCCTTCGGCGCCTGCTCGCGATCATTCATGCCGTAGTCCCTGACGACGCTGGCGATGCGCAAATGATAATCGGCAAAGATCTGCGCCCTGCCCTTCGCCTGGGTGCGGCGATGCTCCATCGTGTTGCGCCAGGCCTGCACCGCCGCCTCGTCGCGCCAGAACGACACCGACAGGATCTTGCCCTTCTCGGTCAGGCTCTCGAAGCGCTCGACCGAGATGAAGCCGTCGATGGTTTGCAGGATCGGCTTCAGATCGGCTGCGAGGTCGAAATAATCCTGGCGGTGTTCCGGCTTCGGCCAGACCTCGAAGATCACGGCGATCATGGGCATCTCCTGCTGCTATCGGGCCTACAATACCACCTTGCGCAGGAACGTGCGCTCTTCAGCGAGGATGAATTTGTGTTCCTCGGCGAAATGGAAATTCGCCATGCCCTCCGCATCCTGCCGCAGCCGCGCGCGATAGGCCTCGTATGCGGCCAGACTCTCGAAGCTGATCAGCCCGAAGGCGATGTTGTTGGTGCCCTCATGCGGCATGAAATAGCCGATCAGGTCACCGCCGCATTTCGGGATGATGGTGAGCCAGCGCTTCGAATATTCCTCGAACTGCGCGCGCTTGAACGGGTCGATCTGGTAGCGGATGAAGACGGTGACGGACATGATGGCTCCTGTTTTCTTCCGTCACTGCGAGCGCGGTCTCGTAGGGTGGGCAAAGGCGCGTCAGCGCCATGCCCACCATTTCTTCGTAATAGCAACAGAACGTGGGCACGCTTACGCTTTGCCCACCCTACGGCTTCGGCTCCTCGCAATGACGTGTTTGCAGCAACACGCTACGCCCTTGCCCGACCACAATGCTTCGGCTACCATCGAAGCATGAAATCAGGACCCGACATCGCCCTGGTCGCTTCGCTGGTCGGCGATCCCGCGCGCGCCAACATGCTCACCGCGCTGATGAACGGCCGCGCGCTCACGGCGAGCGAGCTGGCGCAGGAGGCCGGCATCACGCCGCAGACTGCGAGCTCGCATCTGGCCAAGCTCGAGGCCGGCGGGCTGGTCGAGCCGGAGAAGCAGGGCCGCCACCGCTACTATCGCCTCACCGACGACGACGTCGCCAGCGTGCTCGAGGGCCTTGCAGGCCTTGCCGCGCGCACCGGCCACATGCGCGTGCGCACCGGGCCGAAGGATCCCGCCTTGCGGCGCGCGCGGATCTGCTACGACCACCTCGCCGGCGATCTCGGCGTGCAGATGCTCGATTCCCTGCGCGAACGGCATCTGGTCAAGCAGAAGAAGCAGGACATCGAGCTGACGGCCGAGGGCGAACGCTTTCTCGCCAGGCATCTGCAGATCTCGCCCGGCATGCTCACCCATCCACGTCGCCCGGTGTGCAAAGCCTGCCTCGACTGGAGCGAACGGCGCCATCATCTCGCCGGCACGCTGGGGGCCGCCATGATGCAGCGCTTCGCCGAGCTGAAATGGGCGGCGCGCGATGCCACGCCCGGCAGTCGTGTCGTCAACTTCACCCGCACCGGCGAGAAGCAGTTTGCCGCGCTGTTCGGCGACGGGAAGGACTGACCCACGCGCCGCCACAGCGGAAGTGCGCGCCTCAAATGCTCCCGGCCCCGGCGTCATTTAGGATTGCTGCCGGGCCGGCCGCCGACGCCAGTGTCTGTCGCGCCAAGCCGCATGCCGGGAACGTTCATGCCGCATTCAGGTCATGATTGGCAGGTTTGGATCGCGCCGTGCCGGCATGTTGCAAAATTAACATGTCGAATCGTGTCTTTTGATTCATTGTGCGCCGCAAGCGCCAAGCTCCCGAAGACTTGCTCCAGAGAGTTGCCTCCAAAGACTTGCCCCCAAAGACTTGCCCCAAGGACGAGAAGGAAGATCACATGAAATACCTGTTCGCCGCCGCCATGCTCGCCAGCGCGGTTGTCGGTTTCAGCGAGGCCGCCAGCGCCGCGCAGGGTTGCGGCCCGGGTTGGTATCGTGGCGCCTACGGCGGCTGCCGCCCGATGCGCGGCGCGGTCGTCGTGCGCCCCGCCCCGGTGGTGGTCGCTCCGCCAGTCGTCGTCGTGCCGCGCGCGCGTGTGTGCCCCTATGGCTTCCGCTGGTACGCCGGCCGCTGCCGCCCGTTCTGATCTCTTTGCATCGCAAAGATGGCCGCGCAGGTTCAGCCTGCGCGGCCATTTTCGTTTTCAGGCTTGTTCGTTTTCAGGCTTGCCGCCGACTAATCGTCCGCCGTGGATTTTGAGCGGCCTGGAATCGAAACGGGGACCGCGGCTGCGGTCCCCGTCCAATTCGCGGCTTGCCGCGGCTCACCAGTGGCGGCGGTGCCAGCGCCGGCGACGCCAGCCCCAATGACGGTGACCCCAGCCCCGGTGGCGGCCATGCCAGTGAACCTGTTCCGGCGTCAGCTTGGCGGCTTTCTCGCTGGTGGTGACGGCAGGATGAGCGTCGGGGTTGCCTTGCGGCATGCGCGCGGGATCGCCGACCGGCTGCGGCGACAACGGCGCGGCCTGCGCGGTCGCGGCGAAGGCGGCGGCGCCCGCCGTCACTCCCAATGCAAGTTTCAAAAAGTTCCGGCGCTCCATGACATGTCCTCTAGGCTATCGAGCAAGTGATGCAGAGGGAGTGTCGCGGTCACGACATGAACCAAGGCTGAATCCTGTGTTCAGATTCAGAAATGAAGTGAGATGGAGAATTCGTAGCCTGGATGGACCTCGCTACTTCGCAAACTCCTGCGCCAGCACCAGCGTCTCGCGCGAACGCCTGACATCGGGCCAGTCGCGGTTGAAATCGGCGACGAGCTGGTTGAGCGCATCGCCCTTCAGCATCGCCGCGAGCTTGGCCTCGTCATCGAACTTATACATCGCCTGATGCAGCGAGGGATCGTCCAGGCTCCAGAATCGCCAGGCTTTGCTCACGCCGAATGCCTTCACCGCGTCGGGCACATGTTCCCTCTCGTACCATCGGTCAAAAGCGGCGCGCTTGCCGGGATCGGTGACGATGGCGCGAACGACGAAGAAGGCAGCGGGCATCGGGTTTCCTCCTGTTGTTTGGCGCGAACCTAGCCGGATAAGCCGCCGCCGACA
The DNA here is from genome assembly GCF_014198235.1 of Bradyrhizobium sp. ERR14. NCBI lineage: Bacteria > Pseudomonadati > Pseudomonadota > Alphaproteobacteria > Hyphomicrobiales > Nitrobacteraceae > Bradyrhizobium > Bradyrhizobium sp. ERR14. Next base: position 549,821 of record NZ_JACIHD010000004.1, on the reverse strand, counting down.
AAAAGAGTTGGCGCGGGTGTCGGAACGGACGCCCTTCGCTCGTCCTTTGTTTCGAACCAGGACACGGAGACAGCAAATGGCCGACCTCACCCTGACCACCTTCAATTGGGTTCCCGAACCGCCGCGAGGATTCGTGCGCGACCTTCGCGTGCGCTGGGCGCTCGAAGAGGCCGCGCTGCCCTATCGCGTCGCAAGCGCCCCATTCGACGATCGCGGCGCCGCACATTTCGCGCATCAGCCTTTCGGCCAGGTGCCCTGGCTGACCGACGGCAACCTCTCGATCTTCGAGACCGGCGCGATCCTGCTGCATCTCGGCGGGCTCAGCGAGAAACTGATGCCATCAGATCCGCGCGGCCGCACTGAAGCGACGGAATGGGTGTTCGCGGCGCTCAATTCGGTGGAGATGGCCAGCCTGCCCTGGGGAATGTCGAAGTTCATGGGCCATCCGACCGACACGGCGGCGTGGAAATTCGTCGACGACTTCCTCAAGCTGCGGCTGAAGCATCTCGAGCCGGTGCTGGCCGGCCGCGAATGGCTGGCCGGCTCCTTCTCCGTCGCCGACATCCTGATGTCGGACGTGCTGCGCGTCGTCGATGGTTTTGGTGGCCTGGCGGACAGTCCTGCCTGCCGCGCCTACGTCGCGCGCGCCACGGCCCGCCCGGCCTTCATCAAGGCCCATGCCGACCAGATGGCGCATTTCGCTGCGGCGGATAAGGCACGCGTAGTTCGTAGGGCGGATTAGGCGAAGCCGTAATCCGCCAACGCCTGCATCCGGCGATAAAGACATTGGCGGGTTACGCTGTCGCTAATCCGCCCCACACCTCACACCAGCTTCAGCGGCGCGTCGGCGACCACGCGCAGGTCGATGCTGCCGATCAACGCCGCCCGGCGTGCCTCCGCAGCACTAATGGCGTCGTCCGTCTGCCGCAACGTGCTGACGTTCGAGCCCAGCGACACGATCCCGCCCAGCACCAACGCGATCGATCCGAGGGCTGCGGTCTGACCGAAGCCAAACAGACCGAGGATCGTGATCAGCAACAGCGCGGCCCCGCCACCGATCGCGATCTTGGACGCCAGGATGTACTTCCGGCACCGCTCGGCGATCTCGGCAAGCCGCTCGATGCGATCCTCGATGTCGGAGATTTCGTCCGTCGGATCGTCTTTGGTCATTGGATTCGAAATTTTAAGGTGACTCGATTGCAAATAGAACCTAGCAACGAAGGCTCTCGTTCAGCCAGGCAGCTTGCCTCCAACCGACTTGTAGAATTCCGCAAGTTGGTTCGCTAACAGTGAGGCCAATAAATCTTCCATCTGCGAGACGTCGATCCGGTCTCCATCGCGAAAGGCTAAATCGGCCGCATCCAACGCGTCGAAATAGGGCTTTCGGTTGTCGACAATTTGATCCGGTATCGTCGGTGTGCCCGGCAGAAGCGCACCAGCACGAATTGAAAGGACGACATACGAGACAATCCGGGAGGTACGACCATTCCCGTCCGCGAACGGATGAATCCAATTCAGCCGCCACATGAGATAGGCGCCGAGATGGATCGGCGTGCTAGCCTCCCACCGATCATTGACGTAGTCGCACATGTCCTCAACGAGTTCGGGGACCAGATGTGCACCAACGGGCTCATGCTTGCTTCCCTCGATGGCAACGCCGCCGGGGCGATAGTTGCCAGCGTAAGAGCTGATGCCCGCTAAAGCTTCTCGCTGCAAACCGAGGATGAGTGACGGACGGAGCTTGAATGAGCCTCGCTCAAGAGCCGTCTGTATCACGCCAATTGCTGCGTCGTACTGACGGAACCCGTTCCGAGCTTCGGCCGCAGCCTTTTCCTGAGGATCGGTAATCAACTCAGGTTCGAGCGCACGGCTATCGCGCCGTTCACGCTCTTCGCTTGTCATTTTTTATCCTTGGCCAGCTTTTCGGCCTCACGATCCACCATTTCGCGCGTGATGAGCGAATTTTCGAAATGGGTATTGCCATACACGAAGCTCCGCCGCTGCTCCTCCCGATGTTCCGGGGATGGATTAGCCGTCTTGGCAGCTTCGATCAGCTTCTTGAGTGCGTCGGTCATGACACCAATATAGACGAGTCCGTTCAGGGGCACCATGCGATTTTATACGTAGTGCCCCCGGTAAGTTCATCTCACAACGGCAAATTGTCGTGCTTCTTCGCCGGCGCTTCGACCTTCTTGTCCTTCAGCATCGCCAGCGCCCGCGCGATGCGCTTGCGGGTCGAATGCGGCATGATGACGTCGTCAATGTAGCCGCGTTCGGCGGCGATGAAGGGTGACAGGAAGCGGTCTTCGTATTCCTTGGTGCGCGCGGTGATCTTGTCGGGGTCGCCGATGTCGGAGCGGAAGATGATCTCGACCGCGCCCTTGGCGCCCATCACCGCGATCTGGGCGGTCGGCCAGGCGTAGTTCATGTCGGCGCCGATCTCCTTGGAGGCCATGACGTCGAAGGCGCCGCCATAGGCCTTGCGGGTGATGATGGTGACGAGCGGCACGGTGCATTGCGAATAGGCGAACAGCAGTTTCGCGCCGTGCTTGATCAGGCCGCCATATTCCTGCGCAGTGCCCGGCAGGAAGCCCGGCACGTCGACGAAGGTGACGATCGGGATGTTGAAGGCATCACAAAAACGAACGAAGCGCGCGGCTTTCCGCGATGCGTCGCTGTCGAGCACGCCGGCCAGCACCATCGGCTGGTTGGCGACGAAGCCGACGGTACGGCCCGCGATGCGGCCGAAGCCCGTGACGATGTTCTTGGCGAAGCTCTCCGCGATCTCGAAGAAGTCCCCCTCGTCCACGACCTTCAGGATCAGCTCCTTCATGTCGTAAGGCTTGTTCGGATTGTCCGGGATCAGCGTATCCAGGGACATGTCGACGCGACCGATGTCGTCGAAGCTCGGCCATTCCGGCACGCCGTCACTGTTGTTGGACGGCAGGAAGTCGATCAGGCGACGCATCTGCAGAAGCGTCTCGACGTCATTCTCGAAGGCGCCGTCCGCGATCGAGGAGCGCGTGGCGTGCACCGAGGCGCCGCCCAGCTCTTCGGCGGTGACGACCTCGTTGGTGACGGTCTTCACCACGTCAGGACCGGTCACGAACATGTAGCTGGTGTTCTTCACCATGAAGATGAAGTCGGTCATGGCAGGCGAATAGACGTCGCCGCCGGCGCAGGGGCCCATGATGACGGAGATCTGCGGGATCACGCCGGAGGCGAGCACGTTGCGGCGGAACACGTAGGAATAGCCGGCGAGCGCAGCGACACCCTCCTGGATGCGGGCGCCGCCCGCGTCATAAAGGCCGATGATGGGCGCCCGCGCCTTCATCGCCATGTCCTGGAGCTTGGTGATCTTTAGCGCATGCGTTTCCGAGAGCGAGCCGCCGAAAACCGTGAAGTCCTTCGCGAACACGAACGTCTTGCGGCCGTTGACGGTGCCCCAGCCCGTGACGACGCCGTCGCCGGGCACCTTGTTCTTCTCCATGCCGAACTCGGTGGAGCGGTGCTCGACGAACATGTCGAATTCCTCGAACGATCCCTTGTCGAGCAGCAACTCGATACGCTCGCGCGCGGTCAGCTTGCCGCGGGCGTGCTGCGCCTCGATGCGCTTCTCCCCGCCGCCGAGCTTTGCGCCGGCGCGACGATCTTCAAGGGCGTCCAGGATGTGTTTCATTTGCTCCCGCCAGTTCTTAAGTGATGCGGGGTTCTAACACGGCATTTTGCGGACCGGAAAGCGCCTTTCCGCGCCGCAGGGCTGCCCTGTCCGGGCTAAAAGCGTGAGAGATTACAAAGTTTTGCCCGGGAGGCGAGCATGGACGAGAGAATGGCCGAGACTGGTGCGGCGACGGGCGGCGTCAACATCCTGCTGCGGCTGGAGGGCCTCACCCTGTTTATCGGGATGGTGATGCTTTACTGGGCCTGGGACGGCTCCTGGCTGGTCTTTGCCCTGCTCTTCTTCGTCCCCGATCTCAGCTTCCTGGCATACCTGTCCGACGCCAAATTCGGCGCGCTGATCTACAACGCCGCCCACAGCTACATGGCGCCGGTGTCGCTGCTGACGCTGGGCTTCGGCCTCGGCTCGCCGCTCACCTTGTCCATCGCCTTGATCTGGCTCGCCCATATCGGCATCGACCGCGCGCTCGGCTATGGCCTGAAATATTCCGCCGGGTTCGGCTTCACCCATCTGGGCCGGATCGGGCGGCAAAAGGACGCCTGACGCGCACGAATTTGGTCGCCCGGCCCGGTTGACCGGGCCTGCCGATTCAGGCTTGCTTCGCGCTCGCGATCAGGCGCCGAATGTTGCGTGAGCTCAGTTGGTACGGCGGCGGTCATTACGCCTTGGCTCGAGCATCACGCAAGCATCACTGAGATGTCCGCGACGGTCGTCCCCCTGCCGCCGAACTCGTCGTCCCAAACCATCGACTTCCTGCGGCGGATGGCCAGCATGGTGTCGGGGCAGAACGGCGAGATGCTGCTGCGCGCCGCAAGCCTGATCGAGTCGCTGGCGCAGCGGGCCATGTCGGCCGAGCGGCTCTATCATGAGCAGCTGGATGCGAGCACGCGTAACGCCGAGCTGCGCGAGGCCGCCGATCTCGCCTCCGATGCCATGGTCGGCCAGATCGAGGTGCTGCGGGCGCAGCTTGCCGAGGTCACCGCGGCAGCCGCCGCCGAGCGCGCCGCCTTCGATGCCGAGCGCGGCAAGCTGATCGGCGTGATGCAGAATGCCGAGAGCCATATCGGCAAGCTCACGACCGAGCTGGACAGCTTGCGCGCCTCCGTCGACAGCTTCAACGCGACCGCGGTCTCCGTGCCGATCGAGGTGCTGCGGCTGGCGCGGACGCAGTTCGATTTCCTCTCCGCCGGGTTTGCCCGCAAGGGCGACGTGATCTCGCAGGCGATGAGCGAGATCGGCGGCTTTGCGATCGACCAGGCGCTGACGGCGAAGAAGAGCGACACCGCCTGAGGCGGTCGCCCCTGCCTGCGTCGAGCTCAACCCGCATGTCGGCGGCAATCCGAAGACGGCCGCCGAGTCGCGCAAGGCGGTGGAGGAGTTTTTGCAGGTGTTGTTCAAGTTGGGCTAAAAAGGCCTTCAGCCTGCACCAGTGCCGTAGGGTGGGCAAAGCGTAGCGTGCCCACGAATCGTCGCTTACGGCATAAAGATCGCGGGCACGGCGCTACGCGCCTATGCCCACCCTACGGCGGCTGCGCTCGACGAGAACGATTGCACCACTCACAGGCTAGATCGCGCCGATCTCGGCAAGGCAGGCTTGCGTCAGCGTCATGCGCTCGCCGACGAGTCGCGGCTCCTTGCAATCCATGTTGAGCGCGAACACCGTGTGCGTCTCGCCCTTCTCGGCCCAGCCCACCATCCAGCCGAGCGATGGCTCGCCGCGCTCGGCGCCCAGCAGGCCGGATTTGGCGCGAATGACGCTGTCGCCGACCTTGGTCACCGGCAGGATGTCGGCGACCAGATCCTGGCTGCGCTTGCTGATCGGCAGCGCGCGGCGCCGCAGCCGGTCGACGAAATCGATCTGCTCGACCGGGTCGATGCGCAAATTCCCGGTCAGCCAGAACTGGTCGATGCCGCCGCCGATGTCGCGGTTACCGTAGTCGAACTCGTCGACATACTTTTGCATCCGCTCCTGGCCTATGCGGCGGGCGATCTCCTGATAGACCGGCACTGCGCTCACGGCGATCGCGCTACGCAGCGTGTGATCCTTGTTCCAGGCCTCGATCGGACGCTTCACGCCATCCCAGGGAAACACGTCCTTGTCGGGGTCAGTGACGACGCCCGTCTCCAGCGCGATCAGCGAGTTCGGGATCTTGAAGGTCGAGGCCGGCAGCTTGCCTTCGCCGGAGCGCTCCTTGTCGCTGGCGACGACCAGATAGTCCTCGACCTTGTAGCCGACGAAGGTGCCTGATGTACCGAGGTCGGTGAAGCGCTTTGCGAGGCTATCGCGGATCTCGTTGCGCGGCGGCGCGACATGGGCGAGCGCGCGCGATGGCAGGATGGCAGATGCGGCGAGAAGGCCGAGAGTGGAGCGGCGGGTGAGCAAGATCGATGTCCGTCAAACGATGAAAGTGATCGCGACCATGCCTCCGCTCCATGGTGAAACGATGACAGATCATGCTCTACCGCCCCCGGCCCGACAGCCGCAGCACGAACACCAGCACTTCGGCGACGGCCTTGTAAAGGTCCGGCGGGATCTCCTCGCCGAGCTCGACCTTGGACAGCGCGCCGGCCAAAACCTCGTTCTCCTCGATCGGGATGTCGTGAGCCCTGGCGATCTCGACGATCTTCTCGCCGATCGTGCCTTTGCCCTTGGCGACGACCACGGGCGCGTTGGTACCCTTTTCGTAATGCAGCGCGATGGCGAGCTTGGATGGGTCGCTCATGTCGCCCGATCCAGGAAGTGGCCGGCGCGGGCCGGTGCCGGCTGCGGCGGCGTGCCCTCACGGACCAGAATGTCACCGGGATTGAGCTCGGCTCGTGTCAGCGCCTGATTGAGCTCGCCGATGCCGGCGCGCAGCTGCTGTACCGTCGCCGGCCGCTCCGCCCACATCCGCACGAAAGTCTTGTCGCCGTTCAGCGTGATCAGCGCGTGCACGGGGCCGGCCGGCTCGACGTTGAGCGAGAAGCGCGCGCGCCAGGCGCGCTTGGCGGCATCGGCGGATTCGCCAGCGCCATCGCGCGAGATCTCGAACTGCGCCATCGCGGTGCCCTGCGGCGTTGCGAAGGGAATCTCGAAATTCCACTGCGGGACGGCCGGGTCGATGCGGTGGCCACTGGCGTCGGTGCGATCCGGGAGCGAAGCGACCTGCAACAATGTCTGCCGCGCGATGGCGGCATCGGTGTCGTCGAGCAGGCGATGCACGGTTGCGGACAGCGGCGTGTCCGGCACGAGCGAGGGCGAGGCAATCGCCTGCGGCGAGGGCAATGCACCACGGAACGGCGGTGGCGTCGCACGTGCGGCTGCTTCGAAGATGTGGCCGTCGGGCACGGCTTTGTTCGAGCCGGGCACGTTGCCGATCAGGCGCGGCAGGTTTTCCGTAGCCTCCTGCAGCAGGCTTGCGGCAAGGCCGGCGGACATGGTGCGCGGCATCGCGGCTTGCTGAGCGTTGCCGGCAACGTCCGCCAGCACGGCGGCCGCGAGATTGGCGTTGCGCGGCGTCTGCGCGATCTCGGGGCCGGAAGGGGACGCGGACTGCGCGGCCTCACCTGCGGCCTGAGCAGGCGCAGTGGCGACCTGCGGTGTCTCTGTCGTCGCAGCGGGAGTTGCAGCGCCCTGTGGCGCGGCGGTTTCGAGCGTGGTCAGCGTCTGGCGCAGCACCAGCAGCGCCGCCTTCAGGTCGGGCGTCGTTCCGGCGGGCGGCCTCGCGCCGGCGGCCAGCGAAGCCTCGAAGAACAAGCCGGATTTCTGGAACGCGGTTTCGACATCGGCGCCATCGAGCCCGGGACTGAGCGGCGTCTGCTGCGCCAGCACGTCCAGCACGGCCTGCTTCAAGCCCGCAGGCAGATTGCTGCCGGTGACGACGGACGCCAGATTGGCGAACAGTGGCGCCTGGCTGCCCTGTTTTGTGGCGGCCTCGGCCGAGGCCGCGGTGACAGCGACCTGCTCCAATGGCGTCAGCGTGTTGCGTGTCGCGGCCGCGGACGGCGCCAGCGGCGGGCTTTCCACCAGCGAAGCCGCACGCGGCGTCAGCGTGATCTGATCGGGAGTTGCCTCGCCTGCCCCGTTCATCACGGCGAGCCTGATGGTGCCGTCGTTCTGCGACACCGCCAGCTGGAGATTCTGCCCCGGCGTCAGCGCCACCTCCGACATCACGTCCATCGAAAGGTTGGCGATCGCGATCCGCACCAGATTGTCGGCCATCACGCTGACGACCCTGGCATCGACGACGCTGCCGGCCTGCAGCACGAGGTCTGGCGTCGTCGCATCAGCCACGGGGCTGGCGGCACTGACGGGGAGGATGGAAGTGACCGGCGTCGGCATCTCAGGGGCCCATGGAGCGCTGGCCACACCCTAAGGCCACCGTCGTAAACCTCTCGTTAAGGACCTTCGGCTGCGGACGCCTTTGCCGCCGCCAGAACCGCCACGGCGGCCTCGAAATCCCTGAGACGGGTGGCCCGACGGCTGGCGGCCTCCTCGTCCACGCCCCATTGGTCGATGTTCCAGTCCTCATCGACATGGGCGGCGGCCCAGACCTGGCCGGCGTCGCGCACGCCATGAGCCAGCGCCAGCGCCAGCAGCGCCGAGCCGGTCAGGGTCGTCACCACGTGGAGTGCGGCGACCGACCAGGGGTCCCCCGGCAGCGCGGCCCGCGCGGCCTCGACCGCCTCATCGGGCTGCTTCACATGCATGACGCCCTCGGACAGGATGAAATGCGCGCCCAGCGTGTCCGCGGCCCAGAACAGCACGGGATCCCAATGCGCGGCCTCGCGGGCGACCAGCCCTTCGGGATGGCCGGCACGATAGAACAGCAAATCGGACTCGAAATATTTCGCAAGGTCGTCGCTGACGAGCTCGACGCGATCGACCACGCCCTCGACCACGCTGTTGGCGATCCGCGTCAGCGGCATGGTCATGGGGTCGATGCTCTCGCCCTGAGCCGCCCATTCCGCGGCCACGGCATCGGCGAGCGCGCGCGACGGAATCACCACCTGGCGGCCGGAGGGCGTGCGGATCGGCTTGCCATCGAGCGTGATGGCGAAACCGCCTTCGGCTTCAGTCGTAGTCGCCTCCTTGTAGAAGCGCTTGCGCTGCGGCGGGCGCGCGGACGCGCGCGCCGATTCCCGCGGGTCAGGCGGGGGTTGCCCTGCTGCTTCTTCGAACAATTCGCGCATCGTTTTTTCGGTCCCTGTCGTCGGTCAGATTATCTGTCTCGTCATGACTTCGCCACGACCATGAGTGCTGCTAGTTCGCGCAAGCGCGTGAGTAAGTGCCGCGATCGGCTGGGCCCAGTCCCGCAGCTGCGGCGGCGTCGAGGCACTTTGTGACGCGATCGCTGAACGAGTTACGCGGAAGCGGCTGGTAGTTGTAGCGCGGCGGCGCGTCGACTTGCGGAACCTGCGGCACCTCGATCTTCGGCGGCGGTGGCGGCTGAGGCAGCGGTGGGGCGAGCCGTGAAGCGTCCGGCAGCACGTATTGCGCGTGGGCGGCCTGCCCCACACATAGCGCCGCCAACAGCACAAGATAGATCGAGAGCCGTGTCATGGAGGATATGTCGTGGGTCTACCACCCCCGTTCAACCCGGCTATTCTTCAGGCGCGTTCTCGATTGGATCAAACCGGCTTGCATCCAGCCCGAGCAGATTCCACGACTGCTGCATGTGCGGCGGCAATGGCGCGGTGGCGTCGATCACGCCGCCGCGGGGATGCGGAATGACGATGCGGCGCGCGAGCAGATGCAGCCGGTTTTGCAGGCCGCCCGGCAGCTGCCAGTTCTCGATGTTAAAATATTTGGGATCGCCGACGATGGGATGGCCGATATGCTCCATGTGGGCGCGCAGCTGATGGGTGCGTCCCGTCACCGGCTTCAGCGACACCCAGGTCAACTTGTTGCCGGCGGTCTCGACCACCGCGTAATATGTCACCGCGTGGCTGGCGCCCTCGTCGCCATGCTGGGCGATGCGCATGATGGTGTCGTCCTCGCTCTCCTCCTTGGCGAGGAAGGTCGAGATGCGGCCCTGCTTCGGCTTCGGCAGGCCCGGCACCAGCGCCCAATAGACTTTTCGCGCCGAGCGCGAGCGGAACGCGCCGGTCAGATGCGAAGCGGCAAACCGCGTCTTGGCGACCAGCAGACAGCCTGACGTCTCCCGGTCGATACGGTGCACCAGGCGTGGCTTCTGGCCCTTGGAATCGCGCATCACCTCCAGCATCTGGTCGATGTGCCGCGTCATGCCCGAGCCGCCCTGCACCGCAAGGCCGGCCGGCTTGTTCAGGACGAGGACGTCGTCGTCCTCAAAGATCGTCATCTCCTTCAGCGCCTTGAGGGTCTTCTGGGCGGCTTCCGAGAGCTCGCCGACGCCCTTCGGCGTGTCGAGCTTGAGCGGCGGAATGCGGACGCTCTGGCCCTCCTCCAGGCGGTCCTTGCTGTCGACGCGCTTGCCGTCGACGCGCAGCTCGCCTTTGCGGACGACACGCTGGATGTGGGAGAACGACAGGCCGGGAAAGCGCGCCTCGAGGAAACGATCGACGCGCATGTTGTTCTCGTCGGCGGTCACCTTGACGGTCTGCACCTTGGTCGGCAACAGCGCCTCGACGGGCTTTTCGGGCGCGGCCCTTTCCAGCTCGGCTTTCGGCGCGCGCCGCTCGGCGCGCTCGCCGGCAAAGCGCGGCGGCTTGCTGCCGCCGGGCTTGCCACCCGGCCGGGGTCCAGCCTTAGACGCGCTACGCGCCTTGAACGGGCGGGATTCCTTGCGCTCGTCGCGCGAGCGGGGCTTTGGATCGGTTCTCTTGATGCGGCGGCTCATAGTTGCCTGCGTACCCTAAAAGCCGGGTCCCGTCACGGCGAAATGGCCGTTTTTAGCGCGGGCCGCCCCGCTCCTTCCTCAGCTTGGCCCAGTAATCCAGCCGCTTCCTGATCTCCCGCTCGAAGCCGCGCTCGGGCGGGTCGTAGAACGTTTGGCGGCCCAGGGCTTCCGGGAAGTAGTCCTGCCCGGAGAAGGCGTCGGGGGCGTCGTGGTCGTATTCGTAAGATGCGCCGTAGCCTTCGGACTTCATCAGCTTGGTCGGCGAATTGAGGATGTGCTTTGGCGGCAGCAGCGAGCCGGCCTGCTTGGCGACCTGCATCGCCGTGCCGAAGGCGGTGTAGACCGCATTCGATTTCGGCGCGGTGGCGAGATAGACGACGGCCTGCGCGATGGCGAGCTCGCCTTCGGGATGGCCGAGGAAGTCGAACGCGTCCTTGGCCGCATTGGCGATGACGAGGGCCTGCGGATCGGCAAGGCCGATGTCCTCTACCGCCATGCGCACGACGCGGCGGGCCAGGAACAGCGGATCCTCACCGGCATCGAGCATGCGCGCGAGGTAATACAGCGCGGCATCGGGATCGGAGCCGCGCACCGACTTATGCAGCGCCGAGATCAAATTGTAATGGCCGTCAGCCGATTTGTCGTAGATCGGCGCGCGGCGCTGCAAAATCTCCTGCAACTGCGCGGCATTGAAGATCTCGTCCGCCCGCGCCGAACGCCAGACCTCTTCGGCGAGCGTCAGCGAGGCGCGGCCATCGCCATCGGCCATGCGCACCAGCACGGCGCGCGCTTCCGCATCGAGCGGCAGCTTGCGACCTTCGACCTCCTCGGCATGCGCAAACAGTTTTTCGATCGCGGCGGCATCGAGCGAGCGAAACACCAAGACGCGCGCACGAGAGAGCAACGCCGCGTTGAGCTCGAAGGACGGATTCTCCGTGGTGGCGCCGACCATCACCACGGTGCCGTCTTCCATCACGGGCAGAAACGAATCCTGCTGGGCGCGGTTGAAGCGATGCACCTCGTCGACGAACAGCAGCGTGCCCTTGCCCATCTCGCGGCGGGCGCGCGCGGCGTCGAAGGCTTTCTTCAGATCGGCGACGCCGGAGAACACCGCGGAGATCTGCTCGAAATGCAGGTCGGTCGCATCCGCCAGCAGCCGCGCCACCGTGGTCTTGCCGGTGCCGGGCGGGCCCCAGAACACCAGCGATCCCAGCGTGCGCGTCTCCAGCATGCGCGTCAGCGCCCCGTCGGGACCGAGGATGTGGTCCTGGCCCACGACCTCCGACAGCGCGCGCGGGCGCAACCGGTCCGGCAGCGGATGCGGAGCGTCGTGGTCGAGCCCCGCCGCGGCAAAGAGCGTTGGCGTTTGTGGTCGCTTCGGACTCATCCGCCCAGCGTGACGTTGATCTGCTGGCCGCCGCGCACCAGCGTGATACGCCAGATCCGCGGGCGCTCTCCGGCCGCCTTTTCCAGGTCGCCGGTCCTGCTGATCTTCTGGTTGTTGACCGCCAGAATGATATCGCCCTTCTGGAAGCCGACATTTGCGGCCGCACTGTCGCCGCCGAGATCGGTGATCACGACACCCTCGGTGTCGGCGTCAAGATGCAGCTCGTCGGCGACCGCCGGCGTGATGGTCGAGACCTTCGCGCCCTGGAACGGCGAACGCGCGGTGACGACGAGCTCGTTACGTCCCGTATCGGGCGCGGTCTCCAGCGCCACCGTCAGCTTGAGCGGCTTGCCGCTGCGCTGCACGTCGATCTGCGCGCTGCCGCCGAGCGGACGAGTGGCGAAGCGATAGTCGAAGGCGTTGGGATCATCCACGGTCTGGCCATCGATCCCAGTGATGAGATCGGAGGACTTCAGGCCGGCCTTCGCGGCGGGGCCGTTCGACACCACGCTCGCGACCAGCGCGCCGGTCGGCGAACGTAGGCCGAGGCTCTCGGCGATCTCGGGCGTCACCGCCTGCAATTTTGCCCCGAGCCAGGGACGCTTCACCGCCTTGCCGCCGCTCTTGGCGGAGGCGACGACGACACGCACCATGTTGGCAGGGATCGCGAAACCGATGCCTTGCGAGCCGCCGGAGCGCGAATAGATCGCGGTGTTGATGCCCGCCAGCTTGCCGGCCATGTCGACCAGCGCGCCGCCGGAATTACCGGGATTGATCGCCGCATCGGTCTGGATGAAGAACTGATAGTCGGTGATGCCGACCTGCGTGCGCGCCAGCGCCGAGATGATGCCGTGAGTCACGGTCTGGCCGACGCCGAAGGGATTGCCGATCGCGAGCACGACGTCGCCGACCAGCAATTCGTCGGAATTGGTGAAATCGAGGGTCGGGAATTTCTCCTTGGTGTCCTTCAGGCGCAGCACGGCAAGATCGGTGCGCGTATCCTTCAGCAGGATCTCCGCCTCGAACTCGCGCTTGTCCGACAGCGACACCTTCACCTGGTCCGCGCCCTCGATGACGTGGACGTTGGTGACGACGAGGCCGGACGCATCGACGATGACGCCGGAGCCGAGCGAGCGCTGCATCTGCTCGGGCTGTTGGCCCGGCACGCCGAAGAAGCGGCGGAAGATCGGATCGTCCAGCAGCGGGTTGCGGTTCTGCACCACCTTGGCGGCATAGACGTTGACCACGGCCGGCTGCACCCGCTGCACGATCGGCGCATAGGACAGCCGCAGCTCGGCCGGCGATGACGGGACCCGACGGTCCTGCGCAGCAGCCGGGTTGAAGTGGGCGGAAAAGCCTATGCACAATGCCGTGACGACGGCGGTCCGGATCGATCGAAACATTCCTACCTCTTGGAAAAGACGCCGGAATATAGGCGCGTTCGTCCCCCAATAGAAGGGCGCCGGGCGGCAATATTCGGCCTCGGTCTGACGTCTACGGCATGCAAGCCAAGCGTGCGGAACGGCGATTTGTCTTGCCTCGCGGATTGGCATGACACGCATCATCTTGCATTCTTTGCTCACGGTGGATTCGGTTGCGGCGAATTTACATCACCGGGAACCAGGCAACCGATGCGCGTCGTCGCGGGGCAGTCATCAATCGTTCCTAGCCTCACCGCCTACGACTTGGGGAAATTGGTCAACCATGGAGTCATGACGTGAGCAGGACAAGGATTGCAGCCACGGCGATTGGCCTCGCCGGAGCGTTGGCGGCCTCGCAGGCCCAGGCCCAATCAGCAAGCAGCAGCGAGCAGGAGATCGCGCTGCTCAAGCAGCAGCTGAAGATGCTGGAGCAGAAGCTCGACAAGCTCCAGAGCCAGACCGCGGCGAACACGGCGGCCACGGCAAAAGCCAAAGCCGAAGCAAAGGCAGAGGCCAAGGCCGAAGCGCGGTCGGAGGCGAAGGTCGCCGTGGCCAACGCGAACGCGGCGATCCCGGTCAAGGGCCCGGCACCGGCATCCGGCGTCGTCGTGACCATGCCGAACAACCGGCCGACCATCTGCACCGCGGACCAGGCCAATTGCGTCGCCATCACCAGCCGCCTGCACTGGGATGTCGGCGGCTATGACTATCGTCCCAACACGGCAGCGACCGTGCCGCAGAAGCTCGACAGCGGCCAGAACGTCCGCCGCGCGCGCATCGGCGTCACCGGCAAATTCTTCAACGACTGGAACTTCGCGCTGGTCTACGATTTCGGCGGCACGTCCGACGGTTTTGGCGGCACGGCCCCTGGATCACTGCCGGGCGGCGGCGTCTCCGGCGTCGAGAACGCCTATCTCAGCTACACCGGCTTGAAGCCATTCGGCGGCAAGATGGCGATCGAAGCCGGCATCATGGACCTGCCCTACACGCTCGATGAGGCCACGAGCTCCAACGACATCATGTTCATGGAGCGCGCCTCGGCCGGCATCATCGCGACCAATATCGCCGCCGGCGACTTCCGCTCCGCGGCCGGTACGCGCTGGTACAACGACCAGCTCTGGATCGGCGGCTATGTCACGGGGCCATCGACCGGCGCGATCCACTCGGCTTCCAGCGCGGCACCGGCAGGCACGAGCGAGCAATACGGCGCTGTGGCGCGCATTGCCGGCAACCCGATCAGCGGCAAGGACTATTCGGTGCATATCGGCGCCGACGCCCAGTGGCTGATCCAGCCGCCGCGCAATCTCATTGCCAATACGCAGACCGTCACGCTCAGCGATCGTCCGGAATTGCGTCTCGACCCGACCACGCTGATCTCGACCGGCGCGATCGCCAATGCCTCGGGTGCGCAGGTCTACAGCATCGAAGCCGCGGCGACCTACGGCCCGCTCATCGTTCAAGGCGAGTACTTCTGGTACAATGTCGACCGGACCGCCAACACCGGCGTGCCGCTGGTCGGCGCACCCAGCCTGAAATTCCAGGTCGGCTACGCGCAAGCCGGCTACGTGTTGACGGGGGAAGGCCGCAGCTACAACGCGGCGAACGCGGCCTATAGCGGCGTCAAGCCGGCGCATCCGTTCTCGCTCGAAGGCGGCGGCTGGGGTGCGTGGGAGATCGCGGGGCGCTTCTCGACGGTCGACCTCAACAATCAGTTGGGCACAGCGACCGGCATCGCCGGCGGACGGCAGACCGTCTATACGCTGGCGCTCAACTGGTACGTCAACGGCAACGTCCGCTTCATGCTCGACTATCTGCACGGCACGGTGTCGAGGCAAGCCTCGCCGATCTCAACCGCAGATGTCGGCTCGAAGTTCGATGCGGTCGCGATGCGCACGCAGTTCGCGTTCTAAACTCGCTGTCGTCCCGGGGCGCGCGCAAGCGCGAACCCGGGACCCATAACCACAGGGAGTAGTTTGGCGAAGTCTCAGAGTTGGCCGCTCGCGCTACAATTTCTTCCTGGGGTTATGGATCCCCGCGTTCGCGGGGATGACACCGAGAGTGAGGCGCCAGCTTTACGACCAACTCACGCCGCGCGCTTCGGCTTCTTCACCACGACCGGCGCCGGTGCGCAGGACAGGCGCTGCTGGTGGCTCTCGCCCCAGGCCTTCAGGATGTCGATCACCGGCTTGAGGCTCTCGCCGAGCTCGGAGAGGCAATATTCGACGCGCGGCGGCACCTCGGCATAGACCTTGCGGATGACAAGCTTGTCCTCCTCCAGCGCGCGCAGCTGCTTTGTCAGCATGCGCTGGGTGATGCCGGGCATCCGGCGGCGCAGTTCGCCGAAACGCTGGGTGCCGCTCTGCAGATGGTAGAGGATCACGCCCTTCCACTTGCCGTCGATCAGATCCAGCGTCGCCTCGACCGAGCAGCCCGGGCGACGGGCAAAATCGCGCCGTTTCATGCGTATTTTCCCAATAGTATCCAAACAGGGACTATATCCCCGAATTTACAGTACTTGCCAAATTGGAGCCAGCGCGACAGTTAGCAGGTCAGGCGCGCCCATGCCAAGCTGCGCCCCATCTGATGGAGACAAGCCATGAAGGCCGTCGGCTACAAGAAATCGCTCCCGATCGAGGATCAGGATGCGCTGATCGATTTCGAGACCGCAAAACCCGAGCCCAAAGGGCGCGACATCCGCGTCGCCGTGAAGGCGATCTCGGCCAATCCGGTCGATTACAAGGTACGCAAGCGCGCAGCGCCGCCCGAGGGCGAGACCAAGATCCTGGGCTACGACGCGGCAGGCGTGGTCGACGCCGTCGGGCCTGAAGTCACGCTGTTCAAGCCGGGCGACGAGGTGTTTTACGCCGGCTCGATCCTGCGCCAGGGCACCAATTCCGAATTCCACCTGGTCGACGAGCGCATCGTCGGCAACAAGCCGAAGAGCCTGTCGTTCGCGCAAGCCGCTGCCCTTCCCCTCACCTCCATCACCGCCTGGGAATTGCTGTTCGATCGGCTCGGCGCGGTGCCCGGCAAGAGCGTCGATCCGCGCACGCTGCTGATCACGGGCGGTGCCGGCGGCGTCGGCTCGATCCTGATCCAGCTCGCGCGCCGCCTCACCGGCCTCACGGTGCTCGCCACCGCGACGCGGCCGGACTCGCAGAAATGGTGCCTCGATCTCGGCGCGCATGCGGTGATCGACCACGGCAAGCCGATGAAGGAGCAGATCGAAAAATTGAAGCTGCCGCCGGTCGCGCTGGTGGCGAGCCTCACCTTCACCGATCAGCATTACAAGGCGATCGTCGAGTTCATGGCGCCGCAGGGCCGGTTCGGCCTGATCGACGACCCCCCTGAATTCACCATGAGCACGTTCAAGGGCAAGGCGATCTCGGTGCACTGGGAATCGATGTTCACGCGCTCCTCGTTCCAGACATCAGACATGATCGCGCAGCATCATTTGCTGAACGACGTCGCCGACCTTGTCGACAAAGGCGTGCTGCGCACCACGCTCGACCAGACTTTTGGCACGATCAACGCCGCCAACCTCAAGCGCGCGCATGCGCTCTTGGAGAGCGGCAAGTCGCGCGGCAAGATCGTGCTGGAGGGATGGTAGGCGAAGGTCTCGTAGGGTGGGCAAAGGCGCACTTGCGCCGTGCCCACCAACGCTCAACGAGGACAGGAGTGGTGGGCACTACGCTTTGCCCACCCTACCGCTCCTACGCTTCCGCCGCGCCCTCGACGAACAGCAGCCGCCGCTCCAGCGCCGACTGCCGCAGCTTCAGCGCCTCGGCATATTCCGGCGAGGCGTACCATTCCTTCAGCCGCGCCATCGACGCGAATTCGACGATGACGATGGCCTTCGCTGGAAGGTTGCCTTCGGCAAGCTCGGCCTTGCCGCCGCGGACGAGATAACGCCCGCCATACTGCGCGATCGTCTCTGCGGCGAGCACACGATAGGCTTCGAACCCCTCGGGATCGCGCATCTCGACTTCGGAAATCACATAGGCTGTCATGCGCGGCTCAGGCGATGGTGTTGACGATGCCGCCCTCGGCCCGCAGCGCCGCACCGTTGGTCGCCGACGCCTCCTTCGACGCGGCATAGACCACCATGTTGGCGATCTCGTCGACGCTGGCGAAGCGTTGCAGCAGCGAGCTCGGGCGATGCTGCTTGACGAAATTGGCTGCAGCCTCGTCGACCGACTGGCCGTTCTGCTTGGCGAGATCCTTCACAAAGGTCTCGACGCCCTCCGACATGGTCGGGCCCGGCAGCACGGAATTGATGGTGACGCCGGTGCCGCGGGTGAGCTGCGCCAGACCGCGCGCGACCGAGAGCTGGGCCGTCTTGGTCATGCCGTAGTGGATCATCTCGACGGGAATGTTGAGCCCGGACTCCGATGAGATGAAGACGATGCGGCCCCAATTGCGCTTGAGCATGCCCTTCAGGTAGACCCGCGACAGCCGCACGCCGCTCATGACATTGACCTCGAAGAAACGACTCCAGTCCTCGTCCGGAATCTCGAAGAAATCCTTGGGCTCGAAGATGCCGGCATTGTTGATGAGGATGTCGACCTCGGGCAGCGCCGCAAAGAGCGCCTTGCAGCCCGCTGCGGTCGAGACGTCGGCAGCGATACCGCGCACCTTCGCGCCCGTCCCTTCCAGCTTGCGCACGGCGGCATCGACCTTGTCCTGGCCGCGCCCATTGATCACGACACTGGCGCCGGAGGCTGCTAGGCCTCTGGCGATGGCGTGGCCGATGCCGGCAGTCGAGCCGGTCACGAGGGCGGTCTTTCCGGAAAGGTCGATCTTCATGTCTCATCTCCATCGATGTCGGTGGAGATATCGGGCGCTCGACATGAGACCGCAATTGGCGCTCACTCACGCGTGAGAAGGACATGGGCTCGTCGCCACGGCGAAACCCGGGACTACGAGACGAGCACCGATAAGGCATCGGCGACGGCCAACAAAAAAAGCGGCGCCCGAAGGCGCCGCTCTCTGAATTCAATACCGACCGGCTTATGCCGCCTCGGCTTCCTTTTCCTGCACCGGACCGGAATCCTGGCCCTTGGCATCGACGTCGCGATCGACGAACTCGATCACGGCCATCGCGGCATTGTCGCCGTAGCGGAAGCCGGCCTTGATGATGCGGGTGTAGCCGCCCTGGCGGTCCTTGTAGCGAGGCGCCAGCACGTCGAACAGCTTCTTGACCTGGTCCTTGTCGCGCATCTCGGAGATGGCCTGGCGGCGCATGGCCAGCCCGCCCTTCTTGCCGAGGGTGACGAGCTTCTCGACGATCGGGCGCAATTCCTTCGCCTTCGGCAGCGTGGTGACGATCTGCTCGTGCTTGATCAGCGCGGCGCACATGTTGGCGAACATCGCGCGGCGATGCTCGGCGGTGCGATTGAGCTTTCGATGAACCTTGCCGTGACGCATTTGACTATTCCTTACGTAAAAACTGCCGCGACGGTTCGTCGGACATGTTGCTCAGGTGGGCTGCCTGCGTTCGCCCTAGGTCGCGAATAGCGAATGGCGAGTAGCGAATGGATGATCTTCCCTATTCGCTATTCGCCACTCCCAACTCGCTCAGTAATGATCCTCGAAGCGCTTGGCGAGCTCGTCGATGTTCTCCGGCGGCCAGCCCGGCACTTCCATGCCGAGATGCAGACCCATCTGGGCCAGCACTTCCTTGATCTCGTTCAGCGACTTGCGGCCGAAGTTCGGAGTGCGGAGCATTTCCGCCTCGCTCTTCTGCACGAGGTCGCCGATGTAGACGATGTTGTCGTTCTTCAAGCAGTTGGCCGAACGCACCGACAGCTCGAGCTCGTCCACCTTCTTGAGGAAGGCCGGGTTGAAGGCGAGGTCCGGGATGATCTCCTGGGCGACTTCCTTGCGCGGCTCTTCGAAGTTGACGAACACGTTGAGCTGATCCTGCAGGATGCGCGCGGCGTAAGCCACGGAATCATCCGGCGAGATCGCGCCGTTGGTCTCGATCGTCATGGTCAGCTTGTCGTAGTCGAGGATCTGGCCCTCACGGGTGTTCTCGACCTTGTAGGAGACCTTGCGGACCGGCGAGTAAAGGCTGTCGACCGGGATCAGGCCGATCGGCGCGTCCTCGGGGCGGTTGCGCTCGGCGGGCACGTAGCCCTTGCCGGTGGCGACCGTGAACTCCATGCGGATCTCGGCGCCCTCGTCGAGCGTGCAGATCTGCAGATCCGGGTTCAGCACCACGACGTCGCCGACGGTCTGGATGTCGCCGGCGGTGACGACGCCCGGGCCCTGCTTCTTCACGACCATGCGCTTGGGGCCTTCGCCCTGCATCTTGATCGAGATGTCCTTGATGTTGAGCACGATGTCGGTGACGTCCTCACGAACGCCCGCGATCGAGGAGAACTCGTGCAGCACGCCGTCGATGTGCACCGACTGCACCGCCGCGCCCTGGAGCGAGGAGAGCAGGATGCGACGCAGCGCGTTGCCGAGCGTCTGGCCGAAGCCGCGCTCGAGCGGCTCGGCGACGATGGTCGCGAAACGGTTCGAATCGCTGCCGGGCGTGACCTGGAGCTTGTTCGGTCGAATCAGTTCTTGCCAATTTTTCTGGATCGTCACTGTTTCACCCATACAGGCCAGTCAATTTGAGAGCTCAAATACTGGCGTTGGAGAAAGGCCGCGGATCATTCCCGCGGCTTCTTAGAAAAGTCATTGCGGGCGCCAATGCGCCCGCAACTCGGGATCAAACGCGCCGACGCTTGCGGGGACGGCAACCGTTATGCGGGATCGTGGTCACGTCGCGGATCGAGGTGACGGTAAAGCCTGCGGCCTGAAGCGCGCGGAGTGCCGACTCGCGGCCCGAACCGGGACCTGCGACTTCGACTTCCAGCGTGCGCATGCCGTGCTCCTGCGCCTTCTTGGACACGTCCTCGGCAGCAACCTGCGCGGCGTACGGGGTCGACTTGCGCGAGCCCTTGAAGCCCATCGTGCCGGCGGAAGACCAGGCAATCGTGTTGCCCTGCGCGTCGGTGATGGTGATGGTCGTGTTGTTGAACGACGAGTTCACGTGCGCGACGCCGGAGGCGATGTTCTTGCGCTCACGACGACGAACGCGGGTGGCTTCCTTGCCCATAGAGTACCTTTCCTGAAGATCTCAAACGCCGCCGTAATGCCAGCGGCTACACCTGTGGAACGAAAGGCGCGTGGCGAACGGGTCATCCCTGTTCGCCACACGCCGCGATTGGATTCGAAAACTTACTTCTTCTTGCCGGCGATGGCCTTGGCCGGACCCTTGCGCGTGCGCGCATTGGTGTGGGTGCGCTGGCCGCGCACCGGCAGGCCGCGACGATGACGCAGGCCGCGATAGCAGCCGAGGTCCATCAGACGCTTGATGTTGATGCCGACCTCACGACGCAGGTCGCCCTCGACGAGATAGTCGCGGTCGATCACTTCGCGGATCTGGAGCACTTCGGCGTCGCTCAGCTGATTGACGCGACGATCCACGGGGATCTTCACCTTCTCCAGGATCTCACCGGCGATCTTCTGGCCGATGCCATGGATGTACTGGAGCGCGATCAGCACGCGCTTGTTGGTCGGGATGTTCACGCCGGCAATACGGGCCACGGCCTTCTCTCCTGTTGCCGATCCCTCGTCAGGAATCGGTCTTTAAGTGCTTGGTTTCTCGGGCAGGTGTTCACAAACGCGAACACGACGCCCACCCCTGGTCTTCCTGGGGCCCGGCATCGTTTGAAACTATCCGACTTGGATGCGGGGCTTATTAGGGGATTCCAGGGGCTTTCGTCAACCGCCGCTAGCGCTTAGCTCGCTTTTTCGTGACCTTTTTTCCGGCCTCTCTGGCACCCTTTTTGACAGCCT
This sequence comes from Bradyrhizobium sp. ERR14, assembly GCF_014198235.1. Classification (NCBI taxonomy): domain Bacteria; kingdom Pseudomonadati; phylum Pseudomonadota; class Alphaproteobacteria; order Hyphomicrobiales; family Nitrobacteraceae; genus Bradyrhizobium; species Bradyrhizobium sp. ERR14. The sequence goes on along the minus strand of NZ_JACIHD010000004.1, from coordinate 528,680 downwards.
TCTTGGCGGTCTTTTGGGCTGCCTTTTTCGCCGCTTTCTTGACGGTCTTCCCGGCGGCCTTCTTGCCGGCTTTCTTGGCCGCCTTCTTGGGACCCCTCACCGCCGTCTTGGCGGCCTTTCTGGCCGATTTGGCGGGTTTTTTGGTCGTTCTGGCCGGTTTTGGGGCTGTTTTCCGGGCCGTCTTGCTCGCCGTTTTGCCCGCCTTGGCCTTCTTGGCCGGGCCCGCCTTGGCTGCGCTTTTGGCGTGGGTCTTGGGCTCGACCGCCCCCAGGGCCAGGAGCTGGCGATGGATGGCGCGGGTGACCTCGTCGATGGCCATCATACCGTCGATGGTCGAAAGCTTCCGCCGCTCGGAATAGTAGTGAATCAGCGGTTCCGTCTGGTTGCGGTAGCTGGCTAACCGCTTGGTCAGGACCTCCGGGGTGTCGTCGAGTCGGACCTCCTCCCCGCGCTCACGCATCTGGGCGACGCGGGTCTCGACACGGCTCAGGAGCGCGCTCTCGTTGACGCGGAGCTCGATCACGGCGTCGAGCTTGAGGTGCTTGTGCTTGAGCAACTCGTCCAGCGCCTCGGCCTGCGGCACGGTGCGCGGGAAACCGTCGAGGATGAAGCCGTTGCGGGCATCCGGCTGGTCGATCCGATCCGAGATGATTCCGACCACGACCTCGTCGGGTACGAGACCGCCGCTGGCCATGATCTCCTTGGCCTTCAGCCCGACCGGCGTACCGGCCGCAACCGCGGCACGCAGCATCTCGCCGGTCGAGAGCTGGACGATGCCATAACGCTGCACCAAGAGCTGCGCCTGGGTCCCCTTGCCCGACCCCGGCGGTCCCAGAAGTATAATTCTCATCGGCGTACGCCCCCCGGATTGGTGAGCGATACCTCGCGCACCTGTGTTTGAAGATCGAGAATAGTGCAAACCACAATCAGCGCCGCACCACCACCCATTTTATAAACTAGCGCATTCCCGTAGGCCAAGAACACCTCGGGAATCAACGAAAGCGCAGTCAAGTAGCTGGCGCCGATCACGGTGGTCAGCGACACCACGCGGTCGAGATAGCTAGCTGTTGCCTCGCCCGGCGTGACGCCGGGAATCACGCCGCCCTGCCGGGCAAGCGATTCGGCAGCATGATCGGGATCGATGACAAAGGCCGTGTAGACGAAGGCCAGCGCGAATACCGCGATCGATCCGAAAACGATGTGAGCCTTCTCGCCGAACTGAAGATGCGCGCTGATGGTTTCGACCCAGGATCCGTCATCGGCACCGAAGATGAAGCCGGCAAAAATCACTGGCAGCGAGATCGCCCAGGGCGCGACGGTCACGGGCAACAGGTAACCGGCGCTGTTGATCTTGAGCGGCAGCACCGCCGAACGCGAAGGCAGCGAGCGCTCCCCGACGCGGCGCGCGGCAAACTGCACCGGAACGTTACGCCGCGCGCGCTCGACGAAGACGATCAGCGCGACCACCACGATCAGGAAGACCGCGTTGCTCACCAGAACATTGCCGGAGATCGCTCCTCGTCGCAGCTGGGTGAGGAGGGTCGCAACATCGGACGGCAGCGAAGCCACGATGCTGACGGTTAGGACGAGCGCGAGGCCATTGCCGATTCCGCGACGCGTGATCTGCTCACTGAGCCAGATCAGAACGAACACGCCGCCGACAAGCGAGACCGTGGCGCTCAAGACGAACCAGTCGCCGGGATGGACGACAAGTCCCGGCATTTGCCGCATGGTCGAGGCGATGCCAAAGGCCTGAAACGTAGCAAGGAGCAACGTCAGGATCAGGGTGATACGCGCCAGCTTGCGCCGACCGGCCTCGCCCGATCGTTCGAGCGCCCTCAGCCTTCGCCACACCACAGCGACGAGCTGAACAAGAATTGCGGCAGTCAGATAAGGAAACAGGGACAGCGAGAAGATCGAAAGCGGGGCGATTTTGTTTGCCGCGAACCCGCCATGCACCGCGACACCCGCGACCGGAATCTGGGTGCCGAGCCTGAAGAGGAGCAGCGCGCCGATCGTGAAAGCGATTCGGCGCGCGAGCTCCCTGCTCATCTACGGCGGCCGCGCAGCTTCGACTTGCGGATCAGGCCTTCATACTGGTGCGCCAGCAGATAGCCCTGCACCTGTGCCACCGTATCCATGGTGACGCTGACCACGATCAGCAGTGAGGTACCGCCGAAGTAGAACGGCACCGAGGCGTAGGAGATCAGGATCTCCGGGATCAAGCAAACGATCGCGAGATAAATCGCACCAAGCACGGTGATACGCGAGAGCACGTAGTCGATATATTCCGCAGTGCGCTCGCCGGGACGGATGCCCGGAATGAAACCGCCGTGCTTCTTCAGATTGTCCGCGGTCTCGGTCGGGTTGAACACGATCGCGGTGTAGAAGAAGGCGAAGAACACGATCAACGCCAGGTACATGATCAGGAACAGCGGACGGCCGTGGCCGAGCTGGGTCGTGATCCACTGGAACCATTCCGGCCCGCTGCCCGCGTTGAAGTTCGCAACCGTCGTCGGCAGCAGCAGCAGCGAGGACGCGAAGATCGGCGGGATCACGCCGGAGGTGTTGAGCTTGAGCGGCAGATGCGAGGACTGGCCCTCGAACATCTTGTTGCCGACCTGGCGCTTCGGATACTGGATCAGGAGACGGCGCTGCGCCCGCTCCATGAACACGATGAAGGCAATCACGGCGACCGCCATGATGATGACGACCAGGATCAGGCCGGTCGACATCGCGCCCTGACGGCCGAGCTCGAGCATGTTGGCGAGCGCGGCGGGCAGCTCGGCGACGATACCGGCGAGAATGATCAGCGAGATGCCGTTGCCGATGCCGCGCGAGGTGATCTGCTCGCCCAGCCACATCAGGAACATGGTGCCGCCGGTCAGCGTGATCGCGGTGGACAGGCGGAAGAACAGGCCGGGGTCGCTGACGACGTTGCCGGCGCCCTCGAGGCCTACCGCGATGCCGTAGGACTGGAACGCGGCCAGGATCACCGTGAGATAGCGGGTGTACTGGTTCAGCAGCTTGCGGCCGGACTCACCTTCCTTCTTCAGCGCCTCGAGTTGCGGCGAGACGGTGGTGAGGAGCTGGATGATGATCGAGGCCGAGATATACGGCATGATGTTCAGCGCAAAGATCGCCATGCGGTGGATGCCGCCGCCGGCGAACATGTTGAACATGCCGAGGATGCCGCCCGCCTGGGAGCGGAACACCTGCTCCCAGATATTGGGATCGATGCCGGGGAGCGGGATATAGGTCCCGAGCCGATAAACGAGCAGCGCACCCAGGGTGAACCAGATGCGCTTCTTCAGTTCGTCAGCCTTGGCAAACGCACCGAAATTGAGATTGGCTGCCAGTTGTTCCGCTGCAGAGGCCATCTTGGACTTTCTCCCGCCGCCTATTGCGCCGTCATGCCCGCGGCCGGGCTACATTATACCGGACACCGGACATTATCTGGGGCTCGGCTTCGATAAGTCCACGTCCCGCACGCGTAAAGGCCCGCTAGCCGCGGGCCAATGACGCAGTTGTTACGCCGCCTCGCCTTCTTCCTTGGCAGGGGCGAGGATCTTCACCGAGCCGCCGGCCTTCTCGACCGCGGCGATCGCGGTCTTGGTGGCGCCGTGGACTTCGATGTTGAGCTTGGACTTGAGCTCGCCACGGCCGAGCAGCCGCAGGCCGGCCTTGGCGCGGCGCAGCACGCCGCCCTTCACCAGGGCCTCGACGTTCACGACGCTGCCGGCATCGATCTTCTTGGCGTCGACCGCTTCCTGGAGCCGGTCGAGATTGATCTCGGCGAACTCGACGCGGAAGATGTTGTTGAAGCCGCGCTTGGGCAGACGGCGATGCATCGGCATCTGGCCGCCTTCGAAACCCTTGATGCGCACGCCGGAACGCGCGGTCTGACCCTTGCCGCCGCGGCCGGACTGCTTGCCCTTGCCCGAACCGATGCCACGGCCGACGCGCATGCGCTTCTTGCGCGAGCCGGCGTTGTCGGCGATATCGCTGAGCTTCATCGCCCTTCTCCTTATTTACTTCTCGTCGACGATGCGGACGAGATGGTGAACCTTCTCGATCATGCCACGGACCGCCGGGGTGTCCTGCAGTTCGCTGGTGCGACCGATCTTGTTGAGCTTGAGCCCGATCAGCGTCGAGCGCTGCGAGTGATGGCGGCGGATCGCGCTGCCGGTCTGCTCGAGCTTGATCGTCTTGCTGGCCTTGGCCATGGGAGTCTACTCCAGAGCTTCCGTTAGTCGGCGGCCGCCTCGGCATCACCACCGATACGGCGGGACTGCAGAGTGGACACCTTGATGTTGCGGCGGGCTGCGACCGAACGCGGCGAATCCTGATGCTTCAGCGCGTCGAAGGTCGCGCGAACCATGTTGTAGGGGTTCGACGAGCCGATCGACTTGGCGACCACGTCCTGGACGCCGAGCGTCTCGAACACGGCACGCATCGGGCCGCCGGCGATGATGCCGGTACCGGCGGGAGCTGCACGCAGGTAGACACGGCCCGCGCCGTGACGGCCGGCGATGTCGTGATGGAGCGTGCGGCCCTCGCGCAGCGAGACGCGGGTCAGGTTGCGCTTGGCGGACTCGGTGGCCTTGCGGATCGCTTCCGGCACTTCGCGCGCCTTGCCGTGACCGAAGCCGGCGCGGCCCTTCTGGTCGCCGATCACGACCAGCGCTGCGAAACCGAAGCGCTTGCCGCCCTTGACGACCTTGGCCACGCGGTTGATGTGGACGAGCTTGTCGACGAACTCGCTGTCGCGCTCCTCGCGCTCCCTGCGTTCACGTCCGCCGCCGCCGCGTTGATCGCGTCCACCACGTTGTTCGCGTTCTGCCATTTTTCCAATCCTTCAGAGGCTTGCGCCTCAATCCTCAAATTCTGTTAGAAGCTCAGCCCGCTCTCACGCGCCGCGTCGGCAAGAGCCTTGACGCGCCCGTGGTAGAGGTAGCTGCCGCGATCGAACACGACTTCCTTGACGCCCTTCTCGGCGGCGCGCTCGGCCAGCAGCTTGCCGACCGCCTTCGCTGCATCGATGTCGGCGCCGGTCTTGCCGCCGTCGCGCATCGACTTCTCGAGCGACGAGGCAGAGGCCAGCGTCTCGCCCTTCAGGTCGTCGATGACCTGGGCGTAGATATGCTTGGACGAGCGGAACACCGACAGACGCGGACGACCACCACCGGAGCGGCGCAGCTTCAGCCGCACACTCCGCTTGCGCCGGGCATTGGTAACCTTGGCTTTGGACATGACCGGCTCCGTTACTTCTTCTTGCCTTCCTTGCGGAAGATGAATTCGCCAACATACTTCACGCCCTTGCCCTTGTAGGGCTCCGGCGGGCGATAACCGCGGATCTCGGCCGCAACCTGGCCGACGCGCTGGATGTCGCTGCCCGCCACCGTGATCTCGGTCGGCTTCGGCACGGTGATCGTGATCCCCTCGGGGATCGTGTAGATCACGTCGTGGCTGTAGCCGAGCGCGAGCTGCAGGTTCTTGCCCTGCATCGCGGCGCGGTAACCGACGCCGGTGATCTCGAGCTTCTTCTCGAAGCCCTTGGTGACGCCTTCGACCAGATTCGCGACCTGGGCGCGAGCGGTACCATAGAGCGCGCGCGCGCGATTGGTCTCAAGCCGCGGCTTGACCTTGATCTGGCCGCTCTCGAGCTTCACCTCGACGTCGTCATGAACGACGAACTGAAGCTGGCCCTTCGGCCCCTTCATCTTGACGGTCTGCCCATCGACGGTCGCGGTAACACCCGACGGCACCGCCACAGGCCTTTTGCCAACACGTGACATGGATCAAAAATCCTTCTCAGAACACCGTGAAGAGGACTTCACCGCCCACATTCGCGTCGCGCGCGCTGTGGTCGGCCATGATCCCCTTCGGCGTCGACAACACCGAAATGCCGAGCCCGTTGTTGACCCGCGGCAGGTTCTTCACCGAGGCGTAGACGCGACGCCCGGGCTTGGAAACACGTTCGATCTCGCGGATGACGGGCTCGCCGTCGAAATACTTCAGCTCGATCTCGATCTCGCTGCGGCCCGAGGAATGCTCGAGCGTGGCGTAACCGCGGATGTAGCCCTCGGACTTGAGGACCTCGAGCACGTTCTCGCGCATCTTCGAGCCAGGCGTGGAGACCTTGGTCTTGGAGCGCATCTGCGCGTTGCGGATACGGGTGATCAGATCGCTGATTGGATCGTGCGTAGACATCTAAACGACCCTCCTTACCAGCTGGACTTCACGAGGCCCGGGACCATGCCCTTGGAGCCAAGTTCGCGCAGCGCGATACGGGACAGCTTGTTCTTGCGGTAGTTCGAGCGCGGGCGACCCGACAGCTCGCAACGTAGGCGGATGCGGGTTGCCGACGAGTTGCGCGGCATTTCCGCCAGCTTCAACGTCGCAGCGAAACGCTCCTCCATCGGCAGCTTCTTATCGGCGATGATCGCCTTCAACCGCTCGCGCTTGGCGGCGGCGTTCTTCACCATCCGCTTGCGCCGGTTGTTCTTCTCGACTGAACTCTTCTTTGCCATGCTTGGCTCCTGGGTATCCGCGTTTGAGAGGCTTTAGGTCAGCGTCTCACTGCCGGAACGGGAAATTGAAAGCGGTCAACAAGGCCCTCGCCTCTTCGTCGGTCTTGGCCGTGGTGCAGACGGTGATGTCCATGCCGCGGGCTTCCGTGACCTTGTCGAAGTCGATCTCGGGGAAAATGATGTGCTCCTTGATGCCGAGCGAGTAGTTGCCGCGGCCGTCGAAGCTCTTCGGGTTCAGGCCGCGGAAGTCGCGGACGCGCGGCAGCGCGACCGTCACCAGGCGATCGATGAACTCGTACATGTGGGCCTTGCGCAGCGTGACCTTGCAGCCGATCGGCTGGTTTTCACGCAGCTTGAAGGTCGCGATCGCGATACGCGAATAGGTCACGATCGCCTTCTGGCCAGCGATCTGGGTCAGCTCGGCAGCGGCGGTCTCGGCCTTCTTGCGATCGTTGACGGAATCGCCAACGCCCATGTTCAGCACGACCTTGTCCAGACGCGGAACCTGCATGACGTTCTCATAACCGAACTTCTCGGTCATGGCCGTGCGGATCTTCGCATCGTATTCCGCGCGCAGGCGCGGCGTGTAAGCGGCCTCAGCCATCGATCTCAGCTCCCGAGCTCTTGGCGATGCGGACCTTCTTGCCGTCCGCCAGAATCTTGAATCCGACGCGGGTCGGCTTTCCGTCCTTGCCGACATACGCGATATTGGACAGTTGGATCGGCGACTCCTTCGAGATGATGCCGCCCTCCTGGGCCTGCGTCTGCTTCTGATGACGCTTGACCATGTTGATGCCGCGCACCAGCGCCGTGCCGGCTGCGGGACGCACTTCGAACACTTCACCGGTGCGGCCCTTGTCGCGGCCGGTCAGCACGACGACCTTGTCGCCCTTGCGGATCTTGGCAGCCATCACAGCACCTCCGGCGCGAGCGAGATGATCTTCATGTGGTTCTTCGCGCGCAGCTCGCGCGGCACGGGCCCGAAGATACGGGTGCCGACCGGCTCGGACTGGTTGTTGATCAGAACGGCGGCGTTACGGTCGAAGCGGATGACCGAACCGTCGGCGCGGCGGATGTCCTTGCGGACGCGCACCACGACGGCCTTCATCACGTCGCCCTTCTTCACCTTGCCACGCGGAATTGCTTCCTTGATCGAAACGACGATGATGTCGCCGATCGTGGCGTAGCGGCGCTTGGAGCCCCCGAGCACCTTGATACACATGACACGGCGTGCGCCAGAATTGTCGGCCACGTCGAGGTTGGTCTGCATCTGAATCATTGATGCACCTCGTCCTCTTCTATTTGCGCCAGCCCAGCCGGCGCTCAACATTTCCCTGAAGTCAGCCGGCTAAAGCCAACAGATCAGGCGCTTTTCTTGTGTTCGCCCCGGATCACGACCCAGCGCTTCAACTTCGAAATCGGCTTCGATTCCTCGATCCACACCATGTCGCCCGGCTTGAACTCGTTGCTCTCGTCGTGCGCGTGGTAGTTCTTCGAACGGCGGATCGTCTTCTTGTAGATCGGGTGCGTGAAGCGGCGATCGACGCGCACCACGATGGTCTTGGCTTGCTTGTCGCTGACGACCACGCCCTGCAAAGTACGTTTCGGCATCTTCGTAAGCCTCTTACTTCTTCTTCGCGCGCGTCTGCGCGGCGACGGTCTTGATCCGGGCGATGTCACGGCGGGCCTCGCGCAGGCGCGAGGTGTTCTCGAGCTGCCCGGTGGCGCGCTGGAAGCGCAGGTTGAAGCGCTCCTTCTTCAGGTTCAGGACGGCATCGTCCTGCTGGTCGGGGCTCATCGCGCGGATGTCTTCGATCTTCATCTGGGCCATGGCCATTACTCCGCAATGCGCTCGACGAAGCGCGTCTTGATCGGCAGCTTGGCGGCCGCCAGGGTCAGCGCCTCACGCGCCGTCTGGGTGTTGACGCCGTCGATCTCGAACAGCACCCGGCCCGGCTTGACGCGCGCGACCCACAATTCCGGCGAACCCTTGCCGGAGCCCATGCGGACTTCGGCCGGCTTCTTCGACACCGGAACGTCGGGGAACACGCGGATCCAGACGCGGCCGGCGCGCTTCATGTGGCGGGTCAGCGCGCGGCGAGCGGCTTCGATCTGGCGCGCGGTGACGCGCTCAGGCTCCGTCGCCTTCAGGCCGAACTGGCCGAACGCCAACGTCGCGCCCGAAGACGCAACGCCGTGGATGCGGCCCTTATGCGCCTTCCGGAACTTCGTTTTCTTAGGTTGCATCATGGCTTTGAGCCCTCAAATTCCTGTGCGGCTTTAGGCTGCAGCCGTATCGCGGCGCTGACGGCCACCACGATCACCACTGCCACCCGTCTCGCCTTCGGCCATTCTCTTGTCCTGGGCCATCGGATCGTGCTCGAGGATCTCGCCCTTGAAGATCCAGACCTTGACGCCGCAGGTGCCGAAGGTCGTGAACGCGGTCGCAACGCCGTAGTCGATGTCGGCGCGCAGCGTGTGCAGCGGCACGCGACCTTCGCGGTACCACTCCATGCGCGCGATTTCCGCACCGCCCAGACGACCCGAGCAGTTGATGCGGATGCCTTCCGCGCCGAGACGCATCGCCGACTGAACGGCGCGCTTCATGGCACGGCGGAACGCCACGCGGCGCTCGAGCTGCTGCGCGATCGACTCGGCCACCAGCGTCGCATCGAGCTCCGGCTTGCGGATCTCGACGATGTTGATGACGACGTCGGACGAAGTAATGTCCGCGACCTTCTTGCGCAGCTTGTCGATGTCCGCGCCCTTCTTGCCGATCACCACGCCCGGACGAGCCGAGTGGATGGTGACGCGGCACTTCTTGTGCGGACGCTCGATCACGATGCGGGCGACGGCCGCCTGCTTGAGCTCCTTGTGCAGGATCTCACGGATCTTGACGTCTTCGTGCAGCAGCTTGCCGTATTCCTGCTTGCCGGCGAACCAGCGGGAATCCCAGGTGCGGTTGATGCCGAGACGCAGACCGATCGGATTGATCTTTTGACCCATCGTGTTCTCCTGCGCCCTTAAGCGGCTGCTTCGGCTTCGACCTGACGAACGATGATCGTCAGCTGCGAAAATGGTTTGTAGACACGGCCCGAGCGGCCACGGCCACGGGCGGCGAAGCGCTTCATCACGAGGCCATTGCCGACGAAGGCCTGCGCCACGACGAGATCGTCCACGTCGAGATCGTGATTGTTCTCGGCATTGGCGATAGCCGATTCCAGGCACTTCTTCACGTCGACCGCGATCCGCTTGCGCGAAAACTGCAGATCGGCGAGCGCAGCTGCTGCCTTCCGGCCGCGAATGAGCTGGGCGACCAGGTTGAGCTTCTGCGGGCTCACCCGCAGCATCCGGGCGACCGCCTTGGCCTCGTTTTCGGCGAGGCTCCGTTCGCGCTTAGGTTTGCTCATCGTTTAATCCTCAAGCCTTCTTGGCTTTCTTGTCGCCGGAGTGGCCATGGAAGGTCCGGGTCGGCGAGAACTCGCCGAACTTGTGACCGACCATTTCCTCGTTGACGGCCACCGGCACGTGCTTCTGACCGTTGTAGACGCCGAAGGTCAGGCCGACGAACTGCGGCAGGATCGTCGAGCGACGGCTCCAGATCTTGATGACGTCGTGACGGCCGGACGCGCGGGCGGCATCTGCCTTCTTGAGCAGAGAACCCTCGACGAACGGGCCTTTCCAGACTGAACGAACCATGTCCGGCGTTCCTTACTTCTTCCGCTTGTGGCGGCTTAGGAGAATGAATTTGTTGGTCGACTTGTTGGTGCGGGTCTTCTTGCCCTTGGTCGGCTTGCCCCACGGGGTGACCGGGTGGCGGCCGCCCGAGGTGCGACCTTCACCACCGCCGTGCGGATGGTCGATCGGGTTCATCGAAACACCGCGGTTGTGCGGCTTGCGGCCCAGCCAACGGTTGCGGCCGGCCTTGCCGATCGAGGTGTTCATGTGATCCGGGTTCGACACCGCGCCGATCGTGCCGCGGCAACGGCCGTGCACCAGGCGCTGCTCGCCCGAGTTCAGGCGGATGATCACGTAGTCCTGGTCGCGGCCGACGAGCTGGGCGTAGGTGCCAGCCGAACGAGCGAGCTGGCCGCCCTTCCCAATCTTGACCTCGATGTTGTGGATGATCGTGCCGACCGGCATGTTGCCGAGCGGCATGACATTGCCCGGCTTCACGTCGACGTAGTTGCCCGCGATGATGGTGTCACCGACGGCCAGGCGCTGCGGCGCCAGGATGTAGGCCTGCTCGCCGTCCTGATACTTGATCAGCGCGATGAAGCCGGTGCGGTTCGGATCGTACTCGAGACGCTCGACGGTCGCGGGGACGTCGATCTTCTCGCGCTTGAAATCCACAGTGCGCAGCGTCTTCTTGTGGCCACCGCCACGGAAACGCACGGTGGTGCGACCGGTGTTGTTGCGGCCGCCCGAGGAGTGCTTGCCCTCGGTGAGCGCCTTGACCGGCTTGCCCTTGTAGAGGGCCGAACGATCGACCATGACCAGCTGGCGCTGGCCCGGCGTCGTAGGATTGAATGTCTTCAGTGCCATCGTCGTACGACCTTACAGACCGGTGGTGACGTCGATCCGGTGGCCCTCTTCGAGGGTCACGATCGCGCGCTTGGTGTTCGACTGCGAGCCGAGATTGCCGCGGAAGATCTTGGTCTTGCCCTTGCGGACCAGCGTGTTGACGCTCTTGACCTTGACGTCGAACAGCTTCTCGATCGCTTCCTTGATCTGCGGCTTGGTCGCCTTGGCGGCCACCTTGAACAGCACCTTGTTGTGCTCCGAGGCGATCGTTGCCTTTTCGGTCACGACCGGCGACAGGATCACGTCGTAGTGGCGAGCCTCGATGTTCTTCGTCATTTGAAGCGCGCCTCCAGCGCATCGATGGCGGCCTTGGTCAGAACGAGCTTCTGACGGCGCAGGATGTCGTAGACGTTGATGCCCTGGATCGGCAGCACGTCCATGTTCGGGATGTTGCGGGCCGCAGCGGCGAAGCCGTTGTTGAGCTCGGCGCCGTCGATGATCAGCGCGTTGGTCAGACCCAGACCCGAGAAGTGACCGAGCAGCGCCTTGGTCTTGGCGGCTTCCAGCGCGGCCTTCTCGATCACGACGAGATCGCCGTCCTTGGCCTTGGCCGAGAGCGCATGCTTCAGCGCCAGCGCACGGACCTTCTTCGGCAGGTCGGTGGCGTGCGAACGCACCACCGGACCGAAGGCACGGCCACCGCCGCGGAACTGCGGCACGCGGGCCGAGCCGTGACGAGCACCGCCGGTGCCCTTCTGCTTGTACATCTTCTTGCCGGTGCGCCAGATCTCGGCGCGGCCCTTGGCCTTGTGCGTGCCGGCCTGACGCTTGTTGAGCTGCCACTGCACGCAACGCGCAATGATGTCCTGGCGCGGCTCGAGGCCGAAAATGGTGTCGGACAGCTGGACCGAGCCGGCTTCCTTACCTTCGAGGGTGGTGACCTTCAATTCCATCTCACGCACCCTCCTGCTGGGCCGCAGCCTCGGCTTCGCCACCGGCAACCTTGAACTTGCCGGGCTTCGGAGCTTCCTTCGGCAGCGGCTTCTTGACGGCGTCGCGCACGCGGATCCAGCCGCCCTTGGAGCCGGGAACGGCGCCTTCGACGAGGATCAGGCCGCGCTCGACATCGAGCTGAACGACGCGAAGGTTGAGCGTGGTGATGCGGTCGACACCCATGTGGCCGGGCATCTTCTTGTTCTTCCAGGTCTTGCCGGGGTCCTGACGGCCACCGGTCGAACCGATCGAGCGGTGCGAGACCGAGACGCCGTGGGTGGCGCGCAGACCGCCGAAGTTCCAGCGCTTCATGCCGCCGGCGAAGCCCTTACCGACCGAGGTGCCGGTGACGTCGACGAACTGGCCGACGACGAAGTGGTCGGCAAGGATCTCGGCGCCGACCGGGATCATGGCATCCGCGGTGACGCGGAATTCCTCGACCCGGCGCTTCGGCTCGACCTTGGCGACCGCGAACTGGCCGCGCTCCGCCTTGGGCATGTAAACGGTCTTGCGGGCACCAGAACCAAGCTGGAGCGCCACGTAACCGTTCTTCTCTTCGGTACGGTGGCCCACGACCTGGCAATTGCCGAGCTTCAGCACGGTCACGGGGATATGTTCGCCGGCCTCAGTAAAGACCCGCGTCATCCCGACCTTTTGTGCGATCACTCCGGAGCGCATCGGCTTGCTTCCTGTTCTTTCTGTCCGCCTTAAGCGAACGGGATCCAAAAATCTTAGAGCTTGATCTCGACGTCGACACCGGCGGCCAGGTCGAGCTTCATCAAAGCATCGACGGTCTGCGGGGTCGGATCGACGATGTCGAGCAGGCGCTTGTGAGTGCGCATCTCGAACTGCTCGCGGCTCTTCTTGTCGACGTGGGGCGAACGGTTGACGGTGAACTTCTCGATGCGGGTGGGCAGCGGAATGGGTCCGCGGACCTGCGCGCCGGTGCGCTTCGCCGTGTTCACGATCTCGCGGGTCGACGTATCGAGGATACGATGGTCGAACGCCTTGAGACGGATACGAATGTTTTGGCCGTTCATTGCCGTGCTTTCTTTAGTGAGTGGCGAGTAGCGAGTAGCGAATAGAAATCCCTATTCGCCACTCACCATTCCCTATTCGCTTGTTACTCGATGATCGAGGCGACGACGCCGGCGCCGACGGTGCGGCCACCTTCGCGGATCGCGAAGCGGAGCTTCTCTTCCATCGCGATCGGCACGATCAGGTGCACTTCCATCGCGATGTTGTCGCCCGGCATCACCATCTCGGTGCCTTCCGGCAGGTGCACGACACCGGTCACGTCGGTGGTGCGGAAGTAGAACTGCGGACGGTAGTTGGTGAAGAACGGGGTGTGGCGACCGCCCTCTTCCTTGGTGAGGATGTAAGCCTCAGCCTTGAACTTGGTGTGCGGCTTGACCGAACCCGGCTTGCACAGCACCTGGCCGCGCTCGACGTCTTCGCGCTTGGTGCCGCGGAGCAGCGCACCGATGTTGTCGCCAGCCTGGCCCTGATCGAGCAGCTTGCGGAACATTTCGACGCCGGTAACGGTCGTCTTCTGGGTCGCACGGAGACCGACGATCTCGATTTCCTCGCCGACCTTGACGATGCCGCGCTCGACACGGCCGGTCACGACGGTGCCGCGGCCCGAGATCGAGAACACGTCTTCAACCGGCATCAGGAACGGCTGGTCGATCGGACGCTCCGGCTGCGGGATGTACTCGTCGACGTTCTTCATCAGCTCGAGGATGGCGTCGTGGCCGAGCTTCTTGTCGGAATCTTCGAGAGCGGCGAGCGCCGAACCCTTGATGATCGGGATCTTGTCGCCCGGGAAGTCGTACTTCGAGAGCAGCTCGCGGACTTCGAGCTCGACGAGCTCGAGCAGTTCCGGATCGTCGACCATGTCGCACTTGTTGAGGAACACGACGAGCGCGGGCACGCCGACCTGGCGGGCGAGCAGGATGTGCTCGCGGGTCTGCGGCATCGGGCCGTCCGCGGCCGACACGACCAGGATCGCACCGTCCATCTGGGCGGCGCCGGTGATCATGTTCTTGACGTAGTCGGCGTGGCCGGGGCAGTCGACGTGGGCGTAGTGGCGGTTCGGCGTCTCGTACTCGACGTGCGCGGTCGAGATGGTGATGCCGCGCGCCTTCTCTTCCGGCGCCTTGTCGATCTGGTCGTACGCGGTGAACGTCGCACCGCCGGCTTCGGCGAGAACCTTGGTGATCGCCGCGGTCAGCGACGTCTTGCCATGGTCGACGTGACCGATGGTGCCGATGTTGCAGTGCGGCTTGTTACGTTCAAACTTTGCTTTGGCCATTTGACTCTCCGTTCAATCGTCAGTTCGTGACCGACGACAATCAGGCAAACTTCTTCTGGACTTCTGCCGACACGTTGGCCGGCGCTTCTGCGTAGTGGTCGAACTGCATGGTGAAGGTTGCGCGCCCCTGGCTCATCGAGCGCAGGTTATTCACGTAACCGAACATGTTCATGAGCGGCACCATCGCATTGATGACGTTGGCGTTGCCGCGCATGTCCTGACCCTGGATCTGACCGCGCCGCGAATTCAGGTCGCCGATGACCGAGCCGGTGTAGTCTTCCGGGGTCACCACTTCGACCTTCATGATCGGCTCGAGCAGGACGGACTTGCCCTTCTGCAAGGCTTCGCGGAACGCCGCGCGCGATGCGATTTCGAAGGCGAGTGCCGACGAGTCGACGTCGTGATACTTGCCGTCGACGAGCTGAACCTTGACGTCGACCACGGGGAAGCCCGCGACGACACCAGAGCTCATCACGCTGTTGAGGCCCTTTTCGACGCCGGGGATGTATTCCTTCGGAACCGCACCACCGACGATCTTGGACTCGAACTCGTAGCCCTTGCCGGGCTCGTTCGGCTCGACCACGATCGACACTTCCGCGAACTGACCGGTACCGCCGGTCTGCTTCTTGTGGGTGTACTTGACCTCGGCCTTCTTGGTGACGCGCTCACGGAACGCAACCTGGGGCGCGCCGATGTTGGCGTCGACCTTGTAGGTGCGCTTGAGGATGTCGACCTTGATGTCGAGATGGAGTTCGCCCATGCCCTTGAGGATGGTCTGGCCGGACTCCTGGTCGGTCGACACGCGGAAGGACGGATCCTCCGCAGCGAGCTTGGCCAGCGCCACGCCCAGCTTTTCCTGGTCGGCCTTGGACTTCGGCTCGATCGCGATCTCGATGACCGGCTCGGGGAATTCCATCTTCTCGAGGATCACCTGCTTGTCGGGATCGCACAGCGTGTCACCGGTGCGCGCTTCCTTCAGGCCGGCCAGCGCGACGATGTCGCCGGCATAGGCTTCCTTGATGTCTTCGCGGTTGTTCGCATGCATCAAGAGCATGCGCCCGATGCGCTCCTTCTTCTCGCGGGTCGAGTTCACGACGCCGGTGCCGCTCTGCAGAACGCCGGAGTAGATGCGGCAGAAGGTGATGGTGCCGACGAACGGGTCGTCCATGATCTTGAACGCGAGCAGCGCGAGCGGCTCCTTGTCGTCCGCCTTGCGCACGACTTCGTTGCCGCGATCGTCGGTGCCCTTGATCGCGGGCACGTCGATCGGCGACGGCAGATAGTCGACGACGGCGTCGAGCAGCGGCTGCACGCCCTTGTTCTTGAAGGCCGAGCCGCACAGCACCGGATAGAACGCACCGGTCAGAACCGCCTTGCGGATCAGCCGCTTCAGCGTCTCTTCGTCCGGCTCCTTGCCGTCGAGATAGGCGGCCATGGCGTCGTCGTCGAGCTCGACGGCGGCTTCCACCATCTTCTCGCGGTATTCCTTGGCCTGCTCGACCAGATCTTCCGGAATGTCGACATAATCGAACTTCGCGCCGAGCGATTCATCGTTCCAGATGATGCCCTGCATCTTCACGAGGTCGACGAGACCCTTGAAGTTGTTCTCGGCGCCGATCGGAAGCTGGATCGCGATCGGCTTGGCGCCGAGGCGGTCGACGATGTCGGCCAGGCACTTGAAGAAGTCGGCGCCGGTCTTGTCCATCTTGTTGGCGAAGACGATGCGCGGAACCTTGTACTTGTCGCCCTGGCGCCAGACGGTCTCGGTCTGGGGCTCAACGCCCTGGTTCGAGTCGAGCACGCAGACGGCGCCGTCGAGCACGCGCAGCGAACGCTCGACTTCGATGGTGAAGTCGACGTGGCCGGGGGTGTCGATGATGTTCAGGCGCTTGCCGGCCCAGAATGCAGTGGTCGCAGCCGAGGTGATCGTGATGCCACGCTCCTGCTCCTGCTCCATCCAGTCCATCGTCGCGGCACCTTCGTGCACTTCGCCGATCTTGTGGCTCTTGCCGGTGTAATAGAGGATGCGCTCGGTGGTCGTGGTCTTGCCGGCATCGATATGCGCCATGATACCGAAGTTGCGGTAATTCTCTATGGCATGAACGCGGGGCATAGGGTGTTCCTTAGATTCCGTGTGTCGCCGTTACCAGCGATAGTGCGAGAAGGCGCGGTTGGCTTCCGCCATCCGGTGCACGTCTTCGCGCTTCTTGACGGCATTCCCGCGGTTGTTCGAGGCGTCCAGAAGCTCGGCCGAGAGCCGCTCGGTCATGGTCTTCTCGTTGCGATCACGCGCAGCGGAGATCAGCCAGCGGATGCCCAGCGCCTGACGGCGGGTCGAACGAACTTCGACCGGAACCTGGTAGGTCGCGCCGCCGACGCGGCGGGAGCGCACTTCGATCGTCGGCATGACGTTCTCGAGCGCCTGCTCGAACACGCCGAGCGGGTTCTGCTTGGTCTTGGTTTCGATGATACCGAACGCACCGTAGACGATGCCTTCGGCGACCGACTTCTTGCCGGCGTACATCACAGAGTTCATGAACTTCGTGACGATGATGTTCCCGAACTTCGGATCGGGAAGGACTTCGCGCTTTTCCGCTGAGTGGCGACGAGACATGGACCTGGTTCCCGCTTACTTCGGACGCTTCGCGCCGTACTTCGAACGACGCTGCTTACGGTTCTTGACGCCCTGGGTATCCAGAACGCCGCGGAGGATGTGGTAGCGCACGCCGGGCAAGTCCTTGACGCGACCGCCGCGGATCATGACCACCGAGTGCTCCTGGAGGTTATGGCCCTCACCGGGGATGTAGCCGATCACCTCGAAGCCGTTGGTCAGGCGCACCTTGGCGACCTTACGAAGCGCCGAGTTCGGCTTCTTCGGGGTCGTGGTGTAGACGCGGGTGCAAACACCACGCTTCTGCGGCGACTGCTGCAGCGCCGGCACCTTCTTGCGCGACTTCTGCACTTCACGCGGTTGAGCGATCAGCTGGTTGATCGTCGGCATCCTGGCCTTACCCTTTGTTCTGTCGCAGATCCTTTTCGGATCCGCTGTCTTGCCGCAGCCCGTCGCCGGGACTGCAAATTCTTTCGAGCTACCTGCCCGACGAGGTCGCCTTCCGCGGAACCAATCCGCACAAAGCGAAATCGCGCCAACCGCCCCATCAACGGGCGGAAAGCGCTTCGACGCCACAGAGGACCGCAGTATTGAGGCCGGTCAGCATAAAGCCGCGGCCCGCGCACTGAGGTCATGCATCCGAATTCGATCTCAAGAGAATAAGCTCAAGAGAACTAGAATCGCACTGGCATTGCCTAGCTATGAGCGACAGCGTTTGAGCGGCATTCGTCGAGGTTGGTGCCCGCCTTGAGCGATCCCTTGTGGCTCTAGTCCGCGGGGATCTAACGGGTGGCCCGTTCCGACGCTGGCGATGCTCACCGCCTGTCGTTAAGTGAGGCGCTTTCTATAAGTGAGAATCGATCAAGTCAAGGCGAAACGACAGCCACGAACCGCTTCAGGAGCCTGTCAAAATCGCTGTTTGCCGCCCTCGCCGCACCACTCCGATATGGGACCGCAGCCTTCATTTCGCCAGCCGCGCGGCTATTTATATCCGGGCAAAAAGTACTTTTGTGTCGCGAAGCATTGGCTTTTTTACGCGGGAGCCGCAAATCTACCCGCTTCAGCAGCAATCGGCGGCGGGGATGTCACCAAAATCGGCGGAGGTTGCCCGGCGCGACCAACGCCCGGGATATCGGCCGCGAGGCTTCCGACGGTCCTGACCTATCCGCATGTGAGCTATCCGACCGGGCTTTTTCTGACCGAAGAGCGCATCGTCACGTCGAGAATCAAGCAAGCACCGATGGCCGCATAGAATCGGTGCGAGCTCGGTCATTCCTCCTCGTCGTCCTCGTCCTCATCATCCTCGAGGTCGTCTTCGTCCTCATCGTCGCTGCCGTCGTCGGCGTGAGCCGCCGCGCCGTGCGGCTGGTGGATCTGGTCGTTCCAGAGCTTGCGATAGGTCCCGTTCTTGGCGAGCAGCTGGGCATGCGAGCCGCGCTCGATCGCCCTGCCCCCCGAGATCACGATGATCTCGTCCATCTCCACCACCGAGGTCAGGCGGTGGGTCGACCAGATCATGGTGCGTCCCTTGGCGACCTTGAGCAGCGTGCGGTTGATCGCGGCTTCCGTGGTCTGGTCCAGCGCCGAGGTGGCTTCGTCCAGCAGCAGCACCGAGGGGTTGCGGATGACCGCGCGCGCGATCGCGATGCGCTGGCGCTGGCCGCCCGACAGGGTGTCGCCGCGCTCACCGACCGGCGTGTCGTATCGCTGCGGCAGGCTCATGATATAGCGGTGGATCTCGGCCTTCTTGGCCGCCTCCTCCACCTCCTCGTCGGTCGCTCCCTCCTTGCCGAGCCGGATGTTCTCGCGGATCGACATGTTGAACAGCATGTTCTCCTGGAACACCACCGCCATGCTCCGGCGCAGCGAATCCAGCGTCACCTTGCGGACGTCGACACCGTCGATGGTGACGCGGCCCTCGTCGGGCACGTAAAGCCGCAGGATCAAATTGAGCAACGTGCTCTTGCCGGAGCCGCTCGGGCCGACGATCGCGATGCGCTTGCCCGCATTGAGCTTGAGGCTGAGATTGTCCAGCACCGGCGTCTGGCTGCCCTCGTACTGGAAGGTGACGTGATCGAAAGTGATGTCGTTGGTGATGCGCGGCAGGTCGGGTGCGCCGGGGCGGTCGGCAGCGCGAGTCGGCTCGTCCAGCAGCTCCTGCATGTGCCGGATCGCGGCGGCCGAGGAGATCGACACCGGGATGAAATGCATGACATGAGCGATGTTGTAGGAGACCTCCCAGAACGCGCTCTCGAAGGTGACGAAGGTGCCGATGGTGATCTGGCCCTTGGTGGCGAGATAGGCGCCGATCGCGAGCACCACGAGGTGCAGCATCAGCACCGAGATGGTGACCGTCCGCTCCACCATGGTCGACAGGAACGCGGCCGAGGCGATCTTGTTGCGCGTCTCGTCGTTGCGGAAGGTGAAGAAGCCGAACATCTTGCGCTGCAGGCTGAACGCCTTGATCACGGCCTGCGCCGCCACGTTCTCCTGCACCATGCCGAGCAGCGCGCTTTCGTTGAGCTTCTGCTCGTAATTGGCCTGCACCGCCTTCGGCGTCAGGATCCGCGGACCGATCAGTGTGATCGGGAACACGAGCAGCGCGACCGCCGCGAGCTGCCAGTTCAGGAACACCATTAGGATGATGCCGGCAACCAATTCCAGAAAGGGCAGCGCGGCACTGTTGGCAAACGTCTTGACCGAGCCTTCGAAGGCCGAGAGGTCGACGGAGAAGCGCGACAGGATCTCGCCGCGCTTGGTGCGGCCGAAATAGGCCGCCGGCAGGTCCTGAACGTGCTCGAACAGGCGCTTGCGGACGTCGGAGATGATGCAGGCCGCCAGCCGCGCGTCCCAGCGCTCGTACCAGACCGCGACGATCGAGGTGAAGATGCCGGCGACGGCGAGCACGCCGAGGATCTTGTACAGCGCCTGGAAATCCTCCTCGCCGAGCGCGTCGTCGATCAGGAACTTGAGGCTGAGCGGCATGATGACGTTGAACAGCGTCTCGACGCAGACGCCGAACGCCACGAAGGACAGCATCCGCTTGTAGTTCGCCAGGAACGGCTTGACGAACCCGACGATGGTCGCGAGCGCGCCGGCGGCCTCGCGCGCGGTGAAGACGACGAGGTCCTCATCCTCATCGTCGTCGTCGAGCTCCAGCTCGTCGTCCGCCTCGTCTTCGGCGTCCTCGTCGTCTTCGAGGTCCGGCTTGGCAGCCGAGGCGAGCTTGTCGTCGAGCTCGGCCGCCTCTTCGGCGGCGAGCTTCTGTTTGTCGGGCGAAAGAGGCTTGGATGCCATGAAACCAACCGATGCTGACGGCCGGCATGACCGCAGAGAAAGCAGAACATAGCGGCAAGCCGCTATTGAACCCGATTCTATGCGATCAGGATGAATTCGGCAAAACAATTGGCGAATTCGACGCGCGCCCCGCGGCTAGTCCTCGTCTTCGTCCTCGACCTTGTCGAAGAAGGAATAGCGCAGACTGTCGGCGTCGGCGTACCACTGCCCCGGCCCCTTGTTGGCGGCGAGCGTGGCCTCCCAGAGCGCATCGGTGCAGTCCTTGCGGTGCATCGAGAGGTCGAAACCATTGCCGAAGAACAGCTCGGACCATTCCCACCAGGTGCCGAGTTTCTTGACCCCGCGCAGGAGGTCGTAGCGGTCGATCAGCGCCGGCGCCATGTCCGAGGTAATCGAGCCGAACACGAGGCCGGTCTTGACCACGCGGTTCAGTTCCTTGATTGCGCGGACCACCTGCTTCGGGGAAACGTGGCAAAGGCTGGTCTCGAACACGAAGTCGAACGCGCCGTCCTTGAACGGCATGTCGGTGATCGAGCCGAGCTTGTTGTACTTCTTCAGCGCCTTCGGCGTTCTGGCGTGGATGGCGCGGTTGCTCTCGATGCCGAAGGCATCGATGCCTCGCTCGCGCAGCGCGCCGACCAATTCGCCGCTGGCCGAGCCCGCGACGAGCAGCCTGGTGCCCTTCGTCTTGCCCCAGACGATGCCGAGCAGTCGGGTGAGGTAATCGGGATCGGTGAAGTGCCGCCACGCCTCGTGATAGGGGCCGAGGCCGCGATAATTCTCGAAATAGTCACGATCGATCTTGTCGGAGAGCGGCTTGTCGTCCTGCGCGCGCTCGCGGCGCAGGCGCATCATCTCGGTCAGGATGATGTCGGTCGCCGCGTCCGAGGAGTCGAGCAGCCCGTTCAGCGTCGAGTCGAACAGATAGTCGCCGACCACCACGATGCCGGGATGCTCCTTCGGCTCGGGCCGGTGATTGGTCATGACGTCGCGTACCGGCAGGCCACCCGGTATAGCGTTCACCGACGACAGCCAGCGGTGGATCTTGCCTTCCATGAAATGCAGGCGCGCATCGCCCAGCGAGGCCGGCAGCGATTTCAGCGCGGCATCGATCAGCTCCTGGTCCGACAGATTGGCGAAGGCCAGCGCGTCGGAGCCGGGAATCAGCCAGTTCAGCACGCCGTGCTTGCCGACGTCGTGGCGCGCGCCCTCGTTGTAAACGCAGCAGCCGCCGAAGGCTTCCGACATGAACCAGGCGCCTGGAATCTTCTCGCCCCAGAACGGCGTGTCGAACAGGATCGAGACGCGCAAATAGTGCGCGGGACGGTCGAAGTAAGAAACGTGCTTGACCATCGACTTGCGGAGTTGCTCGCCTTCCCACCCCATGGTGGCGAGCCAGGAATGCGGCAGGCAGACCAGCACGAGATCGAAGTCGCGGGTCTCCGGTCCCTTGCCGTTCATCATCTTGAGCTGGTAGCGGCCGGTCGGCGCCTTGCCGACGGCAAGGACGCGGTGGTTGAGCTGGATGTCGGCATTGACCTCCGACTGCAGGCACTCGATCAGCTGCTCGTTGCCGTTCTGGATGGAGTAGAGGCCGATATAGCCGTCGACATCCATCAGATAGTTCTTGAGCGCGTTGAGGCCGTTGGTGTTGTGGCTCTCGGTAGCGATGTCGGAGCGCGCCATCACCTTGAAGAAGCGCTTTGCGGTTTCGTCCTCGACCTCCTCGTCGAGCACCTGCTCGGCGGTCTTGTAGGCCCAGGGATTCTCGTTGTCGTGCGCGCCGACGCCCTCGTAATATTCGATCGGCGACATCGCTTCAGTGCAGCGCTTGCGGAACGCCTCGATCGCCGCGGCGGTCTTGGCGCCGTATCTGCGACGCATGCCCGGCACGTCGTTGAGCAGCTCGCCGCCGAACTGCACCTGCTCGGCGTCCATCGGAATCGTCTGCAGCCCGAAATGCTGGATCAGCTCGCGCAGTGGGTCCGGCCCGGTCATCGAGTAGTCGTAGATCTCGGCAACGCCGGCCTCGTACATCGCGGGCGCGGAATCGAACTTGCGGGTGACGATCTTGCCGCCGAGCCGATCGGAGGCCTCGTAGATGGTGACGCGACAGAGGTCGCCGAGCTTGCGCTTCAGATACCAAGCGCTCATCAGCCCGCCGGGGCCGCCGCCTACGATTGCGAGATCAAGCATGTGAGTTCCGTGGTCTCCGGCCCGCCCCCTTCACGGGACCACCGGTCTAAACTCTCCTAGCAGAAGCGCTTTTGCGCCTGAAGGAAAGATGAACAAAGGTTGATCCCGCATCGCAACAGACAAGCAAAGCAACAAAAAGGCCGGCTTTCGCCGGCCTTTTCATTGTCCTCGGTAGTCCTACGGATGAACGATCATTCCGCGGGCGGCAGCGCAGGAAGCTCCGCTTCCGGCGCGGGCGACACGACCGCCGCCTGCTTCTCGCGCTCGTCCAGGATCAGCTTGTCGCGCTTCATGGCGACTTCGCGAATCTTGGCCATGGAGGCGCCGGTGCCTGCCGGAATCAGCCGGCCGACGATGACGTTCTCCTTGAGGCCTTCGAGCGGATCGACCTTGCCGTTGACCGCCGCTTCCGTGAGGACGCGGGTGGTCTCCTGGAACGAGGCCGCCGAGAAGAAGGAGCGGGTCTGGAGGCTCGCCTTGGTGATGCCGAGCAGAACCGGCGTCCCCGTGGCGGGCTTCTTGCCCTCTTCCTTGGCCTTCTCGTTCAGCGCGTCGAACTCGATCTTGTCGACCTGCTCGCCCGAGATCATGTCCGTATCGCCCTGGTCGGTGACTTCCACCTTCTGGAGCATCTGACGGACAATCACCTCGATGTGCTTGTCGTTGATGAGCACGCCCTGGAGCCGGTAGACTTCCTGGATTTCGTTGACCAGGTAGGCCGCCAGTTCCTCGATGCCCTTGACCGCAAGGATGTCGTGCGGTGCCGGGTTGCCTTCCACGATGAAGTCGCCCTTTTCGACGACGTCGCCGTCCTGAAGGTGGATGTGCTTGCCCTTCGGGATCAGGTACTCGCGCGGCTCGTCGGTCTTGTCCATCGGCTCGATCGAGATGCGACGCTTGTTCTTGTAGTCGCGCCCGAACCGGATGGTGCCCGCGATTTCGGCGATGATCGCCGCATCCTTCGGACGCCGTGCCTCGAACAGTTCCGCCACCCGCGGCAGACCGCCGGTGATGTCACGCGTCTTGGCGCTCTCGGTCGAGACACGGGCGAGGATGTCGCCCGGATTGACCTTGGCTCCGACGTCGACCGAGAGAATGGCATCGACCGACAGCATGTAGCGGGCATCGCCGCCACGGGCGAGCTTGAGCACCTTGCCGTCCTTGCCCTTGACCACGATGGCCGGACGCAGGTCCGCGCCGCCGCGGGTCGAGCGCCAGTCGATGACCACGCGCTTGGCGATACCGGTGGCTTCGTCGAGCGTTTCCGAGATCGACTGCCCCTCGACCAGATCCTCGAAGCCGATGGTACCTTCGACCTCGGTGAGGAGCGGACGGGTGTAGGGATCCCACTCGACGACGCGCTGGCCGCGCTTGACCATGTCACCTTCGTCGACATGCAGGCGCGAGCCGTACTGGACACGGTGCGTCGCACGCTCGGTGCCGTCGGCATCGACGATCGCCACCACCATGTTGCGCACCATCGCGACCAGGTGACCTTCGCTGTTGCGGGCGATGGCCTTGTTCCGGATCACGATCTTGCCGTCGAAATTGGCTTCGACGAACGACTGCTCGTTGAGCTGCGCCGCACCACCGATGTGGAACGTACGCATCGTGAGCTGGGTGCCCGGCTCGCCGATCGACTGCGCCGCGATGACGCCGACCGCTTCGCCGTGGTTGACCGGCGTGCCGCGGGCGAGGTCGCGGCCGTAGCACTTGCCGCAGATGCCGTTGACGAGTTCGCAGGTCAGTGCCGAGCGGATCTTCACCTCCTGCACACCACCCTGCTGGATGGCGTCCAGATGGCTTTCTTCCATCAGCGTATCGCGCTTGATGATCACCTTGCCCGAGCTGTCACGGATGTCTTCGCAGGCCGTGCGTCCGAGGATGCGCGAACCGAGCGAAGCAACCACGGTGCCGGCATCGACGATGGCGCGCATCTTGATGCCGAGCTTGGTGCCGCAGTCGCTCTGCGTGATGATGCAGTCCTGCGCGACGTCGACGAGACGACGGGTCAGGTAGCCCGAGTTCGCGGTCTTCAACGCGGTGTCCGCGAGACCCTTGCGGGCGCCGTGGGTCGAGTTGAAGTACTCGAGCACCGAGAGGCCTTCCTTGAAGTTCGAGATGATCGGCGTCTCGATGATCTCGCCCGACGGCTTGGCCATCAGGCCGCGCATGCCGGCGAGCTGGCGCATCTGGGCCGGCGAACCGCGGGCACCGGAGTGAGCCATCATGTAGATCGAGTTGATGTCGGCATCCGCTCCGGCCGCCGTCTTCTTGGTGGCGGAGATCTCCTTCATCATCGCCTTGGCGATTTCTTCCGTGGCCTTCGACCAGGCGTCGACGACCTTGTTGTACTTCTCGCCATGGGTGATCAGACCGTCGTTGTACTGCTGCTCGAAATCCTTCGCCAGCGTACGGGTGGTGTCGACGATCTTCCACTTGGAATTCGGCACGACCATGTCGTCCTTGCCGAACGAGATGCCGGCCTTGAACGCGTTGTAGAAGCCGAGCGCCATGATGCGGTCGCAGAAGATCACCGTCTCCTTCTGGCCGCAGTGGCGGTAGACCTGGTCAATGACGCCCGAGATCTCGCGCTTGGTCATCAGCTTGTTGATGATCTCGTAGGGGACGCGCGGGTTCTTCGGCAGCAAATTGCCGAGCATGACGCGGCCGGCGGTGGTCTCGATCCAGCGCTTCGAGATCTTGCCGGTCTCGTCGACGCCTTCCCACCGGTACTTGATCTTGGTGTGGAGGTGGATGACCTTCGCATGCAACGCGTGCTCGAGCTCGGCCATCTCGCCGAACACCTTGCCCTCGCCGGGCAGGCCTTCGCGCATGATCGAGACGTAGTAGAGGCCGAGCACGATGTCCTGCGACGGCACGATGATCGGCTGTCCGTTCGCCGGATGCAGGATGTTGTTGGTCGACATCATCAGGACGCGCGCTTCCAGCTGCGCTTCGAGCGACAGCGGGACGTGCACGGCCATCTGGTCGCCGTCGAAGTCGGCGTTGAACGCGGAGCAGACCAGCGGGTGAAGCTGGATCGCCTTGCCCTCGATCAGCACGGGCTCGAACGCCTGGATGCCGAGACGATGCAGCGTCGGTGCGCGGTTGAGCAGCACCGGATGCTCGCGAATGACCTCATCCAGGATGTCCCAGACCTCGGGCCGCTCCTTCTCGACCAGCTTCTTGGCCTGCTTCACCGTGGTGGACAGGCCCTTGGCGTCGAGCCGCGAATAGATGAACGGCTTGAACAGCTCGAGCGCCATCTTCTTCGGCAGGCCGCACTGATGCAGGCGCAGCTCGGGACCGACCACGATCACCGAACGGCCCGAATAGTCGACGCGCTTGCCGAGCAGGTTCTGGCGGAAGCGGCCCTGCTTGCCCTTGAGCATGTCGGCGAGCGACTTCAGCGGGCGCTTGTTGGCGCCCGTGATGACGCGGCCGCGGCGGCCGTTGTCGAACAGCGCATCGACCGCTTCCTGAAGCATGCGCTTCTCGTTGCGGATGATGATGTCGGGCGCGCGCAGCTCCATCAGCCGCTTCAAGCGGTTGTTGCGGTTGATGACGCGGCGGTAGAGGTCGTTGAGGTCCGAGGTCGCGAAGCGGCCGCCGTCGAGCGGCACCAGCGGACGCAAGTCCGGCGGGATCACCGGGACCACGGTCATGATCATCCATTCCGGCTTGTTGCCGGAGTGGCGGAACGCTTCCACGATCTTCAGGCGCTTGGCGAGCTTCTTGTGCTTGATGTCGGAGTCGGTCTCCTGCATCTCGAGGCGCAAGGTCGCCTCGAGCTTCTCGAGGTCCATGCCCTTGAGCAGCTCGCGGATCGCTTCCGCGCCGATCATGGCGGTGAAGCTGTCCTGGCCGTACTCGTCCTGCGCCTTCAGATACTCGTCTTCCGACAGCAGCTGGCGGTCCTTCAGCGCGGTGAGGCCCGGCTCGAGCACGACGTAGTATTCGAAGTAGAGGATCCGCTCGAGATCCTTCAGCGTCATGTCCAGCAGGAGGCCGATGCGCGAGGGCAGCGACTTCAGGAACCAGATGTGGGCGACGGGCGCTGCGAGCTCGATATGGCCCATGCGCTCGCGCCGGACGCGCGAAAGCGTGACCTCGACCGAGCACTTCTCGCAGATGATGCCCTTGTACTTCATGCGCTTGTACTTGCCGCACAAGCACTCGTAATCCTTGATCGGCCCGAAGATGCGGGCGCAGAACAGGCCGTCGCGCTCGGGCTTGAAGGTGCGGTAGTTGATGGTCTCCGGCTTCTTGATCTCGCCGTAGGACCAGGACAGAATCTTCTCTGGAGACGCGATCGAGATCCGGATCTGGTCGAAGACCTGAGCCGGCGTCGTCGGGTTGAAGAGATTCATAATTTCTTGGTTCATCGTCTTCTCCTCGCGTGCCGGTCGCCTCCGGCCGCAAATTCGAAAATCACTCAAGCAGGGCGCCCTGCCCTCAAGGCCTCGGACGGGGCGCCGGTGCCCGGCCGCGAAGGCCGGGCATGACAGGTCGAATTACTCGGCCGCTTCCGACGTCGGTGCCGGTCCCATCTTGGAGTTGTGCAGGTCGACGTTGAGGCCGAGCGAGCGCATTTCCTTGACCAGCACGTTGAACGATTCCGGAATACCGGCCTCGAACGTGTCGTCGCCGCGCACGATCGCCTCGTACACCTTGGTACGGCCGGCGACGTCGTCCGACTTCACCGTCAGCATCTCCTGGAGCGTGTACGCCGCGCCATAAGCCTCGAGCGCCCACACCTCCATTTCGCCGAAGCGCTGGCCGCCGAACTGCGCCTTGCCGCCCAGCGGCTGCTGGGTGACGAGCGAGTACGGACCGATCGAACGCGCATGGATCTTGTCGTCGACCAGATGGTGCAGCTTGAGCATGTAGATGTAGCCCACCGTCACCTTGCGATCGAAGGCATCGCCGGTGCGGCCGTCATAGACGGTCGACTGACCCGACGCGTCCAGGCCGGCAAGCTTCAGCATCTCCTCGATGTCGGCTTCCTTGGCGCCGTCGAACACCGGCGTCGCGATCGGCACGCCGCGGCTGAGATTGTGGCCGAGCTCGATCAGTTCGTTGTCGTTGAGCGACTTGATCGTCTCGTCCTCGCCGTAGACCTTCTTCAAGGTTTCCTTCAGCGGCTTGATGTCCTGCTTCGACAGGTAAGCATCGACCGTCTGGCCGATACGCTTGCCGAGGCCGGCGCAGGCCCAGCCGAGATGGGTCTCGAGGATCTGTCCGACGTTCATGCGCGAAGGCACGCCGAGCGGGTTGAGCACGATGTCGGCGTGCGTACCGTCTTCGAGGAACGGCATGTCCTCGATCGGCACGATCTTCGACACCACGCCCTTGTTGCCGTGGCGGCCGGCCATCTTGTCGCCGGGCTGGATCTTGCGCTTCACCGCGACGAAGACCTTGACCATCTTCATCACGCCGGGCGGCAATTCGTCACCGCGCTGAAGCTTCTCGACCTTGTCGAGGAAGCGCTGTTCAAGCCCCTTCTTCGACTCGTCGTACTGCTTCCGCATGGCCTCGATCTCGGCCATCAGCTTGTCGTTCGGCGAGGCGAACAGCCACCACTGCGACTTCGGGTACTCCTCGAGCACCGCACGGGTGATCTTGGTGTCCTTCTTGAAGCCCTTCGGGCCGGCAATGCCCTGCCGCCCCTCGAGGAGCTCGGCAAGACGGTTGTAGACGTTGCGGTCCAGGATCGCCTGCTCGTCGTCGCGGTCCTTGGCCAGACGCTCGATCTCTTCCCGCTCGATCGCCAGCGCACGCTCGTCCTTGTCGACGCCGTGACGGTTGAACACGCGCACTTCCACGATCGTGCCCTGCACGCCCGGGGGAACGCGCAGCGAGGTATCGCGAACGTCGGAAGCCTTCTCGCCGAAGATCGCGCGCAGCAACTTCTCTTCCGGCGTCATCGGGCTCTCGCCCTTCGGCGTGATCTTGCCGACCAGGATGTCGCCGGCGCGGACTTCCGCACCGATGTAGACGATACCGGCTTCGTCGAGGTTCTTCAGCGCTTCTTCCGAGACGTTCGGAATGTCGCGGGTGATTTCCTCGGGTCCGAGCTTGGTGTCGCGAGCCATCACCTCGAACTCTTCGATATGAATCGAGGTGAACACGTCTTCCTTCACGATCCGCTCGGAGAGCAGGATCGAGTCTTCGAAGTTGTAGCCGTTCCACGGCATGAACGCGACGAGCACGTTCCGGCCGAGCGCGAGCTCACCGAGATCGGTCGACGGACCGTCGGCGATGATGTCGCCCTTCTTGACGATGTCGCCGACCTTCACCAGCGGACGCTGGTTGATGCAGGTCGACTGGTTCGAGCGCTGGTACTTCATCAGGCGGTAGATATCGACGCCCGACTTGGTCGGATCGAGATCTTCCGTGGCGCGGATGACGACGCGGGTGGCGTCGATCTGGTCGATCACGCCCGAACGGCGCGCCGCGATCGCGGCACCCGAGTCACGCGCAACCACGCCTTCCATGCCGGTGCCGACGAACGGCGCCTCGGCGCGAACCAGCGGCACCGCCTGGCGCTGCATGTTCGAGCCCATCAGCGCGCGGTTGGCGTCGTCGTTCTCGAGGAACGGGATCAGCGCCGCGGCCACCGAAACGAGCTGCTTCGGCGACACGTCCATGTAGTCGACCTTGTCGGGCGTCACCGGCAAGACTTCGCCGGCGTGACGGCAGACCACGAGGTCTTCGGTGAAGCGGCCCTTCGGGTCGAGCGGCACGTTGGCCTGCGCGACCGTGTAGCGGCCCTCTTCCATCGCCGAGAGGTACACGACCTCGTCGGTGACGCGGCCGTCCTTGACCTTGCGATACGGCGTCTCGACGAAGCCGTACTTGTTCACGCGCGCGAAGGTCGCGAGCGAGTTGATCAGGCCGATGTTCGGACCTTCCGGCGTCTCGATCGGGCAGATGCGGCCGTAATGCGTCGGATGCACGTCGCGCACCTCGAAGCCGGCACGCTCGCGGGTCAGACCGCCCGGTCCAAGCGCCGACAGGCGACGCTTGTGGGTGATCTCCGACAGCGGGTTGGTCTGGTCCATGAACTGCGAGAGCTGCGAGGAGCCGAAGAACTCGCGCACGGCGGCAGCCGCCGGCTTCGCGTTGATCAGGTCCTGCGGCATGACCGTGTCGATGTCGACCGAGGACATGCGCTCCTTGATCGCGCGCTCCATGCGCAGGAGGCCGATGCGGTACTGGTTCTCCATGAGCTCGCCGACCGAGCGCACGCGGCGGTTGCCGAGATGGTCGATGTCGTCGATCTCGCCCTTGCCGTCGCGCAGGTCCACCAGCGTCTTGATGACGGAGAGGATGTCTTCCTTGCGCAGCGTGCGCTGGGTGTCGGGCGCATCGAGGTCGAGGCGCATGTTCATCTTGACGCGGCCGACCGCGGAGAGGTCGTAGCGCTCGGCATCGAAGAACAGCGACTGGAACATGGCCTGCGCCGAATCCAGCGTCGGCGGCTCGCCCGGACGCATCACGCGGTAGATGTCGAACAGCGCGTCTTCACGCGTCATGTTCTTGTCGGCCGAGAGCGTGTTGCGGATGTAGGCGCCGACATTGACGTGGTCGATGTCGAGCAGCGGCAATTCCTTGTAGCCGTGCTCGTTGAGCACCTTCATCGACTTGTCGGTGATTTCCTCACCGGCTTCGGCGTGGATCTCACCGGTCTTCGGGTTGACGAGGTCCTCGGCGATGTAGTTGCCGACCAGCTCCTCATCGGCCATGCGCAGCGCCTTCAGCCCCTTCTCCTGGAGCTGGCGGGCGGCGCGGACCGTGAGCTTCTTGCCGGCCTCGAGCACGACCTTGCCGGTGTCGGCATCGATCAGGTCGTTGATGGTCGAGTAGCCGCGGAAACGGTTGGCGTCGAACGGAACGCGCCAGCCTTCCTTGGTCCGCTTGTAGAGGATCTTCTTGTAGAACGTGGACAGGATCGCCTCGCCGTCGAGGCCGAGGGCGAACATCAGCGACGTCACCGGAATCTTGCGGCGACGGTCGATACGCGCATAGACGATGTCCTTGGCGTCGAACTCGATGTCGAGCCAGGAGCCGCGATACGGGATCACGCGAGCAGCGAACAGCAGCTTCCCCGAGGAATGGGTCTTGCCCTTGTCGTGATCGAAGAACACGCCGGGCGAGCGGTGCATCTGCGAGACGATGACGCGCTCGGTGCCGTTGACGATGAAGGTGCCGTTCATCGTCATGAGCGGAATGTCGCCCATGTAGACGTCCTGCTCCTTGATGTCCTTCACCGACTTCGCGCCGGTTTCCTCGTCGATATCGAACACGATGAGGCGCAGCGTCACCTTGAGGGGGGCCGCGAAGGTCATGCCGCGCTGGCGGCACTCGTCGACGTCGTATTTCGGCTGCTCGAACTCGTAGCGGACGAATTCCAGCATCGAGGTGCCCGAGAAATCGGAGATCGGAAACACCGAGCGGAACACCGCCTGCAGACCCTCGTCGAGACGGCCACCCTGGGGTTCATCGACCATCAGGAACTGGTCATAGGACGCCTTCTGAACCTCGATGAGGTTCGGCATCTCGGCGACTTCCTTGATGTGTCCGAAGAACTTGCGAACGCGTTTGCGACCGGTGAATGTCTGCTGCGCCATCGTGGCCTCTCATTTTCGTCGCCCGCTCTGGGCGAACCGTCCGGGACGCGGCTGCCACCGCTCCCCGGGTTGAATTTTTCGAACCCGTTTTGGGGGCCGGAGACTCAGCTTCAGGCGAAAATGTCCTGAATCTGTTCTTCAGACCTTCAAAACGCAAAACGACGCGCGGGGCGCTGGTGCGCGCCCGCCCGTCACAACGATCGTCTTCACGGACTGCAAAAGCCCGAAATAGCCTGCTCTCCCAACGGCTTACAGGGAATCCGGCATCCCTGCCCACCGCGCTTTCGTGCTGCCGAACCGATATGGGGCGACAATAGTGGAGATTCGAGGGGCGAACCCTCAAATCCCCACACTTTTTCGTGTTCGGCCTGCGTCGGGACGTTCCGTCGCACGCCTTTTGCATCAGGCCGACCCCTTTTTGAAGGGCAAGCCAGGATCCCGGGCCTGCTTACGCTCGCCCGAGACCTCGTCAGTAAGCGGTGCTTACTTGAGCTCGACCTTCGCGCCAGCCTTCTCGAGCTGGACCTTGATCTTATCGGCCTCGTCCTTGTTCACACCTTCCTTGACAGGCTTCGGCGCGCCCTCGACGAGGTCCTTTGCTTCCTTCAGGCCCAGGCCGGTGATGGCGCGGACTTCCTTGATGACCTCGATCTTCTTGTCGCCGGCGCTGGCGAGAACGACCGTGAACTCGGTCTTCTCTTCCGCCGGAGCGGCGGCAGCGCCACCACCAGCCGGGCCGGCCACGGCGACAGCCGCGGCAGCCGAAACGCCCCACTTTTCTTCGAGGAGCTTCGCCAGTTCAGCAGCTTCGAGCACGGTGAGGCTCGAGAGGTCGTCAACGATCTTCTGCAAGTCAGCCATTGTTCAGTTTCCTTACGTGTAAGTCTGGTTCGGGTTTGAGTTTTGCGAAGGGCGTCAGGCCGCTTCGCCCTTTGAGGCATGAGCCTGGATGACGCGCGCGAGCTTGCCCGCGGGCGCATTGGCGAGCTGAGCGAGCTTGGTCGCCGGGGCCACAAGCAGGCCGACGATCTTGCCGCGCAGTTCATCAAGCGACGGCAGCGAGGCAAGCGCCTTCACGCCGTCGACATTCAGGACGGTCTTCCCCATCGAGCCGCCGACGATGACGAACTTTTCGTTCGCCTTGGCGAATTCGATGGCGACCTTTGGCGCCGCTACCGGATCGTTCGAAGTGGCGATCACGGTCGGCCCCTTCAGCATGGGGCCGATGGCAACGACGTCAGTGCCTTCAAGAGCAATTTTGGCGAGACGGTTCTTCGAGACCTTCACCGCAGCGCCCGCCTGCTTCATCTGCTGGCGCAGCTTCTGCATCTGGGCGACGGTGAGGCCGGAATATTGAGCAACGACCGCGACGCTCGTGGTCTTGAAGACCTCATTGAGCTGTTCGACCGCCTCTTTTTTTGCCGCTCGTTCCACAGCAAGCTCTCTCCGGTTGGCGGTCATCGCGAAAAGCGGGACCGCCGGGTTGCACCCATCGTCCCACCCAAACCTGAACCTCGGGGCAAAACCCTTCGGACACGCCGGGCACGACGACGATTCAAAGCCTGCCCTCCGGGAGCCCTTGGGCCCACGGCGTGTCGAGGTCCGAACCAGACCCGTTCCGCAAACCAGCCCTTAAAGCTGGACGCGAAGTGAAATCCGGTCTTCACCCGTCTATGCAGGCCATGCGATTAAGCCTTTGAGAAGTCGAAACTTCCCGCGGGCGCCTGCAGTCTTGGACAGGACAAGGTCAGCCGGCGAACCGCCCGACCTCTGCCCGCACCCCACCAGCCGACGGGTTTTTCTTCCTTTTCGGGCAAATCCTTGCGGACGTCCTGAAAGGAATGATCTCCAGTCTTCGGTTTTCGGAATGCGTGCACGAACGCGCCAGCCGAAGCCGGCACGTCCGGAAGCGGTTCTTTAACCGCTCAGAGCCTGCTTGCCAAGAGCAAAATTCACACCAGTTCCAATCCGTTGCCGCGGGTGCTTGACCCGGGCCGATAAAGACCGATTCAGGCCGATTTGACCGCATAAGGCAGCGGCTTGCCCTCGAAGAACGCCGTCAGGTTCGCCAGCACGCAGTTCTGCATGGCGACGTGCGAATCGAGGGTGTGACCGCCGATATGCGGGGCGAACACCACGTTCGGCAGCGCGGTCAGCGCGTCGGGGACGTGCGGTTCCTTCTCGAAGACGTCGAGGCCGGCGCCGGCGATGGTCTTGTCGGTCAGGGCCGCCACGAGCGCCTTCTCGTCGATCACCGAGCCGCGGGAGATGTTGACGACGTAGCCGTCGGCGCCGAGGCGCCTGAGGATGTCGGCATTGACGACATGCTGGGTCTCGGCCCCTGCCCGGACCGCGATCATCAACACGCTGCACCAATCGGCCAGCGCCTCCAGGGTCGGGAAATATTGATAGGGCAGATCGTATTTGCTGCGGCTGAAATAGCCGATTTCGCTCTCGAAGGCCGCGCAGCGGCCTGCGATCTTGCGGCCGATCTCGCCCATGCCGTAGACGCCGATGCGGCGGCCGGGCATGCCGGCCTGCGGGCGCATCATCGGCGATTGCTTCGAGGCGGCCCAATCGCCGCTGCGGACATATTGGTCGGCCACCAGGATCCGCCGCGTCGTCGCCAGCATCAGGGTCATCGCGATATCGGCAACCGAGGCCGCATTGGCGCCGGGACTGTGGGCGACCGCGATATTGCGGCTGGCTGCCGCCTTCAGGTCGACGCCGTCATAGCCGGTGCCGTAGCAGACGATGGCGCCGAGTTTTGGAAACAGATCCATCGCCTCCGCACAGAGCGGCGAGCCGCCCGCCATCAGCATCGCGCGGACGCTGCCGAGTTCGTCGGCCGACAGCACCTCCCCCGCGGGCTTGCCGCCGGTGTCGAGCAATTCGAAGCGCTCGGCGAAACGCGCCATCATCGACTTGGGAAAGCGCGAATAGATCAGGACCTTGTCAGCCATTGTTCTTGTTTCCGGTGAGCCGTGCCACAAACGACGAGGGGCGGAATCGGTTGCCCAATTCCGCCCCTCGCCTCATGCGATTTCCAGACTTAGCCGAGAATGGTGCCCGGCTCGACCTTCACGCCCGGGCCCATCGTCGAGGACACCGCAACGCGCTGGATGTAGGTGCCCTTGGAACCGGCTGGCTTCGCCTTGGTGACAGCGTCAGCCAGGGCCTTGATGTTCTCGACCAGCTTCTCCTCGGTGAACGAGGCCTTGCCGACGCCGGCCTGCAGGATGCCGGCCTTCTCGACACGGAACTCGACCGAGCCACCCTTGGCACCCTTCACCGCACCGGTGACGTCCATGGTCACGGTGCCGATCTTCGGGTTCGGCATCAGGCCGCGCGGGCCGAGCACCTTACCGAGACGGCCGACCAGCGGCATCATGTCGGGGGTGGCGATGCAGCGGTCGAAATCGATCGAGCCGTTCTGCACCTTCTCGACCAGGTCCTCGGCGCCGACGACGTCGGCACCCGCAGCCTTGGCCTCATCGGCCTTGGCGCCGCGGGCGAACACGCCGACGCGGAGCGTACGGCCAGTGCCGTTCGGCAGGGTCACGACGCCGCGGACCATCTGGTCGGCGTGACGCGGATCGACGCCGAGATTGATCGCGACCTCGATGGTCTCGTCAAACTTCGCTTTCGCGCGTTCCTTGACCATCTTGATGGCGTCCGCGAGCGGGTAAAGCTTTTCGCGGTCAACACCTTCGCGGGCTTTGTTCAAACGCTTTCCGATTGCCATGACCGCTTACCCCGCCACTTCCAAGCCCATCGAACGGGCAGAGCCCTCGACCATCTTCATGGCCGACTCGATGGAATCGCAATTGAGATCCTTCATCTTCTTCTCGGCGATCTCGCGCACCTGCGCCTTGGTCACCTTGCCGGCCTTGTCACGGCCCGGCGCCTTCGAGCCGGACTGGATCTTGGCGGCCTGCTTGAGGAAGAAGGACATCGGGGGGGTCTTCATCTCGAACGTGAACGAACGATCGGCGTAGATCGTGATCACGACGGGAATCGGGGTGTTCTTCTCTTCCTTCTGGGTCTGCGCGTTGAACGCCTTGCAGAACTCCATGATGTTGAGACCGCGCTGACCGAGCGCGGGACCGATCGGGGGCGAAGGATTCGCCGCACCGGCCGGGACCTGAAGCTTCAGGTATCCGGTCACTTTCTTTGCCATGTATCACTCCTGTTGTGCCGGCTGTCGCCGGCGGTTTCAGGTTCGTGGTCTGGGTCGGATGCGGCTGGCAACCGCCCTCTCCCTCCCACGGCCTCTCTTTGCGCGAAGCTTTTCGACTTCACGCGCTAC
Source organism: Bradyrhizobium sp. ERR14 (assembly GCF_014198235.1). Classification (NCBI taxonomy): domain Bacteria; kingdom Pseudomonadati; phylum Pseudomonadota; class Alphaproteobacteria; order Hyphomicrobiales; family Nitrobacteraceae; genus Bradyrhizobium; species Bradyrhizobium sp. ERR14. The sequence continues at coordinate 493,267 of NZ_JACIHD010000004.1, read as the reverse complement.
CCGGTCAGACCTTCTCGACCTGACCGAATTCCAATTCGACCGGCGTGGCACGGCCGAAGATCGACACCGCGACCTTCACGCGCGAGCGCGCCTCGTCGATTTCCTCGACGACACCCGAGAACGAGGCGAACGGGCCGTCGGCCACGCGCACGTTCTCGCCGATCTCGAACGACACCGACGCCTTCGGCCGTTCCACGCCTTCCTGCACCTGGTGCAGGATGCGCATGGCCTCGGATTCCGAGATCGGCATCGGCTTGTTTTCAGCGCCGAGGAAGCCTGTGACCTTCGGCGTGTTCTTGATCAGGTGAAACGCTTCGTCGGTCAGCTTCATCTTCACCAGCACGTAGCCGGGGAAGAACTTGCGCTCGGCGTCGATCTTGCGGCCGCGGCGCACTTCCGTGACCTTCTCGGTCGGAACCAGCACCAACTCGAACAGCTCCTCGAGCCCGCGCTGCTTGGCCTGCTCGCGGATCGATTCGGCGACCTTCTTCTCGAAATTCGAGTAGGCGTGGACGATGTACCAGCGCTTGTCGGACAGTTGAGCGGTTGCGGTTGCCATCAGTGAATGCCCAGAAGGTAAGTGATGAGGACACGGATGATCTGGTCGGCGGCGAAGAAGAAGATCGAGGCCACGGCGACCATGACGAACACCATGATGGTGGTGATCGTGGTTTCGCGGCGGGTCGGCCAGGTGACCTTGGCGGTCTCCGAGCGCACTTCCTGCAAGAACTTGAACGGGCTGACTGCCATCGTTTTGATGTCCAACGTCCGTCGACAGACGCTAATGAATTTCAGGGATCCGAACAGCGCCGTTGGCCCAGCCCTCTGTCTCGAAGGATGAGCCGGAAACCGGGCTCGATTGTTCGGGGATTTCAAAGCCGCGCCGGAGATCCGCGTCTAACGGGCCGGCTGCGAGTGCGGGGTATCTACTGCGGATAGGACCAAAGGTCAAGATATAGAGGGCCCGACTGGACCGGCCGACCTTCCCGGGCGCTAGAGCAGAGCCCAGCCGGATCAAAGGCTTATCCACCCACCCTTCAGGGCGCAATCGCAGCGCCCGTCCGGTTCCTTCCAGACGCTCCCCCTGAGCGTCCGCCTCGGCCCTATTGCGCGGTCAGTCGGCCCGGTCGACCATGGAAATGCCAGGCAGCGGCACCACGAACTTTCCGCCTTCGGCGAAGTAGCGGGCGTGCTTGGCCCGGATCGGGTCGACGTAGCGCCAGGCGAAGACGACGACGAACGCCGGCTTGCGCTCATAAAGGGCGGCAGGCGGCAGGATCGGGATGTCGTAACCTGGGCCGGCCATCACGTTCCCCTTCTTGGGATCGTCGTCCACCAGGAAGTCGATCTTGTTCTCCAGGCCGAACTGCGGCAGCAGCGTCGTGGTGCCGACCGAGACGCCGTAGCCGGCGACGAGCTGCCCCCGCGCATGAGCGGCATCAGCCATCGCGACCAGCTCGTCGCGGATCGCGGCGATCCGCTTCACATAGGGCGCATAATAGGCCGGCTGATCGACGCCCAGCCGTTCTTCCTCGGCGACGAAGCGCGCGACCTCAGCCGACGGCTTCTTGGCGCCACCGGCACGCTGCACGGTCACGCGGATCGAGCCCCCCTTGGTCCAGATGTGCTGGACGTCGATCAGCTCCATGCCGAGCCGGGCAAAGAAACGGATCAGCGGCTTGATGTTAAAATACGATAGATGCTCGTGATAGACGGTGTCGAGCAGGTTCTTCTCGGTGACGTCGACGCCATATTGCGTTTCGAACACGAACAATCCGTCCGGCGCGAGCACGTCGCGAACCCCGATCACCAGCGGATCGAGATTGTCGACATTGGCGATCATGTTGTTGGCGATCACGACGCTCGCCGCGCCGTGGCTCTGCAGGATGCGGTGACCGATGGCATCGGTGAAGAAATCGCCGATGGTCTCGATCCCCGCCTCGGTCGCGCGCTTCGCGATGTCCACAGCGGGATCGACACCCAGCACCCGCATGCCGCGCTCTTTGAAGAAGCCGAGCAGCGATCCATCGTTGCTGCCGAGCTCGACGACCAGCGAGCCCGGCGCGACACCGAAGCGGCTGACGACGTCGTTGGCATAGCCCGCGAAGTGCTCGCGCAGGCCGAGCGAGAGCGAGGTGGTGTAGACGTAGTTGCGGTACTGGATCTCGGGATTACCGACATGGAGAATCTGGAGATGGCCGCAATCCCTGCACAGATGCAGCGCCATCGGCACCGCAGCGCGGAACACGGGATCGTCGACGCTGGCGTCCGGGACCTGGAAGTTCGGCGTGCCGATCGGCATGCCTGCCATCGGGACGACAAGCTCCTGCTTGTCCGAATGGCAGAGGCGGCAGGTATGGCGGACGTAGAACAGGTTTTTCATCGTGGAACCGAAAAATGAGATACGCGATCGGGTGAGGCAATCCCACCCCGTGAAGACCAGACCGCCAGCAACGGGCTCAAGCGAGTCATGGGTGGCTCGAGACTTCCTTGCCCAGCCCGTCGTAGCTGGGGGCTTCCTCCGCCGCCTTGGCGGCCTTGTCCGCTGAATACGACCCGCGCTCCGGACTTGCCAACCAGATCGCGCCTCCGACGAGCCCGATGATCACGCTGATGGCGCCCAGCAGCAGCGAAACCGACAGTGCTTCCTCGGAAGGGACACCCGCCAGACCGAGGCAGGCGACCATCGCCCCCTCGCGAACACCCCAGCCGCTGATCGAGATCGGGACCGCCGTCAACAGCACCACGGGCGGAATCAGGATACCGGCGTCCACCACCGAGAGCTTTGCTCCGACACCGCGCGCCAGGGCGAAACAGGCCGCCGCGGTCACGAGATGGATGAGCAGCGCCGATCCGAACAGCAAAGCACGGCGTTCGGACTGCAGGAGGAGAAACCTGACCAGCGCTCCGAACCGGACAAAGCTTGCGATCGCCGGATGGGCGATGAGGCGCTTGGGCAGACGGTCGAGCGTCAACAGAACCACGGTGCCGGCGACGCCGGCCAGCGTCAGCCCGCCGATGGCCAGGATCGCGGCCTGATCGGACACGCGAGACAACAGGAACGGCAATCCGGCCACCATCAGCGCGATCAGCCCGATCAACGCCGTGAAACGGTCGGCCGCAACGCCCTTGACCGCCTCCGGCCACTGCACGCCGCGCTGGCGCAGCAGCCACATCCGCACCGCATCACCACCGACCGAGGACGGCAACACCTGATTGAACCAGAGGCTGATCATGAGGATCCGCCAGCCCGCGAGCCAGTCCAGCGACACGCCGAGCGCGCGCATGATCAGCTCCCACCGGCCGTTGAGCACGAAGGTCTGGAAGAAAATCAACGTCAGCGCCAGGACGAACAGCAAAGGATCGACCGAGACGAGATGGCTGCGCAACCGCTGCAGATCGAGACCGCGCGCGATGTAGACCAGCACGGCAATCGACAGCAGCAGCTTTACCGAAAACAGGGCCGCCTGTTTGAACCGCGACTGCATCGGATGCCCGCCTCAGGATGCCGGATATTCCGCGCGACCGATCACGAGGTCGATCGCGGCCATCATCCAGAACTGGTGCGTGGTCTCGACGATGTTGTAGCTGCGGCTGTCGACGAAGAAATTGACGTCGCCGAGATTGCGCAGCGGATTGTCCGCATTCATGCCCGACAGCGTGACCACGTCGAGCTTCATCGTCCGCGCCTGCGCAACCGCGTTGAGGATGTTCTTCGAGCGCCCCGACGAGCTGATCGCAACGAGGCAGTCGCCGGCGCGTGCGCTCAGCCGCACGGCGTGCGCGATCCAGTCCTCGAAGCCGTAATCGTTGGCGAGGCACGACATCATGCTCGCGTCGCTGAAGCAGAGCGCAGGCACCGACGCGTTCTTCGCCAGATCGATCGCCAGGTGCGAGGCGATGCCGGCCGAGCCGCCATTACCGATGAAGATGACGCGACCGCCCTGCTCGCGCGCGCGCAACCAAGTGGCACGGGTCGCGGAGATTGCGGCGAAAACGCCGACGTCGACTGCCGTCGCGCGATGGAGGCGTCCCACGTAATCGTCGAGGAAAGCCTTGTGATCGGGATCGACGGACTCGGCAGGCATGGGCTGGCGGCTCGATTGCAACATGACCGGGTGATACCGGCTATTACCAAGGATTGCAAAGGTATAATACTTGCAAAGTCAGCGAGCGGCTGGTAGTCGGCTTTCGGGTTTCACTCAACATTGGCGGGCCTGTTTCGCTGGGCATTCGCGTCACGGATGTTCCTCATGAAATGCATCGTTACTGGCGGCGCCGGTTTCATTGGAAGTCACCTCGTCGATCGTCTCCTCGACGACGGCCATGAGGTCATCGCGCTCGATAATTTCGTCATCGGACGCCCCGAAAATCTGGCCGCACACGCCGGTTCGAGCCAGTTGAAGGTCGTGCGGGCCGACGTCACCGACCTCGAGTCGATCAAGCCGTATTTTCACGGTATCGACTGGGTCTTCCATCTCGCGGCGCTGGCTGACATCGTTCCCTCGATCGAGTCGCCGATCCCCTATCATCGCGCCAATGTCGACGGCACGGTCAACGTTCTCGAAGCGGCGCGGCACGCCGGCGTCAAGCGCTTCGTCTACGCCGCCTCGTCGTCCTGCTACGGCATTCCCGACGTCTATCCGACGCCGGAGAGCGCCGAGATCCGGCCGATGTATCCCTACGCGCTTACCAAGAATCTCGGCGAGCAGTGCGTCATGCACTGGTGCCAGGTCTACAAGCTGCCTGCGGTCGCGCTACGCCTGTTCAACGTGTATGGGCCGCGCCATCGCACCACCGGCACCTACGGCGCCGTGTTCGGTGTGTTCATGGCGCAGAAGCTCGCCGGCAAGCCCTTCACCGTGGTCGGCGACGGCGAGCAGACGCGCGACTTCACCTTCGTCAGCGACGTCGCGGACGCCTTCGTGACTGCTGCGCGCTCCGATATCTCGCACGAGATATTCAACGTCGGCTCCGACAACACCTACAGCGTCAACCGGCTGGTCGAGCTTCTCGGCGGCGACAAAGTCCACATTCCCAAGCGACCGGGCGAGCCCGATTGCACCTACGCCGACATCACTGAGATCAAGCGGGTCCTGAACTGGACGCCGAAGGTAAAATTCGAGGACGGCGTCGCGACGATGCTGAAGTCGATGGATCAGTACAAGGACGCGCCTCTGTGGACGGTCGACAAGATCGCCGACGCCACCAAGGACTGGTTCAAATATCTCGGTGACGACGACGGCTCGCCGCAGAAGGCAAGCTCTTGAACAGGCTCGCCGGATATCGTTGCTGCGAGTCGATCATTTCAGGCCGGCCATCTGAGACCTGCCGGCGCTTTGGGTAATCCACATGGGTAATGCTGCGACAGACAAGCTGACCGGCCATCCGGCACCGCACGACAAGATCAAGACGATCGAGGAGCTGGGCGAGATTGCGCGCGCCGCGCAGGCCAAGGGCCAGACCGTCGCGCTCTGCCACGGCGTGTTCGATCTGGTGCATCTCGGCCACGTCCGGCACATCCTGGCGGCGCGCAACGAGGCCGACGTGGTCATCGTGACCATCACCGCCGACCGTTTCGTCAACAAGGGCCCGGGACGGCCGATCTTTCCGGAGAACATGCGCGCCGAGATGCTGGCCGCGCTCGGCACGGTCGACTGGGTCGGCATCAACCGCACTTCCAGCGCCGAGCCGGTCCTCGATGCCGTGCGCCCCGACACCTACGTGAAAGGCTCGGACTACGAGAATCCCGAGGATGACGTCACCGGCAAGATCGCCACCGAGCGCGAGGCCGTCGAACGTCATGGCGGACGAATCGTCTTCACGCGCGACGTGACGTTCAGCTCGTCATCGCTGCTGAACCGTTATTTCGACATCTACGATCCTCCCCTGCGCGACTACCTCCAGAAGGTACGTGAAGGCGGCGGCGCCGAACGCCTGCTGAAGCTGATCGACAAGATCCAGGACATGCACGTCGTGCTGGTCGGCGATACCATCATCGACGAATACCAGTACGTCACGGCGCTGGGGAAGGCTTCGAAGGAGAACATCGTCGCCACCCTGCTCAAGAATGGCGAGCAATTTGCCGGCGGCGTCATTGCCGCGGCCAATCACGTGGCGAGCTTCTGCAAGTCGGTGGAGATCGTCACGACGCTGGGTGGCAACGACTACCCCGAGGAGTTCATTCGCGCGCATGTCCGCCCGAATGTCACGCTGACGCCGATCCGCATTCAGGGCCGACCGACGACCCGCAAATTGCGGTACGTCGAGATGGGCTATCTGCACAAGCTCTTCGAAGTCTACACCATGGACGACACGCCGCTCGACGAGGCCGAGCGCAAGGAGATCGACCGAATCACCGCCGAGCGCGTTCGTGGCGGGGACGTGGTGATCGTCACAGATTTCGGTCACGGCATGATCGCGTCGAGCACCATCGACACGCTCATCGCGAACTCCAAGTTCCTGGCGGTCAACGCCCAGAGCAACAGCGGCAACCACGGCTATAATCTCATCACGAAATATCCGCGCGCCGACTACGTCTGCATCGACGCGCCGGAAGCGCGTCTGGCCGCGACCGACAAGTTCAGCGACATCGCGTCGGTGATCGAGAACCGCCTGCACGGCAAGATCGATTGCGACAACATGATCATCACGCACGGCTCCTTCGGCTGCTACCCCTTCTCGTCCAAGACCGGCGTCGCGCGCGTGCCCGCTTTCACCAAGACCGTCGTCGACACGGTCGGCGCCGGCGATGCTTTCCTGACGATCACGGCGCCGCTGGTGGCGGCCGGCGGCAATATCGAGGACGTCGCCTTCATCGGCAACGCGGCGGGCGCGATCAAGGTCGGCATCGTCGGTCACCGCAACTCGGTCGAAAAGGCGCCCTTGGTCAAATTCGTCACCGCGCTATTGAAGTAACGCGAGCGGGAAATCTGGAGAACGGCAGTGATTGATCAGAAATGGAACGTGATGGTCACCGGTGGCGCCGGCTATGTCGGCAGCGTGCTGGTTCCCCAGTTGCTGGCAGCGGGCCACAAGGTCACGGTGCTCGACCTGTTCATGTACGGCGAATCCGTTTTCGACGCGGTTCGCAACAATCCGAACCTTCGCCTGATCAAGGGCGACATCCGCGATGAGGCCGCGATCAACGAGGCCCTGCGCGGCAACAATGCGGTGATCCACCTCGCCTGCATCTCCAACGACCCCTCGTTCGAGCTCGACCCGGGGCTCGGCAAGTCCATCAACTACGACTGCTTCCGTCCAATGGTGCGCGCCGCGAAGAAGGCCGGCGTCAAGCGCTTCATCTATGCCTCCTCGTCGAGCGTCTACGGCATCAAGGACGAGGCCGAGGTGACCGAGGAACTGTCCTGCGAGCCGCTCACGGACTACTCCAAGTTCAAGGCGATGTGTGAGACCGACCTTGCCGAAGAGGCTGCGTCCGGCTTCGTCACCTGCACGGTCCGTCCTGCCACCGTCTGCGGCTACGCACCGCGGCAGCGCCTCGACGTCGTCGTCAACATCCTGACCAACCTCGCGGTCAACACCGGCCGCATCCGCGTGTTCGGCGGAACGCAGAAGCGGCCCAACCTGCACATCGAGGACATGTCGGCGGCCTATCTGTTCCTGCTGCAGCAGGATGATGCGAAGATCGACGGCAAGACCTACAATATCGGCTACGAGAACCACTCGCTGATGAAGATCGCCGACATCGTCAAATCGGTGGTCGGAAACAACGTCGACGTGGCCGTCGAGCCGACCGACGATCTGCGCTCCTACCACGTCTCCTCGGAGAAGATCCGCCGCGAGCTCGGATTTGCACCGACGCACACGATCGAGCAGGCCGTGTCCGGCCTCGTGGACGCCTTCAGGTCCGGCCGCCTGCCGAACTCGCTCAACGATCCCCGGTATTTCAATATCAAGATGATGCAGAACATCAGCCTGAAGTGAGCGGCGTGCGGATCGGCATCGATTTCGACAACACGATCATCTGCTACGATAAGGTCTTTGCCGCCGTCGCGCACCAGCGTGGCCTGGTGCCGGAGGGCTGGGTTGGGCTGAAGAACGATGTGCGGGATTATCTGCGATCCCGCACGGGTGGCGAGCTCGCCTGGCAAGGCCTGCAAGGCTTCGTCTACGGCAAGGGCATTGGCGGCGCCGAGATCTATCCGGGCGTGCGGGAATTCCTCGCGGCGTGCAGACAGGCCGGCGCCAAGGTGTGCATCGTCAGCCACAAGACCAGATACGGTCATCAGGACCCCGACCATACCGACCTGCGCGAAGCCGCACGCGGCTGGCTGCGTGGCGCCGGCCTGATCGACGCTGCGGAAGCGGCGGTGGCCAGCGGCGATGTTTATTTCGAGGACACGATGGCCGCCAAGGTCGACAGGCTCGCGAGCCTGGAGCTGGACATCTTCATCGACGATCTCGTCGAGGTCTTCGAGCAGCCGCATTTCCCGAAGGGTACGCGATCAATCCTGTTCACGCGTTCGCAGTCCCCGCACCCCGAACATTGCAAGCCGATCGCGACATGGGCCGGCATCCGCGACGAGGTGTTTGCGGCATGAGCGAGCCGGACATCAGCGCAGCGGATGCGATCTCGATCGGCAGCCGCCTTGCCGGAACAACGGTCGCGGCAGCCCAGCCGGCGCGGTCCGGCGGCAACAACAGGGTGTTTCGGCTGGAGATGGCGGAAGGACCGCCCCTCGCCCTCAAGCATTATCCGTCGGACGGGCGCGATCGGCTGGGACAGGAATATGACGCGCTCACGTTCCTGTCGCGCCACGGCATCGCGTCGACGCCACGGCCGATTGCAAAGGACGCCGATGCGTTTTGCGCGCTGTATCAATGGTTCGACGGTGACGCGGCGGTGCTGCATCCCCAGGGCGACGACGCCGACCAGCTGGCCGATTTTCTGATCGAATTGCAGAAGCTGCGCGACGCCGAAGGTGCGCAGACCTTGCGGAACGCGTCAGCCAGCATCTTCTCGCCCGAGGAAGCCATCGCCCAGTACGAGCAGCGCCTCGACGGGTTGACGCGTGAGTCGCAGGATCACCCCGAGCTGCGTACGTTCATCGACGGCAGTCTGGTTCCCAGCACGGCCGTCGCCATCCGAAGGCTCCGCCAGCGTTATGCGGAACTGGGGTGGGATCCCGCAGCGGACCTCTTGCCCGCGCATCGCGCATTGAGCCCGTCCGACTTCGGACTGCACAACGCCCTGCGCGCCGAAGACGGCCGCCTGCGCTTCATCGACTTCGAATATTTCGGCTGGGACGATCCGGTCAAACTGCTGTCCGATACCGCGATCCACCCCGGCAGCGATCTGCCCGCAACAGGCGCGAATCGCCTCATCGAACGCCTCACGCAAGCCTTCGCGGCTAGGGATGACGCGTTTGCGATCCGCCGTGACGTACTGTATCCTGTGTTCGGGGCGATTTGGTGCCTGATTGTCCTGAATGCTTATTTGCCCGAAAGCCGCTCCCGGCGCGCCTTGGCTGCGCAAGGTGGCGATCTGACGGTCCGCCTTGCCGGTCAGCTCGACAAAGCACGCCGGCTTCATCAAACGATTTGCCAACGTGATCCAGATCTCACCCCACGCTGAAGCCGCCCTCACCTGCACGCTGGACGAGCGCAGTCTCTATTTGCGCCGCCTGGTCCTTGGTTCTGTCCGTTCGGCCGGACGCGGCCATGTTGGTCCGGCCCTGTCGCTGATCGAAATGGTCCGCGTGCTCTACGACGACATCCTGCGGATCGATCCGAACAACCCGCGCGATCCCGAACGCGACCGCGCCATCCTCAGCAAGGGACACGGTTGTCTGGCGCTCTACGCGCTGCTCGCCGATCGCGGCTTCTTCCCGCTGTCGGAGCTCGACGGCTTTTGCGGCTCCGACAGTATCTTGGGCGGACATCCCGAATACGGCATGGTGCCGGGCGTCGAGGCATCGACCGGCGCGCTCGGGCATGGCCTGTCGATCGGCGTCGGGCTTGCGCTGGCCGCCCGCATGCGCGAGCGCAATTACCGGACCTTTGTCCTGCTCGGCGACGGCGAGATCAACGAGGGATCGGTGTGGGAGGCCGCCATGGGCGCGGCCAAGCACGGGCTCGATAATCTGGTCGCGATGATCGACTACAACAAGCTCCAGAGCTACGGGCCTACCGACTACGTCCTGCCGCTGGAGCCACTCGCGGACAAATGGCGCAGCTTCGGCTTTGCCGTGCAGGAGCTCAACGGCCACGACGCCGGCGCCCTGCGCACCGTCCTGAAGCAGGTCCCCGCCGTTCCGGGCAAGCCCACCGCGATCATCTGCCATACCGTCAAGGGCAAGGGTCTGCCGGCCGCGGAATCCAACGCCGATTGGCATCACAAGAACAAGCTGTCCGACAGCGAGCTCGACGCCATCCGCGTCGCCGTCGGCGATTTTTGATCGGCTCCCCATGCGCAACACCGCGATGAACATGGTCCACAAGCTCGCCGCGCGCGACGAGCGTGTGCTTTACATCGGCTCCGATCCCGGCGCCGGCACGCTGCGTGCGATGAGCAAGGAGTTTCCCAAGCGCCATCTGATCGAGGGCATTTCGGAAGCGCACATCATCGGCATGTCGGCCGGTCTCGCGATGGAAGGCTTCGTGCCTTACGTCAATACCATCGCGACATTCCTCACCCGCCGCTGCTACGAGCAGGTCGCCGTCGATCTCTGTCTGCACAATCTGCCGGTGCGACTGATCGCCAATGGCGGCGGGCTGGTCTACGCGCCGCTCGGTCCCACCCACCAGGCGATCGAGGACATCGCCATCATGCGGGCGCTGCCGAACATGGCGGTGGTCTGCCCGTGCGACGCCGACGAGGCCGCGCGGATGATGGACAAGACGCTCGACTGGACCGGACCGATCTACATCCGGCTCGGCAAGGGCGGCGACGCCGTCGTCTCGAAGGCCGAGCACGGCTTCGAGATCGGCAAGGCCATCCTGATGCGCCCGCCGGGCGACGTCCTCATGGTGACCACCGGCATCATGCTCCAGCGCGCCATCGCCGCAGCCGACCTCTTGGCCGCGCAAGGCATTCGCGCCGGCATCCTGCACATGCATACGGTGAAGCCGCTCGACACCGAAGCGCTGCTGCAGGCGATCCGCGGCATCAAGCTCGTGGCAACGCTGGAGGAGCACGTGCCCTCCGGCGGTCTCGGCAGCGCGGTTGCGGAGACGCTGATCGACAAGCTCGGCTCCGGCCTGCCCGCGATACTGCGGCTGTCGCTGCCGGACCGCTTCATGCACAATTACGGCTCGCAGGACTCGCTGCTGAAGAAGCACGGCCTCGCGCCCAACGCCATCGCGACCTCGATCGAGCACGCGCTCGCGGCGTCGCGCACCTCCGCTCCTCAACTTCATTCCACCTGACGGGTCACATGTACGACGTTCGATATTCCTATCTGCTCGAGCAATTCTCCGACCCCGCTCCGATCCTGGCCGAGATCGGCCGGCTGGTTGCGACCGGTGACTTCACCCTTGGCAAGCCCGTCGCCGAATTCGAGAAGCGCTTTGCCGAGCTGATCGGCGTGCGCCACGCCATCGGCGTCGGATCCGGCACCGACGCGCTCAAGCTGCCGCTCAAGGCGCTCGGCATTGGTCACGGCGACGAGGTCATCACCGCCGCCAACACCTTCATCGCCACCGTCGGTGCGATCGCGGAAACCGGCGCCACGCCGGTGCTGGTCGACTGCGACGATTCCTTCTGCATGAACGTCGACCAGGTCGAAGCCGCCATTACCAGGAAGACCAAGGCGATCATGCCGGTTCAGCTGACCGGCGAGGTCACCGACATGGGCAAGCTGATGCCGATCGCCCAGCGCCACAATCTCCCCGTCGTCGAGGACGCCTGCCAGGGCATCCTGTCGGAGTTTGCGGGCAAGCGCTCCGGCACCCACGGCATCGCGGCCGGCTTCTCGCTGCATCCGCTCAAGAACCTCAACGTCTGGGGCGATGCGGGCGTCGTCGTCACCAATGACGACGGCATGAACGAGAAGCTCCGCCTGATCCGCAACCACGGCATGAAGAACCGCGACGAGATCGCGATCCTCGGCTGCAATTCGCGGCTCGATTCCTTGCAGGCCGTCGTCGGCAACTGGCTGATCGGCCAGACCAGCGAGATCACGCGGCGCCGGATCGAGAACGCGGCCTATTACGATGCGGGCCTTGCCGGCCTGCCCGGCCTGCGCGTCCCGCCGCGCCGGCCCAATGTGAAGCACGTCTACCATCTCTACATGGTGTTCGCCGAACGCCGCGACGAGCTCTACCAATACTGCCTGGACAACGGCATCGAGGCCAAGATCCATTATCCAATCCCGCTGTATCAGCAGGAAGGCCTCAAGCATCTCGGCTACGCGCCCGGCACCTTCCCGGTCACCGACCGCCACGCCAAGGAAGTCATCAGCTTCCCCGTCGACCAGCATCTGACGCGCGCACAACAGGACCGTGTCATCGAGACCGTCAGGAAGTTCTGTCATGGACGCTGACACCGGCCGCCGGCGCATCGGTTACGTCAATCTTCCCGCCCAGTTCGAGGAAGAGCGCGCCGAGATCATGCAGGCGGTCGAGGGCGTGTTTTCCCGCGGCGACTTCATCGGGGGCACAGCGGTCGGAAAGCTCGAGGAGGAATTGTCCGCCTATCTCGGCTCGCCCCATGTCGTGACTTTGAATTCCGGCACCGACGCGCTGATCCTCGCCTTGCGGGCGCTCGACATCGGCCCCGGCGACGAGGTGATCACGCCGCCGAATTCGTTCGTGGCATCGACCGCCGCGATCATCGCGGTCGGCGCCACGCCTGTCTTTGCGGACGTGCTGCCGGACCAGAACATCGATCCCGCCGCGGTCGAAGCCGCCGTCACGTCGCGCACCAAGGCGATCATGCCGGTGCACCTGACCGGGCGCATGGCCGACATGACCCCGCTGATGGCGATCGCGGACAAGAACGCGCTCGCCGTGATCGAGGACAGCGCCCAGGCGGTCGGCTCGACCTATGACGGCCGGATGAGCGGCACCATCGGCACGTTCGGCTGCTTCTCCGCCCATCCGCTCAAGAATCTCAATGCCGCAGGCGATGCCGGTTTCCTCGTCACGGCCGACGCCGAGATGGCCGCACGCATCCGCCGCCTTCGCAATCACGGGCTCATCAACCGCAGCGACGTCCAGGAGTGGGGCATCGTATCGCGGCTCGACACGCTTCAGGCCGAGGTGCTGCGCATTCGCCTGCGTCACCTGCCCTCCGTGATCGAACGCCGGCGGCGCAACGCCGCGCAATACCGCGCCGAGCTCGCCGGGCTCCCTCTGTTCATTCCGCCCTGCCGCAACATCGAGTTCAACACCTTCCACACCTTCGTGGTGCAGACCGACCGCCGCAACGACTTCCAGAAATATCTGGCCGACAAGGGCATCGAGACCGCGATCCACTATCCGGTCCCGATCCATTTGCAGCCTGCCGCGGCGCATCTGGGGCAAGGCCGCGGCGCGTTCCCGGTGACCGAGCGGCAGGCGGACCAGATCCTCACGCTTCCCATCAACCAGTTCCTGTCGGCCGCCGATATCAGCTATATCTGCGCGATCGCCCGGGAGTATTTTGCATGACGGATACCGACTTCCTTCAGGCCGATGAGCAGGCGCTGGCGCAGCGCTTCATCGACAACGGCTTCGTCACAACGCCTGCCGATGATCGCGCCGGCCTCGACCGCATCCAGCGGCGCGCCGCCGAGCTGGCGGCGGACTATTTGAAGCTGCCGCACAGCAATGATCCCTATGCGATGCTGGACAGCATCCACACACGGGTGAGCGTGGACGATCTCAACGGCCTGCGGCTGCACGTCTTCAACGGCCTCAACGCCGAGCCGTGGTTCCGGCCGACCTATTTCCGCCTGGCGCGCTCGACGATCGAGACCATCGTCGGCAACGAGCTGTGCATGCAGCGCCGCGTCAATCTCAGCATCCAGATGCCCGGCGACGATTCCTCGCTGCTCGCCACCCATTCCGATGTCTGGTCGGGCGACTCGCCGTTCGAGGTCGTGGTGTGGGTGCCGCTTGTGGACGTCCACCACACCAAGGCGATGTACCTGCTGCCGCCGTCGCTCAACGGCGACATGCAGGACCGAATGGCAAGCCTGCGCAGCGCCGAGGAGCTGTACAAGACGATCAAGCCGCACGCGACCTTCATCGAGATTCCCTACGGTCACGTGATGCTGTTCAACCAGACCCTGATGCACGGCAATCGCGTCAACGAAGAGCCCGGCACGCGCTGGAGCATGAACTGCCGGTTCAAGAGCATCATGTCGCCCTACGCCGACAAGCGGTTCGGCGAGTTCTTCGAGCCGATCCTGCTGCGCCCGGCGACGCGGGTCGGCATGCAATACAAGCTGCCGGGAGGCTTCCATGGCTGAGCGAGCCGGCCATCGCGGCTACATCGGCGCGCGGCCGCTGAACGGCAGCCGCACCCCGCAGCACGTCCAGAACATCGTGATCCGCGACTACGCGCGGCGGAAGAACCTGCAATTTCTGCTGAGCGCCGTCGAGCACATCATGCCCGGCAGTTACATGGTGCTCGAGGACATCCTGGACGAGTTGCCCCGCCTGAATGGCCTGATCCTCTACAGCATCTTCATGCTGCCGCCCGACGAGGCACGGCGACGGGAGATCTACGACCGCGTGCTGCGCGAGGGCTGTGATCTCCACGCCGCCGTCGAGGAGATCACGCTGTCGTCGCAGAAAGACATCCAGGCCGTCGAAGACATTCTGCTGGTCAATAAATACGCCACGATCCTGTGACGATGCCGCGGACCGGTTGGGCCCCATGAGCGAGATCAACCTGCTCCAACCGATGCACGCATCGACCAGGCGGAACTACGTTCAGCGCGTGGTCGAGCACGACAAGGCGGAATCCGCCACCGTCGCGCGGCAATGGGGACGCGACTACTGGGACGGCGACCGGCGCTACGGCTATGGCGGCTATCGTTATGACGGACGCTGGCGCCCGCTCGCCCAGACCCTGATCGATCGCTACGGCATCAAGCCCGGCATGAGCGTGCTCGACGTCGGCTGCGGCAAGGGCTATTTGCTCTACGAGTTCACCCAGATCGTCCCCGACCTCACGATCGCCGGCATCGACATCTCCGACTACGGCATCGCCAATGCCAAGGAGGAGGTGCGGCCGCTGCTGAAGGTCGGCAGCGCCGTCGAGCTCCCCTACCCCGATCATAGCTTCGATCTCGTGGTGTCGCTCGGCGTGCTGCACAACCTGCCGCTCGAAGACGTGTTCCGTTCAGTGCGTGAAATCGAGCGGGTCGGGCGCGGCGCCTCGAAATATCTGATGGTGGAATCATTCCGCAACGAGCGCGAGAAGGCGAACCTCCTCTACTGGCAGCTCACCTGCCTGAGCTTCCACGGCCCGGAAACCTGGGCGTGGATCTACGACAAATGCGGCTATCGGGGCGACCATGGGTTCATCTTCTTCGAATGAAGCCGGCCTGCGCCGGCCGACGTCGCTACGCGCGCAGAATCCGGAAGTGTATTATTCGGACGACGCCATCGTTACGGCGGATGACGCCACGATCGCGGAGCTGAAACACATCGCCGCCGGCAACCCGCGTCTGCGCAGCCGGCTGTGCACGCACCCCGATCCCGCGTCCAGCCTGCACGAGATGCTGATCGTGCATCATCGCGAGGCCTATGTCCGGCCGCATAAGCATTTTGGCAAACCTGAATCGTTTCACGTGATCGAGGGCACTGCGCAGGTCGTGATCTTCGAGGATGACGGCCGCATTCGCGACGTACTCGAGATGGCGCCCTACGGCCAGGGCAAGCGCTGCTATTATCGGATGCCCGAAAAGGTCTTCCACTCGATCCTGATTACCTCGGAATGGCTGGTGTTCCACGAAACCACCGCCGGCCCGTTTGATCCCTCACGCACGGCATTTCCTGACTGGGCCCCCGATGGCGGCGACGCTGCCGAGGTCCAACGCTACGTCACACGGATTGGCGCGCTCGCCGCGGAGCATCTGGCGAGACAATAAATTTCGACCACACTGCTCGACGATCCCGCCGTGAATGATCGAGGACGAAACCAGACGATGAAGCCGCCTGCAAAAGCACTGGTTACCCTGGTCAAGTTCGCGGTGTCGATCGGGATCCTGGTATTGCTCTTGCGCAGCCAGGACTTGTCGTCCCTGAAAGCCGATCTTCTCGCGGTCAACTTGAACATGCTCGCGCTTGCGGTGTTGCTGCTGTTCGCCCAGACCTTCGTTCTCTGCCACCGCTGGATCCTGATCCTCCGCGCCATGAGCGTCCCCCTGGGATGGCTGGCCGGCTGGCGCATTCTCATCATCAGCACCTTCTTCAATCAGGTGCTGCCCGCAGGCGGCGACGCGGTCCGGATCTGGATGCTGCGGCGGAATGGCGTGCAATGGTCGCAGACGATCGGCAGCATCGTGGCCGATCGCTTCCTGGCGCTGCTGGCGCTCGGTCTCATCGTCCTGGCGGGAATCCCGTTCCTGCTGCCTCGTGTCCACGACAACTCACTCCTTTTCGCGATCGTGACCGTTTTGGCGGCTGCATGCCTCGGCGCAATCGCCATGGCGACGCTGGACCGGTGGCCGCCACGCTTGATTGCGGCCGTGCCGGCCAGGATCGTGCAATTCGCGATGCTGGTCAGGGCTCCGTTGCTCGCGGCCGGAGGGCGGACAATGTTGATCGTATCAGCCATTGTCGTCCACCTGATCACCGTTGCGACCTGCTATGTCCTCGCGATCGGACTGGAGGCGCCCCTCTCCGCACTTGACGCCTTCGTGCTGGTCCCGCTCGTCATCCTGTCTTCCGCGGTCCCCATCTCGATCGGAGGCTGGGGTGTGCGCGAAGGCGCGATGGTCGCTGCGCTTGGTCTTGCTGGAATCGCATCCGACAAGGCGCTCGCAATATCGGTTTTGCTGGGGCTTGGCGGCCTGATCGTCGGCCTGTTCGGCGGGCTGGTATGGCTGTTCGCG
This sequence comes from Bradyrhizobium sp. ERR14, assembly GCF_014198235.1. Taxonomy (NCBI): domain Bacteria; kingdom Pseudomonadati; phylum Pseudomonadota; class Alphaproteobacteria; order Hyphomicrobiales; family Nitrobacteraceae; genus Bradyrhizobium; species Bradyrhizobium sp. ERR14. The sequence goes on along the minus strand of NZ_JACIHD010000004.1, from coordinate 476,255 downwards.
CCCGAGCGCACCAGCTTCAGCCCCGACCAGGCGCGGGCCATCGCCGAACGAACTGATGCAGCGCCGGTAGCATGAGCAACCCTGTACAAGATCAAACGATGACGGTTGGCGAGGTGCGTTTGCGCGCCATCATCGAAACGTGGTGGCCCCGCATCCTCATCTTCGTGCCGGCGGCACTTTCCATCTGGTTCGTGAACCGAACCGGCACCTACCGTACCTTGCTGTTCGACGGCGGCTGGACGACTCGATTTTACGTCCTCGCCTGGATCGTCCTGACGGCGTATCTCGGCTGGCTCATCATGGCGACCGGACGCCTGGCATTCTCGCTGATCAAGCACGAGCCCACTCAGCGCGTCGATGAGTTCTTCGTCGGCGCGGCTGCGCTCATCTTGGCGGGAGTTGGCCTCGGCGCTCTTTCGATCCTGTACCCGCAGATCGTTGTCGGATTTGCGGCCGTGCTGCTGCTGTGGGACAGCCGCAGCTTCGGAAAGCCGCGGAAACTCGCGGTGACCCTGCCGCTGGCCGCAACGTCGTTGATGGGCCTTTGGCTCCTGGCGACGGTGTTCCTCGATCGCGCCGTCATACCGGACGTGATTTCGACCGACGTTCAGCAGCTCTACGCCCCGTATCTTGCGGAGGTTGCGAGAAATCACAGCATCTGGCTTGCCGCCGACAATCCCATCTTCTCCGACTTCGAGATCGGCCACGGAAACGGGCTGCATCTGTTGTTGGCGACGTTCCTGCCGCCCCATGTCGCCCAGATAGTTTCGTTTCTCTACTTCGTCGGGATCGGCGCGGTCATTTTCGAGCTCGCCCGCCTCATTCTGCCGTTGCAAGCTCTCGGACGCCGCTGGGAAGACGCCGCGATCCCAATAGCCCTCGGTTTGGCGATCCTCGGGCTTGCGTGGCCCCGCACGATGCCGAGCGTCAAGGCTGGCCTCTACATCATGGAGTTCGGCAAGTACCATCTTCAGACGGCGGCATTCTTCGTCTATTTCCTGCTGGTCGTCATTCGATCGTCCCAAGCTCGCGACCGGCTTGCCGCCGGCATTTGCGGCCTTGCCGTCGCCGCCTCCTATCCGCTCTATGCAGCGTTCGTGTTCTTGATTTCGTCGCTGGGCGTATTCACCAAGGTCCTTCAGCGAGATCGATCTGGCCTCGTCACCAGCCTGTTGCTCGGATTGGGAGCGGTTGGCGGGTGCATCCTGGCCTTCTCCATCAATTATTTTTATCTCGGAATCCCGGCAACCAATCCGTACGCGCTCTTTCGAAAAATCGCATCAGTCGAGCGTTTCTCGCAGTTCGGCAGCCTGGAAATTCTTGATTTCTTCGTGCTGGCGCAGTCGCTGGAAGTCAGCGACTTCCTCAGCAAGGCGGGAGTGGTCGCCTTCATCAGGCAAGCCAAGTCCGTTCTCCTGGTTGCAACACTCATCGCGGCGACGACTTGTGCGATCTCTTTCCTCGATTCGAAGTTGTTTCCGGATCGATCCGACTTCATGAAAAAGCGGACACTGCCCAGTGTTGCGGGACTTTTCATCGTGATCGCCTACGTCGCCAGCGTGCGGCTGCTGGACATGACGCTGAACATTCCTAGCCTGATCAGGCTATCCATTCACGTCAACGCGCTCTTCCCGCTCGCAGCCGCCGCGATCGCCTTCTGGGGGCTCGTCATCGTGCGGTGGCTGGTCCCGACCGTGTTCGTCGGGCGCTTTGCACCCAATGTCGCCATTTTGGCGCTGCTCGCCGCTTGCGCCTGGATGACGGCCTCGTATCCCTGGCAGAGCTTCAGGGACGACGGAGCCATCGCCTTTGCGGCCCGCGGGCGCTCTCTCATCGAGATGCCGCGTGTCAGCCTGAACTGGCAGCGCTGTGACGAACTGCAGCAATCGACGGGCTCCGATCGGATTCTCGCGCTGAACGGCTACCGCGCAATGGTGCCCTGCTATTTCTCGCCGCTGCTCACGCGAGGCAAGGTCATCCACACCTATCAGAGCGATGTCGCGCGCAACTTCAGCAAGATCGCACTTGGGAGCGCCGATACAGCCGAAGCCACTCTACGATCACTCGGGGTCAAGCTCTTCTATGTTCAGAAGCAGAATTGCGATTTCTGGCTCAACGGTTTCTCCGATCTCTTTCAGAGCGCCGAGCTGGAGAAGCGGTTCGCCCTTCATAGCGAGACCCCGAACTACTGGATGCTGACGTGGAGGGATGGCGGTCAAACCTTGAGTCCCGAGGCCGAGGCCGGCATTTCTGCGCTTCGGACGAGATCGAAAGACATCTACCGGCAGGCCTACGGGATCGAGCCGTTCGAGGTGGTGAAGCACCGTCTGTCTCCCAACGGCCAACGAGCGGACGTCACGGTCCTCGGTCAGCTCATGACCTGCCACTAGGTTGTGCTTCGCACCGGTTCCGTCCATCTCGGCAAGAGGAAGGCCGTAAACAAAGGCCACGGGGTACCAGCTCGAGGGTGTCGCCAGGCTTGTGAATAGCCCGCCCGGCGCAACTTAAGAATTGTGGCACGGCCTGCGGCGCTATATAGGCTTCAACTGCCGCGTATCGCCTGGGGCGCCGATGTTCCCGTGTTTTCCCGCAAAGAGTTAAAGCCGTGACCGACCATTGCCGCCTTTGCCATTCGACCAACCTGCGTCCGGTCATCGACCTCGGACTGATGCCGATTGCGCATCGGCTTCGGCACAGCCGAAACGAGCAGGATGAACGATATCCGTTCGAGGTGCTGGCGTGCGGCGATTGCGGCCTGCCCCAGATCGTCAAGCCGATCGATCCCGACATTCTGTACCGCCAGTTCAACTACAATTTCAGCAGCTGGAAGCCGGAGCCGCATCAGGCGGACGAGCTCGACACCATCGCGAAATTCTCCAAGCACCAGTCCGTGTTCGAGATCGGATGCAACGACGGCCTGTTCATGGACAAGCTGCGCGAGCGCGGCACCAAGGTCATGGTCGGCGTCGAGCCCAATCCGGTGTCGGGCAAAATCGCCCGCGAGCGCGGCATCAAGGTCTATGCCGACATGCTCAGCCCGGAGATGGCCCACGATGCTGTCGCTCAGTCCGGCAAGTTCGACCTCGTCATATCGCGCCAGGTGCTGGAGCACATTGTCGATTTCGAGAACTTCTTCGACTGCGTCAAGATCGCGCTCAGCGACGACGGGCTGCTGTTCATCGACGTGCCGGATTTCGCACCCGGCTCGGCAGTGGGCGACCTCTCCGTTCTCTGGGAGGAGCATGTCAGCTATTTCACCGAACCGACCCTGCTCGCGCTGCTGGCGCGTCACGGCTTCGAGGCGGTGTCCGTCAAGAAATACAATTTCAGCGGCGGCAGCCTCGCGATCGCGGCCCGCCGTGCCAAGGGCACCGTGACGCCGCCGCCCGCGCCGTCCGGCGTCGGCGAGAAATTCGGTCAGCGCGCACGCGAGTATGGCGCGCGTCTCCGCCCGATTCTCGCGAAGGCCCGCGCCAACGGCGCCGAGACTGCCATCTACGGCGCCGGCTGCCGCGCCTGCACCTTCACCAACGCCCACGAGCTGGCGGATCTCGTCGATCTCTCGGTCGACGACCAGAAGGAGCGTCAGGGGCTGTTCCTGCCCGGCACCGGCATTCCGATCCGCTCGCCCGAGGATCTCGCCGGCAAGCCGGGTCCGCTCGTCTGTCTCCTGGCCGTGAACGAGGAGAACGAGGCCAAGGTCAGCAGCCGGCTGCGCGAGAGCGTGAAGCGTCCGCTGCAGATCGTTTCGATCTTCGCGCCGAACGACATCTGGAGCGAGCTCGACCGTCTCGAGGCGGCCGCAGGGTCGCGGCATGGCTGAGGACAAGCTCTTCAACTATTACGAACGTCAGGATGTTCTGCCGACGTTCGGGAATTTCAAGTCGTCCACCGAGCTCGAGGCCTACGCCAGCCAGCGGCGCGAGCTGTTTTCGGACAAGCTGGTGCTGCCGCCGCGGCTGTTCCGCGATGCCGATGTGCTCGAATTCGGTCCCGATTCCGGCGAGAACGCGCTGGTGTTTGCCGGTTGGGGCGCGAACATGACGCTCGCTGAGCCGAACCGGCATGCACACCCGAAAATCCAGGCCTACTTCGCACATTTCGGCCTGACCCAGCGTCTCCGCGAGCTCGCACTGGCCGACGTCGAGGGCTTCAGCAGCGATCGCCGCTTCGACATGATCGATGCCGAGGGCTTCATCTACACGGTGCAGCCGAGCGAAAAATGGCTCGGCATCTTCCATCGGCTGCTCAATCCGGACGGTTACGCCGTCGTATCCTATTACGAGCGCTATGGCGGCTTCTTCGAGCTCGCGCTCAAGGCGATCCATGCGGCCGGCAAGGCATTGACCGGTCGCGCCCCGCTCGAAACCGCGAAGCTGCTTTTCGAGGCGAAGTGGGACAGCATTCCGCACACCCGCAGCTTCGAATCCTGGCTGATGGACGTGCTGGAAAATCCGTTCGTCCGGCATCGCTACTTTCTCGACGCGGCCACCTTGTGCGCGGCGGCGCATCAACAGGGGTTCGACGTCCATTCGGCATGGCCGGCCTACCGCGACAGCCTCGACATCTACTGGCACAAGAAAGTCCTGTCCGGCGATGAGAAGCTGCACCGCGCGACGCACCATCTCGACCGCAGCCGCCTGAGCTTCCTCGGCGGACGAAAGCTCTATCTGGTCGGCAAGGCCGATGCCGTGCAGGCGATCTCGGCATCGATCGAGGCGCTGGTTCTCGACGTCGATGGCATGATCGACGATCCCTTCGGCGCGAGCCTGCCGCGCGTGATCGCGGGCCTTGCGTCGCTGCGCGAGACAATCCGGACCACAGACGTTCTCGCCGACGATGCCGCCGACATCGAAGCCATCATCGCGACGCTCGACAGCTTCCATCGCATCTTTGGCGCGATCGGGCGACGGGACGTGTCCGCAGTCACCGCCCTCACCCAGGCGGATCCGGCCTTCATCAACACGTGGGGACAGCCGGCGCATTTCCTCGTGATCCGGAAGCGCTAAAGGATCTTAGCCAGTGAAGCCAGGCATTGGCATCATCGGAACGGGCATGGTCGGCCAGATGTGCCACCTCGCCAATTTCGCTGCCAATCCCGCCTGCCGCGTCGTCGCGATCGCCGATCTCCGGCCGGACCTCGCTGCCGCCGCGGCGCAGAAGTTCGGCATTCCCAAGGTTTACGGCACGCACCGCGAGCTGCTCGCGGACAGCGCGGTGTCCGCCGTCGTCGTCGTGACGAAGCGTCGTGCCACCGGCCCGATCGTCCTGGACGCGTTGAACAGCGGGCGGCACGTACTGTCGGAAAAGCCGATGGCCTACACGACGGCCCGGGCCATTTCGCTGGTCGAAGCCGCGCGGCAGCAAAAACTCGTCTACAGCGTCGGCTACATGAAACGTCACGATGCCGGTGTGGCACGGGCGCTGCAGGTGCTGACGCGCTTGCGCGAAGACCGCTCGCTCGGACGCATCGTCCGGGCAAAAGGCTGGTGCTTCGGCGGCGACACGGGCCGGTCGCACGACAATTTCGTGATGACCGGCGAAGCGCGACCGGACGGGATCGAACTCTGGCAGGATGGTCCCGACTGGATGCCGCGCGCGATGCGTCCCGGCTACGACAATTTTCTGAACGTCTTCAGCCATATCATCAATCTTGCGCGCTACCTGCTCGGATCGTCGCCGACGGTCGCCGAAAGCGCGATCGAGATTTCGGGAGCCGCGCGCATCACGCTCGACTTCGACGGCATCGCCTGCACGCTGGATCTCGTGAACGGCTCCGAGGGCGGCTGGCGCGAGGGGCTGACGATCGATTTCGAGCGCGGCGCAGTGACCCTGGAATTGCCGCCACCTTTCGCCGAGCAAGAGGCGGAGGTCATCGTCGATCACGATTGTCAGCGCACGCGGCTGACGGATGATAAGAGCTGGGCATTTCGGCGCCAGGCGGACGCCTTCGTTTCCGACGTCGCCGCGCGAGGCGTCCCCTTGGCCTCCGGCGCGGACTCAGTGACCGACATCGCGCTTGCGGAGACGGTTTGGAAACAGCGGGCTAGCGGTTAGGCGCGGCATCCTTGCTTGCGCCCTCGAGCGGCAGGACGCCCGCGATGGGCCCGAGCTTGATCGTGACCTGCGCAAGTTGAGCCAGGAACTCTTCAACATCGCAGCGCGCCAGGAACCGGCACGCATAGTACTTCCGCACCAAGGTCTGGTTCGGTGCGGCCCCTGGGCCCGGCTGGAACGAGATCGTCGCCTGCGGCCCCGTCGGATCGAAATGATGGAATGCGCTTCCCGGAGCCGTCCGCGCCTCGTCCATTCCCCGCAGGATGTCGGGCCGCTCGGCCCGCAGTGCAAATCCGAAGAACGGCTGATTGCCCCAGGCAAGGCGCAGCATGCCGGTGACCTCGGCGAGGCCGAACGGCACATGCCGTGAGGGGTAGTCGAAAAAGCCGTCATCGAGCGCATAGACCGTCGCCGCGGGCTGGGCGCGGCCGGCAAGGTTGCGCGTCAGGGCCTCCTGCTTCAGCGTTCTCGCCTGCATGAAGACGTAGTCGCTCCACAGCATGCCGATCGACATGATCAGGCCCGATCCAAATATGGCTGCAAAGGCGGTGCTGGGACTGGTCCAACGTTCGGCCAGCCGCTTGAATGCGAGAAACCCCAGCGCCGCAGGCACACCGAACATCAGCAGATGTCGGCTCTCGTAGAAATGCGTGGACGACGGCCGCAGGCCGGCGATCAGATAGGGCGACGACAATGCGAGGAACAAGACCAAGGCGAGCACGAGCGGCAAGGCGATCGCGAGTCTGGACGTGGTCGGCTTCGTGTCGGCGCGCAGCAGCAGCAAGACGATGCCGACGAGCACCGCCGCCAAAATGAACAGCCCCGGGACGGCGATCGCCGCGCGCAATGCGTGGGCCAGGACGTCCCTGTAGCCGGTGATGAAGAATGCCAACCATCCCTTCACCAACTCGCCGAGCGTCGGGAAATGGGCATCATAGTGCTGCGCGTACACGCCGATCCGCTTGAACCAGATATTGAGCGTGCCCCAGTAGATCAAAGGAAGCAGGATCAATTCCGGATAACCCAGGGCGCAGCGCCAGGATGCGAGCCATGTGCGGCGAACCAAGCCGTCCGTCGGCTTCCCGCCCCGCCATATCGCAACGAACAGACCAAGCATCACGAAGGCATAGAGCACGATCGTCGAGTTGAGTGCGAAGCCCAGCAGGAACACGAGCGCACAGGCCACGCGAAGCAGCACGCGCCGCAGGCCGCGGGCGCTGAAGGCCAGCGTCAACAGCCATGCGCCGATGAACAGCAATCCGAAGCTGAAGACGTAGACCGCGTTCGCCTTGCCCGCCCACAGCTGATAGCCGGGATATGTCCAGACGATCAGCGCGAACCCAACCGCCTCGGAGCGGTCGAGCAGACCGAGACGCGTTGCGGTCAGGGCGAGCGATATTGCGCCGAAGACAATTCCAGCAATCGCCAGCGAGACCATCACGACAACGGGGGCGCCCGTCCAGTTCGCGAACGTGTCGTAGCTGTAAAATATCGGATGACCGGCGCCGTTCAGCAGGAAATCGATGTTGATGAAATAGTCGGGACGCGGCTTGAGCACCAGCCAGTCGTCCATGAAGAGACCGTCGTTGAGGAGCATCGGCGCATGCGCAGCCAATAGCACGACGAGGAGGACGACTATCGCACGCAGCAATGGGGACATCTCGGACGGAGGAACGGCATCGCCGGCAGGATTCGCACGCCCACGTGACGTCCGCAAGGCGGGATGATGGGCTCCCTTGACCGGAAAAATGCGACCTTTTATAGACTTTCGCTCTGGCTGGGCCTGAGAGGCGTCCGGGACGATTTTCCGCAATGAACATGCTCCCGGGCCCGGCGCAAGCCGCTGCGATTGGTCTCAGTGTCGCGCTGCCGCTGCTGCTATTGTGCTACGCGCGCATCGCCGCCACCGGCGGATCCGGCCGCCGCTTCCGGCTCGGCTGCATCACCGTCTTGGCCCTTTACGCGATCGCCTGTCTCGCGCTTCCCGGTCAGCGCCGTTATGACGACGTGCTTGGCGGCCTGTTCCTGCTCGCGACCGCGATGATGTTTTTCTACATCCTGTTCAGCCTGCTGGCCTGGGGCTTTACGCTGACGCTGCTCACGGCACTCGTTAAAGCCGGGCGTCCCCTCACCCTTGAGCAATGGGCCGTAGCCTACATGCAGGGCGGAGATCTCGGCACCTTCACGCACAACCGCCTGAAGCTCCTGGTCGGCGCGGGGATGGTGATCACGGCCGACGGCAGGCTGGCTCCGACGGCCAAGGGGGTGGCGGTCGCGCGTCTCGTCAAACTCGTTCGTCTGTCGACGGGCCTTGGGTGAGCGGCCACGATGTCCTTCGTTGTCGGATTTCTCGCCGCAGTGACCTTCGCCTTGTTGGCGCCTGCCTTGCAGCTCATGGCCCGCGCTCGCGGATGGTCGCTTGGCGCCGTGACCCTGCTTGCGATCGCCGCGATCCTCACCCATGGTCTCGGCGTGATGCTTGGAATCCTCGTCGTCCCGCAATTTCAGTATTGGGACGCCGCGTCGATTTTCGGTTTTTGCGTGATGGGTTACGTCTTCGCTTTTGGCGCAGTGTACAAATCCGTTTCCCTGGACATTCTGCTCAGCCTCACCGACCGGCCCGGGCGGAGGGCTCCGCTTTCGGAGATCATCGAACGGCAGGTTCCAGATTTGTTCCAGGGACGAATTGGGAACTTGGTCGACGGCGGCCTGGTCGAACCGGTGGATTCACATTTTGCAGCGACGGCGGCGGGCCGGACTATGGCAGGCCGCGTCGGACAGCTGCGCCGCGCCTTCGGTATCGGCGATACCAGCCTCTATGATTTTTCCGAATAGTTGCCGGGATCACACACATCGCCGGTTCGTGCCGATTGTGCAGGGCATATCTGCGGGCCCCTTATTGTTCGCCTGGTTCAGATGACCTAGAGTTGCGCCAGGGTTCCACCAGTAATGAGTGGCCGGCAACGGGCGGCATGAGATGACACCTTCCAGGGCGGCAAAACGGCTTACGATCGTCATCCCTGCACTGAACGAGCAGGACAAGATCGCCGACACCATTGACGGCGTGCTGCCGCTCGCCCGCGAACTGCTCGACGATTTCGAGATCTTCCTGATCGACGACGGCAGCACCGACGCCACCGGCGCGATCATGGACGAGTTCGCAGCCGGCGAGCCGCGCATCATCGTGCAACATAACGCCCAGCCGCGAGGCGTCGGTGCCGGCTTCGAATACGCCCTGTCGCGCGCGAAATTCGATGTCATCACGCTCATTCCCGGCGATCACGCCTTTCAGAACGAGGGTGTTGCCCGGATGTTCAAGGCGGCGGGCGCCGCCGACCTCGTCATCACCTATCGCGACAACCAGTCGGACCGCTCCGTCAACCGCTCGCTGCAGTCGCATTCGCTTCGGTTCATCCTGAACTGCCTGTTCGGCTTCTGGCTGTCCGACTATCACAGCATGATCGTCTACCCCGTGAAATGGCTGCGCCAGATCGCGGTCAAGGCCGACGGCTACGGCTATCAGATCTGCGCGTTGATCTCGCTGCTCCAGCTCGGCCTCACCTACGTCCAGGTGCCCGTGAGCCTGAACGCAGAGCTGAAGGGCTCGTCCCGTGCGCTGCGCCTGCGTACCTATTTCGAGCTCGGCGGCACCATCGTCTCGCTGCTGCGCCGCGTTCCCATCCGGGACGTCGATCTCAGCCAGATTCCTGACGACGCGGAGCGGGCCCCGGCGCGCTAGGCGCCGCCTGGCCTGCCAACCCCGGACATCAAGCGGATGGGCTCAGGCCTGGTGAGATGGGCTCGCGCGTGGCGATTCGCCCGCGGGACGCCTTGTCCCTATCCTGCCAGCACCTGACTTAAGTGATTGATTTGACTGGCAGGAGTGGCAGGGCTCGAACCTGCGACCCCCGGTTTTGGAGACCGGTGCTCTACCAATTGAGCTACACTCCTACAGACCTCGGGTCGCCCCAGGATCAGGGCCGCTTTCAAGCACAGGCGACGGCCGGTTTGCAAGGGTGAACCGCGCCCGCTTCGCTTGTTTGTACCGGGGTTTCTGGGCCACAGTCCGTTGCCGATAATCAAAAACAAACTGGGAGTGCCCATGACCGCCACAGCGACCGCTCCAGCCGCCTCACAGGCCACGATCGCAGCCTCCACCCCGCCTTTGCCCGAGGCAAGGCCGGAGACGCTTGGGCTGTCGCGGCCGCGCCTGCAGGCCATGTCGGACGCCTTCAAGCGCGAGATCGACAAGGGAACCGTTCCCGGGATCACCGTGCTGGTGGCGAGGGGCGGCCAGGTCGGCTGGTTCGAGGCGCTCGGCCGGCAGAGCCCGGCGGCCGCGGCGCCGATGACGCGGGATTCGATCTTCCGGATCTTCTCGATGACCAAGCCGATCGTCTCGGTCGCCATCATGGCGCTGGTCGAGGACGGCTATCTCCTGCTCAGCGACGCCGTCGCAAAGTTCATCCCGGAATTTGCCAGCCAGCAGGTCGGCATCGTCAAGGACGGCAAGCTGGAGCTGGTGCCGCCGGCGCGGCCGATGACCGTGCAGGACCTGCTTCGCCACACCTCGGGCCTGACCTACGAGCACCAGGGCGACGGCCCCGTGCACAAGCTCTACCAGGAGTCCCGCGTCCGCAGCCGCAAGATCACCAACGCCGAGCACGCCGCCCTGGTGGCGAGCTTCCCGCTGGTCTGCCAGCCCGGCGCGGAATTCAACTACAGCCGCTCCACCGACATCCTCGGCCGCATCATCGAGGTCGTCAGCGGCAAGTCGCTCGGCACGTTCCTCACCGAACGCGTGCTCGCCCCGCTGCAGATGGCCGAGACCGGCTTCTCGACCTCGGAGGCCAATGCGGGCAGGCTCGCCGAGCCATTCGCGGCCGATCCGTGGACCGGCGACAAGGTCGCGCTGTTCAACATGCACGAAGCACCGGTGATGGAGTCCGGCGGCGGCGGCCTGGTCTCGACCACGATGGATTATGCTCGCTTCTGCCTGATGCTGCGCAACGGCGGCACGCTCGACGGCGCCAGGATCATCGGCCGCAAGACGCTGGAGCTGATGGCGTCCGATCATCTCGGGCCGCAGGTTCAGACCAACGGAACCCTGCTCTCGCCCGGCCACGGTTTCGGCCTCGGCTTCGCCGTGCGCCGCGAGGCCGGCATCGCGCCGTTCCCCGGCAGCGTCGGCCAATATTTCTGGAGCGGCATCGCGGGCACGTTCTTCTGGATCGATCCGAAGGAGGATCTGTTCGCGGTGTTCATGAGCCAGGGGCCGGGACAGCGCGACTACACGCGAACGCTGGTGCGGGATCTGGTTTACGCGGCCGTCGAGTGAGGTGGCGTCGCTTGAGTTGAATGATCAAGCGCCAAGCTCGGTGCAGCCTCTCCCGCTTGCGGGGGAGGTCGGCACGAAGTGCCGGGTGGGGACTCTCCCCTCTGGGGGTCCTCAATTGTGGCAAGACCCCCTCCCCAACCCTCCCCCGCAAGCGGGAGAGGGAGCGCACCGTCACTCGCGGCCACACCGTGGCCTACAACGCTTCTCAGCTAATCGTCGCGCCGCCGTCGATCACCATGGTCTGGCCGGTCATGAAGTCGCCGGCCTTGGACCCCAGGAACACCGCGGCGCCGGCGATCTCGTCGGGGATACCGATGCGCAGGAGCGGTGAGCGCGCGGTCGAGGCCTTCAGGTTCTCCGGATTGTCCCACAGCGCCTTGGCAAAATCGGTCTTGATCAGGCCGGGCGCGATGCAGTTCACGCGGATGTTGTCCTTGCCGTATTCGCAGGCGAGGTTGCGCGCCAGCTGCATGTCGGCGGCCTTGGAGATGGCGTAGGCGCCGAGGATGGTCGAGCCTTTCAACCCGCCGATCGAGGAGACGATGATGATGGAGCCGTCCTTGCGCTCGATCATCTGCGGCACCACCATCGAGATCAGCCAGTTGTTGGCGACGATGTTGTTGTCCAGGATCTTCCTGAACTGATCGTCGGAGATGCCGGCGAGCGGACCGTAATACGGGTTCGAGGCGGCGTTGCAGACCAGCACGTCGATCTTGCCGAAAGCGCGGTTGCTCTCATCGACGAGGTTTTGCAGATTCTCCTTCGAGGAGATGTTGGCGGCGACCGCGACCGCAGTGCCCTTGCCGAACTTGTCGTTGATGCCCTTGGCCACCTGCTCGCAGACATCGGCTTTGCGCGATGATATCACGACCTTGGCGCCGTGCTCGGCCATGCGCTCGGCAATCGCAAGCCCAATGCCGCGCGTCGATCCGGTGATGACGGCGACTTTCCCCTTCATGTCGAACAAGGTCATGTTTCTCTCCCAGATTGATCTTTGTCTTCATCTCCAGATTCCGGGCTCGATGCTGCGCATCGCCCCGGAATGACAGCTCACTCAGGCCAGCTTCTTGACTTCCGGTCCCGCCGGCTGATGCATCGCCGCGTGCGCAGCATCCGCGATCCACGGCTGCTGGTTCACCATCGGTAGCCGCCAGACCTTGCGCTCGGGAGTTGCGAAATAATCCAGCCGCGTCACCGAGCAATTGTCGATGTCGAACGACAATCCCCGCTCCGGCTGGCCGTCGAGCGCGAGCCCCAGCGCCGCCTTGATGGTGCCGCCATGCGCGACCGCGATGATGTCCTGGCCCCCCGCCTCAGCGTTGATCCGCTCGATGGTGCGGCGCGTGCGGTTGTAGAGATCCATGAAGCTCTCGCCGCCGGGCGCGGGCTCGTTGATGTCGGCAAACCAGCTCGTGCCGACGGGTCGGCTGGCGACGAACTGGGCGCGGTTCATGCCCTGCCAGCGGCCGAGATTTTGCTCGGCGAGGTCCGCTTCCCATTTCATCGATTCAGGTCTTGGGAAGCCGGCCGCCCAGATCGCTTCCGCGGTCTGGTGCGTGCGCATCAGATTGCTCGAATACCAGACCGCCGTGCGTGGCAGCACCTTGGCAACAGCGTTGAACACATAGGTATCGCTGGTGTCGCAGGCGATGTCGCTTTGTCCGTAGATGTTGCCGCCGTCATTGCGCACCGGCGCGTGACGGACCCACCACCACCGTGTCATGACCACATTGGGCTTGTCTGCGCCTGCCATCGAAACCCTTCCATCCCGTTTGATGTCGCTGTACGTCAGGTGTGAACGTGTCTCAAGACACTTTTACCGTTTGAAATCTTGTTTGAAATTCCGTCGCGCGGCAAGCGTCGCGTGAGGCACCACAGGAGAGAACGCATGGGCCGCCTGCAAGGCAAATCCGTCATCATCACCGGCGCCGGCAGCGGCATCGGTCGCGCCGCCGCGCTGCTGTTCACCCGGGAAGGCGCCAAGCTGATCGCGGTCGATCGCACCGAGGCGGTGAAGGAGACCGTCGACGAGGTGAAGAAGGCCGGCGGCGTCGCGGAAGCCATGATCGCCGACGCGGGCTCCGAGACGGACGTCATCGCCGTGATCGACAAGGCGGTGAAGACCCACGGCCGACTCGACGTGATCTGGGCCAATGCCGGCGTCAGCGGCGGGCTCGTCCCGCTCGGCGAGCAAACCGTAGAGCATTGGCAGGAGGTGTTGCGCGTCAATCTGATCGGCCCGTTCCTCGCCGTGAAACACGCGATGCCGCACATGGTGAAGCAGCAGTCCGGCGCGATCGTGCTGACCGCGTCCGTCGCAGGCCTCAAGGCCGGTGCCAGCGGGCACCCCTATGCCGCAAGCAAGGCCGGCGTGATCAGCCTGGTGCAGACCACGGCGTATTCGCTCACCGGCACCGGCGTGCGCATCAACGCGGTGTGCCCGGGCCTGATCGAGACCGGCATGACCAAGCCGATCTTCGACCGCGCCAAGGAGCGCGGCACCCAGGACAAGATCGGCCAGCTCAATCCGCTCAAGCGCCCCGGCCAACCGCACGAGCTCGCGGCGATGGGGTTGTTCTTGGCCAGCGACGAAGCCTCCTATGTGAACGGCCAGGCGTTCCCGGTCGACGGTGGCCTCACCGCGTCGATGCCGTATACGGGCAAGCCGGTTTAACTCTCGCGTGTCCCGGACGCGCTGCAGCGTTCTTGGGCTGCTGCGCAGCGTCCAGGGCACGAGAGGCGAGTTTGGCAGCTCTCTCCACATCGTCATTGCGATGCTCCAGTGCAGATCCAGCCGCCGTGCCGTAGGGTGGGCAAAGGCGCATAGCGCCGTGCCCACGATCACCTCTCCCTGAGCCACAGGGCGTGGGCACGCTGCGCTTTGCCCACCCTACGAGATCGAGATCGTGGCACGTAGCTCAAACCGCAGACACACCCTCGCATCCTCGCGGCTCATCTCGCCCGAGCTTTGCTTCATCTCTTCACCCTCATAATTGAAAGAGGGCGCAGGGAAGACCGGGAGCCCGCTGGCACCCGAGGTCCACTGTGCGAAACCTGCGTGACAAGAAGTTGCACAGCGGCATACAGGTGTAGCCAGGACATCCCGGCCTTCCCTGCGCAGTGGTTTTACGGCTTATGTCGTGCTCTCCCCGGGGAGCGTTGCACTATTGCCCCCGTCGCCTTGCGGATGGCTGACGAATGCGTCCGGTTGGACGACACCCATCACCGCAACACTTGACGCACAGACCCCGGGCGTCAGGACCACACGATTTTGCCGTACGCGGATCACACCGGTCGTGTGCGCTAGGTGTTTCGCTCACGGTTGCCCGCCCTGCGAAATCCTTTGCGCCGATGTCACCTGCGTCCACCGCCGCCCGGCCCGCGTTCGTGACGATCGCGATACGCCCCTCTTCCTTGGGCCGGGTTAAGGCGACACATACGTGATTTCCGAATTTCGGTAAAGTGGAATATTTTTGTCGCCCTGCGTTGACCCAGCGCTGGCGTGTTTTGCCCGACGGGCAACCCAAGGGATTGTGGCCTTTGTAGCCCGGATGAAGCGCAGCGTAATCCGGGAGTCCTGTCACGAAGCACGCAGGCCCCGGATTACGCTTCGCTCCATCCGGCTACGGGTTTGTGTTGATTTGCGCAATCAGCCACCGCGTTGGTATGGTTCCTGCAAGCACTGCAGCCTCCATACTCCCTGACAGAACGAGACAATGCCCAGCTCAAGACCCGACCGTATCCGCAAACTCCTCGCCGACCTCGTCGGCTTCGACACCGTCAGCGACCGCACCAACCTGCCCCTGATTGCCCATATCGAGAGCTACCTCGCCGCGTTCGGCGTCAAGGGCGAGCGCATCACCGACGTAACAGGGCAGAAGGCCTCGCTGTGGGTCACGATCGGCCCCGAGGACCGCCCGGGCCTGGTGCTGTCGGGCCATACCGACGTCGTGCCGGTGGTGGGACAGGACTGGAGCCACGATCCCTTCAGGCTGATCGAGCGCGAGGGCAAGCTCTACGGCCGCGGCACCACCGACATGAAGGGCTTTGTCGCGGTGTGCCTCGCCATGGTGCCGGAGATGCTGGAGGCCAAGCTCGTAACGCCGATTCATCTGGCGATCTCCTACGACGAGGAGATCGGCTGCGTCGGCGTGCGGCCGATGCTCGGCGAGGTCGCGAAGAAACGGATCATACCGCTCGGCGCCTTCATCGGCGAGCCGACCGAGATGAAGGTCATCATCGGCCACAAGGGCAAGCACGGCGTGCGCGCAACCTTCCGCGGCCTCGCCGGCCACTCCTCGATCGCGCCCGACGGCGTCAACGCGATCGAATATGCCGCCGAGCTGATCGTTGAGATCCGCCGCCGCGCCGTGGCGCTCGCAGCCGTGCGAGCGACCGACAGCCTCTACGACGTTCCGCACTCGACGCTGCTCACCAGCATCGTGCACGGCGGCGCCGCGCTGAACATCGTGCCCGACACCTGCACGGTGGATTTCGAATGCCGCGGCATCGGCATCACCGAGTCCAGGGAGGTGACGGATGCGATCGTCGCCTGGGCCAAGGCCGAGCTCGAGCCGGCGATGAAGGCGCGGCATCCGGAGTGCGGCATCGATTTCGAGGAGATCCTCGACTACCCCGCCCTCGACACCGCCGCCGACGCCGCCATCGTCACGCTCGCCAAGAGCCTTGCAGGGCGCAACGACCACGCCAAGGTCGCCTTCGGCACCGAGGCCAGCCTGTTCGCCAGCATGGCCCACATCCCATCCGTGGTGATCGGCCCGGGCTCGATCGCGCAGGCGCATACGCCGGATGAATTCGTGGAGATGGCGGAGCTGGAGAAGTGTGCGGGGTTCGTGGAGAGACTGATCGCGCATTGTGCGAAAGCGGCGTCGTAGGTGCCGTAGGGTAGGCAAAGCGAAGCGTGCCCACCATCAGGCTGCGATCACGGGGAGATCGTGGGCACAGCGCTGCGCGCTTTTGCCCACCCTACGAGAGCTGTCAGGGGACTTGTGGCCCGCCTCCTCGTCATTGCGAGGAGCCCTTGCGACGAAGCAATCCAGGCTGGCCCGCGGAAATGGTCTGGATTGCTTCGCTACGCTCGCAATGACGGAGTGTGTGGCGAGAGTGGCGCAAGAAAAAAGCGCGGCCACCGGCCGCGCCTTCGTCGTTCCTACACCGCGCCGGCCTTCTGCGCGTATTCCCATGAGGCCTGCGACAGCGGCACGGTGCGCTTGGCTGACTCCAGCGCCTTGGCGTTGGCGGCGGTGCCGTCGCGGACGCGGCCGGCGATGCCTTGGGTGATGCCGGCGAGACGGAACAGATTGTAGGCGAAGTACCAGTTGAGATCAGGCACCGTCATCTTGGTGACGTTGCAATAGATCTGCGCAGCTTCTTCCACGCTCGGGATGTTGAGCGCCTTGAGGTCCGCGCCCTGCAGGCCCGGCATGATCCACTGCATCAACAGGTAGGTGAAGTCGGCCATGGGATCGCCGAGCGTCGACAGCTCCCAGTCCAGCACGGCCTGTACGCGCGGTTCCGTCGCGTGGAAAATCATGTTGTCGAGGCGATAGTCGCCGTGGACGATCGAGACGCGCGCCTGCTCCGGCACGGTCTTGGGCAGCCATTCGGCGACCTTCTCGAACTCGGGAATGTGCTGCGTCTCGGACGCGCGATACTGCTTGGTCCAGCGGTCGATCTGGCGCGCGAAATAATTGCCAGGCTTGCCGAACTCGCCGAGCCCTATCGCGGTGGGGTCGTACATGTGGAGCTTCGCCAGCGTCTCGATCTTGCTGGTGAAGATCTTGCGCCGCGCATCGCCATCCTGGCTCGGCAGTGTCGGATCCCAGAACACCCGGCCCTCCTCCATCGACATGATGTAGAAGGCCGCGCCGATGACGCTGTCGTCCTGGCACAGCGCATAGGCGTGCGCGACGGGAAAGCCCTGCTTGCCGAGCGCCGCGATCACGCGATATTCGCGATCGACCGCATGCGCCGACGGCAGCAATTTGCCGAACGGCTTGCGGCGCATCACGTAGGAACGGTTCGGCGTGTTCAGCCGGTAGGTCGGATTGGACTGGCCGCCCTTGAACTGGAGCACGACCAGCGGCCCCTGATAGCCTTCGACGTTGTCGCGCATCCAGGCTTCGAGCCGCATCTCGTCGAAGCGATGACGCTCCTCGACCGGCTTGGTGCCCGAGAACTCTTCGTCTTTCCTGACGCCGTCAGCCACGATGACGCTCCCTCTTCAGTCCTGACCATTTCAGGTCGAGCATGATCCTAATCGGTAACCGCTGACGCACTTGCGTCAAGCGGTCACCGCATCGTGCCCTGCCGTTTCTTCAGATCGGGAGCGCCTCCCGGCTCTCCCTCTTAGTGACCGGGAGAGTTTGCATACTTCCGAACCTCAAGTCTGGCAATGGCGCGATTGTGCACCTCGTCCGGACCGTCGGCGAGACGGAGCGTGCGGATGTGGGCGTAGTCCTTGGCAAGGCCCGCCTCGTCCGAGACACCGGCGCCGCCGAAAGCCTGGATCGCCTCGTCGATGATCTTCAGCGCCATGTTGGGGGCTGCGACCTTGATCATGGCGATCTCGGCCTGCGCGGTCTTGTTGCCGACCTTGTCCATCATGTCGGCAGCCTTGAGGCAGAGCAGGCGCGTCATCTCGATGTTGGTGCGGGCATCGCCGATGCGCTGCTCCCACACAGAGTGCTCGACGATCTTCTTGCCGAAGGCGCTGCGCGAGGACAGGCGCTTCACCATCTTCTCCAGCGCCTCTTCGGCCTTGCCGATGGTGCGCATGCAGTGATGGATGCGGCCCGGGCCGAGCCGGCCCTGCGCGATCTCGAAGCCACGGCCTTCGCCGAGCAGGATGTTCTCTTTCGGCACCCTGACGTTCTCCAGCAACACCTGGGCATGGCCGTGCGGCGCGTCGTCGAAGCCGAACACCGGCAACATCTTCTCGACCTTGATGCCGGGCGTGTCGAGCGGAACCAGGATCTGCGACTGCTGTTGATGCTTGGCCGCCTTGAAATCGGTCTTGCCCATCAGGATCGCGATCTTGCAGCGGGGATCGCCGACGCCGGACGACCACCATTTGCGGCCATTGATGACGTAATGATCGCCATCCTTCTCGATGCGGGTTTCGATGTTGGTTGCGTCCGAGGAGGCCACCGCCGGTTCCGTCATCAGGAAGGCGGAGCGGATCTCGCCGTCCATCAGCGGGCGCAGCCATTTGCGCTTCTGCTCCTTGGAGCCGTAGCGGATGAACACTTCCATGTTGCCGGTGTCGGGCGCGGAACAGTTGAACACTTCCGAGGCCCAGGTGATGCGGCCCATCTCTTCCGACAGCAGCGCGTATTCCAGATTGGTCAGTCCCGCGCCGCGGAATTCGTCGTCCTCATGCTCGCTCGGCGGCATGAACATGTTCCAGAGGCCTTCGGCCTTCGCCTTCTTCTTGAGGTCCTCCAGGATCGGGATCACCTTCCAGCGCTCGCCGACATGATCCTGCTGATCATAGATCGGCACTGCCGGGCGCACGTGCTTGGCCATGAAGGACCGCACGCGGTCGAGCCATTCCTTCTGCTTGGGCGACAGATCGAAATCCATGGGACGCTCCTCATCTCTCTTCTGCGAAGCTGTTTGCTTCGCGAGCTGTTTTGCGCCGGACCGTCCGGCCCGCAAGCGCACAGCTTGCGGGCGCTTCGGAACCGGCTTCGCAAGTTGCGAACGAGTCCCGATTGCGATTGACATCTCCGGCCTTCAAACGATAGTTTCATACAACTGTTTGAATTGCAACTCCCTCCCCTCCGGGACATCCATGGCCAGCGATCATACGAGGTCTGCCATTCTCGCCGCCGCCGAACGGCTCTATGCCGATCGCGGTTTTGGCGACGTGACGCTGCGCGACATCGTCGCGGAGGCGGGCGTCAACCTCGCCGCGGTGAACTATCATTTCGGCTCGAAGGACGAGCTGATCGCGGAATTATTCGTCACCCGCTCGATCGCCACCAACCGCGAGCGCCTGCGCGAACTGAAGGCGGCGGAAGAGCAAGGCGGCGGCCGTGCACCGATCGAGGTGATCTTGCACGCGCTGGTCGGGCCGACGCTGCGCGGCTGCCTCGGGCCTGAGAACCAGCGCTCGACCGCGGCGCGCTTCATGATCCGCGCCTCGATCGAATCTGTGCCGCCGATCCGCCGCATCAAGAACCGCGAGATCGACCATTTGCGCAAATTCGCCGGCGCGATGCGCCGTGCCCTGCCCGACCGCAGCGACGTCGATATCTACTGGGGTCTCAACTTCGCGCTCGCGATGGCGCACCACACCATCCGCGAGAGCGAGCGGCTGATAAAATTGTCGGAAGGCAAATGCGACCTCGACGACGTCGAGGACGTGGTCGCGCGCGTGGTCAGCGTGGCGACGATGGCGCTGACGGCGGGACGGGCGGAGACGAAGGCACCGGCGCGGGTCGCGGCGCGGTAATCCCTCACATCATCGCGATGCAGTCGATCTCGACGTCGAAGGGGCCGAACCATTCCGGCGTGCAGACGAAGATTCGCGCCGGCGGATCTTCAGGGAAATAGCGTGCATAGATGGCGTTGAACGCGGCGAAATGTTTCGTCGAGGTGCAGTAGACATTGCACTTCATGACGTTGTCGAGCGAGGCGCCGGCCGCCTGGAGGCACAGCTTCAACTGCTCCATGACGATCTCGCTCTGCCGCTCGATCGGCATTTGCACGATCTCGCCCGTCTCCGGGTCGAACGGCGGCAGGCCCGAGACGAAGATCATGTTGCCGGCGCGCGTCACCGGCGAGACCGGTGCGTTGCGGCGGTCGAGAAAGGTCGAGATCGGTTCGACGCGGAGCGCTTCGCGTTTCATGCAGCCACCTTCGGTTCAAGCGAGACCGACGCCGGACTACATTATTCTGCAGCCGGCATGCTTCGCTTCTAATCGAAGTGTGGTGGTCGCCGCGGGTTCAGGCCCGCTGCGGCATCTCCTCGGCCTCTTCCTTGGCGAGCAGCAGCAGCATCTCGATGCCCATCTCGCCTTCCTGCGGCGAGCGGATGAACTTGATCTCCTCGGCACTCTGCCGCAGTGCGGCAACGATAGCGACGGCCTGATTGGCGGTGGCCGCCTCGGTCGCCAGAATTGCCTTCTGGTCCTTGGCCTGGAACCCGATCGTGTAGGACATCCATTTCCCTCCCGACGTTAGTGGAGAGATCGAAACAGAGTCTGGCGCGGAACGGAAGCCTGTGAGACTACGGACCGGAACTATCTGGGGATGGCGCGCAAGCCTCAGGCAAGCCCGAGCACGCGCGCGTCCTCTGCGGCCGCCGCTTTGCTGCGAACCACCCTCTCCCACGAGGGAAGAGGGTAAGAGCGCACGCTGCCTCTGCTGAGTTAGATGATCCCCTGCTGCTTCAGCGTCTCGATTTTGCCCGCATCATAGCCGAGCTTGCCGCCGAGGACCTCCTGCGTGTGCTCACCAAGCAGCGGCGGGGCGCGATATTCGGTGATGGGGGTGCCCGAAAGAGTCAGCGCGTTGCGGATCAGCGAGAGTTCCGGTTCAAACTTGTGCTCGGTCTTCACCCGCATGCCGCGCGACTGGACGTGCGGATCGGAAAACACCTGCTCGAAATTGTTGATCGGACCCGAGGGCACGCCGGCCTCCTCCAGCTTGTCCAGCCAGTAGGCCACCGGCTGCTTCAGGAACAGGCCGGCGAAGATTGCCATGATCTCCTTGCCGTGCGTGACGCGGTCGTTGTTCTTGACGAAGCGCGGATCGCTCGCAAGCTCGGGTTCGCCGAGCACGGCGCAGGTCTTCCGGAACTGGCCGTCATTGCCGACCACCAGCATCAGCTCGCCATCGGTGCAGCGGAACACGCCGGCCGGCATGCCGCCATTGCCCCAGGTGCCGCGTCGCGGCGGCGTCTTGCCGTTGACGAGGTAGATCTGCAGCCAGTGCGACAACGACGCGATGACGGTGTCGAACAGGCAGACGTCGATGTGCTGACCCTGCCCATCATTGGCGTCGCGATGGTAGAGCGCCGAGAGAATTCCGATCGAGGTGTTCATGCCGGTCATGTAGTCGACAATGGAGGGACCGACCTTCATCGGGCCCTCGCCCGGCTCGCCATCCATGTGGCCGGTGACGCTCATCAGGCCGCCCATCGCCTGCAGGATGGCGTCATAGCCGGCGCGCGGCGCGTACGGTCCGGTCTGGCCGAAGCCGGTCACCGAGCAATAGATGATGCCGGGGTTGATCGCCTTGATGGTCTCATAGTCGAGGCCGTAGCGCTTGAGATCGCCGACCTTGTAGTTCTCCATGAAGACGTCGACGTCCTTGGCGAGCTCGCGGATGATCGCCTGGCCCTCGGGCTTGGCGATGTTGACGGTGACCGACTTCTTGTTGCGGTTGGCGCAGAGATAGAAGGAATTGTTGTTGTTGGCCTTGCCTTCGGGATCGCTGAGGTAAGGCGGGCCGAAGGCGCGCGCGTCGTCGCCGGTGCCCGGCCGCTCGATCTTGATCACCTCGGCGCCGAGATCGCCCAGCATCTGGGCCGACAAAGGCCCAGCAAGCACGCGCGTGAGGTCAAGGATCTTGATGCCTGAGAGCGGCAGGGCCGACATGTCGATTTCCTCCAGGGAACTGAATCTTAGAGCTGATTTTGGCGCGGCGGCTCTGAGCGGCCGCGCTCCCCAGCGGATACACTATTTTGGCGCCTTGAGCCCTGCACTGGCGGCATACGGCTATCCGCAGCTCCGGCAGCACGCCAATTCCTGTCCGCAACTTTCCGCGCCGCGAATATTGCCTGATCGGCTCAGGTCACGGCTGCCGCCGCCACGCGCGGCCGCCGCCGGCCGAGCAGGATCAGGATCAATACCGTCGCGCAGGAGCAGACGAAGGTGAGACCGAGCGCGCCGCGGCTGCCGAATTGGGTGAGCAGGCCGACCAGGAGCGGCGGCGAGATCGCGGACGCCAGATTGAGCGGCAGCGCGATCATCGACATCGCCTTGGCGAACTCGGCCTGGTCGTAGAACACCAGCGGGATGGTCGCCCGCGCCACCGCCATCGCGCCGCTGCCGGCGCCATAGAGCAGGATGAAGACCGCGACCGCCCAGGTCGCGC
This sequence comes from Bradyrhizobium sp. ERR14, assembly GCF_014198235.1. NCBI lineage: Bacteria > Pseudomonadati > Pseudomonadota > Alphaproteobacteria > Hyphomicrobiales > Nitrobacteraceae > Bradyrhizobium > Bradyrhizobium sp. ERR14. The sequence continues at coordinate 453,733 of NZ_JACIHD010000004.1, read as the reverse complement.
CTTCGCTCAGCATCAAGAGCAGCATGGCGACGGGCAGCGCCGTGCCCGCGACGAGCCCGGTCGTGATGCCGTCCCATCGCCCGCCGCCGAGGAGATCGAGCCCGCGGGCGCTGACCTGGATCACGCCCAGCATCGAGCCGAACGCGAGGGCCTGCGCAGGCGTGAGCCCCTCCGCCCGCAACAGCTCGATCATGACGGCGCTGATGCCGAAATTGACGAAGGCGTTGAGCGTGATCGCGGCGACGACGAGGCCGAAAGTGCTCCTTGGAATCGCGGGCACATCGGCAGACTTAGCCGGCGTGCCGCCATCGTCCTTCGCAAGTCTCCGGCGCGGCGCCACGAATGCATAGAGCGGAAGCGACACGAGGATCAGCATGGCCGCGTAAACCAGGCACGTCCCGCGCCAGCCGAGGTGCCCGCTGAGAAACGAGGTCGTCGGCCAGAAGATGCTGCTGGACAGGCCCGTTACCAGCATCAAGGCCCCGATCGCGTTCTTGGCCTGCCGTCCCGCGACCTCGTTCAGCATGATATAGGCGCCGGTCGACAGCGTGGCGCTGCCGGCGATGCCGAGGACGATCCAGGCGGCGAAATAGAGCATCGGCTCTCGCGCGAGGGACAGCAGCACGAAGCCGGGCGCGGTGACGACCGTGCCGACCATCATGACCGTCCGCGCGCCATGCCGCGCAAACGATTTGGCGAGCCACGGCGCGCACAGCCCCATCGAGACGTAGAGAACGGATGTCCCGGCGAACACCGCCGGCAGGCTCATGCCGAGATCGGCGGCGAGATCGCGCCCGACGATGGCAGGAAGCCCGATCGTGCCCCATCCGACCAGCTGCGTGATGGCGAGCACCAGCAGGACCCCGATCAGCCTGCTGTCAGTTTTCAAGAACCGCATTCCAAACGTTCGCCTGCCCGGCAGGCGCCGATCACGCCTGTGACACCTCTCTTAGCTGGAGACTCAGCGCACGGGAACGCCGGCCGCCGAATGGCAGAAGGCAGCCGGGAGCATGTCAGGAGGAGGCAGTAGCCTCTACCGCGCGATCCCGAGCAAGGATCGCGCCTCGGCGGCGGTCGCAACGCGGCGACCGTGGCGCGTGACAGCCTCGCAGGCGATGGTCACGAGCTCCGCATTGCTGGCGGCGAGGCGCGTCTTGTCGATCCTGATATTGTCCTCGAGCCCGGTCCGAACCGCGTCGGCGCCCCGCGCCAGCGCCCAGCCCATGACCTCGGCCTGGTGACGTCCGATCCCGGCCGCGGTCCAGGTCGCGTGCGGGATCAGCCGCCTGAGCTCTGCCAGCAGGATGTCGAGGACATGCTCGTCCGCCGGCATCGCGTTCTTGACGCCCATGACGAACTGCACGTGCGGACGTGTGTCGATCAGCCCCGCCTCGATCAGGCGGCGGGCACCATGGATATGAGACAGATCGAAGATCTCGATCTCCGGCCGGATGCCATTCGTCTGCATGCCGGTGGCGAGGGTCTCGACCAGGGCGGCGCTATTCTCATAAACAATCGTCGGGAAGTTCACCGATCCCGTGGACAACGAGGCCATGTCCGGCTTCAGATAAAGCGACGATCCGCGCGCCGAGGGATCGCGGCCCCGCCCGCCGGTCGAGAACTGGACGATCATGCCAGGACAATGCTTCCTGATCCCCTCCGCTACCTTCGCAAAACGTTCGGGATCGGACGACGGCGTCTCGTCATCATTGCGAACGTGGATGTGGGCAAGCGTGGCGCCGGCCTCGAAGGCCTCCTGCGTCGACTCGATCTGTTCGGACGGCAGAATCGGCACCGCCGGATTGTCCTTCTTGCGCGGAACGGAGCCGGTGATAGCGACAGCAACGACGACGGGGTTCATCCTGCAACCTCATGATGATCGCGCTCACGCGCACCAAGTTCGATCAGGCCCTGACATAGCGCGCAGAGCCCTGCCGCCGCAAACATCAATTGTCGCAGCGGCACGGCTTCCTTGCGTTCTCGTCAGGTCTGAACTGCGGCCACACCATTCGCGGCTTCCGCACGCTGCCGCTCATAGTCGGCTCGCGGCATCGGAACGGCCTTGGAATTGCCGAGATCGTCGATCTTGATCCGATAGGTTTCCCGAGCCGTGACGGCCGCCAGCGCCGCGATCACCGTGATGCCGAAGGCGATCGCGCCCACCGTCAAGGGAATGTTGGCCGAGCCGGGAGGTGCTACGATGGCGAACAGGGCTGGAAGCAAGGCGGTGATGGTCGTTCCGATGTTCTGCGAGATCGCCATCGCCGACACCCGTGTGCGCGTCGGAAATAGCTCCGGGTAAAAGCTCGGGAAGATCGCGTTATAGCCCTGATAGACGACGCCCCACATCAGGAGCGACAGCAGGATCGCCAGCGGCACGTTCCTGATGCTGATGGCATAGAGGTAGCCGAAGGCGAGCAAGCCGGAGAGCAGCGCGCCCACGACGATCGGAGGCTTGCGCCCGACCTTGTCGGAGAGATTGCCGACGAAGGGAATAACGAACACGGCCAGCATGTTTCCGAGGACCGGGATCCACAGATAAACGTCCTTGGCAAAGCCGATGCCGTAGGCCGGCTGCACCGCGTAGGCCGCACCGAAGATGGTCGCGACAACCGGAATGACATTCATCAGCGCCATGCAGATGACCCTGAGCATGTCGGGCCAGTTCAGCTTGATGGCCTGAACGATGGGCGCCCGCGGCGTTTCTCCCCGCTCGCCCTCTCGCGCAAAGGCCGGGGTCTCGTCGACTTCGCGGCGAATGATGTAGCCCGCGACGATGACGAAGAAGCTGAGCAGGAAGGGAATCCGCCAGCCCCAGCTGTTGAAGGCGTCGGTCGGCATATAGGCCGCCAGCGGCAGGAAGACCGCAGCTGCGAGAATCTGTCCAGCCTGTACGCCCTGAAGGGCGAAGCTTGCATAGAAACCGCGTCGACCGAACGGCGCATGCTCCAGAATCATCGAGCTTGCGCCGGAGATTTCACCGGCAACGGCAAATCCCTGCACGAGGCGCAGCATGACGAGCAGGATCGGCGCCAGGATGCCGACCTGCTGATAGGTCGGCAGGATGCCCACCGCCATGGTCGAGATGCCCATCAGGAACATGCAGAGGATGAGGACGGTCTTGCGGCCATGGGTGTCGCCCCAATGTCCGAGCACGAAGGCGCCGATCGGCCGGGCCACATATCCAACGCCATAGGTCGCCAGCGATGCGACGATCGCGACCGTGGGATTGTCCGACGGGAAGAAGATTTGCGGGAAGATCAGCGACGCAGCGGTCGCATAGATGAAGAAGTCATAATATTCGAGAGCCGACCCGATCCAGCCGCTGGCAGCAGCCTTTCTGGACTGACTCATGTCGTGGATCGCGCGCGTGGTACCCATCACAAAAGCTCCTCCCGATCTGTTCGTTTGATGCGTCCCGTTGGCGGGCTTCGCTGGACAATTGGACAGCAATCCCCGGGCGCTCTGCGGAGCTCCGCGAGCGCTTGGCACTGCCGGTCGGTGTCTTGAGTGAAGAGACAGTAGGCTTTCGCCGGGCTAACACAATTACCCAGTTATGCGATAAACCTAACATGATGTTATCTGGGCTAAAGGGCCGAGCCGACCCACTCTGCACGCTGACCGACGGCTCGGCATGTCGCCGCGGAATTCATTCCGGCGGATTGAACGTCCGCACGAAATACACGGGCTCGCTGCCCTTCTTCAGGCGGTAGAGTTGCGCCGGGCGGTTCGGGCCGCGCCGCATCTTCGCGACCGGCTCGATCATGTCGGCCGACAGGATGCGGGTGCGGAAGGCGCTCTTCTCCAGCGGGCGGTCGAGCACGATCTCGTAGACGCGCTGCAAATCCGGCAGCGTGAATTCCGGCGGCATCAGATAGGCCGGCAGCGAGGTGTATTCCACCTTGTTGCGCAGGCGCTGGATCGCGGTTGCGAGGATGTCGCCGTGATCGAAGGCGAGCTTGTCCTTGAGCCTGCCCCCTCGAATTGGAAACCAGTGCGCATCGTTCGCCAGCACGCTTGCGTCCGCCGGGATCAGCGCGAAATAGGCGTGCGTCGCCGACCAGCCGCGCGGATCGCGCGTCGCGCTTCCCCAGCTTCCGAGTTGCTCCAGATAAGGGCTGGTGACCCCGGTCTTCTCCTTCAGCTTGCGGGCCGCGCAAGCCGCGAGGTCGCGGTCCTTCGTGACGTCCACGAAGCCGCCCGGCAGCGCCAAGCTGAGCGGAAACGGCTCGCCCTCGCCGGCCGGGCGCTGCATCAGCAGCACCTGAAGGCTGTCGTCGAGGATCGTAAAGATCACGACATCGACCGTGGTCAGGGGGCGCGGAAAGTCCAATTCTCCAGACTTTCCAAGGCCCTTGCCAAGGTCCTTGCTCCGCCCCTCACCTGCCATCGCCAATCTTCCCTGTTCGGTTTGACAGTAGCATAGTTAGTTGTACAGTCCAACTTACTTAGTTGCTCAGACACACTTATTGCAGCCGTTGGAGAAACACATGTTCGGCGTCAGGTTCATCAAGGCCCAGCCCACCACCTATCTGATGAAGTATCGCGCCGGCGCGATCGTCGCCGAGGGTGCTGGTCTTTCCGCGCTGTATTACGCGCCGGTGACCATGCTGGTCGCGGTGCCCGTCGGCAGCCGCGACGCCTCGTTCATCTTCGAGCAGACCGCGCGCGACTTTCAGACGCTGACCGTGCAGGGCCAGGTGACTTATCGCGTCAGCGACCCGAAGAAGGCGGCCTCGATGCTCGACTTCACCCTGAAGGCTGACGGCAAGACCTATGCGAGCGACGATCCGGAAAAGCTGCCGGAACGCATCCTCGGCACGGTCGAGGTCCTCGCCCAGCAAGCGGTGAAGGAACTGACGCTGAGGGACGCGTTGCAGGCGTCCGACCGCATCGCCGACATCATCGCGGGCGGCTTGAGGGCGCGCGCCGACATCGCAGCTCTCGGCCTCGAAATCCTCGGCGTGTCGATCCGCGGCATCAAGCCGACGCCGGACACCGCGAAGGCGCTGGAGGCGCAAGCGCGCGAAGCGATCCTGAAGAACGCGGACGAAGCGATCTTCGCCCGGCGCAACTTCGCCGTCGAGCAGGAACGCGCCATTCGCGAGAGCGAGCTCGACACCGAGATTGCGGTCGAGCAGAAGAAGCGGTCGATCCGCGAGACCCAGATGGACGCCGAGGCGAGCGTTGCGGCAAAGCGCAATGAGCTGCGCGAGGCCGGCATGGCCGCGGACATCGTGCTGGAGGGCAAGCGCAAGGATTTCGTCGGCCTCAACGCCGAGAACACCAGGACGCTGGCCGACGCCGAGGCCTACCGCGTCGGCGCGCTGATGAAGATCTTCGAGGGCGTCGACACCCGCGTGATCCAGGCGCTTGCCGCTGCCGGCATGCAGCCAGGTCAGCTGATCGCGCAAGCCTTCTCCGGCATTGCCGAGAAGGCCGAGAAGATCGGCCAGCTCAACGTCTCGCCGGACCTGCTCAGCCAGTTGATGGAGAAGCCGAAGCCGACGGAGGCCGCCAATGCCCGCCGCCAATGACCGCAAGGTGGTGCTGGTGACGCGCAAGACCAGGCTGGAGGACCTGATCGCGCGCCACCTGACGGCGGCACAGGCGCGCTTCTATGTCGAGCATCTCGGCGCCGACTTCTCCGACTATGAGCGCGAGCACGAGGTCTATCGTGCCCAGCGTCACACGACGCTGCAAGTGCTGGAGCAATGGGGGCGCTATCAGGTCATCGACCGCGGCTTCCTGCCGAACTTCCTCTTCGGGCCTGATGACATCGTCGTCGCGCTCGGCCAGGACGGCGTCGTCGCCAACACGATGAAATATCTCGATGACCATCCGCTGATCGGGCTCAATCCGGATCCCGCGCGCCACGACGGCATCCTCCTGCCCTTCGCGCCGCGCGACCTCGCCAAGCTCCTGCCGGAGGTCGCCACTGAGAAGCGCGGCAGCCAGGCCGTGACGATGGCGGAAGCACGGCTCAACGATGGCCAGGTGCTCTACGCCGTCAACGATTTGTTCATCGGCGCACGGACGCATGTCTCCGCGATCTATGAGCTTGCCGCCGGCGGGGCGACGGAACGGCAATCTTCAAGTGGACTGATCGTCTCGACCGGGCTCGGATCGACCGCCTGGATCAAAAGCATCGTCACGGGCTCGCTGGCCATTGCCGGCAGTCTTGTTGGGCAGCCTCCCCCGCTGACCGGTTACGAGGCCCTGCCCTGGGACGCGCCGGAGCTGCGCTTCGCGGTGCGCGAGCCCTTCCCCAGCCGCCATTCGCAGACCCATCTCGTCTGCGGCCGGCTCGCCTCGGCGGACCAGTTGCGCATACGCTCGCTGATGGCGGAAAACGGCGTCATCTTCAGCGACGGCATTGAAGCCGACCGTCTCGACTTCAACGCGGGTGCCGAGGTTGCGATCGGGATCGCCGCGCGGCGCGGACGATTGATCGTCTGATCATGTTAGGCCGCCGCGCCGCCTCACGCGGTGTGGCCGGGATCGACGTGCCTCGGCGTCTTCTTGTCGCGCTGCGGGGTCATCTTGGCCGGATCAGGCGCACCGGGCACGCCGCGGGGACCCAGCTGCTCCCGCTGGATGTCGTCCTCGGAGCGGGATGGCTCGACGCCGTTCGGCTCACGCGGCTTGGTCATCGCGTCTTCCTTCTCAAGCGTTGTCCTGGACGCCGAGCGCGTTGCCTCCGGCTTCGCGGCCGGGCACGCTGACCTGGACTTCATGTCCCTCACGAAGCGCGAGGGATGCGGCGGCGACCGCCGATTCGAATGCAGCTTCCTTGGTGGCGTATGTGTTCTTGACGTCGCCGTCGTGCAGCACGCCCCATTCGTCCCTCACCGGCACGATGGCATATTGAGCAAGGCCCATTGTCCAACTCCTGGCTTTGAGTTTCAGAATTTGGCTTTCACCGTCTGTCCGATAACGCGCCGGCGGGCCTATCGTTGCGTCAGCTGCGGATGCGCAGCGCTGACGCGCCACACCGTGTTGCCGCTGTCGTCTGCGACCAGCAGCGCGCCAGTCTTGTCGATGGCGACGCCGACGGGACGGCCACGCGCCTGGTTGTCGCTGTTCAAAAAGCCCGTCACGACGTCCTGCGCCGGTCCGCTCGGCTTGCCCTCGGTAAACGGCACGAACACGACCTTGTAGCCGTTGAGCACCTTCCTGTTCCAGCTGCCATGCTCGCCGACGAAGGCGCCGCCACGATAGGCGGCCGACAGGCCGGAGCCGGTGTTGAAGACGAGCCCGAGCGGGGCGACATGCGAGCTCAGGGCATAATCCGGCACGATCGCCTTGGCGACGAGATCCGGTCGCTGCGGCTTGACGCGGGGATCGACGTGCTGGCCGTAATAGCTATAGGGCCAGCCGTAAAAGCCGCCGTCCTTCACCGAGGTCATGTAGTCAGGGACGAGATCGGGACCGAGTTCGTCGCGCTCGTTCACCACCGTCCACAACGCGCCGGTCTGCGGCTCGAAGCTGAGCCCGTTGGGATTGCGCAGGCCGCTTGCGAACACGCGCCAGCGGCCGCTGGCACGATCGACCTCGAGGATCGCGGCGCGGTTGTGCTCGGCCTCCATGCCGTTCTCGGTGATGTTGCTGTTGGAGCCGACGCCGGCATAGAGTTTCGAGCCGTCGGGGCTCGCGACCAGGCTCTTGGTCCAGTGATGGTTGATCGGCCCACCCGGCAGCGGCGTCAGCTCGGTGCCGGGCGCGGTGATCTTCGTGTCGCCTTCCGTGTAGGGATATTTGACGATCGCATCGGCGTTGGCGACATAGAGGTCGTTGCCAACCAGCGCGATGCCGAAGGGCGAATTGAGATGGTCGAGGAAGACGCTTTGCGTCTCCGGCACGCCGTCGCCATTGCTGTCGCGCAGCAGCGTGATGCGGTTGCCCGGCCCGGTGTCGTTGCCGCCCGAGGTCGCCCAGGACTCGATGTAGCCCATGACGATCTCTTTGGGCCGCTTGATCCCGGCCCCCTTCGGCGCCTTGGATTCCGCCACCAGCACGTCACCATTGGGCAGCACGTAGATGAAACGCGGATGCTGCAGGCCGGTCGCGAAGGCCTTGACCTGCAGGCCCTCAGCCACAGCCGGCGTCTCGTTCTTCTTCCAGCCGACGATGCGCGCGATGTGGACCGGCGGCAGCAAATATTGCTGGATGTCGGGAAGTTTTGGGTTGGCGCCGATCTGCGCCTTGGGGTCGCCGCTGCCGTCGTCGCAGCCAGCCAGCAACAGCAGCGGCGAGAACACCAGCGCCCGGGCAAGCTTCGATATCATCGTGCAACTCCTACGCCGTGGCGATAGACCATGGCCCAGCCGAGCCAGCCGGTGACGGGCAGGATCAGCACCGTGATCACGGACAGAACGAGCCCGGTCGGCCACACCGAGGTCCAGGCATCGCGGGTGTGGATCAGCGCGTTGACGATGGCCAGGATCAGCGCCAGTGCATTTCCGATCAGATGCGGCCAGGCCGGCGTTTGCGCCCGCACCAGGCGGTTGCCGAGGAAATCAATCAGGCCCGCGATCGCCGCCAGCACGCCGAAGACGACGCCAGCGAGCAGAAGCCAGGCGGAAAAATTCGTCCACATGATCTCGGCGCTGGCGACATAGGCGATGTCGGTTAGCAGCGCCCCGACGAAGCATGCGATCGGGATCGGCACCAGCATCGGATGAACAGGATGACCCGCGATCTGCGCGGTGGTGCGCACGCGCATGTCGTCTTGCACGGTCGGCCTCGTGTGATTTTCGGTCCTGCCCGACCGGCCAACTCGTGCGCGGAGTGATGGTTCCTAGGGGATCCCCGCCGCCTCGTTCCGACGCGCGCGGATGGCATTCATCGCCGTAGCGATATCAGCGATCTCACGGGCTACGATGGCCTTAGATGCGCGCCAGACCCAGCTTTTCGCGGACCTCGTCATCCTCGATCGCCTGATCGAGGCGCGCATTCTTGTCGGCTTCCAAATCTTCCGCGATCGTCTCGAGGGTTCGAAATGCGTCGCCAGCGCTCGCGGCCGTTTCGAGGTGAGCGATCGACTGACCGTTCACCGAGAGGTCGGCCTCGCCCCAGGGCGTAGTGTCGATCACCAGGCGATCGCCGCCGGCCTTGGCGATGAAGTGCTGGACGGTGGATTTGGAGGTCGGCAGGGAGAGGTCCGGCGTCCAATCGATCAGCTTGTTGGTCATGTGTATGTCCCGAAGTTGCGACCAATGGATAGACCATCCGGCGCGGGGGACATTGACCTGGATCAGGCCGCGACCGGGCCGTCCTTGTTCTGCGGGCTGAGGTTAATATTCTCGATGCTTTCTTTCGGGGGTATCGAATGAAATTGATATGTCCGTGGCGGTGTGCCTGACGCTGGCATTATGCACGACCGCTCACAGCCATCCTGTGGCGAGTTGCGCAGGCAAGTTCGTCGGCACCTGGATTCACCAAGAGCCTCGTGCGGAGCGACTGAGGTGGACCACTACTCTGGAGGCGTGGCCGCAAGGCCGCGTCTCGAAGGAACATTAGGCCGCACTCAGGAGCAGCGCGCAAATGCCGAGGACAACGGTCTGAGCCGCGGCCGCTCCGAAGGTCACGATCTTGATCGTCGTCGCCAGACACATCAGGTTGAATTTGGTGTCACTCACGTCGTGGCGCAGGAGGATCTGCGCGATCATGGCGTCTTCCACGAAATCGCTGATGATATAGGCGGCCGGCACGATGCAGACCGCGACACAATACCACCAATTGGCCGGGTCAGGCCATGTCAGCGCCGAGGCGAGCCATAGCGAGCCAGTGACGAAAAACCCTCCGACAAGAAAAATGTAGATGACATCCAGAAGCATGATGCATCGAGCATAGGGCCTGCGGAAGGGACCATTGGCGGGCGACCGCAGCCACTGCTCAAGCGATCTCCGGGTGAGCGCCTCGCCGGTCGATGGAATAGGTCCTGGGCGTTCGAGGAAGCGAGCGCTCACATCGGCGCCGAACCTGCTCGAAATCATGGCCACGATGAACGGCCAGATGATGGCCGCCGCAGCGAACGTGATTGCGTACATCGTTCCTCCCGAAATTCGCTTAGGTGACCGATACCCCTCTCAGCGACGTGGCCGGTTCAGGGCCTTCGACGTCTGATCAGCACTTGGCTGGCAATCGCCCCGCCGAACTCCGCACATCTCGACGCGCCTGAACTCGCCGGAAAAATACGGCTCCAAACCGAGCGGCTGCGCAGCGATGATGGTGTCTTCATCGTCTCCAAACCTGCCGACGCAGACTCGTCGCAGCATCGCGGTCGTCAAACCCTTGGCGCCCCTGAAATTGGCCCGGCTGACCGTGGCGCCGCACAGATTGGCGCCGGTCAGATCTGCGTTCCTGAAATCGGCGCCTCCCAGGGAGGCATTTTCGAAGTTGACGCCGCGGAGATCGGCGTCGCGCAAATCGGTGATGAAGCAGCGATAGGTCTGCCAGACGTCCAATTTAGGAGGTGCGTTGGTCTTGCTTTCCTCTTTCTTCTTCGGAGCCGGATCGGTTTCATCGAAGCCGATGCTCTCGGCGGTGAACCGCGTCTTCTCAAATTGCTTCGGTCTCTCGGATTCCTTCCACAACCATCCCGAACTAGCCGGCGAGCCTGGGACATCCCAGTCGGCCAGACTTGCGCCACCGAGATCAGCACCAAAAAGATTGGCGTATCGTAAGCTGACCCGACGCAGCTGGGCTTGCGTCATCACCGAACAAGAAAGGTCGAGCCCGCTAAGATCGAAATTGTCCAATCCGAGATTGGCCAGATTCAAGCGCCTGTCACCGGCACACAACCTGCCGCTGGGTAAACTGCGGACCCTCGATAGCACACCACCGCCGAGTTGCCGGATGGCGGCCTGAGCAGCAGGTGGCGGCTCCTCGCGGCGCTCGACGACCGGCCTTGGCCGGGTCGGATCTCCCGCGTCGCAAGTCCCGGATTCCTGCATCCGGTTGGCCTTCGTTCCATCGACGACGACGCTTTCCAGAATTGTGATAGCCTGCTGCCCGAAAGCGCCGGGGCTCTCCGAGACAAGGCTGGTGATCCGCTGCGCGGCCACCTGTGCATAGGGTTTGTCCGGGGCGTCAACCAGGCTGCGGGTCGCCTCCGCAAATTGCTGGCCCCGCTCGTGATCCAGACGAAGCCTGTAGTCTGCATTCCACTGATTGCTCGTCAACCAGAGCTGGACGGCACCGGCAATAAAGGTCGCGACGAGTCCCAGCCCGGTCAGGACCTGATAGTTCGTCTGGCGCAGGCGATCCTGAACCTCCAACTGCTTGATCTGATCGGCATCGAAGTGAAGCAGGACCTGCGCGCGCGGCGTTGCCCACCAGAACCAGAAAAACGCCCCGAGCAGGAAAATCGCAATGAAGACCAGCGGCACGATCAAGTAAAACATGACTAAGCTCCGCTCGCGGTTACCTGACTCTTTGCAGCCCTTGCCTCATCAACACCGTCGCCAGCAGGAGCGGCGTCGACATGGCATTCCAGTCCACGACGGCAACATCGCCGTTCAGCTGAACCAACTGCTGGAGGGCCGACATGAGGTTCCGCGGGGCGTATGTCGCGTCAACGCCGCCGATCCCGACGGATAGACCCAGGCGCTCGATGGCGCTGACGTGGATCGCCTCTCCGATCGGCTTGGCGTGCCGGTCGAAGCAGACGTTTCGTTCGAACGGTCTGGGCGCAACGGGTACGGGCAGATTTCCGATCGACCGGTAGACATAGGGCATGAAACGATACAGCCCCTGACGAGGTTCGTGCTGGGGCGCCGTGATACAATCAGGAGCGAGTGCTGGCGGCGGATCCAACGGGAAGTCGTCGCCGGCAATCTGGCGAACGCGCTTGATCATCCAATCCAGAGTGATGTCTTCGAGCTGATGCGGCCCGGACCGCACATATCCGCCGCCGACGTCGGCATGGGCCCCCGCGAACCACACCTGCTCCACGTTTGCCGGCCGTGCGGTGAAGGGCAATCGCCGCCAGAGAGTGGCTTCGAAAGCCTCCCGATGTTCGTCGATCGCCAGCGCCTGCAGGCTGTGCTCGCAGATCCCCGACAGACCGACGTCATGGAAGCCGTACAGGTCGCGATTTTCTTTCCAGAACGCATTCAGCGGTATCCCCAGGGCGCCCACGGTGTCGAACACGCCGAGCAACTTGACTGGAATGCTGTTCGGACCTGACGAAATCTTTCTGACGAGTATCTCGTCACAAGGGAGGCGGTTGGCCGGATGCGTGCGATAATGCGCCCACAGCCGCGACAAGGCCTTGGCGTCGAACTTATTGCGATAAATCAGACCGACGGCTGCCAGGCAGCCCACCAACGACCGGGCGGTGTATGAGCCGCGCGAGAAGCCGAAGATGAAAATCTCGTCTCCCCGGTCGTAGTGCTGGGCCAGAAAAGTGTAGGCACGGCGAACGTTTTCCGACAGGCCTGCGCCAAGGGCACCACCGCTGAACCGATCCAGAAAACCGCTGGTTCCTACCCCTCGCTCGTAGAGGATGACGTTGTCCCGGCCGCCCGGCTTGCCGCCCTTCAGGACGAATGTCTGCTGAGGCACGGCAGCGGAACTCGTGACGTCGCTCGTGGCGCGCGAATGCGCGTTGGAGAGATGCTCTGCAATTCTCTGCCTGAGGCGAACGATGTTGGTGTCGGCCCCGCCGTCATCGGCGTCGTTCCAGGTGCCGTCCAGCAGCAAGATGATCCGCTTCGCCACCCCAGCCCCCCAGCCTCATGGCACGTTCCGGCAGAACTCGATCAATCTAGCGAGATCGTGTCCCCTGCCCGCAACTTGAGGATGCTACACTTCCTCCGAGGATGTCCAGCCGGTTCGCTGTCAGCGCACAGCGAGTGCCAACGAACATTCGAAACGCGTCACTTGCAGGGGGATCGAGCAGATGCGCTCAGGGACATTCTGGCGCGGCACGTTTTGGAGCGGGTGAAGGGAATCGAACCCTCGTATTCAGCTTGGAAGGCTGCTGCTCTACCATTGAGCTACACCCGCGTTACGGGCTCCCTAACACGGCCGGGCGGCGGTCTCAACTGTTCAGGAAGTCGCTTTCCGGCCGTCCTGAGCCTTTGCGAATCGCGCCCGGTTCCTGCGGACCCGCCGCCCCTTAACAGCGGCGGCAATGCCCCCTATATTGAAATCTTCCGAAACCAACGAAAGGAGGTGATCCAGTGTCTTTTACCAAGCGCTGTCACCTCGCTGGGATCGCCCGCTAAGCTTTGAATAGGGCTTGGCATCGGGGCGCTCTCAGCCCTGGACCAGCGAGCAAGAAATCGGGCGCGACGGGGGCTTCCCCGCCGCGCCTTTTTCGTCCGGGAGCGCGCTTCAACCCGGCGGCTCGCCCGCAAGCACCTCGCGAATCTTCTGCGACAGCTCCGACTTCCGGTAGGGCTTCTTGAGCAGCGCCACGCCGGAATCGAGATGTCCTTCGTGGATCATGGCGTTGTCGGTGTAGCCGGAGGTATAGAGCACCCTTGCCCCCGGCCGGCGGAGCCGGATCGCGTCGGCCAATTCCCGCCCGTTCATGCCCCCGGGCATGATGATGTCCGTGAACAGCAGATCGAATTTGGCGCCCTGGTCGACCAGCGCCAGTGCGGACGCGCCGTCGCCGGCCACCAGCGTGCGATAGCCGAGGCTGCCGAGCCGGGCGATGACATAGCCCTGCACCAGGGGATCGTCCTCGACCACGAGGATCGTTTCATGTCCGCGTGCCGTGTCGAGCGCCTGGACCGGCGCGGTCCTGGCCGGCGCCTCGCCCTTCGATCGCGGCAGGAACAGCCGCATCACGGTGCCGCGCCCCTCCTCGCTCTCGACGGCGACCGTGCCGCCGGTCTACTTGGCAAAGCCGTAGACCATGCTGAGCCCGAGGCCGGTGCCGCGACCGACGCCCTTGGTGGTGAAGAACGGCTCGAACACGCGCTCGCGGATGTCGGCGGGGATGCCGTGGCCGGTGTCGCCGACCGCGACCATCACGAAGGCGCCGCGAACGGCATCGCCATCGCCGGCAACGCCGGTGTCGTCGAGCTCGCGGTTCGCGGTCTCGATCGTGAGCTTGCCCCCGCCCGGCATTGCGTCGCGCGCGTTGACGGCGAGATTGACGATCGCCGAGGAGAGCTGCGAGGGATCGGCCATCGCGGACCAGGCGTCATCGGCGAGCCGGGTCACGATCTCGATATGGGCGCCGAGGATCGGCCTCAGCAACTTCGTAGACTCGAGCACGAGGGCGTTGACGTCGATCTCGCGCGGCTCCAGCGGCTGGCGGCGCGCGAAGGTCAGCAGCTGCGAGGTGATCTCCGCACCGCGCGCGGCCGCATCGTCGATCAGCTGCGCGATCGCGGCGAATTCGGGCTTGTCCGCAAGTCCTTCCTGGATGATCTCGATGGTGCCGGTGATGACCGTGAGCACGTTGTTGAAATCGTGCGCGACGCCGCCGGTGAGCTGGCCGATCGCGTCCATCTTCTGGGATTGACGTAAGCGCTCCTCGGTTTCGTGCTGCTTGGTGAGATCGGTCGCGGAGCCGCGATAGCCCATGAAGCGTCCGTCGGCGGCGAAGATCGGCTGGCCGTTGACGCTGAAATGATGCATCCGCCCGGCGGTGTCGCGGCCGCGATATTCGAACTTCCGGAACGGCTCGTGGCGGTCCAGCATCGCCATGTGCGCGCGCCATTTCTCGGGCTCGGCGTCGCGGCCGAACGCGGCATCGGCGCGGCGCTTGCCGATCAGCGCCTTGCTGTCCATGCTGAAGGCACCGGCCCGGTCGGAAATGTAGGTGAACCGATGGTCTGGTCCGGTCTCCCAGAACCAGTCGGACGCGGTCTCGGCATAGTCGCGGAAGCGCTGCTCGCTCGCACGCGCGTCCTCTTCGGCGCGCTGGCGGATGGTCAGGTCGCGCTCGAGATTTGCATTGGCCTCGCGCAGCTCGCCATAGGCCCGCTGGAGGTTCGCGCACATGGCGTTGAAGGCGTCGATCACCTTGTCCAGCTCGTCGGCATCGTAGGGCGGCCGGCGCTCCAGGCGCAAAGGCGGCGGCGGCCACGCCAGGCTGTATTTGCTGACGAACTCGGCGATGGCGACCAGATGCCGCGTCACCAGCAGATGGAACATGTAGATGATGAACAGCGAGACGAGGAACGTCTTGGCCGCCTGGCTTGCCAGGATGACCAGCGCGCGGTTCAGCAGATGTTGATAGACATCGGTCAGCGTCGCCTCGACATGGAGCACGCCGATCTCGCGTGCGGTCCCTTGCACAATGGTGTTCAGCGGATAGTCGCGCGTCACGACCGAGCGGGTGCTCGGGTCGCCGATGGCGAGACGGATCGGATTGGGACGATCGGCAATCTCGCGCACCTCGGCGGCGCGGATGTCGGGCAGCCGCAGGATACCGTCGAGCTGGAGCTTGAGCTGGTTCTGGTCGAGATTCCACAGGCTCTCGCCGAGACTGCCGGTGGTGCTGCGGCCGATCTCCTCGAGCCTGGTCTCGATGAGGCCGACCTCGCGATCATAATCGAGATAGAGCTGGAGCGCCGTCAATGTCAGCGTCACGACCGAAGAGAACAGCAGCACGGCTGCGAGCAGGCGCGGCCCGACGCCGCTGCGCGACCAGTTGAAGAGCCGGGACAGCAGCGTGGCGAACATCGAAGGCGCGAGCGCGGTGCCGATCAAATCCTGCTTCGCAGCCGCCGGTGCAACGGCGCGGCCGCGCTTGGAGTCCTCGTCACCAGCCTTGACCATGCACCACATCCCCGGAAATGGCGGCACGCTGCGGCCGAGCGGTCGCAGCCTCGAGCATTTCGATCGTCGAGACTTCCCCGTCCCGCGATGCGCGCGGCGATCCCGTCGGCCGATTTCCTGTCAACCCCTGGGCGGCTTGAGGTCGGCGGGGTCATCTCTTGCGTCCGGCAGCAGGATTGTCGCGCAAACTACCACTTCGCGTGGTAGAATGACATCGGTGAAAGTCCGGAAGTCGCCTGCACCTCGGGCGGGCAGTGTCGCTATGGCCCCGCGCAGGCGCCATCTCCGGTAGATCGGGCGGACATCGGAAATCCAGCGATAGCATCGGGCAACGAGGAGGCGCGTCATGTGGCGTATTATCGTCGCCTGCCTGTCACTGCTTGCAAGTGGTCCATCGCAGGCGCAGGAGGTCATCCGGCTGGCGCGCATCGCCGACATCCCCGATCAATATGTCGGCGGCGAGATGCTGCGGGCCGTTTACGCCAGGCTGAACATCAAGCTGGAGTTCGAGGACGTCCCCGGCAAGCGTGCGCTCGCACTGTCGAGCGCCGGCGCGGTCGACGGCGAGATCCAGCGCATCGGAACGCTCTCGCGCGACTACCCGACGCTGGTCCAGGTCACGCCGGCGATCAACTATATCGAGCCTGCAGTGTTTGCGACCAAACTCCGGTTCGACGTCGCCGGCTGGGATTCGATCAGGGACTACCGCATCGGCATCGTCCGCGGCGTCGGCTCCTCGGAGGCCGGCACGCGCGGCATGGCCCGCGTTACGGCGACCACTGGCCTCGACAACATGGTCAGGATGCTCGATGCCGATCGTTTCGATGTGATGGTCACCGATCTCTTCAGCGGGCTCGCGGCGGTGCGGAAACTCAATCTGCAGGCCAGGATCCACCCGCTCTCGCCGCCGCTCCAGCGCATCCACATCTACCATTACCTGCACGAACGCCATCGCGACCTGGTGCCCGAGGTCGGCAAGGTGATCGCTCAGATGGAGGCGAGCGGCGAACTGGCGGCGCTGCGCGAGGCCCTGGTCAAACAGGTCTTGAACGGCCCGTAACGGGCGCCTACTCAGCCCGCGCGAAGCCGCTCGCGCAAGGCGACGGCGGCAATCAGCATGCCGACGCACCAGGCCACGACTGCGCGGTGAGGCTCCCCGCCGAGCAGCACCGTGAAGATGCTCGTCAGCAGGCACGGCACGATGACCTTGCTCGTCCGGCTCGTCAGCGCGAGCAGGAACGGCATCGCCGCGATCGATATTTGCAGGACGTCCATATGGGACATCGGGCGCGAGGCTTCAGAAGCCGCAAACGCCGAGCGCGCGCGGACGCTTGCCGCGCCGGCTTTCGACGATGCGCTCGCCGCCATTCTCGGCCGAACTGCCGTAATAGCGGTGATGGCCGCTTTGGTCGTGCAGATCGGCCGTCTGAGATTGTCCGGCCCGACGTGCGTCGCAGATGATCTTGATGTGACCCGACATTGCCGCCTCCAGCAGAAATCTTGTTGTTGTGGTCATCAGTCGCGACCACTTCCGGCGGCGTTCACACGGCAACGCCGCAATCGGGTTTCAGGACGGTTTCGTCGCGGCATGACTACGCAATATTTTGTGCTTGAATTCTTGTTTGGGGATTGTCGGCATCGCCCGCGGTGCTACGTCCTTTGGGATCGGTGCAGAAAAACAACGAGGTGACGATGCTGTACGCCATCCTGGCCTACCACGTGGAAGACGAGATCCTGTCCTGGACGCCTGAGCAGGACGCCGCGGTCGTGGCCAAGGTCATCGAGGTTCAGGCCCCCTTGCGGGCCAGCGGGCAGTTCGGGCCGGCCGCCCGTCTGGATGCGACCCGGAAGGCACGCACCTTGCGCGGCCCCGGCGCGGGCATGGTGCTGGACGGCCCGTTTGCCGAGACCAAGGAGCAGCTTCTGGGCTTCCACCTGATGGAATGTGCCACCGAGGAGGAGGCGATCGCGGCGGCGCGGAAGCTGCGAGCGGTCAATCCGACTGCGGTCTACGAAATCCGCCCGGTCAAGCTTTACGTGCCGGCCGATGGGTTCGGCGCGACGTCCGGGTGAGGCACGGCCTCACGCCCCCGGCCCGGTCCGCGCACCGTAGAAGCGCTGGATCAGGAGCCCGCCGAAGGCGATGAACCAGACAAAGGGCGCGACGTGGGGGGCGAATGCCGCCACGATCGTGCCCGGAATGAACACCAGAAGCGGAAACAGCGAGGCCATGATCTCGTAGCGCCAGCTGCCGAGGATGGTCCACCACAGCCAGGCATTGAGGCCGGCGATCGCGGTCAGGTGCAGCCCGTAGAGCACCGCAACCGCACTGCTCATGCTGTAATTGGTATAGAGGCCGTTAGTGACAGGCAGCAGCACGATCGAGAGCAGGAAGAACAGGTTCAGGATCACCGCGCCGCGGCTGCCGACTGGCTGGCGCGCCAGCCGCCGGTGATGGCTGATCCAGAACACCCCGGCGATGATGAAGCTGAGCGCGAAGCCGGCGAGCTTGCCGGAATAGACATGGGCAAGATCGCTCCAGCCGGGCGCGCTGGTGAACACCGCGGCCTTGGGCAGGTCGTAGGCCAAAAGCGTCATGGCGACACCGAAAATGGTGTTGCTGAGCGATTCCAGCCGCCGCATCTCGAACTGGTCGGATTTGAGCTCGGTCATGCCGGGGTGCGCTTTTCGGGAGGGAACCTTGGGTCGTCTTTCCCCCTAAATCCTAAACCCGGTCCCGTCCAGACGCATTGCGATTCGCGACGGGATCGCCGACTCTCGCCCTTTCACCGGGGCGATTCGTGGCGACATATCTGGACACGCTCAATGCGGAGCAGCGCCGCGCCGTCGAGCATGGCGTGGCCGATGGCGCGACCGTGGGCGCTCCCCTGCTCGTCATTGCCGGCGCCGGCTCCGGCAAGACCAACACGCTGGCCCACCGCGTCGCGCATCTGATCGTCGCCGGCGCCGATCCGCGCCGCATCCTGCTGATGACGTTCTCCCGCCGCGCCGCGGCCGAGATGGCCGGCCGGGTCGAGCGCATCGCCCGCAAGGTGCTGGGCGAGAACAACGCCGCAATCATGCGCGATGCGCTGACCTGGGCCGGCACCTTCCATGGCATCGGCGCGCGGCTGCTGCGCGAATATGCCGAACGGATCGGCGTCGATCCCGCCTTCACCATCCACGACCGCGAGGATTCCGCCGACCTGATGAACCTGGTCCGGCACGAGCGCGGCCTGTCGAAGACCGAGAGCCGCTTTCCAGCCAAGGGCACGTGCCTGTCGATCTACTCGCGCTGCGTCAACGCCGAGATGGAGATCGAGAAGGTGCTCGGCCAACATTATCCCTGGTGTGCGGGCTGGGCCGCCGAGCTGAAGGGGCTGTTCGCGGCCTATGTCGAGGCCAAGCAGGCCCAGCACGTGCTCGATTACGACGATCTGCTGCTGTACTGGTCGCAGATGATGAGCGATGGGTTGATCGCCGAGGAAATCGGCGGCCGCTTCGATCACGTTCTGGTCGACGAATACCAGGACACCAACCGCCTGCAATCCTCGATCCTCCTGGCGCTCAAGCCCGATGGACGCGGGCTCACCGTGGTCGGCGACGACGCCCAGTCGATCTATTCGTTCCGCGCCGCCACCGTGCGCAACATCCTGGATTTCCCGCAAAGCTTCTCGCCCCGCGCCGAGATGATCACGCTCGACCGCAACTACCGCTCGACACAGACTGTGCTGGCGGCGGCCAATGGCGTGATTGGACTTGCGCGCGAGCGCTTCACCAAGAATTTGTGGACCGACCGCACCGCCTCGCACAAGCCGCAGCTCGTCACCGTGCACGACGAGGCCGACCAGGCGCGCTACATCGTCGAACAGGTGCTGGCGAACCGCGAGCAAGGCGCGCTGCTCAAGCACCAGGCGGTGCTGTTCCGGACCTCCTCGCATTCCGGCCCGCTCGAGATCGAGCTGACCCGCCGCAACATTCCGTTCGTCAAGTTCGGCGGGCTGAAATTCCTCGACGCCGCGCACGTCAAGGACGTGCTGGCGCTGCTGCGCTTTGCCGAGAACCCGCGCGACCGTGTCGCCGGTTTCCGCATTTTGCATCTGTTGCCGGGCGTCGGCCCCGCGACCGCACAGCGCGTGCTCGACCAGATGGCGGAGAGCACCGATCCGCTTCACACGCTGGGCCAGCTCCCGGTACCCGCGCGCACGGGCGCGGACTGGACCGACTTCGTCCGCACCATCGAGAACCTGCGCTATTCGGAATGGCCGGTCGATCTCGAACGCGTACGGCTCTGGTACGAGCCGCATCTCGATCGCCTCCACGAGGATTCCGAGACGCGCCGCGCCGATCTGATGCAGCTCGAGCAGATCGCGAGTGGCTATGCCAGCCGCGAAAAATTCCTGACCGAGCTCACCCTCGACCCGCCCGATGCGACCAGCGACAAATCCGGGCCGCCGCTGCGCGATGAGGATTATCTGATCCTGTCCACCATCCATTCCGCCAAGGGCCAGGAGTGGAAGTCGGTGTTCGTGCTCAACGTCGTCGACGGCTGCATGCCCTCGGATCTCGGCGCCGGCACCAGCGCCGAGCTGGAAGAAGAGCGACGCCTGCTCTATGTCGCGATGACGCGCGCCAAGGACGATCTGCACCTCGTCGTGCCCCAGCGCTTCTTCGTCCACGGCCAGGCCGCCAAGGGCGACCGCCACGTCTATGCCTCGCGCACCCGCTTCATCCCGGAGCAGCTGGTCTACCTGTTCGAGCGCACCGCCTGGCCGAAGGCCGCAAGCGGTGCGGCCCGCACCGCCGCGCAGGGCCCGAAGGTCGACATCGGAGCAAAGATGCGCGGGATGTGGCGGTAGACGCAAGAGGCTCGTGTCGGGACCTGTCAGGATAATTGGAACAACAGAGGTCCGACATGAAAGCCGTCGTCGTCGAGCAATACGCGCCGATCGATCAGATCGAACTGAAGGACGTTCCGCCCCCGTCCATGGAGCCCGGACAATTGCGCATCCGCGTGGAAGCTGCCGGGATCGGCTTCGTCGACGGGTTGAAGATCGAGGGACGCTATCAGACCAGGGATCCCCTGCCCTTCATTCCCGGTACGGAGTTTGCCGGGGTGGTGACGGAAGCGCCCGGCGCACCCGGCGGCTATCAACCCGGCATGCGCGTGATGGGGATGACGCGATCGGGCGCGCTTGCCGAAGAGATCGTCGTCAGGCCCGAAGCGCTCCATCCCCTGCCCGACGGCGTCGCGGCCGAAGTCGCCGCCTCGTTTCGCGCCAATTATCTGACCGCGCTCTATGCGCTCAGTGCACGCGCCTCGCTCTGCGCAGGCGAACAGCTGCTGGTGCTGGGCGCAGCTGGCGGCACCGGAATTGCGGCCGTCCAGATCGGCAAGCTGCTTGGCGCCCGTGTGATCGCAGCGGCATCGACACCGGACAAGCGCGCCTTCGCCCAACAACACGGCGCCGACGCTGTGATTGACTACACGCAGACCGGCTGGCGCGACACGCTGAAGGAATTGACGGAAGGACACGGTGCCGACGTGATCTTCGACCCGGTCGGAGGCGACGTCTCGGTGCAGGCCTTTCGCTCCATCGCCTGGCGTGGCCGTCATCTCGTGGTCGGTTTTGCCGCCGGCGCGATCCCGGCATTGCCGTTCAACCTGCCGCTGCTCAAGGGCGGCGCCCTGCTCGGTGTTGATCTCGCGCAGATTCCGCTGCGCGAGCCCGAATTGCAAAAGCGCCTGATGTCGCAGTTGACGGGCTGGCTTGCCGACGGCCAGCTGAAGCCTGTGGTCGGTCGCGTCTTCGCGCTGGGCGATTTCCGGGAAGCGTTCAGGACCATGCAGACGCGCGGGGCGCTCGGCAAGATGGTGGTGCGCATCTCGACATAGGACGCACGAGCGGCGCGAGGGCGTCCGTGACGTGGCGGCAACTACGCGCTCAGTCGGTCGAACTGGACCTTGCCGGCCTTCATCACCAGCGGAATATGCTCGCCCTGACCGAGCAGGCAAGCGACGTCGCTGAGCGGATTGCCGTCGACCACCAGCAGGTCCGCGATCGCCTCGGGCGCGATACGGCCGAGCTTGCCCTCCATGCCCAGCACCTCGGCGCCGATCAATGTCGCGCTGGCGATCACCGCGCGCGGACCAAGGATCTCGGCGCGGATGCGGAATTCATCGCTCTGCAGGCGCTGCGACGGACCGAGCAAATCGCTGCCGAACCCCATCTTCACGCCGGCGTCGCGATAGATCGCGAGCGAACGGAGACCCGCGTCGCGGACATCGGCGATCTTGGCCACGCTCTCGGGCGGCAGGCCATATTGGGCGCCCTCATTGGCCAGCGCCTCATAGGTGACGAGCGTCGGCACCACATAGGCGCCCTTCTCGGCCATCAGGCGCGCGGTCTTGGCATCGACCAGATTGCCGTGCTCGATGGTGCGCACGCCGCAGCGAACCGCGCGCTCGATCGCAGCGGCGGTGTAGGCATGGGCGAGCACATAGGTCTGGCGCCCGCGCGCCTCCTCGACGATGGCGCGGATCTCGTCCTCGGAGTAGCCGAAGGCGCCGACCGGGTCGGTCGGCGACGCGACGCCGCCGGACGCCATGATCTTGATCTGGTCGGCGCCCATCTGCAGCTCCTCGCGCGCCGCCTTGCGCACGCCGTCGACGCCGTCGGCGACGCGCGCGAGCGCGCCGACGCGCACGCAACACGGACATGGCGCGTCGCTGGCGAGATAATCCGAGCGCGCCCGCATGTCGCCATGCCCGCCGGTCTGGCTCAGCGCGCGGCCGGAGACGAACAGCCGCGGGCCTTCGGTCAGGCCGGTCTCTATCGCCTGCTTCAGCGCATGGCCGGCGCCGCCGGCGTCGCGGACCGTGGTGAAGCCACGGCGCAGCATGCCGCGCAGCAGCAGCGTCGAGCGCAGCGTCACCAGCACATTCGGCATGTGCACCTGCTGCGACAGGTTGAGCTCGACCGCCACCGCATGGACATGCAGGTCGATCAGGCCGGGCATCAGCGTCTTGCCCTTCAGGTCGATGGTCCGGTCGGCGGTGACTTGAAGCGGCCGGTCCGAGACCTCCTTGATCACATTGTCCTCGACCAGCACGTGATGGCCCTCCAACAAATCCGGCTGAAGCGGATCGAGCAGGGCGGCATTCTTGAAGAGGGTGCGAGTCATGGTCGTTTCCTGTCCGGTCAGGACTGTGTGAGCAGCGCGGGAAGCGCGAGCTGGGCAAACGGGAGACACGCGGCGACATCGTCCGCACCGTACCAGCCCGCTTCATGCAGCAGGTTGAGCGAGCCGAGCGTGCGTCCGCGCCAGCGCACGGGCATGTTGAGCACGCTCTCGCAGCCGAGTGAAGCGATCAGCTCGTGATCGGCGAAGACATTGCGCAGATCGTCGAGGCTGCGGCCGATATACGCCTCGCCGCGGTCGAGCACGGCCTCGGTCCATGGTCCCGGCGCGAGGCGCTTGCGTCCGCCCGTCGGGTAAGGCCCGGGGAGATTGGAATAGATCCGCGCCGCTTCGCCGGTGTCGTCGTCATAAGTCAGGATCGTGAACAGCTTGTGCCCGATCGCCGATTTCAAGGCGTCGTCCAATGCCGAGAACAGCGCCTCCGGCTGATCCGCCCTGCCCTGCGCCGCCGCCACGGCGTTGAGCTGCGGATCGGCCTGGCGTGTCGTCTCCCTCATGCGACTTCGCCCGCGGCAATGTCTTCCAGCGAACGGCCGCGCGTCGGCACACCCATCACCACGACGGTGAGCGCTCCGATCAGCAGAACGCTGGTGGTGATCCCGAACACGCCGGCAAAGCCGAAATTGGGATAGAGGTAGCCGACAAGGATCGGCGAGACGATCGCGCCGATGCGGCCGATCGCCGAGGCAAGGCCGGCGCCGGTGGTTCGCACCGGCGTCGGGAATACCTCTGCGGTATAGGCATAGACGCCGGCATAGGTGCCGTTCATGAAGAACGACAGCAGAATCCCCGCGACCATGATGTGCTGGTCGCTCTGCGCGAAGGCGAGTCCGAGCGCGCTGATGCCGCCGAGCACCATGTAGGACGCAATGGTGGCCTGCCGGCCGATGCGCTCGTTGAACCAGGCAGCGCTGAAATAGCCGGGGATCTGCGCGCAATAGATCGCGATCGAATAGGCGAAGCTCTTGGTGATGCTCATGCCGTTCTGGACCAGAAGGCCGGGGATCCAGACGAAGAAGGAATAATAGCTGAAGGTGATCGCAAGCCACATGATCCAGGTCATGACGGTGATGCGCGCCTGCCGGCCGTCGAGCAGCGCCGCGAAATTGGCGAGCAACGTGCCCCCGGCGACGGGCGGGCTGACTGAATCGACGACCGGCTGCGGCAGCACATGCCCCTGGCGTGCGAAGCCGGCTTCGATCTTGTCCAGCACCGCTTCGGCTTCCTTCGCCCTGCCCCGGCTTTCCAGCCAGCGCGGCGATTCCGGCAACGCCCTGCGCCACCACAACAGCATGACGACCGGCACGGCGGTGATGACCAGCACGATGCGCCAGCCGTTCTCATAAGCGGGCACGATGAAGTAGCCGAGCAAGGCCGCTGCGACGAAGCCGAACGAGAAGAACCCGGCCAGCGCGCCGGTGAAGCTGCCGCGGAAGCGCCGCGCCACGAACTCGGCGAGGTAAGGCGCGATGATCGCGCTCTCGGCGCCGGTGCCCATGCCCGCGACGACGCGGGCGGCGAAGAAGGACGGCCAGCTGTCCACGGCGGCGCTGACGATCGATGCGGCACAATAAAGCGCCAGCCCGACATCATCACCGCGCGGCGTCCGATCAGGTCGCCGAGCGTGCCCGCCAGCAAGGCGCCGAACAGGAAGCCGATATAGGTGCTGCTGCCGAGCACGCCGATCTGCACGCTCGTCAGATTCCAGGCGGTGCGCAGCACCGGCAGGATGAACGCCAGCACGGCCGCGTCCATCGCGTCGAACATGTAGCCGAGCCCGCCCATCAACAGCAGATGCGTGTGGAAGCGTGCGAATGGCAGGCGCTCGATGCGCGCCGAGATCATCGACATGTAAGTCCCCTCTGTCCGGCGGCCCGGCATCCGCAAGTCCCTGGGGGAACCATAGACAAAGAGATATTATCGTCATAATTTATAATCGTGATCCCATACATCACCACGGTGAATGTTCTGTCGTTTCGATCGCTCGACCTCAACCTGCTGAAAGTCTTCGAAGCCCTGATGACCGAGGGCAGCGTCACGCGCGCTGCAAACGCGCTGCTGATGACGCAGCCCGCGGTCAGCAACGCACTGGCACGGCTGCGCGACGCGCTCGGCGATCCCCTGTTCGTCAGGTCCGGCACCGGCATCCGTCCGACCCAGCGCGCCGTGGTGTTGTGGGAGCCGATCGGCGAGGCGCTCGAAAGCGTCCGCGGCGCGCTCGACGAGCAGGTGTTCGATCCGCGCCGCGCGCAGACCGAGTTCAGCCTGTCGATGTCGGATTACGTCGCCTCGCTGGTGATGCCGAACCTCCTCGGCCATTTCGGCAAGGTCGCGCCCAAGGCGCGCGTGCACACCGTTCCCAACACCATCCTGGAGATCGCCGATCAGCTCGAAGACAATCGCGTCGATTGCGTGCTCAGCGTCTATGTCAACGAGGCGCAGCAGCCGGCCGCCATCCGCTCGCGCTCGCTGTGGACCGTCGACTATGCCTGCTTCATGCGGCGCGGCCATCCGCTCGCCGCCCAGAAGCGGCTGAGCACGCGCAGCTTCCTCGGCGCAGGCCATGTCGATGTGAGCCTCGCCGGCAAGACCTTGCCGTCCTACGATCTCTTCCTCGCCTCTCGCGGTCTGTCGCGCAATCTGGTCGCGACCGTCAACCACTACAGCGCCGCCTACGAGGTGGTGCGCCAGTCCGACCTGATCGCCGTGCTGCCGAGCGATCTGCGCTCGCAATCCCGGCACGCGCCGTTCCTGCACGCCATGCCCCTGCCGCTCAAGGCGCCGCCGCGCATCGTCAGCCTGTTCTGGCACCAGCGCAACGACACCGTGCCGGCGCAGCGCTGGCTGCGCGAGACACTGGTCGAGATGTTCGCCAAGTCCGACTGAATACTCGGGCACAGGCCTGACACCATCCAAAAAGGAAACGGTGGGTTTCTCGAAGCAGCATTGTTGCACCGGCCGCCGCGGCCTAGCTCCACCGCAAACGATCCCCTCCCACAGCGACAAGCGCAAGCTGCGTCCGCAGAGACCTCACCGATGACCGCATCGCTTCAATTCGGACTGGATACTTTTGGCGACGTCACCAGGGATGCCGCTGGCGCGATGCTTCCGCACGCGCAGGTGATCCGCAATGTCGTCGACGAAGCCGTGCTGGCCGACGAGCTCGGCCTCGACTTCATCGGCCTCGGCGAGCACCATCGCGCCGATTTTGCGATCTCCTCGCCGGAGACCGTGCTGGCCGCGATCGCATCGCGCACCAAGCGCATCCATCTCGGCTCGGCCGTGACGGTGTTGAGCTCGGACGATCCTATCCGCGTATTCCAGCGCTTCGCGACGCTGGATGCGCTCTCCAACGGGCGCGCCGAGGTGATCCTCGGCCGCGGCTCGTTCACCGAGTCCTTTCCGCTGTTCGGCTTCGACCTGCGCAAGTACGAAGAGCTGTTCGAGGAGAAGCTCGACCTGTTCGCCGCACTGCTGTCGCAGAAGCCGGTGACCTGGGAGGGCAAGCTGCGTCCGCCGCTGCGGGATCAGCTGGTCTATCCCCCGGTCGAGAACGGCCGGCTTAAGACCTGGATCGGCGTCGGCGGCAGTCCGCAATCGGTGGTGCGCGCTGTGCATTATGACCTGCCTTTGATGCTTGCGATCATCGGCGGCGATCCGGCGCGGTTTGCGCCCTTCGTCGATCTCCATCACCGCGCCGCCAAGGAGTTCGGCCGCCCCGCGCAGCCGATCGGTGTGCATTCGCCCGGCTATGTCGCCGAGACGGATGAAGAGGCGCGCGAACAGCTATGGCCCGACTACAAGGCCATGCGCGACCGCATCGGCAAGGAGCGCGGCTGGCCCCCGATGGGCCGCGACGAGTTCGTCAACGAGGTCGAGCACGGCTCGCTCTATGCGGGCTCGCCGGAAACGGTGGCGCGCAAGATCGCCAGGACGGCGAAGACGCTTGGTGTTTCGCGGTTTCAGTTGAAGTATTCGGCGGGACCCTTGCCGCACGAGAAGCTGATGAAGAGCATCGAGCTTTATGGGCGGAAGGTGGTGCCGATGGTGCGGGAGATGATGGAGTAGCGGCTTGACGCGGCCGCCTACTTCATCAGCCCGAGCCGGCTCGCGCCGACATAGAGCGAGAGCACGGCGGCGTTCGAGACGTTCAGACTCTTGATCTCGCCGGGCATGTCGAGCCGCGCCACGACGCTGCAGGTCTCGCGGGTCAATTGCCGCAGCCCCTTGCCTTCGGCGCCGAGCACCAGCGCGAGCGGCTCGCGCAGCGCGACGTCGCTGAGATCCGCGCTGCCTTCGCTGTCCAGCCCGACGGTCTGGAAGCCGATTTCGTTCAGGGTGGTCAGGGCGCGCGCGAGGTTCTGCACGGTCACCATTGGCACCAGCTCCAGCGCGCCGGAGGCGGCCTTGGCGAGCACGCCGGTGGCTTCCGGGCTGTGGCGCGCAGTGGTGACGATCGCCTTCACCGCGAACGCTGCGGCGGAGCGCAGGATCGCGCCGACATTGTGCGGGTCGGTGATCTGGTCGAGCACCAGCACCATGCCTTCTTGCTTCAAGCTCTCGATATCAGGCGAAGGCAGAGGATCGGCTTCCGCAAGCAGGCCCTGATGCACGGCATCGGGCGAGAGCAGACGGTCGATCTCCTGGGGCCGGACGATCTCGGGCGTGACGCGGGTCTCGATGTTCTCGTCCGCAAGTCGCTTCGCAGCGTTCTCGGTCAGCGTCAGCTTGCGGATCCGCCGCTCCGGGTTGGCCAGCGCCATGGTGACGGTGTGCCAGCCATAGAGGATGACCGGCCCGTCGGGGTGCGAATCGCGGTCGCGCCAGGCCGGCCGGCCGCCCGATTTCCCGGGCCTGTTGAAGGGCTTAGCCCCGCCGCGGGGACCCCTGGAGGTGAATTTTTTGTCCTTCATGGGCTCGCTTGTGTCACGGGTCCCGGAATATGGCAATTTGGGTGGCTTGGGAGGCGATTTTAGCTGTTCGCCTCGGTTGACTTTGCCCCACCGGATCGCCCATAACCGCGCCCGGTCGCGCCCCCATCCGGGCTGTCGCGGCCTTCACGTTCCATGGCCGTCTTCGGTCGCCGGCAAGGTCCGGCCCGATTGTGCTGCCGTCGAGCGGGGGAGTGTCCCGAGTGGCAAAGGGAGCTGACTGTAAATCAGCCGCCTCATGGCTTCGCAGGTTCGAGTCCTGCCTCCCCCACCAGCCTTCGCTCGCTTCGCGAGCTACGGCTCGGCAAGCCAATCCAGAACATCATTCAGCGAAGCGAGCGAAGGCTGCCACGCCGTAGCCGGCAGGCGTAGGCGGGCTGACAGCCCCGATCGATTCCAATCGCGACCACGCGCACGTCGCAAAAAAAACAAAACGCCCGTCCGCATCGCGCGAACGGGCGTCTCGTTAGCTCAACCGATCAGGGATCAGTAGTAGCGGCGCAGCACGCGGTGGCCGCCGTAGTACGGCGCCGGCGCGTGACGGTGGGCGTAGCCGTAGCGCGGACCGTGGCCGTAGTGCACGCGCGGCAGATAGCCGTAGCGCGGGCCGTAGCCGTAGCGATACGGACGGTAGTACGGGCGGTGATAGGGAGCCACGGCGGCGCGATAGCCGTAGCCATAATTGGCGGGCGCGACGACGGCGTCTTCGCGATAGGTCGGATACGGCGCGAAGGCGCCCGGGCCGGTATAGGTCGGGCCCTGGTTGACGTAGTAGTACTGCGTGGTCGGCTCGGCGAGACGCTCATAGGCGCCATAGCCATAGCCGTATCCATAACCATAGCCGCCGCAGCCGGTGTTGCAGCCGGTATAGACCGGCGCGACGGGCGCGCAGCTGGTGAAGCCGCAGGCCGCAGCGGGCCCGGTGGCGGCGAACATCACGGCAGCCGCCGCAACCAGTCCCGAAATCATTTGACGCATTACTCTCTCCTGTTGATTTTCGTTTGTTGAATTTTGACGTTTCTTAACCCGGCGGCTTGCCGGGGACCTGGACATGCGGCCGCGGTCGCGGTGGCCGCGGACGATCGTTGATTTCAGGCGCGAGGATCACCGGCGGCGGATCGACGGGCACGTCCATCTGCGGCGGCAGCGGCGCCGATTGCGCACCCCAGCTCTGGTGGTAGCTCTCGGCGGGCTTCGGCAATTTGCGGTTCGCGGGCGGCTCGACCTCGAGCCGGCCGTAGCCGGGCCGCAGGCCCAGCGTCGGATAATAAAGGCCGACGTCGGCAGGCTGCCGCTCGGCGATATAGCGCCCGCCATAAATAGTGGGCTGCACCTGCTGGTTCTTGCCCAGGCCCCAGACACCCTCGACCACAGCATAGGACGCGTCGATGTTGTTGATGATGATCGGCACGCCGGGCCGGCCGGGAACGACGATATCGAAGCCGCTGCCGGCAAACGCCGTCGCGGGCAGTCCGATCAGAAAGGCAGCGAGCGCCACAACGCGCATGAGGGGACCCCGGTTATGCGGCGGCAGCCTATCCGATCGCGGCGCAGAGAGGGTTAAGGCCCGCTCACCAAATTCCGGTAAGCCTAATGTGTAAGGATTGCGCGCCACTCAAATGCTGCAAGGCGGACTAGCGAAGCATTAACGGCATGTGGCTTCGCCAAGCGGAACCGCGGCTGCTCACATCGGTTTGACCGCCGCTTGCGAGAAAATCCACCGGTTTCATCGGAACGTCCGGCGCCGCAAGCGTTTAGCCCCCGTCAACAAAATGGGAGCCAACAACCATGAACATCAAACTTCTTGGAGCGACGGCGATTGCGGCGACCATGCTGGCAGGCTCGGCAATGGCGCAGGCGGTGGTCACCAATCCCGGCCGCTGCTCGGCACAATTCCCCAACGCCAATTGCCAGAATCTCGGCCCCGGAAATCCCTACACCGATAGCGGATACCGCCATCGCCGCGTGTCCTATCGTCAAACCAATTCCTACCGTCAGGCCAATGGCGACTGGAATAACGACTGGAACAGGAGCCGCACCGGCTTCTGGCCGACCGACGTTGCGGCCGGCGTAGCCGGCGCTGCGATCGGCACCGCGGGCGCGATTGCCAGCGCGCCGTTCCGCGCCTGGGACAATTCCTACGCCTACGACAATTCGTGGGACAACCGCGGCTGGGACAATCGTGGCTGGGACACCCGCACCTACGCCCAGCGTAACGGCTTCGTCTGCACGCCCGGCACCTGGTTCAAGGGCGCAGACGGCCGCCGGCACATCTGCCAATAAGGCGGTCTAAATCGATGCGAGAGATCAGGCGGCCTTCGGGCCGCCTGATTCATGTCTGCGGCCACGACGTTTCCGGTTGTGGCGCTTTCCGATCAAGTCTGGTATTGCGGCGCGCAACGGGTGGACACCCCGGCCCATGCCGGCCCTGCCCGCCTCCAGGCGTCGCCGGCTTAGCTCAGCGGTAGAGCAGCGGTTTTGTAAACCGAAGGTCGGGGGTTCAATCCCCTCAGCCGGCACCATGATCTCGGACGATTAGTCGACATCGTCCATTGAGGTGCCTCGAGCATCAAAAACCCGCGCACAGGCAATTCTTCTCGACGGCGAGTAACCTCTCAACATCGGTGCAGGTGCGCGGCACCGCTCAATATCCTCGCCCGCCTTCTGAGGTTTCTTCAGCCAGGACGTCATGGCGCCAAAGCCACGCCAGCTCTCGCCATTCGGGCCGAGATACTTCACGGCTAGATCGGGCTTGCGCTTGGCTCCGACTGACTTGAGGCCCAGGGGGAATGCTTCAGGCTGTCGGACAGCTTGAGCGCTTTGAAATCGGCAATAACCTTTCGTCATACAACCTCCCGCTGTCTCCAGCCGTAGGCTATGCTTTGCGCCGAAGACGGCCAGCCGGCATGCGAGGGGATAAGGGGACAGACAATGGGAGATCGTCTAATTCGTGTGCGACGGCAGGAGCAGCGGAATGTCTACATCCACAACGACTTGGATAGCGCGGCCTTCTATTTCAATGAGCGGATAAGGAAACGACTAGCAGAGGACGACCGGCACGGCATTGCCTACGACTGTATGGCCTTGGCCACGATGTGCGCGTTCACCTGGGAGGCCTACCTCAATTTCTACGGCTTCAAGCTCCTAAAGGCGTTCTGGCATGAACGCTGGCCACTTCACCGGAAAATCCACCACGTCTTTCAAAGGCTCAAGATCAAGCCGGACTGGTCAACTAGGCCCTACCTTTCCATTCGCGACCTCACCACGGTCCGCAACATCCTCGCGCACGGAAAGCCGGTGGAAGAGACGATCGACAAGATCGAAGAAGGCTCTCAAAGCGAGGTGGACCGCCACAGGATCGACCTTAGCGGCAAGTGGCAGGAATTCTGCACGACCGATGCTGTCCTTCAACAGTACGAGGACCTACAGAAAGTCTGGGGAGAGATGTTCAAGGCTTCAGGGCTCGGGCCCTTCGACACGATGACGCACGGCCAAGGCGGTGTGGAGTACATCGAAGATGTGGAAACATCGGAGGTGATCACGAAGAGGGAGGCTTACGCAAAGGGATTGTCAAATCCGCCTGGATCGTGAGAGTCTTCGCGCGGGGCGCTTGCGTACTTTCCTTAAACAAGATTGCGCAGCGCCCCAAATATTTCGGAGCCAACCTCGCTCCCCCGGCCGCAAACAATAGCGGCAAGGAAAGCGTAGTGGCTTAGCCGGGGCTATAGTCCTCTTCATCGACAAACTCCTCGGCCTCGCGGCTCAGCGGCGGTGACGTGGTCTGCGACGACTGGGAAACCTTGGGAGCTTCGACTTCTTCGACCTCATCCACGGTAAAGATAAAACTCATTTGCACGCGTTTCATCAGGCAATACTCCATCGTGGCGCGAAGCGGCATCGCGCAAGTGATTGACAAAATGCCCGGGGATGCGTCAGAACGCTCGACGTTGCGGAGGAGAGTTTTCGAACTCACCACCAGGGCGGTCAGGTGCCGTGTTCCAGCACGTCACCTGACTTCCCGCCTAAAGATGTTCGCTAGAATCGGCAAGCGAAATCACCTCGCCTTCCCCCGGTCCTTCCGAGTCTTCCCACAGATTTTTTTTGGCTGCCCCTACCAGCCGAAAACACTGGAAAAAATTTCCAAACAAATCAAACCCATACTCAATCAAAATAAGCGTCAGCAACTGACCATCGGTACTAAGCGTGGATTGACAATCCAAATCGACCAACAAATTAACATCAGCAAACAACGCAGCAAAAGCACGCGCAATTGACCAACCAGCATCAAGCGCAATCTTCTCAGCAAACATATCGATACTAGAACGCCCCGTCCGCTTCGCGGACCATCCCACAAGCGCCCGCCCAATGGGCGCGCTCGCGGCACGCCACACGGCGATACGGAAAGACCGTCACTCGGGCTAGATTCTGCGCTAACCCTTCCCAAGAAGGCCGAGGAGAAGGTTATTCTCCATTTCGGGAGGGGTGTCCCCGAACTGTCCCGGACCGCTTGATCAGAGCGCCCCTTGCCGCCCTCCGCTGCTGACCGCGGATCCGCTGAGCTTGAAAGGACTCGGGTGTTCTAAGCGTACCGCGGTTTTGTAAACCGAAGGTCGGGGGTTCAATCCCCTCAGCCGGCACCAGCGTCTGGCGTACAGCTCTCAGCTCGAACGCTTCGGCGCGCTACCTTGCTGGAAATGCTCGGCGCCTGACATCTCCACCCAGCCGTGTTTCGACTGCTCGAACACCGATCTGATCGGCGGTGGAAAATCGGGATTTGCGATCGCGCCGACGGCGACGGCGATCATCGCAGGCAAATTCTCGGCTTGCCAATAAACCGTCGAGCCGCAGTCGGGACAAAAATAGCTGCTGACCTTGCCGCCGCTTGCGGCTGTCCGGACGTAGGGTTTTGGCGTTCCTGTAATGGTGACGGTCTCCACTGGATAGAAGGCGCCGACGCCGAACGGCGCGCCGGTTCGTCGCTGACAATCAACACAATGACAGGCGACGACGAGGCGCGATGGTTCCGGAAGCGACAGCGCGAGAGCACCGCAGCTGCATCTGGCATCGATCATCGAATTCTCTCCTCGTTGGTCGGGATGCAAGTTGAAAGGGAGGCGCCGATGACGAGGTTGACGAAGCAGCCCCGACCTGTGCCCCGGACGCAGTGCAGCGCCTCCTCGGCGATGCGCTGCAGAGCGGGGGCCCATCGCGCCGCATTCCTCCGTGCCGCTTTCTGGGTCCCGGCTCAGCGCCGCAACGCTGAAGGCGTTTGCAGCGCGTCCGGGACACGAGAGCGAACTCGTGACGCTCACTCCGTCCCCACCTCGAACGCCAGCAGCACGTTGCCGGCGACGCCGCTCCATTGGCCGTAGCCGGAATTGCTGTAAAGCATGCCGCCGGCGATGACCGGCCCGGGGCCGTCGATCGCGCCGCCATGGGCGGGGACGCCGTTCACGGCCTTGAAATCCTGCGCGGTGTCGAACTCCCAGAGCAGCTTGCCGTCGGTGGCATAGGCGCGCAGGAAGCCGCTGACGCCGCCGGAGAACACCACGCCCGGGATCAGGCTCACCGCTGCCGAGAGCGCGGGGCTGCATTTGGGGCGGTCGCCGCAGGCGACCGGCGGCACTTCCATGGCAATCTTGCCGCTGGCGAGGTCAAGTCCGAACAGGCCGCCGCCTTGCGTGGAATCGAGTTGCCGCGTGCCGTCACGCATGAAGCGCACGTCGGAGTTGGCGACATAGATGCGCTCACCGTCCGCGGCCGAGCCCCATTCGCTGCCGCCGAGCGCTCCGCCCTTCCCGATCCGGGTCTGCCACAGGATCTTGCCGCCGTCGTCGGGATCGAGCGCGTGCACGACGCCGGATTTCTGCGCGATGACGAGCACGCGTCTGCCGTCGCGCAAGGTCACGAGGATCGGCGACTGCCCGAAATCGTGATCGGGTCCGTGATCCTCGGGACAATTGGACTTGTCCGCGGTGAAGCACGCCACGACAAAGGCATCCTTCGGCGTCGCCTGCTGCTTCCAGAGCAGCCTCCCGGTCGCAAGCTCGAAAGCGAGGATCGCGTCGGCGGTTACCGCCGGCGGGTTCGAGTATGAATTGCTGGTCGCGACATAGACGGCGCCCCGCTTCGGATCGATCGTCGGCGCCGACCAGATCGCGGCGCCGGACGGACCGAACAGCTGCGTGCCCCTCGCACTCTTGCCGGTCGGATGCGGCACTTCCGGAATCGTATAGGCCTGCCAGACCAGCTTGCCGGTCGCCGCGTCCAGCGCCACCACGCTGCCGCGGAAGGTGCAGCATTCGTAGCTGGCCTGCGAGCCGGCCGCTTCCTCGATCGAGGATACCGGCACGTAGAGCACCCCGGAATGCAGCGTCGGCGCTCCGGTGATGCGCGCGGCCGCGTGCTCCTCGACCTTCGTCTTCCAGATCAGCGCGCCGGTCAGCGCGTTTACGGCATAGACGTTGGCGCGCAAATCGCCGAAGAAGATCGCGAACTGGTCGGAGCCAGGAAGCGGCGCAAAGCTGATCGCGGCGCGCACCGCCGCATCGATCGCCAGCGTCCACAGCGTGCAGCCGCTGCGCGCGTCGAGCGCGTGCACCTTGCGATCGGTGCCGCCGATGAACAGCATTCCGCCCACGATGGTCGGCGGCGCAAACGACACCGAGGCGCCGGGGAATGCATAGGCCCATTTCAACCGCAGGCGCGGCACCTGTTCCGCCGTCAGCCCCGCCATGTCGGCGGGCTGGAATCGGCTGTTGTTGGTGTCGACGCCCCATCCGTTCCAGCGCGGACCGTCGAGGGCTTGCGGAAAACCGCTGGCCTGCTGCGTACAACGACCTTCCGCGTCGGCCGCAACGCCGCCGGTCGCGATCTTGCCGGTGACGAAGGACGCTATCGCGCGGCGTTCCGCGTCGCTGCGATCCTTTGCCATCGCCGCCATGCTGCCGGAGGTCAACGCCGCCAGCACATGGTCGAACGACATCGCCTGTAGGGCGCCGCGGCCCGGCACGCGGGTCTGCACATCGCCGTCGTGGCATTGCGCGCAATGCGCGGCATAGAGCGCGGCCCCCTCCTGCTGGGCCAGCGCCGGCGCGCTGCACCAGATCAACAACGCGGCCAGGACAGCACGTGCTCTCATGGTGGGCTCCGGCAGGTCACCGCGATACGAGATCGCTCCACAACCCAAAGTCTATCGCCGGGGCGATCACTGATGCAATGGACGTTCCGCCCGCAGCTGTCACACATCCGTGGCCGTGCGGACGCGACCCGGCAACTCATCCAGCCGCCAGAGCCCGAGGCTCTTGTCGCGCCAGCCGCCATCGCCCTCCTCACAGCGCTCATCGATCAATTCGCGCGGCACCGGCCAGTCGAACGGCGCCTTCGTCATGTTGAGCGCGCGCCAGTCGCCATCCTCGCAATCGCGGTTTTCCTCCCACTCCGGAAACGTCGTGGCGAGCAGGAATTGCGCGCCGCTCTCGCGAAAGCGGGCGATCACGCGGGCAATGTTCTGAAAACTCAGATGCACCAGGCAGTCCCGGCACAGGATCAGATCGGCGCGCGGCAATGCATCGCACGTGATATCGGCCACCAGGAATCGGCCGGACAATTCGCCGCGCGCCGCACGCGCGTTGTTGGTCTCGATCAGCGACCGCACGATGTCGATGCCGATGTAATCGAGGTCGAGCTTGACGCGGCCGATCCAGCCGGCATCGCCGCAGGGCGCATCGAGCAGCGAGCGAGCGCCGAGCCGTTGCAGCAACGAAGGAAACGCCTCCCGGATCGCGGCGGTGGCCGAGTCCTCCGAGCCGAGGCCCGACACCGAGTCGGGAGCGCCCCAAAGGTTCGTCCGCTCGATCCGTTCGAACCGCGCGGCGAGATCTAGTCCCGAGAAATTGTCGCGGTCGGCGACGAAGCGTTCGTGGGCGAGCACGGGAGGACGATTGGAGATCATGGGATCGGACTCAAGGTCGAGATTCCGGTGCAAACACGCTATACTCGCGTCCGATGCGCTCCACCACCCCGACAGAGAAGGCCAGGATCGCCGCTGGCGCGGTGACGGCCGTCGTCATGACGGCCGTGCTGTTGGTGTTCGTGCTCGCTTGTCTGCTGGCGCTCTAAGACGCGCGACGGACGGATGCCGGCGGCCTTACGCCGTACGCACCGTCCGCAGGAATTTCCCGACCTCGTCCTTGAGCCGGTTGCTGTCGGTCGCCAGCATCTTGGCGGTCGAGAGCACCTGCGAGGAGGCCGAGCCGGTCTCGGCCGCGCCGCGCTGCACGTCGGTGATGTTCGTGGAGACCTGCTGGGTGCCGTGAGCGGCCTGCTGGACGTTGCGCGAGATCTCCTGGGTCGCGGCACCCTGCTCCTCGACGGCCGCGGCAATGGTCGAAGACACCTCCGACAGCCGCTCGATGGTCATCGAGATATCGCGGATCGCGTTGACGGATTCCTGGGTCGCGGTCTGAATGCCGGAGATCTGCTGGCTGATCTCGCCGGTCGCCTTCGCGGTCTGCTCGGCCAGCGTCTTCACCTCAGAAGCGACGACCGCGAAACCGCGGCCGGCCTCGCCCGCCCGCGCCGCTTCGATCGTGGCGTTCAGCGCCAAAAGGTTGGTCTGGCCGGCAATGGTGTTGATGAGCTCGACGACGTCGCCGATCCGCGTCGCGGCAACCGAGAGCTCGCTGACCCGTTCCGTCGTGTTGCGGGCCTGGGCGACGGCTTCGCCCGCCATCCGCGCGGATTCCTGCACCTGCCGGCTGATCTCGTTGACCGAGGAGGACAGCTCCTCCGTGGCGGTCGCGACCGACTGTACGTTGCCGGTGGCTTCGCCGGACGCGACTGCGACGACCGAGGTCAGCTCCTGCGCGCGCTGCGCGGTGGTCGCCAGCGTCGAGGACGAGGCTTCGAGCTCGGTGGAGGCGGATCCGACCATGTCGATGATTTCGCCGACTGCACGTTCAAAGCCGTCAGCGAGGTTGACCATGTCGCGGCGGCGTTGCTCGGCAGCCTGCTTCTCGGCTTCGAGCTGTGCAGCCTTGAGGCGCTCGACTTCCAGTGCATTGGTCTTGAACACTTCGACCGTCTTGGCCATGTCGCCGATCTCGTCGCGCCGGTCCTTCTCGGGCACCTCGGTCTTGAGATCATTGCGGGCGAGCCCCTCCATGGCGAGCTTGAGCCGGGCGATCGGCTGCGACATCGCCTTGAGGCCGATGAACAGCGCGATCGCAATGCCCAGGATCAGGCCGCCGGCGCTGACGCCGATCACGGTCCAGGTCGCGGCGTGAGCGTCGCGGTTGATGGCGTCCTTTCGCTTGGCCACAGCCTGACCGGTTTCGGTCGTGAATTTGGCGATGCGCAGCAGGGCCGCATCGATCAGGGGATCGCACTCCTTGTGCGCGCGCTCGGCTGCCCTGGCATTTTCTTCCGTGCTGCTGGCCTGTGAGCCGGCCTGGAGCACCGGATCGCAGCCGGTGAAGGCGGCTTTCAACTGGTCACCGATGCTCTTCAGCTCGCCGGCACGCGATGGATCGTCCTGCTCGGCTGCATCGAGGAATTGACGGATTTCGTCGCGGTTCTGGGTCGCGGTCTTGAGGCGTTTGGCATTGCCCGCCTCGGTTGCCTCGGTGAACACCGCATAGAGCGCCGCGTGGTAGGTCTCGGCGCGGCGCTGGGCGCGGGTGAGGTTGAGAGAGGAGGATTGCGCGGCGGAGAGCTCGCCGAAACCGTCGACGGTCGCGGAAAGTTCGCGCACGCCAAAGGCCGCGACGGCGATCATCGCACAGCCCATCACGGTCACGATCAACGCGACCTTCCAGACGATCTTCAGATTGTTCAAAAAGCTCATTTGTGCCGTCCAATGATGGTGCTGCCGGCGATAATCCCAGCACCGTGCATTGGAACCGGCGGATGTTAAGATTTAACCTCAATTCGCCCGGGTATTCTTACGCAAAAATAACCCTTCTGCGCTTCGGCGTAAGCCTGGCGTAAGCTTCGGCCCGTTTTCGGTCGCGCGATCGGCATCGCCAGCCCGGAACCGAGCCTCCGCGTCAGCCGTTGTCGACCTATGCGGATCAGGGAAGAAAACCGAAATATGTTTCTGCTGGCGACGGTGGCGTTGTGCTGTGTCGCCGTGGCCGGGACATTGACGTTGTTGGAGCCGATGCTTTCGCCGGCCCCCGAAAAGCGGGTCGCGGAGACAGCCATGATCGACGTCACCCGGACACCGGTTCAGACACCGGTCCGGGTGGTTGGCGCACCGTTCGAGCCCAACATCAATCCGCGCCAGCGATAGCGCTCACCTCGGCGACGCCTGCGTGCCCTCCTCGGGCCGGCCATGCGCACGCGCCAATTCCTCGACGAACGCGATCACCTCCGCCCGCTTGTCGGGCGGTAGCGACAAGAACGCGCGGATGAGCCTCAGGCCCTCCACTTCGTCCGACCGTTCTTTTCCGGAATCCATCCGACTAATGTCGGGTGACCGGGAAAAATATGCAATCCCCTGTTTACCGCCTTGATTCGGCGCAGCCGCTTTGCTGGAATGGGCCCGGCTGAGGTGGATCATGAAATGGATCGCGGAACGCGACGCACTGATCGCGCAGACACTGGCCTTCGTCCAATCGGTAACTGGCAGAAAGGATGACGTCCTTCAGCCGGACGGGACCTCGGTTGCCACGACCGTCGCGGTCGAAATCGTTGCCGTGAAGGCCGCCGCAGTCGAGATCGAGCTGCCGCAAGCTCCGGTACCGCCCCCACCCACGCCTCTGCCGCCACCGCGGGCGATCGGTGATTTCCGCAGCGAGATGCAGGCCCGCATCGCCAATTTCCGCAAGCATCAGGAGCGGTTCGAGCGCGAGCGCGAGGAATATTGTGCCGAAACCCTGACCAGATTGCGCGCCGCCATCCACGACTCCCCGGCCCCACCGGCCAGAAAATAAGGCCCCCCTCCCGTCAGAGGGGCCTACAGCCAGGACCACACCAGCCAAAGATTGGCCGCGCAGGCGCCGAATAACGCCAGCGTCAGCGGCAGGAGCATGTGCCCGCAGGAGGTCTTCAGGTCGCTCGTCATGGTGGAAAACATCCGCTGATTCCGCCAAACGAGTCCCAAGGATTCTTTTTTTCCCGATTCAGGACTCGTTAAGGACTCAGGGGCTCCGGCAGCCCGATCACGGCCCCGTGATCGCCTGCCCCCCGGAACCGCCGGCCCATGAGGTCGTTAATGCGCTTTCCGGGAGCGGGAAGAATGCCCTACGCCTTGTTCTGCAACGACGCCCAGATCAGCAAGGCCTATCCGAGTGAATCCGACGTCTGGAAGCTCGCGTATAGGAGCGGCTTGGTCGTCGACGTCAGCGCCGACGAGGACCGTCCTGGGCCGCGCCGGGTGCTCGACAACGACTACGAGATCAAGCCCTGCCGGGTCGCGCAGGGTGAGGACCCCGCGCGAAACAAGGCCGAGGCCGACCGCCAGTCGAAAATGGAGCTCGAGCTGAATCCGTGAGATCTGGCGGCGGAGGCCGCCAAGCGATCAGGGCGTTGCGGTTGCCAGCGAGGCCTGCTCACCGGCCAGCGCCACGCAGGCCTTGCGGCGATGCAGCCCGCGGATCGCGCCGGTGACCTTGAGCACCTTGCCCGACGGGCAGGACGCGTCCTTGACGAAGGCCACCTCGTAAGGTGCCAGCATCAAAGGCTCTGATTTGAGGATTGTCTGTGCAGAGCACGGCAGGCAGATAAAGCACGAGAGCACCACCGCCGACACCAAGATACGCATGTCCGTCGTCCCACCAGCCCGGTAATTCTCATATAACGCTTTCCGGAGCGCGAGTTCCGTAAGCGGCAAAAATTATTTTTGCTTTACCCAAGTCCCATGACGCGCGTGAGAAGGCGCCCGCCGGAATGTTTTCCTGCAAATGACGCGCCAGATGGTTCATGCAAAGCAAACATGGGGCCGACAGGCAAGAGGCTGACAAACGAAAGGCCGGCAGAGCCGGCCTTCCCAGAGCGAGGTCGCGGTGAGGGTCAGTAGCGCGAGGCTGCCGGACCGCCCCAGCCGAAGCGGTAGTTCACACCGACCTTGACGGTATGCTCGTCCTCCCGGCCGCGAACGCCGACGATGTCGGCCGGGCCGGAGGTGAAGGTGGTGCTGCCGAAATTGTAGTACTGGTACTCGGCCTTGGCCGACCAGCTCGGCGCGAACATGTATTCGAGGCCGGCGCCGACGGTGTAGCCGTCCTTGCTGTTGCCGGTGGTGGTGAAGCCCTGCGGCACGCCTGCGACATTGACGCCCAGGCCGCCATTGCGCCAGGCGTAACCGCCCTTGGCGTAGAGCAGCGCCGGACCCCAAGTGTAGCCGACACGGCCGGTCACCGACCCGAGCTGGTCGGTGTTGGAGGTCACCTGCGTGCCCAGCGGGAACGTGACACCGTTGTTGTTGGTCGGCAGCCAGGAATACTGGGCCTCGATACCCACCACCCAGTTGGGCGCGAACTGGTAGTCGAAGCCGCCTTGCACGCCGCCGAGGAAGCGGGCGTCGCTGGACTGGAAGCTGCTGTCGCCGGCAAACGCACCGCCGACATGGCCGCCGATGTAAAAACCGGTCCAGTTATAAATCAGCTGCGGCGGCGTATAGGCCGGGGCCTTGGCGTAGGTGCGCGGCTGCATGTCCGCGGCTGCCGCCGGCGCGGCCAGCGCAAGCAGAGCAGCTGCACCCAGCAAAATCGATTTCATGATCATCCCCGTTCTTTCATTTACGACACTCAGGAAACAACGTGGCGTGAATTGGGTTGCTTCGCGGCGATGCCGGAACGTTGATCGCTCGTGACTGTGACGGAGGGGCAACAACGCGATTTTGTTCCGTCCCGTCGTCCGGCACCGACTATTCTTGTCGTCTGCGCAGCACCTGCTGTAACAATTTGTCGCGAGGTCAAACCAACCCGTTCAAAGCTCGCCGAAATGTGATCCGCGGCTCCGGCAGTTATCGTTCTAGCACCCGGCGATGAAGACGGGCTTTGCGCTACCGCGTCATCTTTTCGAGTTCCGGAAAGGGTACGTAAACCGCGCCGGCGCAGAGCTCGCTCGTGCGGTCGACGACGCGGTCCGCGCGTCCGTTGACGAAGATCACAGCGCGTTCCCGCATGGCCTTGTAGCTGCCATCGGTCTCGCGCGGGGTGAAGTGCAGGCAGCTCACATAGAACTGCCGGCCGCCGACCTCGCGCTGGACCGGCTCGGCCATGCTGGCCTCACGCACGCCGACCGGGTTGTTCAGATAGGTGCGCATCAGTGCCGGAATGTCGCCGCGGAAATTGTCCGGAAACGGCTGCGGCCCTCCGGCCTGGGTCCCACCGATGATGGTTGGACGATCACCGTCGCTGCCGAAACATGCCGCGAGCGCCAGCGGCAACAACAGGACCGATGCCAAGCTCGCCGCACGTTTCGCCAATCGCCCCACAGATCCCGCTCCCGCTCGAACAGACTAAGGGGACGTTCTAGCCGCAAGGTCGCTCAAAGGGAATTCGCGTCCCCGGGGCTTTGCGACGCACGCACCGTCCCGCCGCCGGCGTCTTTCGCTTTCGCGCAAGGCGCCGAGACGACGGGCCGGGCCTGACGTCCTGACGCGGCGGCGGGGCAATGCTTGGGATGCCGCCGCGAGAGGATCAGTCGTTAGCTGCGCTTCTCGGTGGTTGCCCGCTTGGTCAGGTCCGGCTGCGCCTTCAGCGATTTCTTCGCCGACAGATGCTTGTGGTGATGGCGATGGGAGCGCACGGTCTTGTGCTCGTCGGACGTGACCGCTGCGTTGGCATTCAGCGCCTTCGACTTGCTATCCACCTTGGCGTCCGCCTTGACGTCGGCGGGCTTGACGTCGCCGGCCTTCGCGTCGGTCTTGGCATCGACCGCCTTGGCATCGGCCTTGATGCCGGAGTCCGGTTTCGCGGCGGTGGTCGAGGCCTTGGTCTGGCTCTGGTCCGCCTTGATCATCGGGGCCGTAGTGGTCTTGCCGGCCTCGGCAGCGAAGGCCGGGGCTGCAATCACGGAAGCTGCGAGCAAGGCTGCGGAAATGGTCTTCAGCATGGTGGTCTCCTCTTGGAAGGATCTTGAGGCGGCGCCCTCTCGCCTACCCTTCGATCGTGGGTGGGAGCCTAGGAGCGGCGCGCTGAACCCTGTCTGAAGCCCCCTGCAGGCTTCCGTTCATCTGGATGACAAGTTTGTCATCCGCGCCCTGGCGAATAGATCGTGCGGAGCGGGAATGTTTTCGCCAGACGGGTGTTCCGGTCTTCGGGCAATCGTGTAGGATCGCCACGTTCCATACGGGAGAATTTAGATGCGCAAACTCTCAATGCTTGTCGTGCCGGGATTGGTCGCCATGTCGCTGGCGACCGCGCCGGTGCTGTCCAGCGCCTATGCCGCCGGCAGTGACGAGCCCTCGCCGCCGCCGAAGTCGGACTCCTCGTCCAAGAAGGGCAAGAAGAAGAGCTCTTCGGTCAGCGATCCCAAATTCCTCGCCGCCTATCGCACGGCCTATACCGCGATCTACGACAACCACGACTACACCGGCGCGATCGATCGGTTGAAGTCGCTCAAGCGCGACGACGTCGCCGACGTCGCCAACCTGATCGGCTACTCCTATCGCAAGCTCGGCGACTACCAGTCGTCGAAGGTCTATTACGAGCTGGCGCTGAAGGACGATCCGAACCACGTCCGCACCTGGCAGTATTACGGCCTCTGGCAGCTCGAGCAGGGCAATCGCGAACAGGCGCAGTATCATCTGAACAAGATCGCCTCGCTCGCCGGCACCGACAGCTCCGAGTATCGCTCGCTCGCCACAGCGCTCGACAAGCCAACCGGCGCGACGCTCGTCTACTAAGACAATCGCATCTTCGAACGCAGCGAACGGGCACAACCTTTCGGTTGTGCCCGTTCGGCTTTCTCGGCTAGCCTCTCGCATCGATTTTCCCACTAAATTGGTGTGCAATGGACCCGTGGCTGCGATCCGCGATCGACTACATCGGCTCCTGGATCGAATTCCAACTGACGACGATCCAGCAGCCAGGCGTCATCGTCGCATTCGCCCATCGCGGCGAGATCGTCGCCGAGCATGCGTTCGGCCTTGCCAATCTCGACACCGGCGAGAAGCTCACCCCGCGCCACCGCTTCCGCATCGCCTCCCATTCCAAGACCTTCACCTCGGCCGGCATCATGAAGCTGCGCGAGCAGCGCAAGCTCCGGCTCGACGACACGGTCGGCCAATATGTCGGCGGGCTGCATCCGCGCGTCGCCGAGACCACGATTGCACAGGTGCTCTCGCACAGCGCGGGTCTGACGCGCGACGGCGCCGATTCCGGCCAGTTCATCGACCGCCGTTCCTATCTCAACGCGAAAGAGTTACTTGCGGAATTGAAGCTGCCGACCGCGATCGAGCCCGCCACCCGCTTCAAATATTCCAATCACGGCTTTGGCCTGCTCGGCCTCGTCATCGAGGCGGTGACCAAGCAGCCCTACTCAGCCTGGATCAAGCGCGAGATCGTCGAGCCTGCGGGCCTGCGCGCAACCGAGCCGGACGCGCCGCTGCCCAAAGGCGCGTCGTTCGCGCGCGGCCACACACGAAAGCTGCCATTCGGCGAGCGATGCGTGATCCCCGGCGACAATCCCGCACAGGCGATGGCGTCCGCCGCCGGCTTCGTTGCGACTGCCGGCGACACCGCACGCTTCTTCGCGCAGCTTGCGCCCAATGCGAAGAAGAGCGTGCTCTCGGTCGCGAGCCGCCGCGAGATGACGCGACACCATTGGCGTATCCCGCAGAGCTTCGAGGGCTATTACGGCCTCGGCGTCAACGCCGGCAAGACCGACGGCTGGGACTGGTTCGGCCATGGCGGTGGCTTTC
The DNA here is from genome assembly GCF_014198235.1 of Bradyrhizobium sp. ERR14. NCBI lineage: Bacteria > Pseudomonadati > Pseudomonadota > Alphaproteobacteria > Hyphomicrobiales > Nitrobacteraceae > Bradyrhizobium > Bradyrhizobium sp. ERR14. The sequence continues at coordinate 409,975 of NZ_JACIHD010000004.1, read as the reverse complement.
AGGGCTACATCTCCCGGACCTGCGCCATCCCCGCTTGCGAGCTCACGATCAGCATCCTCAGCAACTCCATCGACGGCGCGGCGCCGTTCTGGATGGACGGCGCGATGCAGATCTTGCGCGTGTTCAAGACGCGCGGCACGGCCGACCGTCGCCTGCGCGACTGGACCGGCCGCTGGTGGACGATCTGGGGCGCGAGCGACCTCGTGCCGATAGGCAACCGCGTGCTCGTCGCCAATCCGCAATTCAACAATCCGTTCATGGATGCCGCCGAGATCGAGGTCACCGGCCGCGACACCGGCAAGCTCGCCTGGGCTGCGGGCTATTCCAGTCATGGCGAGCCGGTGCGCCGGATCCGCGACAAGCGTGGCAGGATCAGCGAGGTCTGGATCGCCGGCGCCAACGTCAAGCCTGCGAGCGTCGTGGCGAAGGAGATCGCGCGCCGCTATCCGCCGCGCAAACGGAGGCCTCTTTAATCGGAGCATGATCCTATCGGAAAACCGCTATACACTTTTCCGGATCATGCTCTATTCCCTGATCAGCGCCTCGACCTCGCTGCGAAACGCCTGCCGCGAGCCGCCTTGCGAATAGAACATGTGGCCGCCGGGATAAACGGCGAACTTCACGCGCTGCGTCGCAAAGGCCGGCATCTGATCGAGCACCCGCTTCGTTCCGAAATAGGGCGTGGCAAGGTCGAACAGGCCGTGCGCGACCAGCACGTTCAGTTTCGCGTCGGTGGCGAGGATCTGGCGCAGCTCGGATACCGATTGCGGCGGGTTGATGCCACGACCGAAATCCCAGTGACCTTCCACACTGCCGTTCAGGACTTCATAGGAGCCGTCGGGCCGCCAGTTGAGCTTGCGCGTGAGCACGTCGACCGCGGCGCTCGTCAGCGGCGCCTGGAGTGCGTCGCCCGAGGGGTCGCCGAACCGCGAGCTGCTCGAATCCGGATAGGGATCGAAGCCGCGCACGGAGGCGTCGTAACGTCCCGTCACCTTGCCGTTCTTGCGGTCGAATTCGCGGCGGAATTCACCGACGTCGAAACGGCCGGCGAGCCGGCGGCTCACCGCCTGGTCGATGCCGGTAAGCGCGGCGACCTTGTCGGCAAGACGATTGGTGGCCTCCTTGTCCGCCTCGCCCTTGACGAGGTCGGCCAGGAATTCCCCGCGCGCGTAGGCCTCGACGTCGGCGAGATCGGCGCGCTTGACCGGCCCTTTTGCCTCGCGCGCCACCGCCACATAGCTCGGCAGCGTCGCGACATATTGCAGGAGGCTGGTGCCGGTGAACTCGCGGAAATCCAAGAGCGGCGACACCAGGATCAGGCCCTTGACGCCGACGCCGTGCTGGAGCTGCAACTGGCGCACGACCTTCGGCCCGCGAATACCGCCATAACTCTCGCCCGCGACGTATTTCGGCGAGGTCAGGCGGTCGTGCTTCTCGAGCCAGCGGCGGATCACCAGCGCGATCGCGTTGACGTCGCCGTCGACGGAGTAAAACGACTTGCGTGCGTCCTCGCCGCTCGCAATGAAGCGGCTGTAGCCGGTGCTGACGGGATCGATGAAGACGAGATCGGTGAAGTCGAGCCAGGTCTCCGCGTTCGGCTTCACCTCGGGCGAGGCTGACGGCGATAGCGCTTCGCCGTCGAGCGGCAGCCGCCATGGACCGGCCGCGCCGAACTGGAGCCACGCCGAGGACGCGCCGGGCCCGCCATTGAACAGGAACGTGACCGGGCGCGTGGCGCGGTCGGCGCCGTCGAGCTGGTAGGAGGTATAGGCGATGTCGGCCAGCGGCTCGCCCTTGCCGTCGAACACGCGGATGGAGCCGGCGGTCGCGGCGAAATTGAGGGTGCGGCCGGGCAGATCCAGCGTCTGCTTCGTGGTCGAATCCGCGGGGAGACGGTGCGGCTCGGCCGCGGACGGCGAGGCCTGCGTCGCGCTTTGCGGATTGGCGGCGCGCCCACCCTTCTGTGCCGCTGGCGATGCCGCCTCGGAGCGCGGCTGCGGCGGATCATCCGCGCGCGCGACGCTCGCGAGCGCGGCCGCGGACACGGCCAGCGCGAGCCCGGTTCGTCGCAGCGTCGGCAAGATCGTGAACATGATCGTTCTCCCTGCCCGGCTGTCACAGCCGGTGCGCATCAAAGCTAGCGCGGAATTGCGACGCTTTGCGGGATCACCGGCCCGATGGGCAAGTAAGGCGCCCGGGCCGGCTCAAATCAACCCGTTTTGTTCTCCGGATCGACAATCGCCCGTTTGCCTTGAGACCCGGTCATCCTCGACAATGCAGGGCCACCTCGTATAGACGAGCCCGGCGGAACTTCCTCCAGCCAGCGGCCTGCCTGACAAGCCATGACCAAGCCCCAGCGATACGAACGCATCGCCTTCGTCGCCAGCCCGAGCAGCGAGGCGCAGACCGCCTTCAGCCAGCTCACCAGGGACTATGGCAATTGCGACCCCAGGGAGGCCGACGTCGTGGTCGCACTGGGGGGCGACGGGCTGATGCTCCAGACGCTGCACCAGAACATGCGCACGGGAAAGCCGATCTACGGCATGCATCGCGGCACCGTCGGCTTCCTGATGAACGAATACGCGACGCACGATCTGCGCACGCGGCTCGAGACGGCGCATGAATCCGAGATCAATCCGCTCCTGATGCGTGCAACCGACGTCAATGACCGCGTCCATTTGCACCACGCCATCAACGAGGTCTACCTGTTCCGGCAGACCTCGCAGGCGGCGCGCCTGCGGATCCTGATCGACGAGCGCGAGCGCATGCCCGAGCTGATCGCCGACGGCATCATCGTGGCAACGCCGGCCGGTTCGACGGCCTACAATCTGTCGGCGCAGGGACCGATCCTGCCGATCAACGCCGCCCTTCTGGCACTGACCCCGATCAGCGCCTTCCGCCCGCGCCGCTGGCGCGGGGCGCTGCTGCCCAACACCGCCTATGTCGTGATCGAGGTGCTGGAGGACGACAAGCGTCCGGTCGCGGCCGTCGCCGACCATGAGGAGGTCCGCAGGGTCCGGCGGGTCGAGGTCCTGTCCGACAAGAGCATCTCGATGCGCATGCTGTTCGACCCCGGCCACAGCCTGGAAGAACGCATTTTGCGCGAGCAGTTCGGCTACTGAGCCCCTGCCCCCGCACGCTGCGGGAGCCCGGTCGCAACCCTTCGTTAACCCTCGCCACGATATGGTTAACGAAGGTTGACCGCTTTGGCCCGGGCGTCATGTTCCGTATCGACTTCAACAAGCTGCGCTTCCTCGTCTGCGACGACAATCCGCACATGCGCCGCATCCTGCGGACGCTGCTGCATTCCTTCGGCGCGCGCGAGGTCTATGAGGCCGAGGACGGCGCCACCGCGCTCGAAATGTACAGCCATTACGTGCCTGACATCGTCATCACCGACTGGGCCATGCCGATCTTCGACGGGCTCGAGCTGGCGCAGATGATCCGGCAGCCGGAATCCAAGGGCAACCCCTACGCGCCGATCATCATGCTGACCGGCCATTCCGAGAAGCGCCGCGTCACCGTGGCGCGCGATGCCGGCGTCACCGAATTCCTTGCCAAGCCGATCTCGGCCAAGGGACTCTATCAGCGCATCCTCAACGTGGTCGCCAATCCCCGCCCCTTCATCAAGACCAAGACCTATTTCGGGCCGGACCGGCGCCGCAACACCAATTCCGCCTATATGGGCCCCGAGCGCCGCGTCGGCGAAAAGCACGAGGTGCTCCAGCAGCCCTCGCTGCTCGACAAGGCCCGCTCATCCATCTAGCGCAACGTCTTCAGACGAGGCAGGCATCATGGCGAAGAACAGCGCAAAGGACATCGAGGTCACGGCCTTCGCCACGCATCAGATCATCACGCAGCCCAACCCGCTGCGGAAAGTCCTGCGCCGGGTCGAAGACAAGGACATGGACGATCCGATCGGCCGCGCCGAGCAGGCGCTCGCGGGCCTGTCCGGCGAATTCAAGGATTGGATGACGACCGAGGTCAACCGTCTCTCGGCCGCCTATGTCGCCATCCGTAATGACGGCTTCACCAAGGAGCGGCGCGACGAGCTGTTCCGCGCCGCGCATGACATCAAGGGCGACGCCGCGACCTTCGGCTATCCGGCCGCGGCCGGAATCGCGGAGAGCCTGTGCCGCGTCATCGAGCACGCGCCTGATCTGGAAAAGGTGCCGGCCGAATTGTTCACGCACCACATCAACGCCATCCTCGCCATCGTGCACGAGAACACCAGGCTCGACAGCATCAGCGTCTCCGCCGAGCTCAGCCGCCGCCTGCGCAAGGTCGCCGACGATTATCTCACCCAGGTCAACCGCGACCGCCCCGAGCATCTCGAGGTAATCCTCGCGCCGAGCATAGCGCCGGCGGAGTAAAGGCCCGTCTTTTTCATCTCGTGGGAGGCTGCTCCATCCGCACGGGCAGCATCTTAGGGTGGGCAAAGCGAAGCGTGCCCACGATTCATCTCGAATCATACTGATAGGTCGTGGGCATGGCGCTGTGCGCCTTTGCCCACCCTACGGCAGCTCGCTACGCGGCAATCAGATCGCCATACAGCGGATCGATCGTATCATCCGCGACCAGCTCGTCGCAGAACAGCCTTGCTTCCTCCCGCGCGGACTCCGTGGCGAAGCGGCGGAGCAGGACCATCAGCGGCTCGGTGACGCCGCGGTCGGTCTCGCAATGGGTGAGCACGCGCTCGACCATGCGCCGACGCAGCCGCACCGCTCCGTCGTCGCTGTCGACGAAGCCCTGCTCGTGGCAGGCATCGAGCGCGACCTGGAACGCCGCGAACGTCGCCTCGGGAAGCCCGGCGCGGCGCAGCAGCGCGTGCAGGCTGTTGCCGCCGCGGTCGTGCAGCAGCGCGGTGACGCGCGCCAGCGGCAGGTCGGCGAGCTCGGCCAGCGCCGCGTCGAACAAATCGAGATTGCTCGACAACAGCGCGCGCAAGATGAGGCCTGCCGTGAGCTGGCCGGTGATGCGCAGGTGCCGCACCAGGCCCTGCATGTCCTCGCCGCGCGAGCGCGATGCGATGTTCATGGTGGAACGGTCGCGCGCCTCGAGCGCGATGCGTTCGGCGCGGTCGGCGCTGAGCCAGTTCCGCGCCACGACGAATTGCGCCAGCGTCTCGGAGAGCTTCGCCACCAGCGCGGCACGCGTTGCGGACGGCAGATCGTCCAGCACCAGCATCGCCTCGCGGATCGCGGCGAGATGGCCGTGGCGCTCGACGATGCGGTCCCAGGAGAATGGTGCAAGCTCGGCGTTGGGATTTTCGATCAGCTCCAGCGCGGCCGCCGCGCAGCCGACTTCGGCGATAGCGGCGCAGACCGAGACCGGCAGCGCGATGCGGCGTGCGACCGCGCATTGCACCTCGTCATTGCCGGTCGCGACGATGTCGACGAGATCGGCATCGATCAGCAGCGGGGAATGTTCGAGCACGGGCAGCGCGACGGTCGGCTGGTCCGCCGACAGCGCCCGCACGATCGAGGCCGGCGCATCCGTGCTGCGCGCAAAAGCCTCGGCCATCGCCTGCCGCACCAGCGGCGAGGGATCGTCGAGCTGCATCAGAAGCGCGCCTTCGGCGGCGAGGCGGTCGTCGGTCGAAAGATCTGATATCAGCCAGGCCCGGGCCAACGCCCGTGTGGCCTCGGCCCGCTCGCCGGCGGGCGCCGTCCTGATCCAATTGATAAACTGCCGAACAATCATGCTGCTTCCGGCTTACACAACAAACGAAAATGGCGACGGCTCGTCACCTGCAACACAAAATAAACCACGACGCTTAACAAAGCGTTCACCATAACTGGCTGGTTTTATTGACGTTTTGTTAAGGGAACAGAGGCGCTGCAGCGCGTCCGGGACACGAGAGCGGGGTCAGCTCGAGAACGTGCCGCTGCGATCGCTGAACAGATCGAGCGGCTGCGGCGGACGCACATCCGGCGTCGCGGATGCAACTGAGGTCGCTGGTGCGACCGACGTGAGCGAGGCGTTGTTGCCCCACAATTTCTGCACTGTGGTCGAGACCGGCTGCGTGGCATCGCCGGGCTGATAGATCGAACGAAACACCGGCGCGGTCGGGGCATTGTCCGCAACCGTCGTCGGCGATGTCGCACTGACGGGCGTCACCGCGCGTGTGTTCGGGAAGGTCTGGAGATAGGCGGCGTTGTCGATAACAGGCGCGGTGGGCTGCACGCCGCTCGCGCTCGCAACCTCCGTGGTCGACGGCGTGCCGCCATACATCGCCATCGCGCTGCGGGTCGTTTTTGAATTGGCCGCGCTGGCGTAGCGCGCGTCCAGCACCGAATAGACTTCGGAGACGCTGCGGGCGCGGCCGTCCCTGGCGTAGAAGATCGAGCGGTTGGCAGATGCCGCATTGGGAAACAGCCGCGCGCCAACCGCTTGCGGATTGTCCTCGGCATTGGCGATCAGCTTTGCGGCGCCACCGACGCCCATGAAATGCGCCATGTAGAGTTCGCTGTCGCTCGGCCTGCGCCCGAGCAGGCCCGTCAACTTGAAACTGTTCGACTGCGTCAGCGCCGCCGCCATGCTGGAGGCGGCCTCGGGATCGTCGCGCAGCTTCATGATCGACCGCTTCATCGCGGGATCGTCGACGGCGTAGCCGCCCGACGTCGTCCTGGAGATCGCGTTGGCATAATTGCCATAGCCGAGCTGGGGGCCGGCCTCCTTCACCGTGCCGAGCCAGGTCTGGTCGATGAACTGGTAGAGCCCGTGCGCGGACGACGTGGTGGCTCCCGCCGTCGGATCGAAATCCGATTCCATCTTGGCGGTGGTCAGCATGTACTGGAAGCTGACGCCTGAAACATTCGAGGCCTGCTTGATCGCACCGGCGACGCGCGCCCGCGACGGATCGAGAACCGCCGTCTGCGTGGCACTGGAATTGTCGACCGACATGATGAAGTGCTCGCCCCGCGCGGCGTTGAGCAGCGCCAGCAATTCGGCGCCCGTCGTCTCACCGTGGGACAGGTATGGTTAATGCGGGGTTAATTCGGGGGGCGACCGCTCTCCGAGTCATTCCGGGGCGCGCGTAGCGCGAACTATGGCGCGCAGTTGCGCACCTGAGAATCTCGAGATTCCGGGTTCGGCTCTTTGAGCCGCCCCGGAATGACGGAAGTCATTTCTTGTAGACCGCGTCCGGATCGAACAGCCGCTCCGCATCGGCGATGACCAGCTTCGCCCCGCCGCCTTCGGCCTCGACCTTGCGATAAAAGCACGACCTTCGCCCGGTGTGGCAGGCCGCGCCGATCTGCTCGACACGGATCCAGACTGCGTCCTGGTCGCAATCGGTGCGCATCTCGATCACGCGCTGGGTCTGCCCCGAGGTCTCACCTTTTCGCCACAAGGCATTGCGCGAGCGGCTGAAGTACCAGGCCTCGCCGGTCGCGATCGTCTTGCGCAGCGCCTCCTCGTTCATGTGCGCGACCATGAGCACGTCACCGGAGGCGACGTCGGTCGCGACGCAAGTCACGAGGCCGCTCGCGTCGAACTTGGGCAGGAAGGACAGGCCTTCCTCGATCTCATGGGAGTGGGCGGACACAGCGACCTCGCTAGAGCATGATCCGGAAAAGTGTGAAGCGGTTTTCCGAAAAGATCATGCTCAAACAACAGAGCTTTGCGAGGTCAGCGCTGCAGGCCTCGCACCAGGGACAGGAAACGGGCTTGCTCCGCCGGGTTGTCGCGGAACATGCCGGTGAAGCGGCTGGTGAAAGTGGAGGCGCCATGCTTGGCGACGCCGCGCACCGACATGCAGGTATGCTCGGCCTCGATCAGCACCGCGACGCCGCGCGGCTTGAGGACCTCGTCGATCGCAGCCGCGATCTGCGCCGTCAGATGCTCCTGGGTCTGGAGCCTGCGGGCGAAGATGTCGGTGAGGCGCGCGAGCTTGGACAGGCCGACAACACGTTCCACCGGCGTATAGGCGATGTGCGCCCTGCCGTAGAACGGCATCATGTGATGCTCGCATTGCGAGGTGAACTCGATGTCGCGCACCAGGACGAAATCGTCATAGCCCGCGGTCTCGCCAAAGGTGCGGTCGAGCACTTCGGCCGGGCATTGGTGATAGCCCTGATAGAGCTCGTCGAAAGCCTCGACCACGCGGCGCGGCGTGTCGAGCAGGCCCTCGCGCTCGGTGTTCTCGCCGATATAGGCGAGCAACGTCTTCACCGCCTGTTCGGCCTCGGCACGCGCCGGGCGCGGTTGGTCGGCGCGGACGGCGGCCGCGAGGAATTCGGCAGGGTCAAGCTCGGCCGGGCGGCTCTCGGGCTGCCGGTCGGAGGGCTTGTTGGGGCGGATGGATTTGATGGTCGCGTCCATGTCTACTCCGTTCGACGGCCTTTCGGCCGGAGTGTCACCGGCAGACGGGGCGGCATGCCGCCGGACGCCTGAAGAGAACAGTTGAATCCGGCGAAAAGGTCCTCACCTCTCCCGTCGGCCGCATGGCCTGTCGCCACCGCCGCTGGACTGTTTTTCCGCCAGTTCCGACCCTATATAGGACCGTGGACGGCGCCCGCCAAGGCCGATCCGATGCGGAAGTGCTGGACCCCATCACATGCTGAACGACATCTACAACAAGCGGATCATCGAATTGGCCGGGAATATTCCGCGCCTCGGACGGCTGCCCGACCCCGATGCCTCCGCCACCGCCCACTCCAAGCTGTGCGGCTCGACCGTGAAGGTCGATCTCAAGATGGAGGGCGACAGGGTCACCGACTTCGCCCATGACGTGAAGGCCTGCGCGCTCGGACAAGCCTCCTCATCCATCATGGCAAGTCGCATCGTCGGCTCGACTGCGAGCGAACTCCGTGAGTTACGCGAAACTGTTCGCAAGATGCTGAAGGAGAACGGTACGCCTCCTGAAGGCAAATGGGAGGAGATCAAGTTCCTCGAGCCGGTCCGCGACTACAAGGCGCGGCACGCCTCGACGCTCCTGACCTTCGATGCGGTGGTCGACGCCATTGGCCAGATCGAAGCCAAGGCCAAGCAGCCGGCTGCGGCGCAGGGCTGAACTTCCCCAGGTCATTCCGGGGCGTCGCCAAGCGACGAACCCGGAATCATGATCAAGATTTCAGAGCTTACTTCTGCGTCGCCGGAGCCGGCGCGGCCACGCCGCCGGTCGGCACCAGGGCTTCCGCTGTCTTGGTCGACTTGGCAGCTTGCGACTGCTCCGGTTCCGCGCCGAACCTCGCCTGCGTCTTCGGCGCAAGCTCGGCCATTGCCGGGGCGGAGATGTCCACATGCGGCAGCACGTCGGCGACGAGATCGGTGGTCACGAGATTGGTGAGCTTGAGCTCGCCGGCGTCCAGCTCATGCAGGTCTTCCCAGGGCGGCACGCTGAGCGCGAGCGACAGCAGATCGCCGGCTCCGCCCATGTCGAAGGTGTATTTGGCGAGCCGGCCGATGTCGCGTTCGACGATCATCAGGTCCTGCGCGCTGTAGCTCGCCGCCTTCGCATCGTCGGCGCGGTCGCCCATCCAGATCTGATGGACGCGGACATGGGCAGCTTCCGGCACGTAGCGCTTCTTGCCGGCCAGCAGCAGGAACACGCACATGGATTCGCAATAGGCCTCTGGCGCAACCGCCGGGCGGCCAGACTGCCCGCCGCGGAGACTTACGCCGACCGTGGTCAGGAGTCCGAGATTGCGGAAACGTCGGCCGAGGGTGATCGCGTCGTTGACGGAACCGCCGCTGGAATCGAGCACCACGGTGGCGCCGCCGAGCTGGCGTCCGCGGGAAAACTCCTCGAAATCCTTCGGTGTGTCAGCGGTGATGATGCCGACCGCGCTGACCCAGCCGCGGCAGTTCGGCTCGCAGGCAATCCAGTTGAACTTCATCGGCAGCTTGCGCTCTTCGAGAGCAACACCCGCGCGAGCCGATGACCCGAGTGTCGCGACGGCGCCAGCCAGCACGACTCCACAGACGGCGGTTCCCACCAGCAACCAGCCGCGAAGATTAAGGGAGTTCAGAAGTCTCAATCTGGTTCCTTCCCCAAGCCCCTAAGGTCCCCAACAATCCTTGGTAGCGCCCTCTGAGTCCATCATACAGGCGTATGTTTCTACACATGGACGTCACAAAAATGGTATCCGTGGGAATACAGATCGTCCACAGGTACTTGCTGCACTGCTCCCAAAAAGCACGCAAAATATGGCGCGCAAACAACAGCTTACAGTTCCCTGCGCCGGAACTGTGCAACACCTCGATCAACATCGCAGCAAAGCGCCCATGAAGCATTCAGCCTGCGAGCATTGTTCCAATCCGGTCGAAGGTGTGCTCCGGCTCCCGCGCAGATTCGGCCGTGCGCTGATCTGGCTCTACCGGCACACGCTGTCGCCCCTGGTTGGTTACAATTGCCGGCATCTGCCGACCTGCTCCGTCTATGGCGACGAGGCGATCGAACGCTTCGGTCTCTGGGCCGGCGGCTGGATGACGCTCGCGCGCCTGCTCCGCTGCAATCCGTTCGGCACGTCGGGCATCGACAATGTACCGCTCACCGCACCGCCAGACGCACACTGGTATCTGCCATGGCGTTACGGCCGTTGGCGCGGCGTCAATGCATCCTGAGAGTGCCGCGATGCTTTGCGCATCGGTGGCCTGAGGGGAACCGTAAGGGTTCTTCCCGCGTTGTTTTGATGCTCCCCCGGGAGGAAACAACAATGCGCTGGAAAATCAGCCCTCATCTTCACTTTAGGCCTTTTCACTTCGGGCTTTCTCACTTCAGGCCTAGGCCCACCCCCGGCTCCAGGCGGCACCACGACCCCAGAACCTTGGATCTGCTCGCGATCGTCGCCTTGCTGGCGCTCGTGCTTGGCTCCGGCTGGTATCTGGCGACGATTTTAGCCACCGCGCCGAGCACGACTGCGTTCATCGTGCCGAGCCAGAGCGTGCACTGGTGATTAGCGGAACCAGTAAAAGCGCCCGGGCGACGGCGGGATCGGCTCGGGCGGCCGCAGCCGTTTCGGACGCGGCGGCTTCGGCGTCGGATCGGCCGACGAGGTGGCCTCCCCGCCCGGCGCTGTTTCGGTGCCCGGCACCCTCACCGCCAGCAGCAAATTGGACTCGTGCATCCGCCAGCGGTAGCCGACGCCGAAATCGATCGGCTGGGCCCGGGTGAACAACTCGGCGTAGCGCTCCTGGTAGCGGCCGGGGAATTCGTCGATCGGCCCGAGATAGCGGCCGAACGGGAAGAACCGCCATTGCCGCGCGCCGTAGTTCGCAAGCGGAATCCCGGAATCGTCCTGGATGATGGTGGCGCTGTTGGCAAGCAACCAGTCGCGAACGACGGTGAAGTTTCCGGAGTGCATGAGATAGGACGCGCTCTTGAGCAGGCTGTTGCCGGGCCCGAGCGTCTCGCAGAATTTCAAGAATCCGGTGTTGCGCGCGCCGGAATTGGAAAGATCGGTCGAGAAATAATACAGCGTGCGCGTTTCCCCGTCGCTGCCGGCGAAGGTGATGCGAACGCCGCGCGTCGCGTTACGGCCCGGATTGTCGTCGCCGACACGCAAGCCCCCCTTGTCGTCGAGCGCGATCATCTCGACGTTGCGGATGGTCTTGCCGGAGCGCGCCAGGAAAACATAAAGGATCGGCAAGGTGCCGTTGACCTGGTTGGTATGCAGGTCGACCTTCATCTGCTTGGTGATGAAGAAGGAAAAGCTCAGGATCGAGCCGAGCGAGCGCTCGACATTGTAGAGCGCCGCGCCGACCGCGCCGCGCGGCAGCCGCGTCAAATCGGGCACGGCGCCAACCGGCTCCAGCGCGCCAAGCACGTAGGTGCTGGCCTTGGAATAGAAGGCGTTGGCGTAGAGAAAATCGGGACCGCTGAACATGTAGAACATGGTCGGCCGGGGCGCGGCGAGATTGACGTCGGCCCAATCGCGGATCTTTGAGAGCTGGCGCTGTTCGAGCTGGGCGAAGGCGCCGTCGAAGAATTTTGCGTGGCGCTGCCAGCCTGGGTCCTTCGTGAGCGCCACCAGTGGCGAGTCCGCCGAAGGCTGCATGCCCGCGAGGAAGCGCGCGGTGTCATCGAAGGTGGCGTCGGCGGCGCGGGCGGACGAGACGGCAGCGGCCAGCAGGGCAAGAGCTGTGGCCGCAATTCTGAGGGGACGAAACATGTCTATGCGCGATCGTGTGAATTGCCAGCGGCGACCGGCCGCCTGCGGAAAACAGCATAAATCACTAGGCCCGAGAGCATGACGAGCATCCCCGCGAGCGACTGCAGCGGCCGCTCGGTCAACAGGTAGTACATCATGAACGCAGTCACGAGCAGGAAAACCAGGGGCGTGAACGGGTATCCCCAGGCGCGATAGGGCCTCGGCAAATCGGGATCGGTGATGCGCAGCTTGATGACGCCGGCGACCGTGAAGAACGAGCAGAACAACAGTGCGAACTGGATGAAGTCGAGCACCGCCTCGAAGCTGCGCGTGAACAGCAGCAGATTGGCGACGGCGAGCTGAAACAGGATCGCATAGGCCGGCGCGCCGCTCGCCGATCGCTTCGAGAACACGCGTAAGGCGGGAATGTCCTCCCCCATCGTCATCATCACGCGCGGGCCGATCCACATCATCGCGCTGATCGAGGAGATCAGGCCAACGCAGATCATCGCGCCGACGATCCGACCGCCGAGGCTGCCGAAGATGGCGCTACCGGCGACGCTGGCGACATCGAGCTGACCGGCAAGCGCACCGACCGGCGTCGAATGGAGAAACACTGCATTCAGCGCGACGTACAGCACGAGCACGATCAGCGTGCCCGCCAGCAGCGCGCGCGGCAGATTCCGCTGCGGCATGTTCATCTCGCCGATGATGTAGGTCGCGGCGTTCCAGCCCGAGAACGAATACATCACGAAGACCAGCCCGATCGCAAACGGCGCGCTGACGATGTGGGCGAGATCGCCCGGCTGCGGCGCGAACGTGATCGGTTGCGGGGCAGCGATGACGAAGCCGGCGACCAGGAAGGCGACGATCAGCGCGACCTTGATGATGGTCGCGATCAGCTGAAAGGTCGAGGAATGCCTGACGCCGGTCAGTTGCACGAGCGAAACCAGCCACACCACGGCGATGGCGAGCGGGATCGGCGGCAGATCGGGCACGACCGATTTGGCGTATTCGCCGAACGCCATCGCGGCGAGCGCGACCGGCGCTGCGAAGCCGACCGTCGCCGACACCCAGCCGGCGAGAAAGCCGAAGGCGGGATGATAGGCGCGACCGAGGAAATTGTACTCGCCGCTCGAGCGCGGAAACATCGCCCCGAGCTCGCTATAGGCGAACACCCCGCACAGCGCGACGATGCCGCCGACGGTCCACAGCAGCAGGATCGAGAAGCCGGACGGGATGTCCTTGACCTGGAAGCCGAGGCTGGTGAAGACGCCGACCCCGATCATGTCGGCCACGACGATGGCGGTTGCGACCAGAACTGAGACCCCGGTCCCGCTTCCGGTCAGCCGGCCAGTCCAGGGCGCGGTTCCCGCATTTGATGCCGTCATCGGGGTCCTTAACCTCAGGCGTCGTGCCTCATGGGCGCATCGTGCAGGTTGGCCCAGTCAATTCAAGCAGGGTTAACAAGGGCTAAATGAGGCGACGGAAGTGGGTATTTGAGCACCGCTTATTCTGCTCCCAAGCGCTAAAGCTGCGCCAGCCCCGGGAAAGCCCGTCCCCCTCCCCCACAATCAGGACACGATTGCATGGTCCTTTTGAGCGTTCCGGATGTGGGGAAGTTCTCCGGACGCTTAACGTCACCTAAACGCCGGTCGGCTCAATTGTCTCTTAATACGCCGATGGACGTGACTTTGGGGTCATGGGTGGATGGTCGGGGCCGTTCCGAAATTGAGAGCTGACATGCGTGCCGACCGGACGTCGTCCGGTGCGCGCGGGCATGCGCTCCGGGTCGGCCTGATCTCAGCCTTGGTGCCGCTGTCGCTGACACTGGTTCAATGCGGCAAGGCGCCCAATCCGGCGGCCCTCGCGGCGAATTCGCAGGCCAATGTTCAGGTCGTCGCGAAGACAAATCAGCAAGTCGCGAGCGGCGACACGTTCGAGGATCGCTTCCCCGCCCCGCAATTCGGGGAGCGCTTCCCCTCGGCGAGCGAGAGTTTTCTGCAGCGGCAGATGTCGGACTTCTCGCCGAAGCGGGCCGTGCAGCAACCGCCCCCGGAGCAGGCCCCCTACAAGGTCGCTTCGCTCGAGCCGCAGGTCCCCTACAAGCGTTCGCCCCGCGACGACCTGACGACGCTCGTCAGCATGAAGTCGTCGGCCTTCCCCTATTTCGGCAACAACCCCGCCTCCGACGCGCCGTTCCTCAACGTCGCCAAGGGCGACCGCCGCGGCCATCGCAGCTATTCCGGTCGCGTGTTCTGGCTGGACGAGACCTACAATGACAGCCGCGTGCTGATGCACGTGCCCGAGCATTTCGACGTCCGCAAGCCCGGCGTGATCGTGGTGTTCTTCCACGGCAATGGCGCAACGCTCGAACGCGACGTGCGTGATCGCCAGCTGGTGCCGAAGCAGATCACCGATTCCGGCGCCAATGCCGTGCTGCTCGCCCCGCAGATGGCCGTCGATGCCGCCGATTCCAGCGCCGGCAAGTTCTGGCAACCTGGCGGCTTCAAGCGCTTCATGGCGGAATCGGCCGACCACCTCGCCCGCGTCACCGGCGATCCCAACAGCGCCCGCGCCTTCGCCAACATGCCGATCGTGATCGTCGGCTACAGCGGCGGCTTCCTGCCGACGGCCTGGAGCCTCGAGGTCGGCGGCATCAGCGACCGCGTCCGCGGCGTCGTGCTGCTCGACGCCGTCTATGGCGAGATGGACAAGTTCGCGTCCTGGATCGAGAACCACCGTTCCGGCTTCTTCGTCAGCGCCTATACCCGCCACACCGCGCGGCGCGATCGCGAGCTGATGAGCATGCTCCGCCAGAAGGGCATCAGTGTCGCAGAGGACATGGACGGTCCCTTGCGTCCCGGCAGCGTGGTGTTCGTCGAGACCGGCGAGGGCATCACCCATCGCGACTACGTCACCCGCGCCTGGACGCGGGATCCACTCAAGGATGTGCTGGTGAAGATGTCGGCGACGCCGGCGCTGGCGCTGACCCGCGTCGCCACCAGTTCCGGCGCATCGAGCCGATAGCTTTGGATGTTGGTCCAGCCGGTGTCCAGCTGCATTGCCTGCAATTCCCTCAGGCTCTGATCAAAATGTAATGTTGATGGCCGACATCCCCGGGTGCCACCGGATTGCTTCCGACCGCAAGGCTCATACTTTGCCGGCCAGTTTGTGATTGGAATTCGGTGGGGACAGGCAGTGCGTCAGGGATTGTACAAGGTCGACTTCCATACCGTTCATGGAACGGGCTGCGGCGTCGTCTATGTGATGGATGGCAAGATGCGAGGGGGCAATTCCGCTTTCGCCTTCATCGGCACCTATACGGGCGAAGGCGACAGCATCAAGGTCAAGATCTCGACCCAGCGCTACAACGACGACCCCTCCTTCAAGGCTCTGTTCGGCACCGACCGGATCACGCTGGCGCTCGCCGGCCGGGAGGACGGCGACAACGCCGAATTCGAAGGCAACGCCTTGCAGGCGCCGGGCGTTGCCTTCCGGGCCGTGCTGAGCCGGATCAGCGACTGAGCATCAGCTCATCCGGTATTGCTCTTGTAAGTATTAGCTCTTGGGCAGCTTCGGAATGCTCTCGGCAAAGCCGTTGAAGCAAGCCAGCCGCTCGTCCTCTTCCTTCAAAAAGCGGCAATCGGCGTAGCCCTTGGCCTTCGCCGGCTTCGGCTTCGGCGCCGGCGCGATCACCGCGTCGTAGCAGTTGAGGCGGTCCTTGGTGCCGTCGTCGAGCTCGAGGCAGGCCTGGAGCCGGGCCGCGATCGATTGCGGCTTGCCCTTCGCCGCTGCGGCCGGCTTGGCCGCTGCCTCTTTCGTCCCCTTGGGCTTGACCTGCACCAAGGGCTTGTCCCCCACCATCGGTGGCTTGTCGGCTTGCGCAAACGCGGAGGCTGAATAGAGCACCGCGGCAACCGCCAGAATCATCCTCATTTCAGTCAACTCTCTTTGGTCCCCATGACCGGCGTTCTAGCGCTCCCGCGCGCGGTTTGCCAAGCACATTGCGTACACGAAGCCGCGGGATTCAGGCCGTTGGCCGGGGCCGGGTCAGGACCACCAGGATCAGCGCCAGCACGACGAAACCGACCGCGACGAAGCCGAGCGCATGCAGGAGTTCGCGGGCGAACAGCAGCCCGCCGACGGCGGAGCCGACCGCCTGGCCGATATAGAGGACGGACGTATTGAGCGCGACGGTCGCCGATGCCAGCCGCGGCGCGGCCGCGACCAGCCGCACCTGCTGCATCGAATTGGTCGAGGCAAAGCCGAGGCCCCAGATCGCGACTCCGACCGTCATGAAGGCTAGCGTGCCGGCGCCGAGCGCCCAGCCCGTGATGCCCGCAAGCAGCAGGCAGGTGAACAGCAGCGAGGTCCGATAGGGGCCTGAGGTGTCGACGATGCGGGTGGCGATGACGACGCCGAGGAAGCCGCAGACGCCGTAAAGCGCGAACACCATGCCGACCGCATCGGGACCGGCACCGGTGAGCTTCTTGAGCAACGGGCCCATGAAGGTGAACACCACGAACTGCCCCGACATTTGCAGCATGGTGATCGCCAGCAGCAGCAGAATTGTGCTGTTGCGGCCGACGTCGCGCCAGGTCTTCAGGTCCACCGGCGCGCCTTTCAGGCCTCCCGGCAGACGCAGCAGCAACAAGAGGAAACTGATGCAGCCGAGCACGCCGATCTCGCCATAGGCTGCGCGCCAGCCATAGCGGCTGGCGATGAAGGTGATCAGCGGAAGGCCAACGGCGGCAGCCAGCGACCAGCCGAGGAAGATATAGGCGATGGTGCTGCCCCGCCGCTCCACCGGCACGATCAACGCCGCCGTGCCGGCGGCCTGCGGCGTGTAGAGCGCACCGACCGCGAGCATCACGAGACGGATGGCGAGGAGGCTAGTGTAATCGGGTGCAAAGGCCGAGCCGAGATTGCCGAAGGCGAGCACCGCCAGCGTCGTCGTGAGCAGCGTCCGCCGTTCGATGCGGCTTGTCAGCCAGGCCGTCAGCGGCGAGCCGATGCACAGCGTGATCGCGCCGAAGGTGATGAGGAGCCCGGCCGCGTGAATGCTGACGTCGAGCCCCGTCGCCAACTCCGGCAGCATGCCCGCCGGGGCCAGGACCGAGCAGCCGGTGACGAGATTGCCGAGCATCAAGGCGGTTGGCGCGAAACGCGGGGCGCGTGCATTTTCCATGCAAGTGCATGTAGAGCAGCCGCCGGGCCAGTTAAAGGGCCGGTGCGAAATAGTTCGTGCGCACGTCCGTTTTATGCGCCGATTTTCTTGGAATTGCCGGATTGCGCAGGCCGAATCGCCTGATATATCGCTCGTTCCCGCTTACCTGCGCTCGTTCGCAGGAGTGAGCCTCAGGAGAAAAGCAATGACTGACCAGTCCAAGGACCAGCCGAAGTCCGAATCCGGCTTCCAATATTCCCTCAGCAATCTGAAGCCCGTGACCCCCGCCGCCAAAGTTACCCTCACCTTTCCGGACGGCGCCCAGCGTCAATACGACCAAAGCATCACCGGCCTCGATATCGCCAAGGGCATCTCGCCGTCGCTGGCCAAGCGCACGGTCGCGATGGCGCTCGACGGCGTCGTCGCCGACCTCAACGATCCCATCGAGGCCGACGCCAAGCTCGAGCTGATCAGCCGCGACGATCCGCGCGCGCTCGAATTGATCCGCCACGATTGCGCCCACGTGCTGGCTGAGGCCGTGCAGACGCTGTGGCCGGGTACGCAGGTCACCATCGGTCCCGTGATCGAGAACGGCTTCTATTACGACTTCTTCCGCAACGAGCCGTTCACGCCGGAAGACTTTGCCGCGATCGAGAAGAAGATGCGCGAGATCATCGCGCGCGACAAACCCTTCACCAAGGAAGTCTGGGACCGCGAGAAGACCAAGCAGGTGTTCCGCGACAAGGGCGAGGCGTTCAAGGTCGAGCTGGTCGACGCCATTCCCGGCACCGAGCCGATCAAGATCTACTATCAGGGCGACTGGTTCGATCTGTGCCGCGGCCCGCACATGACCTCGACCGGCAAGGTCGGCAACGCCTTCAAGCTGATGAAGGTGGCCGGCGCCTACTGGCGCGGCGACAGCAACAACCCGATGCTGACCCGCATCTACGGCACCGCCTTCGCCAAGCAGGAGGATCTCGACGCTTATCTCAAGCAGATCGAGGAAGCCGAGAAGCGCGACCATCGCAAGCTCGGGCGCGAGCTCGACCTCTTCCATTTCCAGGAGGAAGGTCCGGGCGTCGTGTTCTGGCACCCCAAGGGCTGGACCATCTTCCAGCAGCTGATCGCCTATATGCGCCGGCGCCTGACCGGCGACTACAGCGAGGTCAACGCGCCTCAGATCCTCGACAAGGTGCTGTGGGAGACCTCGGGCCATTGGGGCTGGTACCGCGAGAACATGTTCGCGGCGCAGTCGGCCGGCGACGAGGCAGAGGACAAGCGCTGGTTTGCGCTCAAGCCGATGAACTGCCCGGGTCACGTGCAGATCTTCAAGCACGGCCTGAAGAGCTACCGCGACCTGCCCTTGCGCCTCGCCGAGTTCGGCGTGGTGCATCGCTATGAGCCCTCCGGCGCCATGCACGGCCTGATGCGCGTGCGCGGTTTCACCCAGGACGACGCGCACATCTTCTGCACCGAGGACCAGCTCGCCGAAGAGTGCCTGAAGATCAACGAGCTCATCCTGTCCACCTATGCCGATTTCGGCTTCACCGGCGATCTCACGGTGAAGCTGTCGACGCGGCCGGACAAGCGCGTCGGCACCGACGAGATGTGGGATCACGCCGAACGCGTGATGGCCACCGTGCTGCGCGAGATCCAGTCGCAGAACAATCACATCAAGACCGAGATCAACCCGGGCGAAGGCGCCTTCTACGGGCCGAAGTTCGAATATGTCCTGCGCGATGCCATCGGCCGCGACTGGCAGTGCGGCACCACGCAGGTCGACTTCAACCTGCCGGAGCGGTTCGGCGCTTTCTACATCGACCATGACGGCGGCAAGAAGCCGCCTGTCATGGTGCACCGGGCGATCTGCGGCTCGATGGAGCGCTATATCGGCATCCTGATCGAGCACTATGCCGGCAACTTCCCGCTCTGGCTGTCGCCGGTGCAGGCGGTGGTCACCACCATCACCTCGGAAGGCGACGAGTACGCCAAGGTGGTGATGGAGCAGGCACGCCGCGCCGGGCTTCGGGTCGAGATCGACCTGCGCAACGAAAAGATCAACTACAAGGTCCGCGAGCACTCGCTGGCCAAGATCCCCGCCCTGCTCGTGGTCGGCAAGAAGGAGGCCGAGACGCATTCGGTCTCGGTCCGCCGCCTCGGCAGCGACGGCCAGAAGGTGATGACGACCGAGGAGGCGATCGCCGCCCTGGTCGACGAGGCAACCCCGCCCGACGTCAAGCGGGTGCGGGGCGCGGTCTAATCCCTGAAATCGATCTAAACTCGCTTCCGGTTGCGGGCGTGCATGCTTATCTCCGCATGGCACGCCCGACGACCAGTTGAAGAGGATCTCCCAGTGCCCGACGCCATCGAACTCCTGAAGACCCGCCGCTCGGTCAAGCCGCGCGAGATGACCGGGCCTGGCCCCTCCGCGGCCGAGCTCGAGACCATCCTCACCATCGGCGCCCGTGTGCCCGACCATGGCAAGCTGGCGCCCTGGCGCTTCATCATCTTCGAGGGCGACGCCCGCCAGCGCGCCGGCGAGGTGATCGCGAAGGTGTTTGCCCGGAAAAATCCCGGCGCGCCCGCCGCCGACGTCGAGATTGAGCGCAAACGCCTCACCGACGCGCCGCTGGTGATCGGCATCGTCAGCTTCACCAGGCCGCACCCGAAGGTGCCGGCGTTCGAGCAGGAATTGTCGGCCGGCGCCAGCGCCATGAACATCGTCACGGCCGCGACCGCGCTCGGCTACGGCGCCTGCTGGCTGACCGGCTGGTTCTCGTTCGATCGCGAGGTGCTCGATGGCCTCGGCCTCAAGCCGGACGAAAAGCTCGCCGGCTTCATCCACGTGGGCACGCCGACCAAGCCGAGCGAAGACCGTCCGCGGCCGTTCCTTTCGGAAATCGTGACGCGTTTTTAATCGAAGGCTTGTTGACGCCTCTGGCGTCTTGCGGCTTTGATCCCGGCCAGGGAGGAAGCCGGGATGAAGCGTCGTGATTTTCTGGTCGGGGCCGCGCTGCTGGCCGGCACGATGGCGCGAAGCCGGGCCGCCGACATCCCCGCCCCGTCGCCCGACGGGCTCGACCGCATCACGGCGTATTTCAACGACGAGGTGGGAAGCGGCCGGCTGCCGGGGGCCGTGATCCTGGTGCAGCAGCACGGCAAGCCGGTCTATCTGAAGACGTTTGGCCTGCGCGACGTCAGGACCAGTCTTGCGATGACGCCGGATACGATCTTCGCGATCCACTCGATGACCAAGCCGATCACCTGCCTTGGCGCGATGATGCTGATCGACGAAGGCAAGCTGGCGCTCACCGACCCCGTGTCGAAATACGTTCCCCTGTTTGCCGACACCAAGGTCGGTCTCGAGGTCACCCTGCCCGACGGCAAGCTGGAGCTCGATCTCGTGCCGCCGGTCCGCCCCGTCAACATCGAGGACTTGCTGCGGCACACTTCGGGCATCAGCTACGATTATATCGGCGGCAAATGGGTCGAGCAGGCCTACAAGGCCGCCAACATCTTAGAAGGCCAATTCAACAACAGGGAATTCGCCGACCGCATCGCCAAGCTGCCGCTGGCGCGGCAGCCGGGAACGCTGTGGCGCTACGGCCATTCCACCGACGTGCTCGGCAGCGTCATCGAGATCATCTCGGGCCAGACGCTGTATCAGTTCCTGAAACAGCGCATCTTCGACCCGCTCGGCATGAGCAGCACCAAATTCACGCTGGCGACCGAGGACGAGCTCGCGCGGATGGCGCGGCCGCTGCCCAACGATTTCATCCTGCTCGCCGCCGAGCGCGACCGCCTCGATCATCCCGAATGGCAATCCGGCGGCGGCGGCCTGCTCTCGACCATCACCGACTATCAGCGCTTCTCGCAGATGCTGCTCAACGGCGGCGAATTCGAGGGCAAGCGCTATCTCAGCCCTGCCGCGTTCAAGGCCATGACGACCGATCACATCGGACCCGGCTCCGGCGTCGGACGCGATTATTTCTATTTCCCGGGTGACGGCTTCGGCTATGGCTACGGCCTTGCGGTGCGGACCGATCCCGGCAACGCCAAACCGCCGCCGCCGGGCTCGCTCGGCGAATTGAAATGGGACTCAGGGAGCGGCACCTATTTCGGCGTCGATCCCAAGCTCGACATGGTCTACCTCATGATGCAGCAGACCCAGAACGAGCGCAGCCGCATCACGCCCGCCTTCAAGGCGCTGGTCTACGACTGCTACCCCGAGGGACTACGCCGCCCGTGAGGCGCGCTGACCGAAATCGGCGAGCAGCTTTGCGATCTCGGCCGCAGGCCGCGCCGCACTGAACAGAAAGCCCTGCACCTCGTTGCAGCCCTCGGCGCGCAGCCAGTCGAGCTGATCCTCGGTCTCGACGCCCTCGGCGGTCGTGGTGATGTTGAGGCTGCGGCCGAGCCCGGAGATCGCGCGCACGATCGCGCTGCAATCGGGCCGCTGCGCCAGATCCTTGACGAACGAGCGGTCGATCTTGATCTTGTCGAACGGGAAGCTGCGCAAGTAGCTCAGGCTGGAATAGCCAGTGCCGAAATCATCCATGGAGATGCTGACGCCGAGCTCGCGGAGCTGGTGCAGGATGGCGAGATTGGCGTCGGTCTCGGCCAGGAAGATCGACTCGGTGATTTCGAGCTCGAGCCGCCGCGGCGACAGGCCGGACTGCGCCAGCGCCGAGATCACGATTTGCACCAGGTTGCGGCTGCGGAATTGCGCCGGCGACAGATTGACCGCGACCTTGACGTCGGCAGGCCATTTGACGGCCTCGGCGCAGGCTTCGCGCAGCACCCACTCCCCTAACTGGGTGATGAGGCCGATGTCCTCGGCGACCGGGATGAACTCCGCCGGCGAGATCATGCCCTTGTCCGGATGACACCAGCGCAGCAGCGACTCGAAGCCGGAGATGCGATCGGAGGCGATCGACACCAGCGGCTGATAGTGCAGCTCGAACTCGCCATTGGCGAACGCACGCCGCAGATCGAGCTCCATGTCGCGGCGCTTCTGCGCCTGCAGGTCCATCTCGCGCTCGAAGAAATGGTGCACGCCGCCGCCGTCGGACTTCGCCCGGTACAGCGCCATGTCGGCATTGCGCATCAACTCTTCCGGCGTCGCGCCGTCGCCGGGCGACAGCGCGATGCCGATGCTGGCACCGATCACCATCTCCTGGCCGTCGAGATCGTAGGGCGCCTTCAGCATGTCGATCAGCAGGCCAGCGCAGGCGCTGGCCTCGTTCGGCGAGACGTCGGCGGCAAGGATCACCGCGAATTCGTCGCCGCCGAGCCGCGCCGCCAGATTGCCGCCGCGGACGGCAAGGGTCAGGCGCTCGGCGACGTCCTTGAGCAGGCGGTCGCCGACGGGATGACCGAAGGAATCGTTGATGTTCTTGAACAGGTCGAGATCGATGTAGAGCACGCCGACCCGTTTTCCCGCCGCCTGCTCCAGCGCCTGCTTCAGCCGCTCCTGGAAATATTCGCGGTTCGGCAGGTCGGTGAGCCCGTCATGGTGGGCCATGTGCGCGATGCGCGCCTCGGCCTTGCGCCGTTCGGTGATGTCGACCACCGCGACCAGATAGCCGTCGCGATCGTCGAAGGCGACGCGGCGGCCGAAGGTGAGCACCTCGATCTCGCTGCCGTCGGCGCGCAAATGCCGCCAATTGCGCGAGGAGTGGTAGGCCTCGCCGACGCGCTCCAGCGCCTCGGCGTGGCTGTCCCACTCGTCCTCCGGCCAGATCTCGTGCAGCTTCATGCGCAGGAAGGTGGCGCGGCTGTAGCCGTAATGCTGGACCGCGGCGTCGTTGACGCCAAGGAATTCCTTGGTCTGCGCGTCGAACACCCACATCGGCATCGGGTTGCTGTCGAACAGCAGGCGGAACGAGGCGTCGCGCCGCTTCAACGCGGTGACATCGGAGATCGTCAACGAGACCACGTCGGCGAAGGCCGTGGCGCTGAGGCGCAGATGCCGGCCCTCGCTCTCGATCTCGAGCTGTTCGCCGCGGCCGCCCGCGACGGCCTTGAGCAGAAAGTCCATGATCTCGGGCGAGGCCAGCAGCGTGTTGCCCTCGCCGATCCGCCGCCACAACAGGTTTCCGGTCGCGACATTCAGCAGCGCGCTTGCGCTGTTGTTGTGGTGCACGACCTGGAGATCGGACGGCTTGCCGCCGGCATCGCGCAGCGTCGCCAGCGAGATCACCGCGTCGTCGGTCGAGGCGAAGATCGCGTCCAGCAGATTGTACTGGGTGCCGCGCTCGTTGATATAGGCGCCGACCAGCGTAGCGCCCCAGCGCGAGGCCGTCGGCAGCGCCAGCACATCGTAGGTCCGGACCATGCCGTCGCGCACGCAATGCGCGCTGGCTTGATAGGGTCGTCCGTTGGCAAGCGCGCTCGTCGCCGCTTCCGACAGCGCGGTGGCGCAATCCGGCGACAATTCGGCGACGGGGATATCCCAACGCTCCTCGCCGAGCCATTTCTGCACGTAGCGTCCGCTGCGCGACAGTTCGAGCGTGCCGTCGTTCCTCAATAGCGCGATGTGATCGGCGAGCCGTCCGAGACTGCCGAGCATCACGTCCTCATAGCGCGGCAGCCGATCGCCCGGCTTCAGTGCGGCACTCCACTTGCGCTGAAGCACCGGGATGTCGTCGAACATTTCGGCGGCCGGTTTTCCCGACACTTTCTTCGCGGCATTCATGGCAGTCCCCAACGCACTTTCCCGGCGCATCCAATGCAGCTGCGCTTAACGACATGTAAAAAGGCCGCAGGCGCGGGTTCCATTCGGCGATTATGACAGTTTTAAGTCAGGTGTTGGTTAGTGGGCGTTAGAGACTATGACGGTGATGCGAAGCTCTCGCGTCCCCGGCGCGCTGCAGCGTTCTTACGCTGCTGCGCAGAGCCGGGACCCAGGAAGCCGCAGCACGTGCTGATACATGGGCCCCGGCTCTGCAGCGCACCGCCGAAGAGGCGCTGCAGAGCCGGGGCACGAGAGCGGAGCTTGGCGCACCACTGCGTCAACATCGTCACTGCGAGCGCAGCGACTTGCCCGCCGAAGCCTTGGCGAAGGCCGAAGCAATCCAGAATCCTTCCGCAGTGGCCATATTTAATCCGTCATCCTGAGGTGCGAGGCGTGCGATGCGAACGCATCGCATGCCGAGCCTCGAAGGATGAACGGCCGAGCTGATGCAGCCGGGCCGTCGCCCTTCGAGGCTTGCTCTGCGTCGCTGTCGCGCCGCAGCGCGCGCACCTCAGGGTGACGGTGACGGATAGAGCTCGCGGCAGCATTCCGTATTCGCTCTCGACGTGGAGACACACCTTCACATCCTCGCGGCTCATCTCGCCCGAGCTTTGCTTGATCGCTTCGCCCTCAATTGAAAGAGGGCGCAGGGAAGACCGGGCGCCGGCTGGCACCCGCGGTCCACTGTGCGAAATCTGCGTAACAAGAAGCTGCACAGCGGCATACAGGTGTAGCCAGGACATCCCGGCCTTCCCTGCGCAGTGGTTTTACGGCTTATGTCGTGCTCTCCCCGGGGAGCGTTGCACTATTGCCCCCGTCGCCTTGCGGCTGGCTGACGGATGCGTCCGGTTGGACGACACCCATCACCGCAACACTTGACGCACAGACCCCGGGCGTCAGGACCACACGATTTTGCCGTACGCCGATCACACCGGTCGTGTGCGCGAGGTCATCGCTCACGGTTGCCCGCCCTGCGAAGCTGTTCGCGCCGATGTCACCTGCGTCCACCGCCGCCCGGCCCGCGTTCGTGACGATCGCGATACGCCCCTCTTCCTTGGGCCGGGTTGAGGCGACACATACGATATTTCCGAATTTCGGTAAAGTGGAATATTTTTGTCGCCGCGCGTTGACCCAGGGCTCGCGTGTTTTGCCCGCCGGGCAGCGCAAGATCTTGTAGCCCGGATGGAGCGCAGCGTAATCCGGGGAGTCTTGCTACGAGGCACGAGCGCCCCGGATTACGCTCTCGCTCCATCCGGGCTACGAAGCCTCACCCCGCCAGCCTCTCGATCACGATATCGAGCAGCGCGCGCAGACGGGCGAGGCGCCTGAGATCGCGGTGATAACCGACATAGGTGTCGCGGCCGGGCGGCGCCGTTCCGACGTCGAGCGCGACCAGACGGCGGTCGCGGTCGCCGAGCGGACGCGGCAGCACGGCAAAGCCGTCACCGCTGGCGCAAAGCTCGGCCTGCACCTGCCTGTTGTTGCTGCGCGAAGCGATTGCTGCATTCGGCAGTGCGCGCTTCAACCAAACGGCGTCCGGCATGTCGGCGAACTCGGCATTCATCGTCACGACGCGGACAGCGCCGCCGGCGCGCGGCGGCTTGCTGCCCTTCTTGCCGTAGAGCGCGTAGGGAATGTGCAGCAGCTTTCTGGAGATCACCTCGGGCTCGCTGAACGGCTTGATGCGGAAGACGAGATCGGCTTCACGCCGCGGCAGGCTGTAGAGCCGCGCATCGGTCAGGAGCTCCACCGTCACCTTGGGGTGACGCTTGCCGAACGCGGCGATCACCGGCGACAGCATCACCGTCCCGAACCAGTCCGACGACGACAGGCGCAACAGGCCGTCGAGCTGCGTCTCCGCGCCGGATACATGACGCTCCAGTGCGAGCGCCTCGTCCTCGATCCGCTCGGCATGGCGGAGCACGGCGGCGCCCTCGTCGGTCAG
This sequence comes from Bradyrhizobium sp. ERR14, assembly GCF_014198235.1. Lineage (NCBI taxonomy): Bacteria > Pseudomonadati > Pseudomonadota > Alphaproteobacteria > Hyphomicrobiales > Nitrobacteraceae > Bradyrhizobium > Bradyrhizobium sp. ERR14. The sequence continues at coordinate 384,029 of NZ_JACIHD010000004.1, read as the reverse complement.
CACCAGGCCATCCGCCGTGCGCTGGAACAGGGTCTGGCCCAACGATGTCTCGAGCGCGCGAAGCCGCCGGCCCATCGTCGGCTGGGTCTGGCCGATTTTTCGTGCGGCAGCGCCGAGCGTGCCTTCGCGCGCAATTGCCAGGAAGATGCGCAGATCGCTCCAGTCCATCAGGATTCCCGCCATACAAAAATGTATGACGAGCGTACAGCCTTGTTCCTTCTCATGCAAAATTTCATGGGCATATTGAGCCGATCACGGAGCAAGACGATCATGACGAGACAATCGACGATGCGCGCCGGCGTCCTGGAGACCCACAACGCTCCCTTGCGCGTCTCAACCATCTCCACGCCCGAGATCGGCCCGCACGACGTGCTGGTGCGGGTGCGGGCGAGCGGGGTCAATCCGCTCGACACCAAGATCCAGGCGGGCGCCGCGGCGCATGCGCGCCATCCGCTGCCGGCGATTCCAGGGATCGATCTCGCCGGCGTGGTCGAACTGGCCGGGCGCGAGGTGACGCGGTTCAAGCCGGGCGACGAGGTCTACGGCATGACCGGTGGTGTCGGCGGCGTACAGGGATCGCTGGCCGAATTCGCCGCGGTCGATGCCGATCTCCTCGCGCCGAAGCCTGTCAATCTCAGCATGCGGGAAGCTGCCGCCCTGCCGCTGATCGTCATCACGGCCTGGGAAGGCCTGATCGACCGGGCGGCGTTGAAGGCGGGCCAGAAGGTATTGATTCATGGCGGTGCGGGCGGCGTCGGTCATGTCGCGATCCAGATCGCGCGCGCCGTCGGAGCGGATGTGTTCGCAACCGGCTCGCCGTCGCAGCGCGCCACCATCGAAGGTTTCGGCGCCGTCTTCATCGACCGCGGCAGCTCGGTCGAAACCTACGTGCCGCAGCATACCGGCGGCCGCGGCTTCGACATCGTCTACGACACCGTAGGCGGCAAGGTGCTCGACGCTTCCTTCGAAGCAGTGCGCCGCTTCGGCCATGTGGTGAGCGCGCTCGGCTGGGGCACGCATGCGCTTGCGCCGCTGTCATTCCGGGCGGCCACCTATTCAGGCGTGTTCACGCTGCTGCCGCTGCTGTCGGGCGAAGGCCGCGCGCGTCATGGAGAGATCATGGCGCAAGCCACGCGCCTCGCCGAGACCGGCAAGCTCGTGCCGCTGCTCGACGCCAGGCGTTTTACGCTGGAGAGCGTCGACGAGGCCTATGCGCTGATCAGGGATCACGCCGCCAAGGGCAAGTTGGTCGTCGATGTCTGAGGTGGAGCTTGTGGCCCGGATGAGGGCAGCGCAATCCGGGATTCTCGCTAAGAGCACGAAGGCCCCGGATTACGCTGCGCTCCATCCGGGCTACGGAGCTGTGCGCGCCGCAAGTCCTCGCTGGACGCGGCGGAGCGGTTGCGCAAGTAGGCCTGCGACAACAGGAAGAACAACGCGCGCTCGCCATGATATTTGGCGGACGGCCGGGTGCGCTCGAAACCATCGGCAAAGATCTTGCCGGACTGGTCGCACACCTGCCATCGCCAGCCAAACCGCTTGCGCCTGGTGAGGATCACTTCGAACATGCCGACGAGCTTGGTCCCCTGCTCCTTGCCGGTCTCGCAAAGGCATCCAAGCCCCTGCTCCGGCCTCCCCCATTAAACGGATGCCCGACATATAACCCAGCCGAGTGGAAAGAGAATAAAATTGATGATCGGAAATCGTCTCTTGCACCGCTGGGATGAAGATGGCGGGGGTGCGGGAATAAGCTTTCGCCAGCGGTGTTCGCCTTGGCCCCAGGAGGCAATCTGCTGGCGCTTGCATATTCAAAGCAGAACACAGGGGTTGATGGGGATGAGCATTTGCTCACCAGTCCCCACGGCGGATGCGGCGGTAACAGGAGATGCCACGCTCGTGCGCTCGATGAGAATTTCCGTGCCGGGCGTCAGGTCGGTGTCAGGTCGCAGACGGCATCGCCGCCAGGACCTTAGCGCGCGATGGCCTTAGCGCGCGACGACTTCGACCTCGCCGTCGACGCCGTTGACGACGTTGAATCCGCGCTCGTAGACCTTGCCCTCGTTCTTGGCGATGGCGCGGTATTCGCCTTCGGAGAGCACGACGCGCGGGAAGGCGCCGATCGATTCCTTGATGACGTCGCCGCCCGGGGTCAGCACTGACCAGGCGGTGTTGGCGAGCGCCTCGCCGCCCCTGTCGCTGACCAGCTTGAGGGTGATCACGGCAGCACGGTGGGTGATGGTGACGTCGGTGAGCTTGCTGGCCTGGACGCGGATGTCGGAGCGCACCACCGAATTGGCGTCGCCATAGTTGGAGATGATGTAGTAGGTGCCCTCCGGCAGCAGCACGACGTCGCCGGCGGCGACGTTCGGCACCAAGGAGGCGCGCTCGCCGGATTCGAACTGGCTGCCCTTGTAGATCGCGAACGAGATCTGGTTCTGGGGAATGCGGCTGGTGCCGACCCGGCCCTCGATCCGCAGGCCCCCGGCCGGCAGCACGAAGGACTCGCGGTCGGTCTCGGCCTTCAGGCTGACGGTGCGCACCGCGCTGACGAGGCCGAAGGCGACGTGCACGACGTAATTGCCCGGCGGCAGCACGATGTTGGGCGTGGCGCTGCGGTCCTCGCGGATCAGCTTGAAGGTGCCGTTCTCGTCGGGACGGTCGGCAAACACGCGCCACACCAGGCCGCTGGTGATCGCCGGAGAATCCTTGCCGTATTTCGCGGTCAGCGACAGCACGCCCTGTCCGGGCACGGCCGCATTGAGCGGGGCGGCCGGCGGCACGGTCGTGACCGCGGGCGGCGGCATGCTCGGGGTTGCCGGCTGCATCAGGGTCGGCGGCAGGCTCGGGGGGCCGGCGCCAGGCCCGGAGGGCGGCGCCAGGCTGACGGCGCCGCCGGGCTCGGGCACCGAAGCCGGTGGGACCGGCGGCGGACGATCGGAGAAAAGCTGCGCCTGCGCAGCGTTTTGGCCTGAGGTAACGAGGCACGCGGCAAGGATCAGCGCCGGCAGCAGCCTGCCGCTGCGCCGCCATCCGATGATGCCGTCACCCCCGCGTGTCATGCCCCCTGCTTTTCACCGAAAACGCGGCAAATTCAAGCCTCTGATACCCCTGGAAATACGGGCCCGTGCAGATCGGTGGAACCTGGTTGACGCCTGCGTGATTACACCAGAGGCAACCGTCCCTCGCCATACTCCTGCCCCGTGCCCTTTCCAAAGCGGCATAAACCATGCTTCGCGCCTGATATGGCGAAGCGCAAATGCGGTGCCTAGTCTGACGGTGCAGGCCCCGGCGTAGGAGAGTTTCGGTGCTAGACATCTTGAAGGGGCGTGGCGCGAACGGCTCGAACGGTGAGAAGATTGGCCTTGGCCCCACCCGACGGCCGGTCATCGGCCTCGCCCTCGGTGGCGGCGCGGCGCGCGGCTTTGCCCATATCGGAATCCTCAGGACCCTGATTGCCAACGGCATCGTGCCCGACGTCGTGGTCGGCACCTCCATCGGCGCCGTGGTCGGTGGCCTGCATGCGGCCGGCCGGCTCGAGACGTTCGAAGAGTGGGGGCGCAGCCTGCAAGGGATGCGCAACATCCTCGGCTATCTCGACATCCGCCTCAACGGCTCCGGCCTGCTCGGCGGCGAGAAGCTGGCGACCCGCCTCGTGAACGCGGTCGGACAGACCCTGATCGAGGACCTGCCCATCAAGTTCGCAAGCGTCGCGACCGAGGTCCGCACCGGCCACGAGATCTGGCTGACACGCGGCCGGGTGGTCGATGCGATGCGTGCGTCCTACGCCCTGCCCGGCATCTTCTCGCCCGTCCTGATCGGCGACCGCTGGCTGGTCGACGGCGCGCTGGTGAACCCGGTGCCGGTCTCGGCCGCCCGCGCGCTCGGCGCCGAAATCGTCATCGCCGCAAATCTTTCCAGCGACATCTTCACCCATTCCACGACGATCTATTCGCACGGCGCACTGCCCGCCCCGGTCGCTCCGGAGGCGGAGGAGCCGACGGCCAAGCGGCGCTTCCCGCGCCTGTTCTCGCCCGAGAGGACGATGAAGCGCGAGTTCTTTGGCGGTAATGGCCGGCCCGGCATCTCCTCGGTGATGGTGGATGCCTTCAACATCATGCAGGATCGCATCACCCGCGCCCGCCTTGCCGGCGATCCGCCGGATCTGTTGATCACGCCGCGGGTCGGCCAGTTCGGCTGGTTCGACTTCCACCGCTCCGAGGACCTGATCGCTCATGGCACCCGCGCCGCGGAGCGCGCGCTGGAGTCGATCCAGGAGGCAATCCATGTGCTGGCGCCGGCGCCGGAAGGCACCGCGCCGAAAGCGGGCGAGCAGACCTGATCAGGCCGTCTTGATGTAGTCGCGCAGGGCTTCCTGCTCGGACTCGTATTCCTGGACCCGGCGCTTGACGATGTCGCCGATCGAGATCAGGCCGACCACCTTGCCGTTGTCGGTCACCGGCAGATGGCGGAACTTGCCCGACGTCATCATCTCCATGAGCTCGGCGACCGTGTCGGTCTCCTTGCAGGTCACGACCTTGCGGGTCATGACCTGAGCGACCGGCTCCTCCAGCGCGCCGGCGCCGCGCTCGCCGATCACGCGGACGATGTCGCGCTCCGACAGGATGCCCTCAAGCCGGCTCTGGTTCATCACCAGCACCGCGCCGATCTTCTTCTCACCGAGCAACTTGACCGCGGCAGCCAGCTTCGCGTCGGGCTCGACGCTCACGATCTGGTGGCCCTTGGTGTTGAGAATGGAACGTACCGTCATTGTTGCCTCCCTGAATCGGACCCGTTCCGCCTTTGGCGGCCCGGACTTGTTCTTCGAGTCTTCAACTAACAGTTTTAGCGCCGGTTGCAGGCTCAGGCGCTTTGCGAAGCATCGCCGCTAGCGGCTTGCAGCTTCGGAACATTCTTCCGGCAAATGATGGATGAATTCGGGCCGCACCGCAAGCGCCGCTTCAAATACGGTCTGAAACGTCCTGTGATGACGCATCCGCAGCATCGTTTCGCACGCGCGGCACGGGATCGAACAGCGCAAACAGCAGCAGGCCGGCGAAGAAGCCGCCGATATGCGCCTGCCAGGCCACGCTCGTGGTTTCGGAATCGATGCCGATCGCACCGACGCCGAAGATGATGTTGACGCCGAACCACACGGCGAGGAAGCCGACCACCCGTCCGTCGCGCAGCGCGCGCGACAGCGGCAGCGCCGGAACCTTGGCTGCGGTATCGGCGTCCGACCGGTTGAACGACAGGAAGCTGCCGCGGACGAACGCGAAGCGGATTGCGGCTGCCATCGCGCCCGACACCGAGGCCGAGGCGCCGATCATCGGCGCCACCGCATGCTCATGGGTGACGAGATGGGCGAGCGCGCCGGCCGCCGCCGTCACCGCCAGAAACAGGAAGAACCTGACCGCGCCGAAGCGCCGCGCCAGCGCGCTGCCGAACGGCAACAGCCAGAGCACGTTGAAGCCGAGATGGGTCAGATTGGCGTGCAGCAGCGAATAGGTGACGAAGGTCCAGACCTTGGCGCCGGCCCCGCCGGGGATCTGCAAGTTCAGCAGCGAGGAATCATACCGCTTGGGGATGAAGCCGAAGACGTCGATGGTCCAGTTCTCGAGCTCCGGCGGCAGCAGCACCCGCAGATGGACCACCGCCAGCAGGACGATATAGGCGGTCAGCGCCACAGGCAGCGTCAGGACCGGCTCGCGCGGAGCCTCCTCATGGGCGGCCGGCAGGCCGGGCTGAGAATCCTGCGGCGGAGAATCGTGCGGGGAATCCAAGGCAGCTTCGCTTTCAGGCGCGATCGGAACGATCCGTTTGGAGATAGTCGCCTTTGCCGGCCTTGCGCAAGTGCACAAAAGGAAAAGGCAGGGCCCTGGGAAGCCCTGCCTGTCCGTGTCGGCCTTCCGGTGCCGGAGGAATGAAGGTGTATCCCCACCCCTCCCCGCGGCCCGTGACCAAACTGTTTGACGCCCTGTGTACAGGCCCCGCCGAGAACCTGGATGAAAGCGGCGAGGCTTGCGACTGCGATCACCATAGCAGCGCCGCGCGAGGGGCAAAGGCCATAGTTAATTTAACGTTAACAACGCAAAGACCGCCTTAACGAGGGCGAAAACGCCCTCCCGGCATGGACGCTGCAAATCCCCTCCTGCACAACATCACAAGGGATCGCGGGTGCACTGAAGCGGGACAGCTTTGTCCCTTCGAGGTTGCACCCCGGGATAAGCGTTCAGACATGAAACATCCGTCGAGCCGCGCGTTCTTCGCGTACTGGGACAAGAAGCGCGGCGCCGCACGGGCTCCCGACAGGGCCGACATCGATCCGGCCGCGGTCCGCGGCCTGCTCGGCGACATTTTTGTCCTCTCCTGCGAGCCCAATCTCGGCTTTCCCTTCCGCGTCGCCGGCACACGCGTCTGTGCTCTCGCGGGATGTGACCTCAAGGACCAGAGCTTTGCGGCGCTGTTCACGGCCGCGAGCCGCGGCGAGATCGAGGAGATCACCACCATCGTCGCCGACGAGGCGTTAGGTGCGATCGCCGGCGTCACGGCCGCGCGCGAGGACGGCAGCAAGGCCTATCTCGAGCTGTTGCTGCTGCCCTTCAACGCCCGCCCGCACACGCCGGTGAGCGTGACGGGCGTGCTCGCACCGTTCGACGACGAATGCGGCGCGCTCTCAGCCTTCACCCTCACCTCCTGGCGCTATCTGCACCAGCCGGAGAAGCTGCTGCCGCGCGCGATCCGCAAACTGCAGATCGCACGCGGGCTGATGGTGTATGAAGGGCTGAGATAGTCTCCGCCGCCCGACAAATCACGCGCATGCGGATGGCCGTTTTTGCCGGATCTGCGTCATTCCTGATGTCGTCGCCAAGGGTTAGCTTCCGCCTCGCGTGAAGCAACGAGGTTCGGGTGACATCATCATGACATGGCGCGTTCTGGCGTTGAGCGGCCTCGGCTGCGTGGCGCTGCTGGCGGCGATCGGCGGAAGCTGGCTGTTCCTGCTGCCAGGCGCGCCGGCTCAGGGAGCCGCCCCTGCGATATCCAAGGAGGAGACCGAAGCGACGCTTGCGGCGCTGAAGCCGCCGAAGCGCAAACGCCCGCTGATTGCCATCGTCGGCATCAACGACATGAGCGAGACGACCGACTATCTGATGCCCTACGGCATCCTCGCGCGCGCCGATGTCGCCGACGTCCTCACATTGGCGACGCAGCCCGGACCCGTCACGCTCTATCCCGCGCTGAAAGTGCAGCCGCATGCGACCATCGCCGAGTTCGACGCGGCGCATCCCGACGGCGCCGATTACGTGATCGTGCCCGCGATGAGCCGCGAAGACGATGCCGTGGCGTTGCAATGGATCAAAAGCCAGGCCGGCAAGGGCGCGATCATCATCGGCGTCTGCGTCGGCGCCAAGGTCGTTGCCAACACGGGACTCCTCGACGGCCGGCAGGCCACCACGCACTGGTATTCGGTGCGCGATCTGCAGAAGCATTCCGCGATCCGCTACGTCGCGGACCGCAGGCTGGTGGTCGATCGCGGCGTTGCGACGACGACCGGCATCACCGCGTCCATACCGATGGCCCTGACCCTGGTCGAGGCCATCGCCGGCCGCGCCAGGGCCGAGGCGGTCGCCCGCGACATCGGTCTTGCGGAGTGGAATGCGCGCCATCGCAGCGCGGCGTTCCAGTTCACACGCCCGTTCGCGCTGACGGCGATCGCCAACACGCTCGCATTCTGGAACCGCGAGCAACTCGGACTCGCGCTGACGCCAGACATCGACGAGGTGTCGCTTGCGCTTGTCGCGGATGCGTGGTCGCGCACCTATCGCTCGCGCGCCCTCACCTTCGCGGCCACGGCAGAGCCGCAGACGAGCCGTGGCGGTCTTCGCATCCTGCCCGACAAGGTCGCGGCCGACTGGCCGGCACGCTGACGCCGCCTGATACCGTCGACTTGCCGCCGGCGCGAGCGCTGGACCGGACGCTGCATGCCATCGATGCGCGCTACGGGTCACGCACGGCCGACTTCGTCGCGATGCAGCTCGAATATCCGAGATGACCGCACGTCAGTGCGCCGGCTGTCGCTAGCAACAGCCGACGCACGATGCGCGGTTACGGCATCGCCAGGTGCCAGGCGCCGTTCAAGAAGCCGTCGCCGGTGACGTCGCCGGGCTTCTGGTCCTTGGCGAAGGTGTAGAGAGGCTTGCCCTTGTAGGCCCACTGCTTCGAGCCGTCGTCGCGCGTGATGATGGTGTAGCCGTCGCCCGCTGCATCGCTGGCCTCGGCCTTCAGCACCGGCCAGTTCGTCGCGCATGGACCGTTGCAGGCGGACTTGCCGTCCGCGTCCTTGTCGAAGGTGTAGAGCGTCATGCCCTTGCCATCGGTGAGCACGTTGCCCTTGTCGGTCTTGCCGGTCTTGGTCGGGGGTGCGGCGAAGGCGGCGGGAACGATCGCGAGCGAGAGTGCCAGCGAGAGCGCGAGGCGGATCGAGGACGTCATGATATCTCCTGTCGTGCAATTGGCTTGCATGGGTAGGACGCCGCAGGCCGCGTCGTATTCCTGAGACGGCGGCAAGGATATTTTTCACTGCGCTCGCCGACGCGGCGGAATAAACTGGATCAACCGAGACGGAACGACGGAAAGACATGAGCAAGCCGCATTGGCGTCCCGCGCACGCATCCGACCTGCCCGCGATCAGCGCGATCGCGGCGCGGATTCATCCTGCTCTTCCTGAGAGCCCCGAGGTGCTCGCGGAGAAGATGCGGCTCTATCCCGACGGATGCCGCGTGCTGATCACGGGCGACGAGATCGCCGGCTACGGACTTTCGCATCCCTGGAAGCAACACCGGATCCCGCCGCTCGACGGCCTGCTCGCACGATTGCCTGACGATGCGGATTGCCTCTACCTGCACGACGTCGCGGTGCTGCCCGATTTTCGCGGCGGTGTCGCGCGCTCCTATGTTGCCGAGATCGAGCAGCTGGCGCGTGCGGCAGGCATCGCAACGCTCGCGCTGGTCTCGGTCTATGCCACGCGGCCGCTGTGGCAACGTCTCGGCTTTCGGCCCGTCACGGCGGACGCGGCACTGCGCGCAAAGCTGGCATCCTATGGCGAAGGCGCGACGTATATGCTGCGCGACCTTACCGCGGCGTAATGTCCCTCACCGGCCAGCCGGCTCACGCGGGCGTGAAGCCGCGCCCTCGAACCGGGTCAAGTGGCGCTCCGTCGAAGGGATGTGCGAGCCGTTCCGGTCTCGCCGAACCGAGGCTGGAGAAGATCCATGAAACTCACTTTGTCGAAGATTGCTTTGATGACATGTGTTGCAGCGAGCGCGTTCGCCGCGACCAGCGCCAACGCGGCGCCACACCGAATCGATGGTTGCCAGTTCGGCTTGTTCGAAAGCTGTGGCATCGTTGCGGAGTCGACGACCCCGGGCCGCGCACGCCGCCCCGTCGCGCGCCTCGCCAACGATACCTCGCCGACCTACATGAAGCAGACTGATCCGCGCTACAGCTCGTCGATGCGCGATGCCGGCGGCGGCGGAGGTGGTGGTGGCGGCGGAGGCGGTGGTGGTGGTGGCGGCGGCCGCTGAACTCACACCTGACTTTTCAGATGATGCCGCCGGTGCAACCCGGCGGCATCATTGTCGTCTGCGCTGAACGGCGCCGGTTCAGCCGCGATGCTTTTTCTTCTTCGGCTTCTTTCCAGGCGCGCCCTTCGCGGGCCACGCCGTGACCGACGGCTCTGCGTGACCCGGCTTGTTCTTGTGCTTCTTCTTGCCGAAAGACGGAGCATCGCCGAATTTCGGCCCGCGCTCGCCTTGAGGCTTGCCGCGTGGCTTGAATTCACTCTTGTCGCGCGGACGATCGTCGCGACGTTCACGATGATCGCTGTCGCGGCTCTCGCGCGTGTGTGACCGCTCCTCCGCAGGCGCCTGCTGCTGCGAGCCCTCCCCCAGCCGTTCGATGCGGATGCTGTCCTCCTTGTCCGGACGCTTGACCTTGGCCGCGAAGGATTCCGCGACCCGCTCGGAGATCTCGAACTCGGTCGTGGTGTCCATGATCTTGATGGCGCCGATGTCGCGCTTGTCGATGCCGCCGCGGCGGCAGATCATCGGCAGCAGCCAGCGCGCCTCCGCATTCTTGCGTCGTCCGATCGCGGCGCGGAACCAGACGCTCGTCTCCGACATGCCGTGCTTCGACGATACTTTTCCCGATTTCGATCGAGGTCTTCCGGCGCGATCGTCGCCGCCGTCGCCTCTATCCTGGAATTTATCGCGACCACGATCATCGCGCGGCCGGCCGCTGCGCTCGCCAGGATCGAGGATGTCTTCGGGCGACGGCAGCCGCGCGCGATAGAGCCGCGCCAGGGCGGCTGCGATATCCTCGGCCGACCGCTCGGCCAGCAGCGCCTGAGCCAGCACCAGATCGTCCGCGGTCGTCTCCTCGGTGAACAACACGTCCTTCATGCGCTCGTGGTCGAGCTTGCGGATTTCGTCCGCCTGCGGCGCCGTGCCCCAGTCGGCGTCGACACCTGCGAGATTGAGCAGCAGCTCCGCGCGACGCCGGCGGGCGGGTGGCACCAGCAAGACGCTTGTCCCCTTGCGTCCGGCGCGCCCGGTTCGGCCCGAGCGGTGCTGCATCACCTCGGCGTCGTTGGGCAGGTCGGCGTGAATGACGAGGTCGAGGCTCGGCAGGTCGATGCCGCGGGCGGCAACGTCGGTGGCGACGCAGACGCGGGCCCGTCCGTCGCGCAGCGACTGCAGCGCCAGGGTCCGCTCGTTCTGCGTCAATTCTCCCGACAGGGCGACGACGGAGAAGCCGCGCTCCAGGAGCGCCGCCTGCAAATGCCTGACGTGATCGCGCGTGCTGCAAAACACCAGCGCGCTCGGCGCCTCGTAGAAGCGCAGCACGTTGACGACCGCATGCTCGGCATCGGCGGGCGCGATCCGGATGGCGCGGTACTCGATATCGGCATGACCGCCTTCGTCGCCGGCGACTTCGATCCGGAACGCCTGCTGCTGATATTGCTTGGCGAGCGCGACGATGCCGCGCGGAAAGGTCGCCGAGAACAGCAGGGTGCGGCGCGTCTCCGGCGTGGTCTCGAGGATGAACTCCATGTCCTCGCGAAAGCCGAGATTGAGCATCTCATCGGCCTCGTCGAGGACGACCGCTTTCAATTCCGAGATGTCGAGACGGCCGCGGCGCAGATGATCGCACAACCGGCCGGGCGTGCCGACGACGATGTGAGCGCCCGCGGCGAGCTCGCGCTGCTCGCGACGCGGATCCATGCCGCCGACGCAGGAGACGACGCGCGTCTCCGCATGCTGGTAGATCCAGGCGAGTTCGCGCTGAACCTGCATCGCGAGCTCGCGGGTCGGCGCCACGATCAAGGCGAGCGGAGCCGCCGCCCGCTCGAACCGCTCGGCATCGCCGAGCAGATCCTTGGCCATGGCGAGGCCATAAGCGAGGGTCTTGCCGGAGCCCGTCTGGGCCGAAACCAGCAGGTCGCGGCCGGCGGCTTCGTCCGCGAGCACGGCGAGCTGAACGGGGGTTGGCGAATCGTAGTTCCGCTCGGCCAAAGCGCGGGCGAGCGGCGGGGTCAGGGCCGGAAAAGACACGGGATGGAGAACCTTGGTTAATTCAGGCGCGCAAACGGTGAGCCGAGGGGCCTGAGCTGCATGCGCGGCAAACGGCCCGGCCGCACGCTGATTTGATCTGGGCGCTCTTTACGCCAAGTGCCCGGAAATCACCATGCCTATGATGCATGGCTTCGCGCAGAGAACCGCGCTTAGAGGTTGCGGAGGATTTTTACCGCCACCTCGATCGGTCAATGGATATGGTCTTGCCGCACCGGCCATCCGATACCAAATCGTTTCTCACACGAGAACAATGGGGGAAACATGCCTGACAGCATATCGCTCGCCGACAAGCTCGCGACCTTTGAGGACCTCTGGTCCCCGCGCACGATCACGACGTTCAACGATTGCGACGTGATGGTGGTGAAGGTGAAGGGCGAGTTCACCTGGCACAAGCATGACGACACCGACGACTTCTTTCTGGTCCTGAAGGGCAATCTGGACATCGAATTGCGGGATCGCACGGTGACGCTCGGTCCGGGCGAGCTCTATGTGGTGCCCAGAGGTGTCGAGCACCGTCCAGTAGCGCGCGAGGAGGTCCATCTCCTGCTCATCGAGCCGACCGGCACGCCGAACACCGGCGACAAGGCGACCGCCGCGGCGCGCAAGCTTGCGTAGAGGGCAATTCTCCCGGCGCGGGTCTAATCCCTGGAGGCCGCCAGCCGGCTGAAGCGGCCGGCCAGCCTGGCTCTCGCGCGTGCAGCACTGTCCTTGATTGCGCGGGCCAGCGCTCGGATGGCGCGCCAGGCCTCGGTCGCCTGCAGCCACGCCTTTGCCGCGGCGTATTTTCCGTAAGCCCAGGCAAACGCTGGAATTCGCATCAGCTTGTCGCGCGTGAGATGAAAGAGGCGCTCGACCAACACCAGCTTGAGCAACTCGCCGACAATGAAGGTCACAACGCTGCTGACGAACTGACCGGTCGCGGCGAGATAGGCCGCCACGGGCTTGACCGGCTCCAGAATGATGACGGGCACCGAGAATAAAGCGAGCGATGGATAAGGCGGTAGCCCCCTGATCCAGGCGCGCAATCGCCTGAATTCGAAATGCCGCCCGATCCAACGCGCTATTGGCCGCGCCACGGCCATGAAGACCGCATCCAACACGAAGTAAATGGCAGCCAGCACGTAAGTGACGGGTTTCAGGATTCGCTTCACGATCGCTCTCCTGGCAACTGAAAGCCGCAACCTTGACCTAAGTTTCACCTCGGCGTGAATAACTCGGGGATTTCCGGTGGAACTTTTGAGGCGACGGGCACCGTGACTGGACTAGGACGTGGACTCATTAACGCGAAGCCATAGCCTGATCGAGGCGAGCTGAACGAAAGCAAGATACGGGCTGAAGCAGATCGGATCGCTGCGATTGCTCTTTGGCGGGATGTTGGCCCACGCGCCCTTCTTCATCGCAAGTTCTCTGATCCAGTCGGCGTCATAGCCACGGTCGGCGAGTAACATTGCCCCGGATTTCAGACGAGACAGCAGTTTTCCGGCTAGTCGAACGTCGTGCGCCTCACCGGGGCTCAGCGCCAGCCGTACCGGCAGACCATTGCTACCGACCACCGCATGAATTTTGCTAGTCACGCACGATTCAAATTTTGTTTTTTGACCTTAAGGGAGGCAAATCTCCGCCCACTTGGTCGTTGTCACGATGCGCGGCGATGAACATGGCGACGGCCGACCGGCAATAGGATTCGATTTCGTTGTGGTCCTCTGCTTTCGCCTGATCGAAGCGTGCAATCATCAGGAGATCGGATCCTTTGAAAAGCGCGGCGAACAAGCGGGCGGACCGGAGAGGATCGGGCACGTTCAGAACCGCCTTCGCGTGCAACTGACGCAACAGGGCCTCGATTTCGGCGATGACATGGGCGGGGCCGGATTCGAAATGGAGCTTGCCTAACGCGTTTTGACTCGTCTTGTCGGCCATGACCATGGCTTCGAGGCTGCGGACGTCTGATCTCAACAGCGTGCGAAGCAGTGATGATCCCACCGCCACGAGCTGGTCTTCGACCGAACCGTCGACGCCTTCAAGAAGGGCCTGTGGTGCAAACAACTGATGGCAGCCGGCCGCCATGGCCGCGCCGAACAGCGCCTCCTTGTTCTCGAAGTGCCTGTAGATGCTGAGCTTGGATATCTTCGCTCGCTGGGCGACCTTGTCCAATGTCGTCGCTTGAAAACCCAACTCCACAAAGAGCTCGCGCGCGGCGTCGATGATGGTTTGGCCAAGCGCCTCGTTGGCGGGCCGGCCGCGCCGGCCCTGGCTGTTTTCGGTCACGGCAATTCCAGTACTTGACAGTATCCTAATTCTTGAATTACGATACCATGAAGTATCTGAAATGTGCAAGCCAGGGGGCAGGGTGACTCCTTCGACGCAACGACGAGCCCTGCTGAAGTTGGCTGCGCTTTCCGCCATCGGCCTCGCCCGCGCTCAGGCCACCGCCAAGCCCAACTCGTCTCCCTCCATCCACAACACGGAGCCCATCACCATGGATGACGTCATCATCATCGGCGGCAGCTTTGCCGGTCTCGCCGGCGCCCTGCAGCTCGGCCGCGCCCGCCGCAAGGTCACCGTTCTCGATACCGGTCTGCCACGCAACCGCTTCGCCGGCCACTCGCATGGACTGCTCGGCCACGATCACAAGCCGCCGCTGGACATCCTGGCGGAGGCGCGGCGGCAGTTGGCGCGTTATCCCGCGATCAAGCTTGTCAGTGCCCGGGCCGACAGCGTCTCCGGCGCCATCGACAATTTCTCTGTCCTTACTGGCGATGGTGAAAGCCTTGCGGCGCGTCGTCTGATCCTGAGCTATGGCGTCGCCGACCAGATGCCTGATGTTCCGGGCTACGCCGAAAGCTGGGGCACGTCCATCGTGCCATGCCCCTATTGCGATGGCTTTGAAGTCGCCGGCCAGCATTGGGGCCTCGTCTGGTCCAGCCCGCAGTCGCACAATCAGGCCAGGCTGTTCCACGATTGGACTGACAAGTTGACGCTCTTCGCCGATGGTCACGACATTCCGCCCGATATCCAGGCCGATCTGGCGCGCCGCAACATACCTCTCATCGATGGCCGGATCGTCGAGATCGCCCATCACCAGGGCCATATCGCCACCGTCAATCTCGATACCGGCCGCAATGTCGCGGTCGACATCCTGTTCGCCAATCCGCGCAACAAGCCGTCCGCAAGCCTGCATGAAGCACTCGGCCTTGCCACCGTGGCTACGCCCGCCGGCATCGTCCTCAAGGTCGACGAACGCCGTCAAACCAGCACGCCTGGCATCTACGCCGCCGGCGACCTCACCACGCCCTTCTTGCCCTCGGTCACCCAGGCATCATCGCAGGGCGCGATGGCGGGTATCTTCGCCCAGCAGTCGATGGTGGTTTGAGAGCGCAGATTGGAGATGAGCATGGCGGTCGAACCGGACAGCGCGGGTGTGCGCTTCCCTCCGCCCTTCGTCTATCTGGGAGCGCTGCTGTTGGGGCTGGCGGCGGAGCGGTTCGTCACCCAGCGCTCTTTCGGCATCGACGGGCGGTTGCTGGTCGCGACCGGCGCGCTGCTGTTCGTTGCCGGCGCGGCGATGATGCTTGCGGCGGCGGGGCTGTTCCGGCGGTTGGGCACCAACGTTCCGCCGTCGCAGCCAACGACCCTGATCGCAACGACCGGCCCTTATCGGTGGACCCGCAATCCCATGTATCTCGGAATGGCGCTTATCTATGCCGGTCTTGCGATCGGCTTCGACGGGCCGATCGCCTTCGCCTTGCTCCCGTTGGTGCTGATCGCGATCCAGACGCAGGTGATCGCCCGCGAGGAGCGCTATCTCGAAGCGAAGTTCGGCGACGACTACCGCCACTACAAGGCCGAGGTTCGCCGCTGGCTCTGACTATTCCGCCGCTGCCGCCTGCGGGGCCACCCGTCGGCCAGCTTTCCCAACGGATCGGCGTCGTTACCCGGAGCAGCTTTCAGTATCTGGAAAGTATCCATCCGTCTTGCAGAGCCGTCGGCTATCCAACAACAGGTGGCATCAATGGTCTACAGTCTAATTGTCGAAAAAGAGATCCGCAGGAGCTTCGATCATGTCAACAACCAGCGTTGGGATGATGCTGCAAAGGGCCTAACACCAAACGCGTATCACTGGGTTGCCGGAAATCATGCGTTGGGGGGTGAGCGACATGGAAAGCAATCGGTGAAGCAGTGGTTCGAGCGCATGGGCCGTGTTTTCCCGAAGCTTCATATAGATATTGAGCAGGTCGAGGTGACGGGTTGGCCATGGAATACCACAGTGTTCGTCAAGTGGCGGGCCAACGCGAGGCTACTTGACGGCCAAAGCTCGTATGTGAACAGGGGCGTCCACGTCTTCAAGTTGCGATGGGGCAAGGTTTATTCGATTGAGGAATATTTCGACTCGCAGGCTGCAGAACGAAGCCTCGCTATCCAAGCTCGTGCTGGTTTGGATGAAGCTGCGGCTGGCCCAATCGTGAGCTAACGCGGATCACTCGTGTGATGCCGCCATCAGCGGACGGCGCCTTATCACTAGTGGAGGCGGGCTCGCTGGAGACGATGGACTTTGGCATCGGATAGCTTCGTTAAGAACGAACCAGAACAAGGATATGTCATGGCACAGCACAATGCCGATCAGATCACCAACTGGAAGGGCCAAAGCGGGGAGCGCTGGGTCGCCCACCAGGCCCGGCTCGACGCTAGGCTGGAGGTGTTCGGTCAGGCCGCGATCACGGCGATCGACGACGCGGTGAAGATGACGTTCGAGGTCGGCCCGCTGTCGCGCGCGCTTGTTGATCAGCCCGACGACATCCGCGCACGCGCCTCGGCCGCGGTTCGTGCCGCCTTCGCGGACTGCCCCGGCGAGCGGTCGGTGATGATCGACGGCGCGACGTGGATCGTCACGGCGCGCAATCCCGCGCAAGCTGATAGCGATTAGCAGGGGGAGACGCCCCTCGCTGGCCTTGATGGCCGCTGCGCTGGCCGGGAAGGATACCGTGGCGCAAAAAGCCGAACCGCCGCGGCCGGTTGTGGTTGCGACCGCGCATTTTGACGCCGAGACCCCGGAGCGGAGCACAGCTGCTTAATGAGTACACAGCCTAGATCTCGGCATAGATCTCCAAGAGATTGCCGTCGGGATCGCGGAAGAACAGCGTGCGATGCCCGAACGACTGATTGGTCGGCGGCGACACCAGCGCAACGCCCTGCCGAACGAGTTCGTCTGCGCATGCATCGACCTCGGCCGCGGAGACCTTGAACGCCAGTTGCAGCGAGGCACTGCCCGGCGGCGTCGGCGCATCGGCGGCGGTCCGGCTCGGCCGCGCCAGCGCCAGCGTGTTGCCGCCGAGGCCGTACTCGATCCAGTTCGGTGACAGCTCGCGCAGCAGAGGAAAGACGAGGACATCCTCATAGAAGCGGCGCATCGCCGCCATGTCGCGCACGAAGATGACGGTGTAGTCGATCCCGCGGATGGCGTTGAAGGGGGAGCGCCGGGTTGGTTCGGGTGTCTGTTCCTTTGTCATCGTGGCCCTTATTCCAAATTGCGGCTCGTAGCCCGCATGAAGCAAAGCGGAATGCGGGGCCGGTGTCCCGGGATTGCGCTTCGCTCCATCCGGGTTACAGGCTCGCAGGGCTATCGCAGCAGCCCGCCACCATAGCGCAGCTCGTAGAGCTGCATGCCATCCTGCCGCGCAATCGTCTCGACGCCGTGGAAACGATCGAGCGCGCCTTCGACCTCGTTGCGGTAGACCATCCCCGCCTGCTCGAACCGGCGCGGTCCGCGGTATGGCTGCTCGACGCTCACAGCCAGCAGCGCGTAACGCAGGAATTTGTAGATCGCGAGGAGAGTCTCCCGATCCCTGATCTCCGCACCGGCGCCACCACCGTAGCTCATCGACCAGATGACGCGGTCGTCCTTCGACACCGTCTCCTGCCCGACGAAAAATCCCATGCCGAAATAGATATCGCGATAGGCATAAGGCGGCGCGCGATGCTCGAGCTGCCTGGAGCCTGCGAGCAGCGGCGCGGCCACCGTCGCGTCGTCGTCGAGGCCGGCATAGGTGCGCCGCTTGGCCTCGACCAGGAAGGCCGCGAGATCGTGCGGGACCGATGGCATCGTTTAGTCCACCAGTTCCGGCCACGGCACGATGGTCGACTTCACCGTCTTCATCGCCATCGCGTCCTTCACCGCCTGCGCGACGCCTTCCTCCGTGAATGGATAGATCGTCTGCATCTTCAGCCAGGGATATTTGCCCGCCGTGCGATAGAGCATGTCGACGCCGAGCGGCAGATCGTTGCCGGTGAAGCCCCAGGAGCCCAGCACGTTGAGATCCTTGGTGCAGATGCGGTGCCAGGAGGTCTCGATCGAGCCGGCATCGGTGAACTGGCCCATCTCGACATAGGTGCCGCCGTCACGCAGCATCTCGATGCCTTCGGGGCCGGCGGTGGGGTGCCCCGAGCAGTCCATCACCAGATCGGCGCCGAAGCCGCCGACGATCTCGCGCACACGCGCGATGCGCTCCTGCGGCGATCTGATCTCCTCGATGTTCACGGTCGCCTCCGCGCCGAACTCGCGGGCCAGCTTGAGCCGCGGCTCCTCCGGCGCGCCGACGCAGATGACGCGCCCCGCCCCCATCTCCTTTGCGGCCGCGACCGCGAGAATGCCGATCGGCCCCGATCCCTGGATCACCACGGTGTCGCCCCAGGAAAAACCACCGGCGCGGCTGGCGCGGTTGAAGGCGCGGATGCAGGAGGTCAGCGGCTCGGACAGCGCGCCGAGACGCAACGACATGTCGTCGGGCAGTTTGTAGATCTTGGTGCCCGGCAGCATCTCGAGATCGACATAGACGTATTCGGCCCAGCCGCCCCACATGTGCGGCGCCTTGTCGAAGCCGAGATAGCGGCCGTAATAGACCGGCGTCAGGCATTTGTTGGCGGTTTGCGGATAATGGATGCAGTAATAGCAATGGCCGCAGGGCATCAGCGGCGGGATCATCACTTTCGAGCCGACCTTGAGCGGCTTGCTCATGAAGTCCTCGGTAAACTCCTCGCCGCACTCGACGATGATTCCGCCAAGCTCGTGGCCGAGCGTGAACGGCCAGGGCAGCGGCTTCGGCCAATGTCCCTTGAGGATATGCAGATCGGTGCCGCAGACCCCGCAGGCGCCCACCTTGATCAGCGCAGCCTTGCGGCCGACCTTCGGCCACGGCACGGTGCGGATGACTGGCTCTGAGCCCGGCCCTGCATGGGTGCAGACGCGAATGGATTGCATTGGCTGTTTCCTCGATGCCCGTCTGTTATGATTGATGGGTGCGGGCTGAGGCAAAGCTATGTGAGATGTACGCGCGTGCCAAGATGCAGGAATTCGTCGCCCGCATGAGCGAAGCGACATGCGGGATCAGCGGCCCCGGATATCGCTGCGCTAATCCGGGCTACGGCAGCTGCCACACACTCTACCGTCATCCCCGCGCAACCGCGAAGCGGTTGTCGCTGGAGGTGCGAAACGTGCGGCGCGTAGCGTCGCACGGGGAGCCTCGAAGGATGGGCTACGGGTTGCGGTCCATCCTTCGAGGCTCACCTTGCGATGCGGACGCATCGCAAGGTGAGCTCCTCAGGATGACGGCGGAGTTCGTGGTGGCAGTGCATGGCAGATGCCCACACACCCAATTGTCTTGAGCCCTCACCCTCGACCGTGTAAGGCGCCGATAGTCCCACCCAGGTGCCCCCCTTGAACCCCCTTCCCCAAAATCCCGTGGCTGCGTCCGGCTCGTTCGCGGCGATGAAGTCGGTGCCGTACCGGCTGCAGTTCGGCTCTTACGTGCTGGCGATGATGGCCGACAACATCGAGCATGTGATCAGCTATTGGGTGGTGTTCCAGAAATTCCATTCGCCGGCGCTAGCGGGTTTTGCGGTGCTGTCGCACTGGCTGCCGTTCCTGCTGTTCTCGGTCGCGGTCGGCGGGCTTGCCGACCGGTTCGATCCGCGCCGCATCATCCAGTGCGGCATGCTGCTGTTCATCGTGGCATCGAGCGGATGGGGCTTCTTCTTCATCACCGACACGATCCAGATGTGGCACGCGATGCTGCTGCTGGTGATCCATGGCTGCGCCGGCGTGCTGTGGCAGACGCCGAACCAGCTGCTGCTCTACGACCTCGTCGGCCCCGCCGACCTGCCGAGTGCGGTGCGGCTGAACGCGATGGCGCGCTATCTCGGCATTCTGGTCGGGCCTGCCGTGGGCGGAATCATCATGCTGACGCTGGGCACCTCGCACGGCATCATCTTCAACACGCTGTTCTATCTGCCGATGCTGCTCTGGCTGTTCTGGGCGCCGGCGCGCGACAGCAGCGTGGCGGTGCGGCGCTTTGCCGTGCGCGGCCTTGCCGACATCGTGCTGACCATCCGCGCCATCGGCACCCAGCCGACCCTGACGGCGATGACCTGGCTCGCCGGCCTCACCTCCTTCATGATCGGCAACGCCTATCACGCCCAGATGCCGGGCTTTGCCGGCGATCTCGGCCATGGCGATCCCGGCGTCTCCTACAGCGTGCTGCTCGCGGCGGATGCGGCCGGCGCGGTGCTCGCCGCTATCGCGCTGGAGTCCTGGGGACGATTGAAAGGCACGCCGCGCACCGCGATCCTGCTGGCGATGCTCTGGAGCGCGGCGCTGCTCGGTTTCGCCACGGTGCGGATCTATCCGGTTGCGATCGTGCTGCTGTTCTGCGCCGGCTTCTTTGAGCTGTCGTTCAACACCATGGCGCAGGCCCTGGTGCAGGTGAATGCCCCGCACGACATTCGCGGCCGCGTCGTCGGTCTTTATAATATGGCGGGGCTCGGGATGCGGGCGTTCAGCGGCATCACGGTCGGGCTGTTTGGCGCGGCGATCGGCATTCACTGGTCGCTCGGGCTGTCCGCCGCGGTGCTGCTGGCGCTGCTGCTCCTGCTGCAGCGGCGGGCGACGAGGCCGGCTTGAGCACCCTCCCGGTGTGGCTTTTCGAACGCATCGTGTCTGTCCGTTTCCGCCGCACCCAATCCTAACGCGGCATTAACCCTATGCACCTTAGGGTCGTCCCGGACTCCGCCCGGGCGGGGGGTCGGGTGTTGAAAATGGCGTTGGCGAACAAAAAATTTCTTCCTGCCGCCGAAGAGCGTCGGCGTTTCCAGCGGGTGAAGGTGCACCTGCTCGGCCGCTACATGCTGCCGGACCGCCGCGAATTCCCCTGCCAGGTGATCAACATGTCGCCGGGCGGCCTCGCGCTGCTCGCCCCCGGCATCGGCAATGTCGGCGACCGCGTCGTCGCCTATCTCGACCATATCGGCCGTGTCGAGGGCAAGATCACCCGCATCATCGACAACGGCTTCGCCATGACGATCGGGGCGACGCCCCGAAAGCGCGACAAGCTCGCCGCGCAGCTGACCTGGCTCGCCAACCGCGACATCCTCAATCTGCCGGAGGACCGCCGCCACGACCGTATCGTGCCGCGCAACCCGATCGCGGTGCTGACGCTCGAGGACGGCACCAAGATGACCTGCCGCATCATCGACCTCTCGCTGTCCGGTGCGGCCATTGCCGCGGAGAACCGGCCGCCGCTGAAATCGACGGTCATGCTCGGCCGGGTCCAGGGCCGCGTGGTCCGAAACCTCGAAGACGGGTTCGCGCTGGAGTTCGTCCACGCGCAGCCGATCGAGACACTCGAAGAGAGCGTTACCGCGCGGTAAAGCGCTAGGACGTCAAAACCCCTGTATTTCCAGCCCCGAAGGCGGCTTCCGCAATGCGGACGCCGCCTTTTTCGCGCGTGATCATGGGCCTCGCGCCGGTTAACGCGCGGCCCGTTTGCACGTTGAAATGGCGGTTCCGCCAGCGTTTCCGCGTTAATCGATAAAATTTGAATCAATTGCAGTTGTTTCAAATTTTACGAGAATTCGATTCAAGTATAGATCGAATTCGCCGCGCCTTTTACTTGTATTCGTCTCGACTTGACTTGACTGACTTAGCGGCAACTCAAAAGCTCCGTGCGAAATGTGGTCCCAACAAGAAACGGGGGCCGCAATGTTTGACTTCAAGGGACAGGGGAAAGGGCTGGCGCTGGCTGCCATGCTCTTCGGGATCAGCGCGGCAGCGCAGGCCGGCGAAGGCCGTCTGCTCTACGCGAGCCTCGGTGACACCACGCGTGCGCCGATCGGCTGGGTCGAGTTCTGCGCGGACAATACCGCTCAGTGCCAGGGCACGCCGGCACAGCCGCGCGACATCGTGATGTCGCAGGCCGCATGGCGCGACCTCGTCAAGGTCAATCGCTGGGTCAACGAGACCGTCAAGCCTTTGACCGACCAGGAGCACTGGGGCGTGATCGAGAAATGGTCGCTGCCGACCGACGGTTACGGCGACTGCGAAGACTACGTGTTGTTGAAGCGCAAGATGCTGATCGATGCCGGATGGCCGCGCCAGGCCCTGCTGATCACCGTCGTGCGCGACAAGAAAGGCGAAGGACACGCGGTGCTGACGGTGAAGACCGACAAGGGCGAGTTCGTTCTCGACAATCAGAACGAGAACGTCGTTGCCTGGACGGAAACCGGCTACCGCTTCGTCAAGCGCCAGTCGCAGAGCGATCCCAACGTCTGGGTCTCGCTGGGCGATACCAAGCCGGCGGTCTCCACCGCCAGCGCCAGAGATTAAGAACGAGACAAGGAGTTACGCGACCCGGTCACATCCCCACCCCTCCCCGTCCCAGACCGGTTCGCGCGCGGCCAGCCATCCCCCAATGGCTGGCCGCAACTTTTGGGGGTTCTGCGATCAGCCCTGTGAGGACCAAGGCACGCGCGCGGCGGTGAAATTGCGCCAGGTGCCTTGCAAGGCGGGCTTGACGCCGATCGATGCACGCGCCTGCCAGCCGGCGATCGCGGCGGCGGCGATGGCGCTGTCGGGCTCGGCACCGAGCCCGTCGAGCAGCGAAGCCGTGACCGCCATGTCGTTGAAGGCGCCGAGCTCCTCCTGCAAACCGGCGAGCCTGCGGGCAAACTTCCTCGCGGACTTGCGATCGGCAAACAGCGGCAGCAGGAACTCGCTGAGATAGCGCAGCCGTTTGGTCGCGAGCCGCACCCGGTGCAGCTCCTCCATCGTGAGCGACTTGAAGCGGCGGCCGCGCTTGAGCACCTTGGCGTACTGCTCCGACAGAATGCGCTGCGCGAAGTTGACGGCGGGCTCGGCGAGCCGGCCGAGATCTTCGGCGGCGACGTCGTTGCGCCAGCCACGCGTCTCGATCCAGTTGCCGAGGCCGATCAGGAACATGGCGCAGCGGCGATCGTCGAGCGCGTGATGCGCCTTGCGATAGGCGTCGGACTGGCGTTCGGCCGCAGCCCGGCCGAGCGCATCGAAGCCGGCGATTGAAGGGCAAGCCTTCGCGATCGTCGGCAAGGTCTCGCGCTGGAACACGTCCCAGTCGCGTGCGGCGGACAGGTCCTGCGCCAGCCAGCGCGCCTCCGAGCGCAGTGCGTCGAGATTGCTGAGCGCGCCGACAGAGCGCATCAGGTCGAGCGCCGATCGAATCCGGCGCAGCGAGACACGCAGCTGATGCACGCCTTCCGGATTGCGCCCGTCCTCGGCCGCCGGCAGCGACTGAAGCACATGGAGGAAGCACGAGCGCAGGATCGTCGCGAAGGCTTCGTCGAGCGTCACCGAAGGATCGAGGCGGAGTTTTCGCGGGCGTCGTGCCGAGGGCGGCGCGCCCGCGGCAAGATCGAAGCCACGCGCCGACTTGCTGCGGATGGACGGCTTCACCGCGCCGTGCTCCGCCAGCCGCAACGCGACCTCGTAGATCGTGCTCGCACTGCCGCTCTTGAGCTCCAGCTCTATCTCGCTCACCGGCAGCGATCGATCGCTCGCCGTGAGCACGCCCTGGTCGAACGCGATCTCGACCGTGCCGGACGGCAGGTCGATCATCCGCGCGTGGCGATGGACGTCGGCGGTGAAGATAGCTTCGAGCGGCTGCGCTTCGAGATGGCTGCGAAGCTTCTCCGGAATGAACGGCATCGCCAGAGCGAGATCGGGCGCAAGCGAGGCTACGCTCGCCTCCCACTCGCCGCGGCGCAGCGGATCATCCGCTGTGTCGGTCTTCACGGTCTGCACGAAGCGCGCGCCGCTCTGGCGAACGCGCAGGCTGAGGCCGCTGCGCCGAAGCATCCGATCGGGCGTGTCATAGTAGACGGATTTGAGGTGTTTTCGCGTGCCCTTGTTGCGTGCATTCGCCGCGATGACCGGAGCGGCGTTGAAATGCGCCATGCGATCGGCATCGACGAGGAGCTTGAGCTCGATCTCGCCGGGGTGCGCGGCAAGGCTCGACCGAGTTGGTTCCGGAGCAGGCGGGGCATCTTGCGATGGCGTCTGATCACTCACAGCGCCCTCGACGATCGCAGGTTCCGCGCCGGGCTCGGCCGGTTCAATCTGCCTGAGAAAGCCGGCGACGACTTGCGTCCTCTTGTTGTCCTTCGGGACAGGATTTCCGTCCGGCGCACTCGAGGTTTTGCGAGCCGGTGTTGGGTCTGATTTCAGCATTTACGATGACATGACAGTTTAATGACAGAGCGACAGCATATAGCCCGTCAGTCCGGCGAGGAATAGTCACGTTAGTCGCGCTGCCTGATCATCGACACGACGTGCCAGACGCAGAAATCCGGCAAGGCTTGTCACAATTCGGCGTGCCATGACGAACTAAATTGGCCCCGAGCGCAGCAAGTGACCGATTTGACGAGCGAAATTCGCTGTTCTCGAAACCGAAACGAACGCATCAGCGAGTTTGACTCATGCTTGCCGAGAAATTCTTCCTGGTCCTGGAGACGTTGAGAAGCCATGCCTCCGACGACAGGCCCGGAATTATGACAAGCCCTGGACGGCCTGCCGCGGTTCCGGAGATCGCGGCCGATTCGCGGCGCAGAAGGCCGGTTGCGGAGGATCGCCCCTAGCAGCGATCCAATCCCGCCACCTCATGCCCTGGCAGGCGCGCAGGATGTGATCCACGCGCGCACTCGTCAGCGTGCGAGGATGTTCTTGTAGACCTTGCCGCCCTTCATGATCACCACAAAATTCCTCGCGGGATCTTCGACGAGCTTGATGTTGTCGAGCGGATTGCCGTCGACCAGCAGGAGATCGGCGAACGCGCCCTCCTCGACCACACCGAGCTTGCCCGGATAGGGATTTCGCGGACCTGACAGGCTCAGCAATTCGGCATTGGCCGACGTCGCCATGGCCAACGCTTCGGCCGATGTGTACCAGCGCGTGAGCGCGGCCAGCATGGCGCCCTGTCGATCCGCCAGCGCCTGCGAGAACAGGACGTCGGTGCCGAACGCGGTCTTGATGCCGTACTTCTTCGCGAGCGCATAGACGCGGTCGGTTCCAGCGACCACCTGCCTCATCTTGTCCTGCTCCGCAGGTCCGAGCGCGGCTGCAGCGGAGATATCCAGGAACGGTTGCGTGCTCAACCAGATCCCCTTCTCCGCGATCAGCTTGGCGCTCGCCTCGTCCATGAGATGACCGTGCTCGATGCATCTGACGCCAGCCGCGACCGAGCGCTGGACCGCGACCGACGTATAGGCGTGCGTCGCAACATAGGTGCCCCAATTGTCGGCGGCTTCGACCGCCGCGCGCAGCTCGGGCTCGGTGAAGGTGGAGACGTCGAGCGGACTAAAGGGCGATGCAACGCCGCCGCCTGCGGTGAGCTTGACCTGCGAGGCCCCTTGCATGAGCTGCTCGCGCGCGCGCACACGCACCTCGTCGGGACTGTCGGCCACCATGCTGCCGCCGATCCGCTCCATGCGGCTCAGCATGCCGCCGATCGTTCGCGGCAGATCGGAGAGCTGGCGGAAGTCGCCGTGACCGCTGGTGACGGTGATTATGGCGCCGGAGGGATAGATGCGGGGACCTGCGACGAGGTCCTCGTCGATGGCCTGCTTGAGGCCGAAGCTCGGCCCGCCCATGTCGCGCACGGTGGTGAAGCCGCGCATCAGCGTGGCCGTCGCCTCGCTGGCGGCGAGCAGGTTGTTGTAGCCGATATCGCCCGCAAGCGCGGCCATCGGCGTCGGGCGCACCAGCATCGCGTGCCAATGCGCGTCGATCAGTCCCGGCATCAGCACGCGGCCGCCGCCGTCGATCACCTGACCGGCGGCCGCGATGTCCGCGGTCGAGATCTTCTCGATCGTGCGATTTCTGACGAGGACGTTGGACGCGGCTGACAGCGCGGCGCTCTTGCCGTCGAATATCCGGACGTTGCGAAACAGGACGGCGGAGTCCTGCTGGGCCGGCGCCGAGGGCGCGCTGCCGAGGATCATTGCAACGGCCGCAGGCAGCGTGGCGATTCCGGACACTCTGGCCGGCATCCTCAAACCCGTCATGGCCGGCCTCCGCTGAGGTGCAGGGCTACGCGAGGGGTGATGGCAGGCACGCAACTTCTGCGTGCCATTTGACGCCGACGTCCGGCCGCCGTCAACTGGCCACCACGGCGGCAAATATGCAGTCCTGCCATCTGCATTGGCGGGAGGTCGCCGCGGTCGGCTCCAATTTGAATCAATGAGATATCGCCGCGTGCGAGATCAGCTGGCGAACGCGCCTCGCTCACGCGCCCGGCACGTCGGCGAGGTTGCTCGCCTCACTCTGCGGCTTCAAGATTGGCCGGCTTCTCGATATCGCCGAGCGGAGACACGGCAGGGCCGTTGAGTGCGGTGCCATCAGGGGCGAATTGCGAACCGTGACACGGGCAATCCCAACATTGCTCGAGCGCATTCCAGTGCACGACGCAGCCGAGATGGGTGCAGCTTGCCGAATGCAGATGCAAATGTCCGTTTCGGTCCCGGCACGCCGCGATCTTCTTCAGGCCGCTGCGGACAAGGCGCCCCTCCCCGGGGCGCAAATGTTCGACGCCCGCGATCTCGCTCGCCGTCAGATACTCCGCGAAATTCTTCAGCGGCGTGATGTTCTCGCTGATGAATTCGCCGATGTTCTTCTGAATCTTGCGGGCCGGGGCGTAGACATCCTCCCACGGGCTCGCGCCGGTCATGACGAGATCCGCAATCAGCATGCCCGCCACCAGCCCGTTGGTGATGCCCTGTCCGGAGTCACCGCTGACGATGAAAAGGTGCTCCTCGCCGGGGCTGCGGCCAATGAAGCCGACGAAATCGCTCGGCTCCAGCACCTGACCTGACCATCGATGAGTGACCTCGCGTAGCGCCGGCAATCGCTCGCGCGCCCAGCGTTCGAGCGCGGCAAGGCGCTGTGCGCCGTCGTCCGCTTCACCGGACTTGTGATCTTCGCCGCCGATGATGACGAGATCCTCGTCCGCGGAGAGCGGTTGAAGCCTGACATAGTGATAGGGATCGAGCGTGTCCCAATACAGCGCATCCTCCAGCGCGCCGGCCGGGATTTTGGCGGCGAGAGCATAAGTGCGGTAAGGCGCCTGCTTGGTATGGATCGCCACCTGCACATTGACCGGCGAGTTCGTCGCGACGACCACGTCGGCGGCGTGGACCTCGTAGCCCGAGGCGGTCGTCACGATCATGTCGCCACGCTCTTGCCGGATGCTTTCAACGCAGGTGTCGCCATAGAGCTGCGCCCCGCGGCGCTGAAGGGCGCCGGCTAGGCCAGCAAGATATCTGGTCGGGTGCAGGCGCGCCTGGCGGGAAAAACGCAACGAACGCACCACACCTCCAGAATGGAACACGGTCGGCTCGGCGCAATCTTCGACGGGGATCCCGAGCTTGCGACAGCAATCCAATTCCTCATCCAGCTCGGATGCTGGCGTTTCGGGCGCCTGCACCCAGTAACCGTCGACACGCCGAAAATCGCAATCGATGTGCTCGTCGCGCTGAATGGCCTCGGCGCGGTCGATTGCGGCTTCGACGCTCTGGTAATAGTGCCGCGCACAATCTGGGCCGCGGACCCTGACCAACTTGCCGTAGCCATCATCGAGCGCCGTCGCCAGATGCGCCGTGGTGCGCGCCGTCATCCCGCTGCCAATGCCGCCGCGGTCGAGCACCGCGACCGAACGTCCATGGCAGGCCAGTTCATAAGCCACCGACAGCCCGGCTATTCCGGAGCCGATGACAACGACGTCTACGCCCACGGTGCGCGACAGCGCGGGGGCATCCGCGACCGAAACATCCATCCAGAGCGATCGCGTGTACTCGTCCCGTACGTTCATGATGCTGCTCCTTCGAAAACAACAAACGATGCGGCATAACGCGAGTTCCTACCCGCCCTCCGCAGCGCAAAGCCATCGAAAGTCACGGCGTTGATTAGGAACCTTCGTCGCGCTCGCGCTTGAACCGGCATGAAAGATCCATCACCCGGGATGCGCAGGGCATTACGTCATGCCCAACTGTACGGACACTTGCTCGTCCGAAATGACAGGCTGTATTACCCAGGAGGTAACCATCCGATCTGCTCGGTGCAGCTGGCACGGGAGATGGTCAGGTCAGGATGGATGACAAAGCGAGGCGGCGACTACGAGATCACTCCGGACGGACAGCTCGCCGCAGAGCGCGCACTCAACCACTGACGCGGGTTCGTGGCTCCGGCGCGGATTCCTGGCGCTATTCCTGGCGCCTAAGATCGGTGCCGATCAGACGCCCAGCACGTCCGCGAGCCGCAGCTCGTCGGCGGCGGGGTCCTTGAGGAACAGCTCGTCCTCGATCTCGGTCAGATGCGACAGCATCTGCGCGCGCGCCGCCTGCTTGTCGCGGTTGCGGATGGCGGCGACGATGCCGGCGTGATGATCGGTGCCGCAGGCCGGCGTGTCGTGGCGGCGGTACAGCAGGATGATGAGCGAGGAGCGCGCGATCAGCTCCTTGAGGAAGCCGAGATAGATGCTGTGACCGCTCATCTCGGCGACGAGCTTGTGAAACTCACCGGAAAGCCGGACCGAGGCGCGCGCGTCGCCGCGCAGCTCGGCCTCGCGCTCCTCGGTGAGATGTTGCTGGAGACGATCGAGCCAGGCCGGCGACATCGCGTCGATGGCGTGATCGACGATGGTGGGCTCGATCAGGCGCCGCGCCTCGAACACCTCGCGGGCATCGGCGGGCGTGGGACGCGCGACGAACGCGCCGCGGTTCTTCTCGATGTTGACGATGCCCTCATGCGCAAGTTGCTGCAGCGCGGTGCGGACCAGCGTGCGGCTCGCGCCGTAGATCTCACCGATCTCGTCCTCGCCGAGCTTCGTGCCCGGCAGCAGGCGATGCTCGAGGATCGCGGCGGTCACGCCCTCCCGGATGCGGCTGACGCGATCGCTCGCATCTGGCGCGTCGGATTTGGGGCGGGACTTGGCGGCCATTGGTTCGAGAGTTGGGCTTGAGGGCGATCGACGACGTTCGCTTCGAATGTTAGTCGACGACCTGTATCCAATCACAGGCGAAACTTTATACAATCTTCGCCCATTTTGTGTGCAAATGACTATGCAGGCGGCGGGCAGCCCGGATGCCCAGGATTCGATCTAACGATCTGACTCCGCTGCACAGTTTCGGAATTCGGCCGGCCAAGCGGCGGTTGGCACGGACCTTGCGGAGAGAGCCCGGAAGCACCGCCCCTCCTCGGACACGCCATGGCCACTCCCGCCGCTCTCGAACTGGTCGCCGTCACCAAGCGCTACGACACGACGCTGGCGGTCGACACCGTCAATTTGAAGATCCCGGCCGGCACCTATTGCTGCCTGCTCGGCCCGTCCGGCTGCGGCAAGACCTCGACCCTGCGGATGATCGCGGGCCACGAGGCGGTCAGCGCCGGCGACATCATCCTAGGCAGCCAGAACGTCACCGACCTGCCGCCGGCCGAGCGCGGCACCGCGATGATGTTCCAGTCCTACGCACTGTTTCCGCATCTCAGCGTGATCGACAATGTCGCCTTTGCGCTGAAGATGCGCGGCGTCGACAAGCCGACGCGCCACAAGAGCGCCGGCGAACTGCTCGAGCTGGTGGCGATGAGCCAATATGCGGGCCGTCTCCCGGCACAGCTCTCCGGCGGCCAGCAGCAGCGCGTTGCGCTCGCCCGCGCGCTGATCACCGAGCCGCAGATCCTCCTGCTCGACGAGCCGCTCTCCGCGCTCGATCCTTTCCTGCGGGTGAAGATGCGCGGTGAATTGAAACGGCTGCAGCGCGAGCTCGGCATCAGCTTCATCCAGGTCACCCACGGCCAGGAAGAGGCGATGGCGCTCGCCGACCATATCGTGGTGATGAACCACGGCCGGATCGAGCAGCAGGGCACGGCCCGCGACATCTTCCACCATCCCCGCACCGAATTCGTGGCGCGCTTCATCGGCGGCCACAACGTGCTCAGCGACGCCGGCAAGCTGATCGCCGTGCGCGCCGATCAGCTAGGCATCGCGCCGTTCACCGACGGTGCGTTCGGCGCGCCGGCGCGGCTGATACAGACCGAGTACCAGGGCTCCTACATCGCCGTCTCGCTCACGCTCGACGACGGCACCGCCCTGTTCTCCCACGTTCCCGAAGCCACCTTCGACGTCCACCCGTTCCGTCCGGGCGATCGCGTGCTGGCCACCTGGGATCCCGCCAAGGCGCAACGCCTGCAATAGCGCCAATCGATCACTGGAATGCGCAACAGAGGAGTGACTGACATGAGCGAGACCACAAGGACTAAGGGCGTCAGCCGCCGCACGCTGCTCAAGGGCACCGCCAGTCTGGCCGGCCTTGCCGCCGGCTCCGGCGCCATCACCGGCTTTCCCTATGTGAAGTCGGCCGAGACCAAGGTGCTGCGCTATCTCGGCACCGCCGTGAACGAGGGCGACGACATCTCCAAGCAGTGCCTGAAGGACACCGGCATCAAGATCGAATACATCACCGCGACGACTGACGACGTCACCAAGCGCGTGATGACCCAGCCGAACTCCTTCGATGTGCTGGACACCGAATATTTCTCGCTGAAGAAGATCGTGCCGTCGGGCAACATCCTCGCGCTCGACGCCAGGAAGATCAAACAGTTCGACAACATCACGCCCGTCTTCACCAAGGGCGAGACGCCCGGCGGCAAGAAGATCGGCGGCCAGGGCACCGCACCCTGGAAGGTGCTGTATCTCGAAGGCAAGGACTCCAAGAAGTTCGCGACCTCGGCGACTGAATTCGTCACGCTGATCCCGACGGTCTACAACGCCGACACGCTGGGCATCCGCCCCGACCTGATCAAGCGTCCGATCAGCTCCTGGTCCGAGCTGCTCAACCCCGAGTTCAAGGGCAAGGCCTCGATCCTCAACATCCCCTCGATCGGCATCATGGACGCCGCGATGGTCGTGGAAGCCACCGGCAAGTACAAATATGCCGACAAGGGCAACATGACCAAGGAAGAGATCGATCTCACCATGAAGGTGATGACCGAGGCCAAGAAGGCCGGCCAGTTCCGCGCGTTCTGGAAAGACTTCAACGAGAGCGTCAACCTGATGGCATCAGGGGAAACCGTGATTCAGTCGATGTGGTCGCCGGCAGTCACCAAGGTCCGCTCGATGGGCATTGCCTGCACCTTCCAGCCGCTGAAGGAAGGCTATCGCTCCTGGGCTTCGGGCTTCTGCGTCTCCAAGGGCGTGTCAGGCGCGAAGCTCGAATGGGCTTATGAGTTCGTGAACTGGTTCCTGTCCGGCTATGCCGGCGCCTATCTCAACCGCCAGGGCTACTACTCCGCCGTGCTCTCCACCGCGAAGGCGCATATGGAGCCCTACGAGTGGGCCTATTGGATGGAAGGCAAGCCGGCCGAGAAGGACATCAAGGCGCCCGACGGCTCGCTGCTCGAAAAGGCCGGCGCCGTGCGTGACGGCGGCTCCTATGAGGACCGCATGGGCGACGTCGCCTGCTGGAACGCGGTGATGGACGAGAACGACTACATGGTCCGCAAGTGGAATGAGTTCATCGCGGCGTAATGGACATGTCGGAAGAGGTCCTGCAACAGGCGTCCCCGGGCTTGATCCCGGGGTCGGGCACAGCGCGCGCGGCAAAGCCGACGCGCCTGTCGCCCTCCTTCATCTCCTGGCTTCAGGCCGGGCCGATGATGTTGGTGTTTCTGGCCTTCTTCCTCATTCCGCTCGTCTTCGTCGTCATCGTCTCGTTCTGGGACTACAACGAATACCAGTTGCTGCCGGCCTTCTCGGGCCGCGGTTACACCGACACGTTCGAAGGCTGCATCGCGCAGCTCCCCGACCTCTGCACGATCGGCAAGACCTATCTGAAGACGCTGAAGCTGTGCTTCCTGGTCTGGGCGATCACGCTGTTCATCGGCTTCTGGGTCGCCTATTTCCTCGCCTTCCATGTCAAGTCCAAGACCTGGCAGATGGGATTGTCGCTGCTCTGCACGATCCCGTTCTGGACCTCCAACGTGATCCGTATGATCGCCTGGATCCCGCTGCTCGGGCGCAACGGCCTCGTCAATTCCGGCCTGGTCAAAACGGGCCTGATCAACCATCCGCTGGAATGGCTGCTGTTCTCCGAATTCTCCGTGGTGCTGGCGCTGGTGCACCTCTTCACCTTCTTCATGGTGGTGCCGATCTTCAACTCGATGATCCGCATCGACAAGTCGCTGATCGAGGCCGCCTATGACGCCGGCGCGACCGGCTTCCAGACGCTGGTCAACGTCATCATACCGCTGGCAAAGCCCGGCATCGTGATCGGCTCGATCTTCGTCATCACCATCGTGATGGGCGACTTCGTCACCATCGGCGTGATGGGCGGCCAGCAGATCGCAGCTGCCGGCAAGATCATCGAGACGCGGGTCAACGCGCTGCAATTCCCCGCCGCCGCGGCCAACGCCGTGATCCTGCTTGCGATCACCTTCCTGATCATCACCATGATGTCGCGCATCGTCGACATCAAGAAGGAGCTCTAGAGCATGACGGAAGGACGCCCGCGCTCGTTCTACGTGCTCGCGATCTTCTTCGCGGCCTATGTGCTGTTTCTCTACGGGCCGATGATCGCGATCTACGTGCTGTCGTTCCAGGGGCCGCAGGGCGGCCTCACCTTCCCGATGAATGGCGTGTCGACCTTCTGGATCGCAAAGCTGTTCCAGGGCACCGGCATCGTCGACCTCGGCGCGGCCTTCCGCCGCTCGCTGCTGCTCGGCGTGATCGTGATGATCGTCACCGTCGTGCTGTCGGTCGCCGCCGGCATGGCCTTTCGCAGGAAGTTCAGGGCGCAGAGCATCCTGTTCTATTCGGCGATCGCCAGCCTGATCGTGCCCTCGATCATCACCTCGCTCGGCATCTCCCTGGAATTCCGTATCATCGACGATCTGATCAAGGCGCATTGGAACGAGAATTTCGAGACCTCGATGGGCCTCCTCACATCGGGTCTCGGCGCACACCTGACCTGGACGCTGCCGTTCGGCCTGCTCATCATGTTCGCGATCTTCAACCGCTTCGATCCCCGCCTCGAGGAAGCCGCGCGCGATCTGGGGGCGACGCCGTGGCAGACGTTTCGCCATGTCGTGCTGCCGATCATCCTGCCTTCCGTGATTGGCATCGGCCTGTTCGGCTTCACGCTGTCCTGGGACGAGCTCGCCCGCTCCAGCCAGGCGATCGGGGCGGTGAATACGCTGCCGCTCGATCTGCAGGGCCTGACCACCACGGTGACGAATCCCGACATCTACGCGCTCGGCACCGTGATTTCGGCCGTCTCGTTCACGGTGATCACGCTTGCGCTCGGCACCATCCACATGCTCAACAAGCGGCAGGCGGCGAAGGGTTCGGACGCCGGCAAAGGGCTCGTCTGATCCGATGCGGCTGCACGTCGTCAATCCCAACACCACAGCGTCCATGACGGCGAAGATCGCCGCTGCAGCGCGCAGCGTCGCCCTGCCCGGCACGGTGATCGACGCGCGGCAGCCGACGATGGGCCCGATCTCGATCGAGGGATTTTACGACGAAGCCTTCGCCGTGCCCGGCATGCTCGGCTGCATCCGCGAGGCCGACAGCGATGGTGCGGAGGCCCACATCATCGCCTGCTTCGACGACACCGGCTTGGATGCCGCGCGCGCCGTCGCGAAGGCGCCGGTGATCGGCATTGGAGAGGCCGGCTTCCACATGGCGAGCCTGATCGCCGCGCGCTTTGCCGTGGTGACGACGCTCGGTGTCTCCATCGTGCCGATCGAACATAATTTGCGGAAATACGGCCTCGCTGAGCGCTGCGCCCGCGTGCGCGCCGCCGAGGTCCCGGTGCTGGCGCTCGAGGAGCGCAACACGGACGCGCTCGCAAAGATCTCCACCGAGATCACGGCCGCGATCCGCGACGACCGGGCGGAAGCCATCGTGCTCGGCTGTGCCGGCATGGCCGATCTCGCCGCTGAGCTTGCCGCCACGCACGGCCTGCCCGTGATCGACGGCGTCGCCGCGGCGGTGACGCTGGCGGAATCACTGGTGCGGCTGGGCCTGAAGACCTCCCGGCTCGGACCCTATGCGGCACCGCGCGCCAAGACCTATTCCGGGCCGTTTGCGCCGTTTCAACCTTGATTCCCGCGCCAGGGCGGAGCCTTGGAGGCCGCAAGGCCCGCTAATTCCTGGTTTTTTGGCCCTTAGCCTCTTTTTGGTCCCATTCCTTGCGGAAACGTAACACTTTCGGGACGCCCCGGCGACCTCTGGTTGCCGGTCTTCGCCACTCACCAAGTTTCAATTTGGGTTTTGTCAGCGATGATCGATCTCGCCCAGGACACACCGTCGAACCCTCTGCTTCGCCTTGGCGCCCAGCCCATCGCGCTGACCGCCGCTGCGCTCCTGCTCCTGATTGCGGGGGTGACCTCGATCGCGATCTGGCGGGCCTATACCGGCGCCGCACCTGAAGCCGACCGGGTGGTGGCATCGCGGCAGCTCCAGGCCCGCACGGCCCAGGCCTCCGAACAGCTGGTCGAGAAGACCAAGGGGCTGGAGGCGACGCAGCAGGAATCGATCGACCAGCTGCAGGTCGTGCAGGACCAGCTCCAGACGATGAAGCGGCTGATGGCGGCGCAGCAGGCCGACACCAAGCGCCTGTCCGAGCAGGTCGCATCGCTGAACGAGTCCATCGACGGCTTGCGGCAGTCGTTTGCCAGCGCACGGGCGACCGAAGTTGAAACGCCCTCGGTTACCCGCAGGAAACCGGCGCGGCACCGTGCCCACGCCAGCGCGCGAAAGCGCTCGCGCGGCTGAGCGTCCGCCCCGCGGTGGAACTTTATTTTCGCCACTTGTGAACTGGATCACATTCAGCCGTATGATTCCGCGCGATGCTCGCCCCTACCGGATGGCGTGAGCCGATTTCAATGTCCGGGGCTGGCAAGGTCGTTGACGGTATACTGCGTCAACGGCCTTGTTTTTTTGTGGGACGCTATTCGCAGACGTCCACGCGGCGGATACGCCAGCCCGCCGGCGTCATGACGCGCTTGCGCGCGACGTAGCAGCCGCCATAGCCATCGTTATAGTCGCCGTAGCCGGTACTATAATAGGTGGGACCGCCGTAATAAGGGTAGCCGTACCCGTAATAGCCGCCGTAGTAGCCAGCACCGGCGATCCCCGCCCCGATCGCAACTCCGGGCCAGAAGCCGCCGCCATGCCAATGGCCGCCATGGCCCCAGCCGCTCCCGCCGTGCCCCCAGCCGCCATGTCCCCCGCCGCCATGTCCGAATCCGCCTGCGTGGGCCACCTGCGGCGCCGACAGCCCGACCGCCGCGACGGCCAGCGCCGCCATCATCATCCTGCGTAACATCACTCGATCCTCCGCGTGGACACGCTCCACGCTTCAAAGCAGGATCAAGCTAACGTCCCTCGGGCATTCGGGACAGCCACGCTGTCTCACTTCCGCGCGAGGATTAGCAGCCGCGGCAGATGCTCTTGAGCTTCTTGTCGAGCATCCGATTCTCGGCATTGACGGTGGCATCGGCGCTGCCGCCTGTGCCGCTGCCGGTCGTAACTCCGGAGCCCGGGCCGGATGACTGAGCCGTACCCAGGCTGTTGGTGCCGGGCGGTGGAGCCGGCGAGTTGGCGACGCCTCCGCTCGATCCGACGGAGCCTCCAGTCGATCCCGCAGCGCCTCCGGTCGATCCGGCAGAACCGCCGCCCGCCTGCGCGAATGCGACGGCTGGCATCGCCACAAGGGCGAAGATCACCATCATGGTCTTGATTGAGACGGTTGCAGACGATGCGGCCATGAGAATTCTCCTTTACCGGTCAACCGCCGCGGCGAAGGCCGGTTCCGGAACAAATGCCGTCACATCAGCTTGAAAGCGAGGAGGCTCATCACGATGACCGATCGCGATCCTTTTGCAGAAGGCGAACGCGCCGCGCGCGACAACATCCCGGCCGAAGCCAATCCTTACCTCGACGGCAGCGACGAGCATGCGCTGTGGGCCGCCGGCCACGAGAAGGTCGCAGGCGCAATCGAAGCGCGCGAATCCGAAGGGCGCTGACGCGGTGCTGCCGTGAGGGCGCGCATAATCGCTAGGCGGCCGCCACCCTATTCTCCGTCCGGTCCTCGACCATGGTCACGAACATGTGGGACTCTTCGCTGGCGCCACCGATCTGAACCCGCCGTGCGGAGATGACGCGGCGCCCGCGCGCGGGATTGTCGATGGTATCGATGATCGGCTCGAGCTGCTGCTTCTGCGCGAGCAGCTGCTTGTCGCGCCGCTCGATCAGTTCGGCCGCCTCCGGGGAGAACAATTCCCGCGCGGTCTTGCCGATGATCTCGCCGCGCGACATGCCGATCATCTTCTCGGCCGCCTTGTTGACGAAGACGTAGCGCAGATTGCGCGCATCCTTGGCGATGATGCCCTCGGCCACGTTCTCGATGATGGTGGCGAGGAAGCGCTCCATCCGCTCGAGAATGCGCTCGCGCTGGCGCTGTTCGGTGACGTCCTCCTGCACCGACACCCAGCCGCCGCCGTCCATCGGACGCTCGTAGATCTTGATGATGCGGCCGTCGTTCAGGGCGATCTCGTAGGCCGCCGGTTCGCGCCTGGCGATCCGGTCGAGAACAGCTGCGACATATTTCGCGACGTCGCCGCTGAACAGCCCGCTCTTGACCCGGTGCTGGAGGATATCCTCGAGGGTCGATCCGGCCTGGATCGTCTCGGGCAGATTGTAGATCTGCCGGTAGTTCGAGTTCATCGCGACCACGACCGCCTTGCCGTCGAGCATGATCAGGCCCTGCGGCATGCTGTTGATCGCCGCCGAGAGCTGCCACTTCTTGGCCTGGTACTTGTCGTTGAATTGGTCGCGCTCGGTCCGCGCGGCGTCCCGCGCCTGGGCGGTGCCGAGCTCGAGCTCCTCGAGCTCGAAGATGCGCGCGACGGCGTCGCGGAAGTTCTGCACGGCGCGCGCAAGGCGTCCGATCTCGTCGTGACGGCCGAGATGCGGCACCTCGCTCTTGACGTCGCCTTGCGCGATTCGGTCGGTCGCCTGCGTGATGTCGGCCAGGGCGCCGACGATCGAACTGCGCATGACGACGACGTTGAGCGCCGCCAGCATCAAGGCGGCGAGTCCCAGTGCGAACAGATAGGCAGCCGCATAGCGGTTCTCATTGGCGAGTTCGTCCGCCTCGCGGGCGCGCTGCTGGTAGATGCGCTCGAGCGCCTCGATATCGCTGTTGAGCTTGCTGCGCACGGTGCGGTTGGCGTCATTGTCGCCCCATTCGCGTCCCGCGGCCGGGCTGATCTCGATCCCGCGCCGCACCAGATCCTGACGGAAGTCGATGAATTGCAAGATGCGCTGGCGGAAGCTCGCGAACAGCTCGGCGTCGTCGTCGCCGACGTTCTTCTCCATGCTCTTCACGGCCTCGGCGAGCTCGCGGTTGCGCCGCACCAGCCCGTCCGCGAACGGCTTCATCGCACGACGATCGGCCGACATGTAGATGCCGCGTGATTCCATCACGATGGCATAGATCAGCGCATTGATGCGCCCGACGCCGATCGCCGCCTCGGCGGCGGTGACATGCATGTGGCGATACGTCGTCTGCAGGCGTACGGACTGGACCGACATCACCAGGAGGAAGGTGGTGACGATCGCAAGGAAGGCGGCGATGCTGTAGACCTTCTCGGCGACGGTCAGCGTGTCGGCGCCACGCGCTAGTCTTACGAACTTTTTCAATAGATTGGTTCCGGCACCGAAGCCGGATCCCAGCGCCGTCGCATTCATGGCGACGCTCCTCCTGGTTGAAAACGCTCGACGATAAGCGTGATCGCGCTAGCGGAGGATTAAAGTACCGGCCTGTATTTTCACGGTACGGAACCGTGCCGCCGGGCCGTCCGGCCGCGCGATCTCAACCGATCCGCTTCAGGCCCTTCTTGAAGCGCGGACCGTTGGCCACGTAAAACCTCGCCGCACTCCCCATCTTCTGCACCTGGGCGTCGTCGAGCGTGCGGATCACGCGCGCCGGTGAGCCGATGATCAGGGAACGTTCGGCAAATTCCTTGCCCTCGGTGATGACGGAACCGGCGCCGACGATGCTGTTGCGACCGATCTTCGCCCCGTTCATCACGATCGAGCCCATGCCGATCAGCGCGCCCTCCTCGATGGTGCAGCCGTGCAGGATGACATTGTGGCCGACCGTGCAGTTCCGACCGATGTGAAGCGGAAAGCCGAGATCGGTGTGGCAGGTCGAGCCGTCCTGCACATTGGCGCCCTCGCCGATCTCGATCCACTCATTGTCGCCGCGCAACACCGCGCCAAACCAGACGCTTGCACCCGGCTTCAGGCGCACGCGGCCGATCACGGTGGCGGTCTCGGCGATGAAATAATTGCCGTCGGCGGGAAGGTCGGGCGCCTGCCCGTCGAGCTCGTAGATCGCCATTGGGGGTCTCCTGTCGCGTTGACCACTGGCATAGCCAAACGGCAGCCGCGACGCAAAGGCCCGCGCCGGCAGAGCTCAATGCGCGGGCGTCAGCCCAGAACGCCGGCCGCGCGCAGCGTCATCAGGAAGAAGGTGCCGCTCATCATGCTCCAGAAGCCGGCGATGAGGGTCGCCATCATCACGAACTCGGCGCGGCGGCTTTCCACCCGCATGCCGCGCAGCGTGTTGCGCATGATGATGAAGGGCGCGGCGAACACCAGGAACGGCACCGCAGCGAAGGTCTTCGGCGCCACGCCGTCCTGCAGCAGGCCGAACCCGGCGGGCCGCTGCGCCAGCGCCTGGTATCCGTTCACGAGCGCACCCGCGAGCGCGAAGCCAATGCAGATCGAGAAGAAAGTGTTGAAAGCTTCAGGTGTCATCGGAACGGTCCGCCCTTACGCAACGCCGAGCATTCCTGTGACAAATGGTGCGGGTTAACGCTACATTATCCTTAAGGGAAGGTTAACGCCGCCGTCCTGTCCACGCAGGGCCGCCCCCGCCCCCCGCAGCCGGGAACGCTGCGCGAAATCGCCGCCGCGTGGCATATTCGCCGCTGATTCGTCGGCCACCGGCCGACTTCCGGCTCGACCTCGTACAAGCTCATGACGGTGTTCTCGGCAGCTCCCCATAGGTCCCCCCGCACGCGCACCTGGGCGCATGCCGTCCCGATCGTGCTCGGCGGCATTGCTGCGGTCTGCGCGGTCGCGCTCGTCGCCTATCTGTTGTGGCTGACCTGGGGCACCCGCGGCGCGAACGCCCCAGACAAGCTGCCGGTGAGCGTCGGCGGCACGCTGTTCAACCTGCCGGTGACGGCGATCCGCATGAAGATCCAGCGGCACTCCGGGCCGCAGGAGCGCATCGATCTCGACTTCCTCTATCCCTCGCTCGAGCCGCCCGGCGCGCCGAAACACGTCACCGCCGACACGGTGGAGGCGGCGGTGCAATCGATCGACCGCATCTTCCTGTCGATCACGGCCCATCACGATGCGCTCTCGCCCGAGCAGCGGACAGCCACGATCTATCCGCGCTATCTCGACCAGGCCGCAGCGACGCCCGCGGACGGCCTGACGATGCGGATGTTCCGTGCTGACACGCCATACGGCAGCGAAGACTTCTATTCGGCTGCAAGCCCGGCGCTGACGGCGCGCTGCACCCGCGATGCGTCAACGCCCGGCATGTGCCTGTCCGAGCGCCGCGTCGGCGGCGCCGACCTCACCTTCCGCTTCCCGCGCAGCTGGCTGTCGCAATGGCGCGATGCGGCGGAGGCGATGGACAGGCTGACGGCGCAGCTGCGCGGGCCGAGGAGCTGAGCGCGGCCGCGAGATCGGCTTGCAGGCCGGGCTCAACCCCTCACCGAACCAAATCTCGAAAAACAACCCCATGCACAGTAGCCAAGTCACGGCCGCACTTCGTATTTTTAGATATTCGTTTTTTCCGAATTAGAGCTTGACCCGTCGGGCAAAACCCATGGGGATCTCAAGGCCACATCATCCACACTTGATGCGGGCAGGCTCAATCCTGCCCCTTCCGCGCCCGATAAAGGCTCGGCGTCGTGCCGACCGCCTTGCGGAAGGCGCGGTTGAAATTGGCCTGCGAGGAAAATCCCGCGGCAAAGGCGATATCAACCAGCGGGCGATCGCTGGTCGATAGGAGCCGCTTGGCGAGATCGAGGCGCTGACGGCTGACATATTCGTGCGGTGCAGTTCCGGTCGCCGCCTTGAAGCTGCGGGAGAAATGCGCCGGGCTCATGCAGGCCACCGATGCGAGATCATTCACGGTGAACTCGCGCTCGACGGATGCGTCGATGAATTCCGTGACGCGCGACAGGCGCCTCGCATCGAGCGGTTTCTGCACGGCATAGGATTGCTTCAGCCGGACTGAACTGGCGGCGTAGCTGTGCACCAGATGGGCGGACAAGGCCCGCCCCAGGCTTTCGATCAAAAGGCGGCCTGTGGAGGTCTCCTGCGCGAGCTCCGCGAGAATGCGGTCCGCGACATGCTCGATGAACATGTCCCGATCGATCGTCTCGTAAC
Organism: Bradyrhizobium sp. ERR14; assembly: GCF_014198235.1. Classification (NCBI taxonomy): domain Bacteria; kingdom Pseudomonadati; phylum Pseudomonadota; class Alphaproteobacteria; order Hyphomicrobiales; family Nitrobacteraceae; genus Bradyrhizobium; species Bradyrhizobium sp. ERR14. The sequence goes on along the minus strand of NZ_JACIHD010000004.1, from coordinate 343,570 downwards.
GGATGGACATGCCCGAGGGATCGATGTCGAGATCCCTGAGCATGGTGTCGTCGAACGGCTTGCCCGGAAGAAAGAGATGCAGGCATTCCTGCATCTGGTTCTCGACGCGGATGAAGTCTTCGCGGATGCCGGCCGGGCAGAGCCAGACGGTGCCTCTCCGGCCGAAGGTGCGCTGCCGCATGCCAGCGCCTTCGCGGTCGACGACCGAACTGCCGCGCAGCAATATCGCGATCTCGGTGTCGCGCGGCAATTGCGGAGGGAGATCGCCCGGCTCATGACTCCATCGCTCCGCCAGGAGATGACCCCACCGCCGGTCGTTGGACGTCTGGAGCATTCTGCCGGTAACATATTTATCGACAGAGTTGCCAAGCATACCCATCGGAAATCTCCGCCAGATCACGCGATGTACGGGTAGAGAGGTATTGCCGGTTCCAGCAATTAGCATGCCAGAGAACCGCCAGGGCGTCCACCGGACGAGAGCAGTCCGGGACAACAACACCGCACGTTTTGAAAAGCCAAGGCGGGTCCGGCCGCCGCATCCTTCGGACCGTCTTGAATCAGGAAGCGGAGAGATCCATGGCGAGGTCCACGGTCATAGGCGCATGCCCCCACGACTGCCCGGACACCTGCTCCATCCTGACCACGGTCGAGGACGGCAAGGCGATTGCCGTCCGCGGCAATCCCGATCACCCGTTCACGCGCGGACGGCTCTGCGTCAAGGTCAACAATTACGAGGAGCGCGTCTACAGCGACAAGCGCATCCTCCATCCGCTGAAGCGGGTCGGCCCGAAGGGCTCCCGGCAATTCCAGCGGATCTCCTGGGACGAAGCCATCGACACCATCGCATCGCGCTGGACCTCCGTGATCGCCGAGCACGGCGCGCAGGCGATCCTGCCCTACAGCTATCTGGGCACGCAGGGCATCATCAACGGGTTGAATGTCGGAGATCCCCTCTTCAACAAGCTGGGTGCGACAGTGCTGGAGCGCACGTTCTGCGACTCCGCCTCGTGCACAGCGTACATGATGACGATCGGGCACACGCCCGGCGTCGACCCCGAAAGCTTCGTGCACTCGAAATACATCATCCTGTGGGCCTGCAACACGCTGAGCACGAACTCGCATCACTGGCCGTTCATCGAGCAGGCAAAGAAGGCCGGCGCCAAGCTCGTCGTGATCGATCCCGTCCGCACCCGTACCGCGCGCCTCGCCGACTGGCACATTCCGATCCGGCCCGGCACTGACGCCGCGCTCGCGCTGGCGATGATCCACGTCATCATCAAAGAGAACCTTGTCGATCGCGACTACGTCAACAAATACACCGTTGGCTATGAGGAGCTGGCCGAGCGGGCCGCGATCTACACCCCTGAATTTGCCTCGCAGGAAACTGGCATTTCCGTCGACGACATCCTCAAGCTGGCCAGAGAATTTGCGACCACACCGCCCGCCGTCGTACGCATCGGCGTCGCGGTCGAGCGGCATGCCGGCGGCGGCCAGACCGTGCGTGCGATCGCCTGCCTTCCGGGGCTGATCGGCGCCTGGAAGCATGTCGGTGGCGGCCTGCTCCAGCTGCCAATCTGGGCCTTCCCGGTCAGATGGGACGTGCTGATGCGGCCCGATCTGCAGCCCGAGACAATGCGCGTGCTCAATTCCTGGCGGCTTGGAGCTGCGCTGACCGGCGAGCTCGGCTTCGACCCACCGGTCAAGGCGCTGTTCGTCTACAACGCCAACCCGATGGCGATGGTGAGCGAACAGGCCAAGCTCGAAAAAGGGCTCGAACGCGAGGATCTCTTCACCGTCGTCAGCGAGCACTTCCTGACCGACACCGCCAGATATGCCGACATCGTTTTGCCCGCAACCACGCAGCTCGAGCAGAAGGACATCATGTTCTCCTGGGGGCACCTTTACCTCTCCTACAACAACCAGGCGATCGCGCCGCTCGGCGAAGCCGTCTCCAACACCGAGCTGTTCCGCCGCCTGGCGCGCGCAATGGGCATCACCGACCCCACTTTCTTCCGGACCGACGACGAAATCATCGAAGCTTCGCTCGACTGGAGCAGCCCGGTTCTCGAAGGCATCACGCTCGACGGCGTCAAGACCAAGGGCTATGCGCGCCTCAACATGCCGGCGCCCGCCGACTGGGCGCCGCATCGCGAGGGCAATTTCCCGACCGCCTCCGGCAAGTGCGAGTTCAAATCGACGATCGCGGGCGGCGGCAACTTCGTGGTGCCGCTGTTCCGCCAGGGCTACAACGGCGACCAGGATGCCACGCCGGTCGATCCCCTGCCCCACTACATCCCGCCGAACGAGAACCCGCGCACGGCGCCGGTGCTCGCGACGCGCTACCCGCTCAGCCTGATCTCGCCGAAGAGCCACGCCTTCCTGAACTCGAATTACGGCAATCTTCCCGCGCAAACCGCCCAGGCCGGCGAAGAACAGGCGGTGCTTCTCAATCCCGATGATGCCGCACAGCGCGGGATCGTCGCCGGCGCGCCCATTCGCGTGTTCAACGATCGGGGCTCATTCGAAGCCTTTGCGACCGTTTCGTCCGACATCATGCCTGGAGTCGTGGTGGCGCCGTCCGGGTACTGGCAGCGGTCCAATCGCAAGGGCGCGACGGTCCACGTGCTGACACCGCCGGCGTTCGCCGACCTCGGCCGGGCCCCGACATTCTCCGACATCCTCGTCCAAGTCAGCGGGGCGTGACGATGACTTATGTGGTCACCGACAATTGCCGGGGGTGCCGATACACCGAATGCGTCACGGTGTGTCCCGTCGAGTGTTTTCACCTCGATGAGTCCATGACCTATATCGATCCGGAAAACTGCATCGACTGCGGCGGCTGCGCGCCGGCCTGCCCGGTCGGTGCGATCGAGCCCGACTATCGCCTCGCAGCCGACAAGAAATTCTGGATCGACGTCAACCGCAAGCGCGCCGCCGAAACTCCCGTCATCAGCGCGCGCCTGGTGCCTCTGCCGGGCGCCGACGAACGCCGCCTGGCGCTCGGCCGATGACGGGCGGGACGCGCGTCGCCGTCGTCGGCAGCGGACCGAGCGGCTTCTACACGGCCGAGGCCCTCTTGCGTTCCGGTACATCCGTGACGGTTGACATGTTCGAACGGCTCCCGGTGCCGTACGGGCTGGTGCGGTTCGGCGTGGCGCCCGACCACCCGAAGCTCAAGCAGGTGACGGCAGCGTTCGACCGCATCGCCGCCATGCCCGGCTTTCGCTTCATCGGCGGTGTCACGGTCGGAGACGATGTCACGGTCGACGAGCTGCGTGAGGCCTATGACGCCGTCGTATTGGCAACGGGCGCCGAACTGAGCCGGCCGCTGGGCATTCCGGGCGAGGCTCTTCCCGGGAGCCACAGTGCCGGCGATTTCGTCGCGTGGTACAACGGACACCCCGATTTCGCCGATCTCAGCTTCAATCTCGACCATGAGGCGGCAATCATTATCGGTCACGGCAATGTCGCACTCGACGTCGCACGCATTCTCGCCAAGACCGCCGACGAGCTGCGACAGACCGACATCGCGCGCCACGCGCTCGAGGTGCTGGCGGCGAGCCGGATTCGCGAGATCTCCATCGTCGGCCGCGGCGGACCGGTGCAGGCCAAATTCAGCGCCAAGGAATTGCGCGCTTTCCTCGAATTGAGGTCATGCGACACGCTCGTCGACGACCGCGATGTCACGCCGAAGGACTTCGAACCGCAGCATCCCGCAGATCCGGAGCTGGTCGAGAAGCTGTCGCTGCTGCGCGGATTTTCGCAGCAGACCGCGACCAGGCCGCGCCGCTGTGTCTTTCGATTTGGCTTCTCGCCCCTCGCGATCCACGGACGAGACCGGGTGGAGACCCTCTCGGTGACGCACCGGTCCGGCGCCGTCGAGGACATCGCCGGCGGCCTCGTGTTCGGCAGCGTCGGCCGCAGGACGGCGCCCGTCACCGGCGTGCCCTATGACACACATCGCGGCGTTCATGCCAATGCCAATGGACGTGTCACGAACGGGCATTGTGTGATCGAGGGCCTCTATGCCTGCGGATGGAGCAAGCGCGGTCCGAACGGCACGATCGGCACCAATCGCGGCTGCGGCATCGCCACGGCAGAGGCCGTGCTGGCGGATCTTGCGCATCGGCGAGCGCGCCCGGACACGCCGGATGCGCTGCTGGCACGCGTCGTCGGCCGCGTCAGCCGCGTCGTGAGCTATCCGGACTGGATGGTGATCGATACTGCCGAGAGATCCAGGGGAGCCCTGCTCGGCAAGCCGCGGGAAAAATTCGTCACAATCCCCGACATGCTCGCAGCGGTGGGCGCGTAACCCCGGAACCGATCGCGCCACCGGACCGCACTAAAGCGCGATGCGATCAGGATGAATCGTCATCGCGCTTTAGGTTGTTGTTTAAGCATGATCTTTTCGGAAAACCGCTGCGCACTTTTCCGGACCACGCTCGCATCTACTCCTGATCGACGAGATCGTCCTCGAGGATCGCCATCTGGAACTGGAACGAGCGATCGTCGTCCTCGTCGTCGACGAAGAGAACGCCGATGAATTCCTCGCCGATATAGACTTCGGCGGAATCGTCCTTCTTCGGCCGCGGCACGACGCGGATCTTGGGATTGCCGAATACGCGCTTCAAATACGCATCTAACTTTCTGACTTCTTTGACGTCCACGGCAAGTCTCCGATCGAAAATGGTCGGCGGGTTTTAGGACGAGACGCGACGAACCGCCAGCATGAATTGCCAAAGAATTTGGGGACCGAAAGGGCCGGAAATCCGGCCCTTTTCGCCTTCAAAGCCAAGTCTTAAAGCCCCAAGTCTTAAGCCCCAAGTCTCAAAGCCCCATCGCGTTGATCATCTGATCCATCGTGCGCGACGGTTCGGCGCACCCGGCCTCGCCGACGACCTTGGCAGGCACGCCCGCGACGGTGACGTTGTGCGGCACGGGCTTGACCACGACCGAGCCGGCGGCGATGCGCGCGCAATGGCCGATCTCGATGTTGCCGAGGATCTTCGCGCCGGCGCCGATCAACACGCCATGGCGGATCTTCGGATGACGGTCCTCGTTCTCCTTGCCGGTGCCACCGAGCGTGACGCCGTGCAGGATCGAGACGTCGTCCTCGATCACCGCCGTCTCACCGCAGACGAAGCCGGTGGCGTGGTCGAGGAAGATGCCGCGGCCGATGCGCGCGGCGGGATTGATGTCGGTCTGGAACACCGCGGAGGCGCGGCTCTGCAGGTAATACGCAAAATCCTTGCGGCCCTTCAGCCAGAGCCAGTGCGCCAGGCGATGGGTCTGGATGGCGTGAAAGCCCTTGAAGTAGAGCAAGGGATCGATGAAGCGCGAGGTCGCGGGATCGCGATCGTAGACGGCCACGAGATCGGCGCGGAAGGCGTTGCCGAGATCGGGATCGTCGCGCAGCGCCTCGCCATAGGTCTGGCGCACGAGGTCGCCGGACAGCGCGGAGTGATCGAGCCTGTCGGCGACACGGTGGATCACCGAATCTTCCAGGCGGCTGTGATGCAGCACCGTCGAATAGATGAAAGTCGCAAGCTCGGGCTCGCGACGGACGATGTCCTCCGCTTCGCCCCGGATCCGGTCCCAGATCGGATCGAGCGATGCGAGCTTTCCTCCCGGATTGACCTGATGCACTGCCATGGATTTGCTCTTTGGGATTTGCTCTTTCGAGTGGGCTCGTTTTGCCGGCTTTATAGCATAGTGTAGGCGACGAAGTCCTGACCGGCTTGCCTGAGAGTGAACAGCGCCTTGCCCTGCCAAAGCATGCCAAGACATTGAAACACAACAGTTTCTTTCGAAGCCCCCAAGCAGCAAGGTCGGCTCAAAGTGGTCAGAGTTTTGCCAAATTCAAGTCGGGCGGCGTCAAACTATTGGTGAATTCTCTCCCGACCCTTATTGCGAGCATGGTTCGGGGCGAGGACGGGGAACAGATTTGAGCATCACCACCGATCAATTGCGCGCACGCGCCGCGGATACGCTTTGGCTGCGTCTGGCGGCGGTCGCCCTGCCCCTCCTGATGATCGTGCCGGCGTTCTGGAACGGCTACCCGCTGTTGCAATGGGATACCGGCGGCTATCTGGCGCGCTGGTACGAGGGCTATCTCGTCCCCAGCCGCTCCACGGTGTTCGGCCTCTATCTGCACTTTGGCGAGAGTTTTGGCTTCTGGATCAACCTCGCGGTCCAGTCGCTGGCAACGCTGTGGCTGTTGCAGCTCACCCTGCGCGTGCTCTCGATGATGCAGACTGTCCGCTTCGTCGCGATCAGCCTTGGCCTGATCCTGTCGACCGCGCTGCCCTGGCTTGCGAGCATGCTGCTCACCGACATCTTTGCAGGACTCTCGGTGCTGTCGCTGTTTCTCCTGGTCGTCGGCGCAGGCCGAACCTCGGCGCTCGAGAAAATCTCGCTGTTCGTCTTCACCGCCTTTGCCGCCGCCACCCACAGCGCCACGCTCGGCGTGTTGCTCGGTCTTTGCGTCGCGGGCTGGATGGTACGGCCGTTTCTCAAGGAGCGCCTTCCGCTGGCCGGATTGGCGCAGGCCAGCCTCACCATCGTTGCGGGCGGGGTGATGCTGGTCTCGGCGAATTATGCGCTGTCCGGCAAGCTGGCCTGGACGCCCGGCGGCTACGGCGTCGCCTTCGGCCGCATGATGCAGGACGGCATCGTCGCGCGCTACCTCAACGACCATTGCCCCCGCGAGCGCTACAAGCTGTGTCCCTATCGCAACGAACTGCCGGCGACGGCAGATGAGTTCCTGTGGGGCAAGAGCATGTTCAACGCGCTCGGCCGCTTTGAAGGCATGAACGAGGAGATGGGTTACATCGTCGTGCAGTCGCTGAAGGATTATCCGACCTGGCAGGCCGGCGCGGCGCTGCGGGCGATGGGCCAGCAATTGCTGCATGTCGCGACCGGCGAAGGCACCAATGGCTGGATCCCGCACACCCGCGGCATCATCGAACGCTACGTCCCCGCGCAGGCCGGGCCGATGCGCGCCGCGCGGCAGCAGAATTGGCAGCTCGACTTCACCGCAATCAACCGGCTGCACGTGCCGGTGGCGCTGGCCTCGATGCTGGCGCTGGTCGCGCTGCTCGGCCATGCGCTCGCGAACCGCCGGCTGGACGATTTGACGCTGCTGGCGGCGACCGTGACGCTGGCGCTGCTCGGCAACGCTTTCATCTGCGCCGTGATTTCAGGCCCGCACGACCGCTACGGCGCGCGGATGGTGTGGGTCGCCACCTTCGTGGTGCTGACGGCGCTGGCGCGGCGGTTTGGCGAAACTGATCCGTCCAGGCCGGATCATCGCCACTCCTAGATGGCCCGGGCTTATCTAGTCCGCTTGCGTAACCAAGGCGATGGACGGCATGCCCGCCGCGCTCGACAGCCTGGATCACCTCGCTTTTATTTTCGGCTGCTCTTCGACTTGCCCGAGAAACGTGTCCGCAAAACCCCGTCCAAGGAGAGCTAGCATGCCCTATGTCGCGTCCGCAGACGGCACCCAGATTGCCTACTCCGTCGACGGCAGCGGTCCGGCGGTCATCCTTACCACCGGCTCGCTCGATGACGGCAGCGAGAACGCGCGACTTGCAACAGAACTCAGCCGTTGGTTTCGCGTCGTAAATTATGCGCGGCGCGGTCGCGGCGAGAGTGGTGACGGGCGCGAATATTCAGTTGCCCGCGAGATCGAGGACATCGCCGCGCTCATCGACGCCGCGGGGGGCGGCCGTGCCGCGCTCTACGGCGTGTCGACCGGCGGCGCCCTGGCCCTCGAGACGGCTGCCACATTGCGGTCCATCGATGCGGTCGCAGTCTATGAAGTGCCCTACGACCTCGCGCCGGAGACGCCGCAACAGCAGCGGGCCTATGTGGCCGAGCTCGACAGACGACTGTCGGCGGGGCGGCGCGGCGATGCCGTAGCACTGTTCATGGAGCTCGCCGGAAGTTCGGCTGAAGAGATCGCCGGCGCTCGCGCGCATCCGGTCTGGCCGAGTCTCGAGCGAATAGCGCATACGTTGGCCTACGACGCTGCCGTGCTGGGGACCCGCCAAGCCCCGTTGGAACGTTTCGCGCGCCTTCACCAGCCGGTGCTGGTTGCCACGGGCGGCGGCATCCCCCCGTTCGAAGGTGCGGCCGACGCGCTCGCGGACGCGATCCCCCGGGCCCGGCGAAAGGTGCTCACCGGTCAGGGCCACGTGGTGGACCCGGCCGTGATGGCAGCAGAACTGAAGGCGTTTTTCGAGGAGGCTAGGCCGGCCACGTCGTCAGAGCCCCGTTAGATCGCTACTTGCACGGCGTGCTTCGCCGCGCTGGTTTTCGAGGGTACGGCATCGATGTCCGCAGTTTGGCCTTTGCTGACGTCCCATAACCGCCCTTAGCGACCTCCGGGATGCTGAAAGGTCGTCACCCCGGCCGCCGCCGGCGCCGGAATTCCCTCCTGCTCGTAGGAACAAAATTTAATTGATTTAATTTATTTAATATTATTTAATACCTCTCGAGAGAAATGACCATGCCAGACCAGGACGATGGCCGACGGGAATTCTTGAAGACCTGCGGAAAGTTCGTCGCGGTGACGCCGCCGACCATCACCCTTTTGCTATCAACGTCCCTCACGTCCAACGCGATTGCACAGTCTGGCGCGGGGGGCGGTCCACCATGACCATCAGCACCATGGCAACAATGGCCGGCGCAACGGCGGCCGCAATGGCAGCCCCAACGGGAAGGGCGATAGAGGCCGCTGAGCCGATGCGCGGCCTGCGGAAGGAGACACAATGCAGCCCAGGCGCCGTGACGTAGATTGGCACTTCGCCTCCATGATCGTCTCGTCGATATGGCTAGCGATCTTGGCTGCCGCGCTTATAGCGGTGCTCATCCGAGCGCAATCCTGACCGCCCAAGCCGCGCGAGAGCGAGGATCGCGGGTCCCGGAACCATAGATGGGGTATTTCGCGATCGCGCGGAAGGACCGTGAGCCTCGGAGAGGCACCAGCTTGCATATTGGATCATCCGATCGACCCAATACGCGCGATGACCTACGGGCCCTGTAACGCCTGTAATGGTCTTCGTGCAACCGCAGCCGCAGACGATGACCGCATCTTCGGCCATCGCACTTGGTTTCGTCGAGCAGCGATCGCTTCGTCGAAAAGGAACAGCCAGAACTGACTTGGCGTTCAACAGCCCATCCGCGTCGGCAAAGAACCCGCGCAACTGAATCCGGTGATAGCCGCCCTTAACAAGAGATTGCCTTCACTTTAGGGGAGGTCGCAGCTTAGCGCTCGCGCCAGGCGCGCATCAACTGATCGGAGAGCGGCTTGACGAGGTACGACATCACCGTGCGCTGGTCGGTCTGAATGAAGGCTTCGACCGGCATGCCGGCGATCAGCTTCAGGTCGCCCAGGCGGGCTATCTCCGCCTCGGGAACTGCGATGCGGGCTACATAGAAGCTCGTCGTGCTCTTTTGGTCGACCGCCACGTCAGCGGACACCTGGCTCACTTCGCCGTTGAGTTGGGGTGTGGTGCGCTGGTTGAAGGCCGTAAAGCGCAACAGCACCGGCTGGCCGACCGACAGACGATCGATCTCATGTGGGGGAATCCGCACCTCCACGACGAGCGCGTCGTGCGTGGGGACGATAAGCATGATCTGCTCGCCGGGGCTGATGACGCCGCCGATGGTGTGCAGCGCCAACTGATGCACGGTGCCGTCCTGCGGCGCGCGAATATCGATGCGTTTGAGCTGGTCCTCGGCGGCAACGCGTTTCTCGACCAGCTCCGAGGTCTTGGCGCGGATCTCGGCGAGATCCTTTCCGACTTCGGTGCGCAGATCCTGATCGATCTGCATGATTTGCAGCGTGGTCTCGGTGATCCGGCCCCTGACTTCGGCGATGGCCGCGACCAGAGCGCCACGTTCGCCATGCAGGCGCACCGCGTCGCGCTCGAGCGTTGTCAGGCGCGTGATCTGTACCAGATTCTTTCGCCACAGGTCGCGCACGCCCAGAAGCTCCTGGTCGATGAAGGTGGTTTCGCGGTCTTTCGCCTGGATCTGCTCGTCGAGCCCGCGGATCTGCTCCCGGAGCTGGCCGATGCGCTCGCTGAGCTGCGCCTTCTTGCCGGTGCGGGCGGCGCGGCGCAACTCGAACAGCTTGCGCTCGCCCACGATCAGTCGATCGACGTCGGGATCGGCGGCACGATCAATGAGGTCGGCGGGAAATTCGAGCAGGTCCTGGCCGTCGCGCTCAGCCTCGAGCCGCGCCCGGCGCGCCGCCTGTTCGTCGAGACTCTTGACGACGATCAGGAGATTGGCCCGCGTCACCGTCTCGTCGAGGCGCACGATCACGTCGCCAGCCGTCACCCGCGCACCCTCGCGAACGTTGAGTTCACCGACCACGCCGCCAGTCGGATGCTGCACCTTCTTGGTGTAGCTGTCGACCACCAGCGTGCCGGAGCCGACGACGGCGCCAGCCAGTTCCGTGGTCGCGGCCCAGCCGCCGGCGCCCCCGGCAAGAATGATGACGCCCACGAGGCCGGCGCGCAGGTGCTGGCGGATCGCGTGCGGAACCTGATTCACCGGCTCGCGGTTCAAAGGCTCGCTCCCTCGGTTACGACCTTAAGCGGCACTGCCGGCCGCGGCTGCATCATCTTGGCCAGCAGCGCGTCCTTGGGCCCGAACGCCTGCACGCGCCCCTCGGCCATCACGATCAATTGGTCCACGCCAGCGAGCGCACTGGTGCGATGCGCGACGACGATGACAATGCCGCCCCGCGCACGCACGCCGTGAATGGCCTGCGTCAGGGCCTGGTCGCCGTCGGAGTCGAGATTGGAGTTGGGCTCGTCGAGCACCACCAGGAAGGGTTCACGGTAAAGCGCACGGGCGAGCGCAATGCGCTGCCGCTGCCCGGCAGAGAGCGCCGCGCCGCCTTCGCCGATCGGCGTGTCGTAGCCTTTCGGCAAGCGCAGCACCATCTGGTGCACACCGGCGGCGTTCGCGGCGGCGATCATCGCCTCGGCATCGGGAACGGGTTCGAAGCGGTTGATATTCTGCGCCACCGTGCCGGCGAACAGCTCGACGTCCTGCGGCAGATAGCCGATGTGACGGCCGAGCGCCTCGGAGCTCCATTGGTCGAGCGCGGCGCCGTCGAGCCGCACCTTGCCGCGCGCCGCCCCCCAAACACCGACGATGGCACGCACCAGCGACGACTTGCCCGATGCGCTCGGGCCGACGATGCCCACCCCCTGCCCCGGGTTCAACGCGAAGGAGGCTTCCAGCACGACGGCGGTCTGCTCGCCCGGCGGCGCCACGGAGACAGCCTCGACGGCGAGGGTCTTGCACGGCGGCGGCAACGGCGTCTTCTCCTCCTCGGCCGGGAGTTGCGCCCATTGCTGCTGCAGACGTTTCCAGCTCTGCCGGGCCGCGATCAGGCTCTTCCAGTGGGCGATGGCGAGCTCGACCGGCGCGAGCGCGCGCGAGGTGAGAATGGCGCCGGCAATGATGATTCCCGCGGTCGCCTCCTGGATGATGACGAGATAGCCGCCGACGGCCAGCACCGCCGATTGCAGCACCATGCGCAGCACCTTGGAGGCGGAGCCGAAGCCGCCGGCGATGTCGGCGGCGCGCCGCTGGGTGAACATGTAGCTGTCATTGACGTCCGCCCAGCGCGCGGCGAGCCGCCCGCGCATGCCCATGGCCTGCAATACCTCGGCATTCCGCCGGCTCGCCTCGGCGAGAGCGTTGCGTTGCGCGATCTGGCCGGTAACTTCCTTCGTGCGCGCACGCGTCAAGCGGTCGGTGAGAAGGGTCAGGGACACGAGCATCACCGAGCCGATCGATGCCGTGAGCCCGAGCAGCGGATGAAACATGAAGCAGATCGCGAGGTAAAACGGGATCCAGGGCAGGTCGAACAGCGCGGTCGGGCCGAGCCCGGAGAGATAGCTGCGCACCTGGTCGAGATCGCGCACCGGCTGCAACCCGTCGCCGCTGCCGCGCGACCGCAGCGGCCAGCGCGCGACGACGTCGTAGGCGCGCGCCGAGAATGCGCGGTCGAGCCACTCGCCGATGCGGACGAGGATGCGCCCGCGCAGAATGTCGAGGAATGCCTGGAACGAATAGAGCGCGCCGACCAGCGCGGCGAGGCCGATCAGCGTCGGCACGCTGCGGCTCGGCACCACGCGGTCGTAGACTTCGAGCATGAAGAACGAACCGGTCAGGTACAGCACGTTCAACATGGCGGTGATCAGGCCGAGCCCGACCAACACGCCGCGACAGGCGTGAAGCGGTGAGGACATTTGATGCGCGCGAGGTGGCTCGTCGGGTCGCGCAGCTGCCGCCGCGCGCCGCCGCTTCCAGACCAGCCCGATGAAAATGAAGGCCGCCACGGCGAACAGGCCGACGTGGATGGTGAAGCTCGCCAGCTCCTCTGGATAACCGAGGACCTGGCCACACCAGGCGGCAGCAGACCGGGAGAGATGGCCGCACCAGGCGGTGACACTATCCGGCATCGAATCTACTCCAGCCCCGTGCGACCGAACAGGTGCCGGCTGCGCGCCAAAGCGGCGTGCAGCCGGCGGCTTGCGATTCAGATCGTGATGACGCCGTTGTGGTTTCCGTCAATCCCGACCGAGAAACTGCTGGAAGCCGTATCCCCGTCGGCATCAGCGATCTGCACGGTGAAGTCGAGCTTCTCGTCGGGCGCCGGCTGCGACTGGATCAGGCTGAACCCGCCGATGTCGAACGTGTTGTTGTCGTTGCCATCGATGCCATCATGGGCGCTGACGTTTTCGATCAGCACGCGGTCGTGGGTCGTTCCACTCGTCGTCCACTGCACCTTGTCGCCGGTGCTCAGCCCGGTGATGATCAGATTGCCGTCGCCGTCGATCGTCGCTTGCGGCGTAAACTGCAAGTTGCCTGTTTTGACGACGAAGTCGGTGATCGAGAACGACGTGATGTTGACGTGCGTGTCGTTGGTGAGCCCGTCGACGAACCCCGCCCCCGGCTCGTAGGCGGTGCTGAAGGCCGTGATCTTGACGGTGACGGGTCCGACGCCCGGGTTCGTCTGGTTGACGGTAAAGGACGCCGACGTCGCATTGAACAGGGCCTGGAAGTCGATGTTGGCTTCGACATCGGCCTCGTTCTGGTCCAGATTCGGCACGAGGAAGTTCGTGTTCGCGCCAGTCACGTAGGTGATGTACGCGCCTTCAGTGGGATAATTGGCGCTGTCATTGAGCTGGTTGCCGTTGACACCGAACGACGTGGTGCTGCCGGCCTGGCTGATGTTGAGCACGTCCTTGGTCGTGATGTTGCCGCCCTGGGACTGGTTCAGCGGATTCTCTCCAACCACCACGATCTGGGTCGAGGCAGGATCGCCGAAGGTCATGAAGAGATTGCTGCCGGAGGGCGCTCCGGCAAAGCTGAAGCTGACCTCCGCGGGCGGAGGATTCTGCAGGACATCGAAAGTGTAATTGCCGCCGGACACGGTCAGCTTGAAGAAATCGATGTCGCCCGCGGTGTGTGTGGTGCTGCCATCTACGTCCTTGTAGTAGGTGGCGACAGTATTGCTGTCCGTGAGGGCCCGGAGCAGCGTTGTCTGCGAGACCGTGCCATCCAGGATCGTCAGGCTCGCCGGCGAGCTGGTGATACTGTACGTCGCCGGGTCGTCCACTCCGCCCGCTGCGTTGAGCGTCTTGGTTACGCTGGCGCCGGCAGCAAAGTCCACCTGCCCATCGGCGATGGGCCCGATGGTCGGCCCGTCGTCCTGGAACTGCACGGCATCGCCGATGCCGGTCGAGCTCGTCGCCGTGTCGCCGTCACCGTCGGTGACCGTCACCACCGCCAGCAGCGCGCTCTCGGTGATGTTGATCGCCTCATCGTAGCTGGCACCGACTGTCGGATGCTTCAGCGAGGCATATTGCGCCACGCTGATGACACCGCTCGTGCCGTCGATCGCCACCGCGAAGGCCGCGGCTCCGGCGGAACTGCCGATGCGGCCGACCACCAGGCTGCCTTCCTTGAACAGGAAGATGCTGGTGCCACCAGTCGTGTCGAGGCCGGAATCCACGCCTGCGGCGGACACCGCCAGCGAGAACGCCGTCGTCGCGCCCTCGTTATCGGCACCCGCAGAGCTGCCGGTCGCGCTCACGACGGGGGTGGCATCCTGTGCGTAGCCGGGGCTGAGATCGGTGCTTTTATTGGCGACGCCAGCGAACAAGGCGACAACACCTGCCGCAGTTGTGTCGTCGGCATCCGCGTCGACCCCCGCAGTCTCGTCATGCGCTACCGTCGCCGTGCCCTGCGCGATTCCCGCTGTCGGTCCGTCGTCCTGGAACTGCACGGCATCGCCGATGCCGGTCGAACTCGTCTTCGTGTCGCCGTCGCCGTCGGTCACCGTCACCACCGCCAGCAGCGCACTCTCGGTGATGTTGATCGCCTCATCGTAGCTGGCGCCGCCGGTCGGATGCTTCAGCGAGGCATATTGCGCCACGCTGACGACGCCGGTCGAGCTGTTGATTGCCACCGCGAAGGCCGCGGCGCCGGTCTCACCGCCGATGCGGCCGACCACCAGGTTGCCTTCCTTGAACAGGAAGATGCTGGTGCCGTTGGTGGTGTCGAGGCCGGAATCCACCCCTGCGGCGGATACCGCCAGCGAGAAGGCCGTCGTCCCGCCGAACGAGTCGGTGCCATACGAGCTTCCGGTCGCGCTCACGACAGCGGTCGCATCCTGCGCGTAACCGGTCGGGCTGAGGTCGCTGCTGACGTTGGCTACGCCCGCAAACAGCGCCACCACGCCCGCCGCGATGGTGTCATCGGCATCGCCCTGATTGCCCGCGGTCTCGTCATGCGCCACGGTCGGCGCGCCCTGCACGATCCCCGCCGTCGGGCCGTCATCCTCGAAGTGGATGGCCGTGCCGACCACGGCGCTCGCGGCGTTGGAGCTGACAAGGCTGAAGCCGCCGATATCGAAGGTGTTGTTGTCGTTGTCTGGATTGGTATCCGCGTTGCTGATGTTTTCGATCAGGACGCGGTTATGGGTTGCGCTCGTTGTCCACTGCACCGTGTCGCCGCTGCTCAGGCCGGTGACCGTCAAGGTGCCGTCGGCGTTTACGGTAGCGGCCGGAGTATATTGCGTATTGCCTGATTTTTTGATGACGTTGATGAAGGAGGCCGATGTGATCGCGATCTGCGTGTCGTTGCTGAGCCCGTCGACGAAATTCACCCCCGGCTCCGCAGCGGTGCTGAAGGCCGTAATCTTGACGGTGACGGGGCCGATGCCCGGATTGGTCTGGTTGACGGTGAAGGAGCCGCCGGTCGCGTTGAAGACGTTCTGGAAGGCGATGTTGGCTTCGACGTCGGCCTCGTTCTGATCGAGGTTCGGCACCAGGAAGTTCGTGTTCGTGCCCGTGACATAGGTGATGTACGCCCCCTCACCAGCGTTGATCTGGTTGCCGTTGACGCCGAACGAGGTGGTGCTGCCGGCCTGGCTGATATTGAGCACGTCCTTGGTCGTGATGTTCCCGCCCTCGGATTGATTGAGCGGGTTCTTGCCAATCACCACGATCTGGGTGGAGTTCGGATCACCGAAGGTCATGAAGAGATTGCTGCCGGACGGCGCTCCGGCGAAGCCGAAATTGATCTGCTCGCTGACCGCGACCTTGAGATGGCTGCCGAGGTCGAGGGAGTCATCGGGGTTGGTGCCATCCAGATGCTGCAGCGCCTCGTATTGAACGCTCCAGATCTTGGCACCGGTCGCGGTCTGCTCGAGATAGACCGCGAAGGCGATGACACCCGCAGCCGTCTTGCCGACCACGATGTTGTCGTTCGTGGGGTCCGCCCAAAGGAAGACCTCCTCGCCGTCATTGGTGAAGAGACCGCTCGTGTCACCGTCGAGCGCGCCGCCAGTCGAGTCGGTGAAGGCGAGGTTGCCGATCGCGCCCGTGACGCCGCTGATGGTGATAACGTCGCCGCTGCTGACCGCGTGGTTGATCTCCGTGGCCGGAGCGCCCAGCGCCGTCAGCCGGCTTGAAAACGCGCTCGGGAGCGCCGTGTTGGTGTCGTCGTTCTGCAGATCAGCGGTTTCGTCGAGAATAACGGTTGTGCCGGTAAGAGTGACTGAAAGTGCCATGAGAAACCTCCTACAAGAGAATAATGGTAGGCTTTCACATCAGAAATTCCTGCGTCAGCTCTTCGGCGTATCGCGAGTTTCGACAACGCCGGCATCATCGGCGGCAAGCCGATCACAGGCTCCTTCTTTCTCTTTCATCGAAGAATTTCCCGCCACCCGGGATTACATCACAGACGCAACAAAACCGTCTCGTCGCTCTCAGTCGAGAGATCAGAGCCACGACACGGTCGGAAGCGTGCGCCGCCCCGAGCGGCGATCACACCTTGCTGATTGGATATTTCCTGAAGCAAGCAGCGTGCACAAACATGGCCGCCTCCCCAAACAATGAACGTTACTCTGAAGCCCTCTCAATCAATCAGGGCCAACTCTGTTCAAGTGCGTGTGGGCTCGCAATCTCAATTCCTGTCGAGTATTAAATCTCGACGAAAATAAAAATTTAAACCAATTATTAACAAATGTAAATAGCGGCGCAATGTCGCTCGTGTTCGTGCGAGGAGATCTCGCGGCTCCCTTGATGATTGCGGCCATCTTGCGCAGCACTCGCGTACAGTTCGTTGGACTAACGCTTGAGATAAATCTCCGTTAGTGCCCTTTGCTGACGTTCCTACCCGCTTCGAGCTGACGTCTCGTCAGCGCCCTTGGCGGACTCCAGATCTCTGCGCATAGGATAGCTGGGCAACAACGTCATCCCCTCAGCCAACATTGCCTCAGCCGCGGCGTGACAGAAAATCCAGCACGCCGGTCTTGTAGACCTTGTCGCCGACCGCGCGCATGTGGTCGCGGTTGGGAATGTCGAGCACTTCTGAGCCGGGGATGATCGCACCGAGCGCGCTGGCACTTCCTGCGACGTCGTCGGTCGAGCCGACCGCGATCAGCACCGGCAAGTCGATGCGCGCGGCCTCGTCGCGGGTCATGAGGTCGCGCGTGCCGCGCAGGCAGGCGGCGAGCGCACGGTGATCGGAGCGAGTCTGGTCGGCAAACGCACGGAAGGTGCGGCCGACGGGATCGGTGACGTCATCCAGCGAGGGCGCCTCCAGCGCTTTCGCCACGTTCTCGCCGGGGCCGGTGCCCTCGATCAGGCCGCCGATGCCGATGCCGCCGAGGATCGCCGAGCGCAGGCGCTGCGGCTCGTTGAGGGACAGCCATGCCGCCATCCGACCGCCCATCGAATAGCCCATGATGTCGGCCTGCGGGATGGCGAGATGATCCATCAGCGCAAGCACGTCGCCGGCCATGGTCGGGATCGAGTATTGCGCGGGCTCGTAGAGCTTTGCGCTTTCGCCATGGCCGCGATTGTCGAGCGCAATGACGCGGCGGCCGTTCTTGCGCAGCTCCGAGACCCAGGTCGGATAGACCCAGTTCACGTTCTTGCTCGAGGCAAAGCCGTGCACCAGGATGATCGGATCGCCCTCGCCTTCATCGAGATAGGCAATTTCAACGGCGCCGTTGTGAAAGCTCGGCATCAGCAGTTCCGCGGGTCTGGAGGGGAATGGTTGATCTTAGAGCATGATCCGGAAAACTGTGCAGCGATTTTCCGGCAACATCATGCTCAAACAATAGCCTGAAGCGCCGCGCGCCTCAGGCCGTGACGGCCGCGTTGGCCAGAGCAGCTTCGGCTGCGATCTGGGCACGGCGCAGCCGCCGCGCCCGTTTGCGATCGCACCAGGCCTGGGTGAGGCGCTCGGTGGTCGCCTTGATGGAGGAGAGAAGGCCGAACAGCGTCAGTGCCGCACTGAACAGCCAGAGCGCCAGATTGAACGCGCCGCCGATCAGCAGCAGCGCGCCCCGGCCGAGCAGCTTCATGATCGCGCGCGTCTTGCTGCCTTGCGCTTCGGCAAGCCGCGCCGCGCGTGCGACATCCTTCGGGCCTTCGGCGATGCGCAGCGTGTCCATCGCCCCGCGCGTGCCGGTCTTCTCGGCGACGCGCGTGACGTCCTTGCCGAGCCGGACCAGCGCACCGGCCTTCTCGGCACGGAACGCGGCCTTGATCGCGCTGACGGTCTCGCGCGGCCGCAGCACCGAACCTGATACCACCGCATTCCGCAGCGCCGGCGTGTCGACGACCTCGCGCGCGGAACGGCCAGCCCAGACCGCGAGTCCCTCGCCGAGCCGCCCGACTTTGCGCGCGTCCTTCACCAGCGTCAGTCCGGCGCGCACCGGCGCCGCGCCACCGACGGACACATAGGTCGCCGCCGTTACCGCAAGTCCGGCCGCCGCAAGCCCGAGCACGAGCCGGTCGGTGTCCTCGCCCATGGCCAGATGCTTGCCCTCGCGCACCACGTCCCTGATGTCGCCGATCACGAAGAGATCGCCCGCCACCGTCCCCGAGAGGCTCGCGACATCATCGGCATTTCCGGTGACGAGGCCGGTGGCGAAACGCTTGGCGAAATGCGAGGTGGAGCTTTCGGCTTTGACCGCGTCATTGACGCGGCTCAGGAGGTCGTCGGGCAGCGCGATGTTGCGGTCACGCGCGAGCGCGACAAAACTGTCGGCGAGATCGGCATCGCCGGCGGCGAGCGCGGCCTCGATGTTGTCCTGGACCAGGCGATCGTTCTGCCGCAGCACTTGATCGAGCTTGAGCTCGGAGAGCACGGCCGGATCATCCTGGGCGGCGAGGATCGCGCCGGCCTCACGGGCGTGCGGCGCTACCTGCGCGAGCAAGAAGCCGCACGCCGCGATGCCGGTCAAAGCTGTGGTGATTCGCAGCCACTTCATGTGGAAAAGCCCGGAAGTCCCTGGGATCCCTTGCGCCTGATGATTCGTCTTTCGGCACAAATTTGCTCGTCCACAGACATAGTATGCCAAAATTGCGACACAACGTCCCCGACGAAAGAAGGGCTTCTCTCAGGCCTTAAGATTGTGTCGAATTTGCATGAGCAAATGAGCATGGGGCAATTGTGGACCTTTCGGTTCCGCTGGACTAGCAATCATCCACACCCGCCAGTATGGTCCGCGGCGCCTTAAAGATGCCGCGTCAGTTCTTGATTGTGTCTGCCGCCATTGCCACTCCAGGATGAGTTACGATGTCCGACCATGTCGTCCCGCACTTCCATAACGATGCCGGTGTCCCCGTCATCGAGATCGGCTCGCAAGAGTTCATGTGCGTGGGCGCCAACCCTCCGTTCGACCATCCGCACGTCTTCCTCGACCTCGGCAACGACAACGAGATCATCTGCCCCTACTGCTCGACGCTGTACCGTTTCGCGGCCGACCTGAAGGCGGGCGAAGCCCGCCCGCCGGAATGCGTCCTGAAGGACAAGGTGGCCTGACCGCTTCCATCGGTCCGGGGTGGCGCTCTCCCGCACGATTGTCATCGCCGGTGCCGGCATCGGTGGACTGACGGCCGCGCTGGCGCTCGCGGCCCGCGGCTTCCGTATCGTCGTGCTGGAAAAGGCCGAGCGGCTCGAGGAAGTCGGCGCCGGCCTGCAACTCTCCCCCAATGCCAGCCGCGTGCTGGTCGAGCTCGGCCTCACTGAGCGCCTCAAGCTGCGCGCCGTCACTCCGGAAGCGGTCTCGATCATGAGCGCGCGGGCCGGCGGCGAGCTGCTGCGGATGCCGCTCGGTGAAGCAGCGTCGCTGCGGGCCGGCGCCCCCTATTGGGTGGTGCACCGCGCCGACCTGCAATCCGCGCTGGCCGGCGCTGTTGCCGATCATCCCGACATCGACCTGAAGCTGGGCGCGACCTTCGAAGACGTCGCGCCTCACGCCAAGGGGCTGACGGTGGTCCACCGCAGCGGCACGATCCGCCGCAGCGATCTCGCCAGCGCGCTGATCGGCGCCGACGGCATCTGGTCGACGGTCCGTCAGCATCTGTTTCCCGAGGTGCAGCCACGCTTCTCCGGGCTGATCGCCTGGCGCGGCACGCTGGACGCCACGCAACTGCCGAAGGACTACACCGCGCGCCGGGTGCAGCTGTGGATGGGGCCGAATGCCCATCTCGTCGCCTATCCGATCACGGGCGGACGCCAGCTCAACGTGGTCGCTGTGCTTCCGGGCACCTGGAACAGGCCGGGCTGGAGCACGCCCGGCGATCCCCTCGAGGTGATGGAGGCCTTCGCCGCGCCACGCTGGCCGGCCTCCGCTCGCATGATGCTGGCCACGGTCGACAGCTGGCGGAAATGGGCGCTGTTCGGCGTGCCCGATGGCTGCCCCTGGAGCAAGGGTCCGGTGGCACTGCTCGGCGATGCCGTCCATGCGATGCTGCCTTTTGCAGCCCAGGGCGCCGGGATGGCGATCGAGGATGCCGCGGTGCTCGCCCGGCATCTGAGCTTTGAAGCCGCCGAGAGCACAGCGGGCATCAGTGCTGCGCTGACGCAATACGGCCGTGCCCGTCAGGCGCGCGTGCTGCGGGTGCAGCGAACCGCGCGGCAGCAGGGCCGCATCTATCATCTCGGCGGGCCGCTTGCGGTCGCACGCGATCTTGCGATCCGCGCGCTCGGCCCGGACCGCATGCTGGCGCGGCAGGACTGGATCTACGGCTGGCGGCCCTGATGCGAAGCGCCGCCGGCGCGGCGCCTCAGCGTGACGCTTTCCCGGATTTCGAAGCGGGCTTGGCAGCCGCCGCGGGGGACAATTGCGTGGCAGGCGGGGTCGCCTCCGGCGGCGTTTCCCGGCACTTGTTGCGGCGCCAGGCGTCCTCCGCCATTTGCGCCGACCCGCGCACGGCGACATAGTCGTTGCGATAGGCGAGTTCGGACACCACCGCGCCACCGGCCCCGGTCTCGGCCTTTTCCATCAGCCCCCGCAAATCGTCAGTGCGTTTGGCGAGCGTCTTGCGCTCGGCCTCCAGCTGCTTGCAGTCGTACAACTCGTATTTGGCGGGATCGGCAAAGGCCGGCGCGACCGTCTCGCTCATACCGGCGCAGCCGGACAGCGCGGCGCCGGCCGCAAGCAGCGCCAAGAGCGCGCCGAAGCCGCGCGGCGAAGTGGAAAACGAAGCAGCCATGCCGAATGAATAGTCCCCGTGGATTGAGAATGCCTAAAGCAACAACAGATGTCCGGATTGAGGCTTTGCCTTGTGCGCCCGGCTCGCTTAAGGAAGGACCGTCCCTCCGGGCTCGCAACGCGCCAATTCCAGACGGCTAGGATGGACTTAAGTGTTTGATCTCGTTGGATCAAGCGGGCATGGCGGAATTGGTAGACGCAAGGGACTTAAAATCCCTCGGTGCGCAAGCGCTGTGCCGGTTCGACCCCGGCTGCCCGCACCACGAGATTTGATGCTCCCGCGTGGGCCATTGGTGAAGGCGGTCTGCCCTCCGCTTCAGCTGAGCGATCATCGAACACGCCTCCGGTGACGTCTCGATCTGCCCAATAGCTTTGTTGCGCGGCTTTCAGCATCTGAAGATCGCCCTCTTCCGTGTCCGAGCAGCCGCTTCACCGAAAGCAGGCGACGCATCGCCACCGCATCGAGCGCTCGTTGGAACACGTACAGCAGAGTGCTGGGAGAGCTGGGCGATTATTGCGGCGTGGACCACGACCGCGAAAGCATCGAGCGTGCCGCCAAGGCGATGTCAGGCTCTACCACCGCCACGGCTATAGCTGGACCGTGTCCGGCACCCGGCCCGCATGACGGACGTCGAGCAGCAGGACCCAGAAGAACATCAGCGCGCTGAAGAGCTGGATGGAATTGTCCTCGGAGGAACTCCCCGTCACGAAGATCAATGAGGGCATCAGGAGACCGACGATGAGCGCGGCGGCGAGTGCCCTGACCGGAAGATCGACCAGCAGGATCGCGGCATAGAGCGCGAGCTCGAAGAAGGCATATTCCTTGAGGCGCGGCGAGCTGAGATAGAGCGCAAACATGGCCAGCACCGTGATGCGCATTGCTGCACGGGGGTGATCCATCAGCCAGCGATCCAGTCGCGCAAGAAGCGAATCTCCTTCGTGCGCCGGCCGGCTCCCGATCAAGCGCAGGACGGACAGGACGAACGGCACGAGCACCAGTGCGGTCGCAGCGAACGCATAGGTTGCGAAGATCGCCGGTTTGCTGTCGATCAGGCCCACATGGCCCATCAGATCCCGCGCCAGCAGCAGCAGGGACGGATTGCTCTCGAAGAGCTCGACGAGGTGCTGGTCCGGAATCTTTCCGGCCACCGCAAGCTGCCAGCTCGCGAACAGATCGGGGTACGCCAGCCACGATATCAGGATCGGCAAGGCGAAGCTGAACACAGCCATCGCGATCAGCGTCAGCTTGCGGCTGCGCGGCAGCGGCAGGAAATACAGCGCGGCCAGCACGGGAAAGAACACCAGCTTGAACGACATCACGAGGCCGAGCAGCGCGGCGCCGGCGAGGCGCGACGGAAAGCTGCGGTCCTCTGCCGCTCCGGATGCGGGCGGAGAAAGCAGGAGCCTCAGCGCGATCGCGGTCAGCACGCCGCTCAGGATCGCGAAATTACCCGACGCCTGCACCCATTCGAAACCGACGAATGCGCCGAGCGCGCAGAGCACCCTGAGCCCGACGTCGCGAGCGCTCGGGCGCGTTCGGCCAAAACCTGGCAAGATGAGGCCGCAGAGCACGGCCAGCACGGGAAAGATGGTTTTGTAGTGAGCGACCAGAATGCCGTCCGCGCAAAAAGGACGAAAGGCGTCCAGCGTCACCGGCAGATAGGGGTAAGAGAGCTTGGTGCCCTTCAGGTTCTTGACGAAATAGGGATCGAGTCCGCCGACATAGGCATCCACCGCCGCGCAATTGACGCGGGTGTCCCAGCCATATTTCACATCGAGGCCGAGGTCGCTGGCGAGATTGCCGAACACCAGAAGCGCGGTCAGTGCGATCAGGCAGGCAAGCCAGAGGTTACGCCTCGAAGCCATGTCGGCCGAAGGCTCCAACCATCGTGCCGTACCGGTGACATCAGACACAATCGGATACCTTGTTTGGCCTGGTTTCTCTCGGCGCCAGCGCAGCGCCTCATCCATCGGCCGCCACAGTGGACAGGAGGGGTTTCCGTTTCATCCCGCCGGGCCCCACCTGCCTCGCCCGACGCCGATCTTTAGGGAGGGATGGTGAATCACAGGTTTCCGGGCCATAGCAGGACCCACGTTCGGCTCGCGCGGGGGTTCCCCTCACCAATTCTTGTCCGCCCCTCCTCCGCCTGCCAGCCATCCCGAAACATGGGTTGTGCAACGCAGCATGGGCGATGGATAAAGTCGCTCAATTTCAGAGGTGAGCTTCTTGTCTGACGTCAATGCCGACGATTGGGTGTCCGCAGGACACCGCCCGATGGGATTTCCAGAATTCGTCATCGTGATCGCGTCCATCATGGCGCTGAATCCGCTTGCGATGGACATGATGCTGCCCGCGCTGCCCAATATCGGGACAGCCTTCAACATTCCCGTCGCCAACCATCTGCAGCTGGTGCTGTCGACCTTCCTGATCGGTTTCGGCGCCGGCCAGTTCGTGATGGGTCCCTTGTCGGACCGCTTCGGCCGCCGGCCGGTGCTGCTCGGCGGCATGGCGGTCTATGCGGTGGCGAGCGTGCTGGCGGTCGCGGCGCCCTCGTTCGAGACGCTGCTGCTGGCGCGCGCGCTGCAGGGGCTCGGCACCTCGGCGACACGCGTGATCGCGACCTCGATCGTGCGCGACTGCTATGTCGGCCGCCGCATGGCGAGCGTGATGTCGCTTGCCATGATGGTGTTCATCGCGGTGCCCGTGATCGCTCCCTCGTTCGGACAGGCGGTGCTGCTGGTGACGGCGTGGCGCGGCATCTTCGTCGTGCTGATGCTCTACGGCCTGCTCGCGCTCGCCTGGTGCGTGCTGCGGCTGCCGGAAACCCTTCCTGAATCCGGGCGCCGGTCCCTGGCGCCCGCCGACGTGCTCTCGGCGTTTCGGCAGACCGTGACCAATCGCCAGACCATCGGCTATGCCACGGCGGCCGGCAGCGTCATCGGCGCGCTCTTTGCCTTTGTCTTCTGCGCCCAGCAGGTCTTCACCGGCATCTATCACCTCGGCCATTACTTCCCACTCGCCTTCGCCGCGATTGCAGCCGGCACGGCCGTCGCCGGCTTCCTCAATGCGAGGCTGGTCGGGCGGCTCGGCATGCGCGTGATCTCGCATGGCGCGCTGACGCTCTACACAATCGTCGCTGCCGTGATGCTGCTGACGGAAATACTCGGCGTCCTGCCGCTCACCCTGTTCATGGTGCTCTCGGCTCTGATGATGTTCTCGTTCGGCATGATGGTTGCCAACTTCACCGCGCTCGCGATGGAGCCGCAGGGCCACATCGCCGGCACCGCCTCCTCGCTCTACGGGTCGATCACGACGCTGATCGGAATCGTGGTCGGCATGGCAATCGGACAGAGTTTCGACGGCACGCTGCTGCCGTTCTCGATCGGCTTCTTCCTGTCGACGCTCGCTGCGCTCGCGATCGTGCTGGTGGTGGAAAAGGGCCGGCTGTTCAAGCCGCATCATCGTCCCATCACTTAGGGAACTTCCCGATCCGCTCGATGTTGTCCTGCAGCAATTCGAGAGGTCACATTCAATGGAACCGGAACACCGGGAAGATCGCCGCGACGTCGAACGGCGGAAGACGGAACATTCGGAGCCGAGCGCAGAGCACGCCACGTTGACGACGCCTTTGGCGAGCGAGGGTCTTGAGCAGGTCCGCGACAGTCATTGTTGAGCGCAGAGCCTATTCCGAACCGCGCCTGCTGGCGCTGAAATCATCCGCAGCGCTCTTGGGTATCATCCGCATTCCCCGGGGCCGCACGATCAGAGCGACCACCTCCCGCGAGAGACCGGGCCGCCCCCACAGGGTGGCCCGCACGGTGAACTCGCGCCTGACGAAGTGTCCGGTCTGCGAGGACGCCCACGCCATCCACCGGGTGCAAGTATCCTGGTCGCGGAAACACAGCGCGGCCCAGCCGCGGTCGAGCGACGTCTTGCGCGGCAAGCCCAATGTCTGGTCGTACTCGAAGGGCGCCGCATGACGTGGATGGTCCGGGCTGTAGAAAGCGGTGGCGAAGGCCAGCGAACCATCACCACTCACCGCGCTCAGCGGCACACCGGTCTGCTCGCGCCACTCGCGCGTCAATTCACTGGCCGCCTGGGCGTAAAGATTCCGGCCCTCCTCATACCCGTGATCGTTGCGATAGACGGCATGGATCGGCGCGGCGATCAGGACGGCCGCGAGCGCGACGCCGGCCACGATCACGGTGAGGTTGACCGTGTAGAAGCGCTCGATCGGGTAGCTCGTCCCGCCGACCACGAGAACGGTGAACAGGAACAGTCCCTGCAATGCCCATAGCGACGGCAGATCGGTGCCCATCGCGAGCGACGTCAGCACCGGCAGCACGATCGTACCCATCGTGACGTAGAACAAAAGCCGCAGGCCCGGGCTCATTGCGGCGAAGTCCGCCGGAAACTGCTTCAAGCGCGTTCCTGCAACGAGCACCCAGAACACGGCCGACATGCTCATCGCCGCCGCCAGCCCCAGCAGAAAGTTTCTCGCCTCGCCGAGTGAGGTCGCAGCGTTGCCGCCTGTGTGCGCCAGCGCGTAGGTGAAGGTCGATGCGCCCGTTGTCGCGAGCCAATAGACGTGAGGTGACAGCGCCGCGAGCCCGACGACGACCGAGATCCAGGGCGAAGCGGAGGTGAAATAAGCGCGCCGCGCCGGGTGCGCCAGCGCGGCAAACGCGAAGCTCGTGACGAGAAAGACCGAATAATATTTGCCGACCATCGCCAGCGCCGTCGTGCATCCCATTGCGACCGCCCACAGCGGGGCGCGCGTCTCGAATGCGCGCAGGAAGCACCAGGTCGCCAGCGGCCAGACCGCCAGCAGCACCGAATTGGCATTGAAGCGCTGGGCATGGAATTGATAGACCGGCGTCAGCATCAGCAGCAAAAGCACCAGGATGCGCTTGTGCCCGGTCACGAATTGCCGCGCGACCCGGTCGACGAAGATCAGCGCAAGCCCGGCATTGGCCATCGCCATCAATTGCAACGACCAATCGCTGAGCGGGAAGACAGAGGTCCAGCTGGCGGCGATCCAGCCGGTCAAGGGCGGATGCTTGTGATAGCCCCAGGCGAAATGCTGCCCCAGCATCCAGGCCTCGAGCGTATCAGGGTGCAGGCCGCCGCCGGCATAGGCGATCGCCAGATAGGACGTCCAGATCGCGACGAAACAGCCGATGAGGAGCGGAACGGCCCAGCCCGCCTCGACGCCATCGAGCCAATGCAGGAAAGGCCGCCGCCAACGCGCCGGCGCGCGATCGGACCGTTCGGCCATCGCCTGGAATGCAAAATCGATCGGCACGGGAATCAGGTTGAGGAGGGAAAATGACGCGTAAGGACGACGCATCTATTTCAAGATTGAAACAAATAGCAATGACCGGAAACTGGAAAGGTTAAAAGCCGCAACGCTTTTCCGCCGACGCAAGACCACAAAAGACAACGGCGCCGCTGATGACAGCGGCGCCGCGTGGTGAAGACGACGAAGGCTACGTGAATTCGCCTCCCCTTACTCCGACTTGTCGACGTTCCAGAACAGCGGCGTCGCCGGGCCGTCGAGCACGCCGGTCAGCGATTTACGCCAGCCGCTCGGCAGCAGGTATTGCCCCAGCGGGATGTAGATCACCTGCTCATAGGCTTCCTTCTGGATGTCGGCGGCGATCTTCTTCTGCTCGTCGATCGACGGCGCGCGGACGAACGCGTCCTTGAGCTGCTCGATCTTGGCGCTTTCCGCCCAGCCGAACCAGCCGCCCTTCTTGCCCTGGCCGCCGATCGAGAGATTGGCGATCGGGTTGGAGACGTCGGCCGCGACCCAGTTGGTGAAGAACATGTTCCAGCCACCCTCCTTCGGCGGCTTCTGACTGGCACGGCGGCTCACCACCGTCTGCCAATCGGTCGCTTGCAGATCGACCTTGAAGCCGGCTTCGCGCAGCAGCTGGGCCGCGACGATGGGCTGGGCCTTGAGCGTGGTGACGTCGCCGGGCGCCATGATGACGACCGGGGTGCCGTCATAGCCTGACTCGGCGAGCGCCTTCTTGGCCTCCGCCATGCCATTGCCCTTCACCAGGGTCTCGGCGCCGACCTCGGTCGCGAACGGCGTATCGCAAACGAAGAACGCGCCGCAGATCTTCTGGTACTTGGCATTGCCGACCAGCGCGTCGAGAACGTCCTTCTGGTTCATCGCCAGAAGAGCGGCACGTCGTACCTTCACGTTGTCGAACGGCGGATAGAGGAAGTTCATCCGGCCGAGCGTCTGAAAGCCGAACTTGTTCGAGACCTCGATCGTGATCTCCTTGTTCGCCTCCAGCACCGGCAGCATGTCGTAGGGCAGGTTTTCCATGAAGTCGATGTCGCCCGACTGCAGCGCGTTCACCGCGGTCTGCGAGTCCGGCATGGTGATCCATTCGACGCGGTCGACCTTCGCCACCTTGCCGCCGGAGGTCCAGCTCGCCGGCTCCTTGCGCGGCACGTAATCGATGTTCTTGACGTAGACCGCCTTGACGCCGGGCTGGAATTCCGACGCCACGAACTTGAAGGGGCCCGAGCCGATCTGCTCGGGGATCTGCTTGTCCGGCGGCGTCTCGGCGAGGCGCTTCGGCATCATGAAGGCGACGCGCGAGGACGGTTTGCCGATGGAATCGAGCACGAGGCCGTAGGGCTCCTTCAGCTTCAGCGTGATGGTCTTGGCGTCGGTCGCCTCGATGCTCGCGGTGAAGTCCAGGAGCTTCTGGCCCATGCCGTCGACCGCGGCCCAGCGCTTCAGCGAGGCGACGCAATCTTCCGCCGTCACCGTCGCACCGTCATGCCATTTGAGGCCGTCGCGCAGCGTGAAGGTGTAGGTGAGCTTGTCGTCGGAGATCTTCCAGTCCGCCATCTGCGGCTGAATCTTGAAGCTCGAATCGGGAGCCACCAGCGTGTCGTAGACCATGTAGCCATGGTCACGCGTGATGTAGGCCGTGGTGAAGATCGGATCGATGATGCGCAGATCCGAATGCATCACCGCCGTAATGGTCTTGCCGGCTGCAAGCACTGGCGAGGCAAGCGCCGTCGAAAGCGCAACGACAGACAGCGCAAGTTTGGAGGCAAACGCGCGAGGCCCCCGGCGCATGAAGTGGAACATAAAAAGTTTCTCCTGACGTGAAACTGTTCAAAGGCAGGTTATTGGTTAAGCATGCGGCTCGTTCCTTGGGCGAACTAACCTCATGCAATGCCTTTATCTTTCGAGACTTGCAGACAGTGCCGAGCGCGTCAATCCGGTTTCGCTGCAAGCCCTGGCGGCGCGGGCACGGGCTCCACAAGGATCGGTTTGGCTCTACAACACTCTCCACTCGTCCTGCCCCGCACCAATGCAATGCGCATTCCATCTTTCGAAGCTTGAGAGACATTGAGATGAATCCAGCCAATCTTCCTTTCGATTCCGAGGCGATGCTCCAGGGTCTGCGCGGCTGGGTCGAATGCGAAAGCCCGACCTGGGACGCTGATGCGGTGAATCGCATGCTCGATATCGCAGCGCGGGATATGGCGATCATGGGTGCGACGATCGAGCGCATCGCCGGCCGCCAGGGGTTCGGCGGCGTGATCCGCGCGCGCTTTCCGCATCCGAAACAGGGCGAGCCGGGCATCCTGATCGCCGGCCATATGGATACCGTCCACCCGGTCGGTACCATCGAGAAGCTGAAATGGCGGCGCGAGGGCAATCGGTGCTACGGCCCCGGCATCTATGACATGAAGGGCGGCAACTACCTCTCGCTAGAAGCGATCCGGCAACTGGCGCGTGCATCGTTCACCACGCCGCTGCCGATCACCGTGCTGTTCACGCCGGACGAGGAAGTGGGGACGCCCTCGACGCGCGACATCATCGAGGCGGAAGCCGCGCGCAACAAATATGTCCTGGTGCCCGAGCCCGGCCGCGCCGACAACGGCGTCACCACCGGACGTTACGCCATCGCGCGCTTCAATCTCGAGGCGGCGGGCCGGCCGAGCCACGCCGGCGCGACGCTGTCGGCGGGACGCTCGGCGATCCGCGAGATGGCGCGGCAGATTCTCGCCATCGACGCGATGACGACGGAGGACTGCACCTTCTCGGTCGGCGTCGTGCATGGCGGGCAATGGGTCAATTGCGTTGCCACGACCGCCACCGGCGAAGCGCTCTCCATGGCCAAGCGGCAGGCCGATCTCGATCGCGGCGTCGAGCGGATGCTGGCGCTGTCGGGCACGGCCAACGATGTTTCCTTCAAGGTGACGCGCGGGGTGACGCGTCCGGTGTGGGAGCCGGATGCCGGCACCATGGCGTTGTATGAGAAGGCGCGCGGCATCGCCAAGTCGCTTGGCGCCGAACTGCCGCATGCGAGCTCCGGCGGCGGCTCCGATGGCAACTTCACCGGTGCGATGGGAATCCCGACGCTCGACGGCCTGGGCGTGCGCGGAGCCAATGGCCACACGTTAGAGGAGTATATCGAAGTCGAGAGTCTCGTTGAGCGCGGCCGGCTGATGGCCGGGCTGCTTGAGACGCTGGAGTGACCGGATTGGATGGGCGCGCCTGGCGCGCCGCAGATATTTCGTCTGGCGGGCACGCTCCGCTGGCCCCCTTGAAGAGGGGTCGCCAAAACAGCTGACCGCACTGCAAAAGCTGTGGCCCTGATGGCACGGGAATTGCTGAAATGTTAGGCTGGTGGCAGAACAGACTACGACCGCTGCCGCCGATTTACTCTAATCTGACGGATCCAACTTGCTCGGATATCTCCTTCGCCGAATCTTCGCCGCCGTGCCCGTGATGGGCGTCGTCGCGCTGTTCGTCTTCCTCCTGCTCCGCCTCACCCCCGGCGATCCCGCCGCGATCCTCGCCGGCGACAATGCAACGCCGGAACGGCTCGAGCGCATCCGCACCTCGCTCGGCCTCAACGAGCCCTTGATCGTGCAGTTCGTCACCTGGGTGAACAAGCTGCTCCACGGCGATCTCGGGACCTCGCTGATCTCCAATCTGCCTGTGATGAAGATGATCGGCCAGCGCGTCGAGCCGTCGATCTCGATCGCGCTGTGCACCATCATCCTCGCCGTGATCGTGGCGGTTCCCCTCGGCGTGATCGCCGCGTGGAAGCACGGCACCTGGATCGACCGTTTCGTGATGGGGCTTTCCGTGCTCGGCTTCTCGGTGCCGGTGTTCGTGGTCGGCTATATTCTGATCCAGGTCTTCGCGATCGAACTGCGGTGGGTGCCGGTGCAGGGCTTCCGCAGCATCTTTAACGGCTTCGGCCCGTTCTTCGAGCGCATGATCCTGCCGACCTGCGCGCTCTCCTTCATCTACATCGCGCTGATCGCGCGCATGACACGCGCGGCGATGCTGGATGTGCTCGGCGAGGACTATGTGCGCACCGCGCGCGCCAAGGGCATCAACGAGGTCGCCGTGATGATGCGCCACGCGCTGCGCAACGCCGCCGTGCCCGTCATCACCGTGATCGGCACCGGCTTTGCGCTGCTAATCTCCGGCGTCGTCGTCACCGAGAGCGTGTTCAACATTCCCGGCATCGGCCGCCTCACCGTGGATGCGGTGCTGGCGCGCGACTATCCGGTGATCCAGGCGATGATCCTGCTGACGTCGCTGATCTATGTCGTCGTCAATCTTCTCATCGACGTCGCCTACACCCTGCTCGATCCCCGGATCCGGTACTGAGGCAAGGACAAGAATAGAATGTCGGTCGATACCCTTCCCCAGTCCTCCATTCCGATCACGTCGCCGCTGCGGCCGCGCTTCGGCTTCCTCACCTCGACGCCGATCATCGCCACGGCGACGGTCCTGCTCGCGCTGATCATCCTGGTCTCGATCCTGGCGCCGCTGATCGCGCCGCATGATCCGATCCAGCTCGCGCCGTCGCAACGGCTCAAGCCGTCGTCCGCGCAATTCCTGCTCGGCACCGATGCCTATGGTCGTGACCTGTTGTCGCGCGTCGTCTATGGCGGCCGCATCTCGCTGCTGATCGGCATCGGCTCGGCGATCCTGTCGATCGTCATCGGCCTTGCGATCGGCCTCGTCTCCGGCTTCTTCAAGCTGGTCGATGCCGTGCTGATGCGGGTCATGGACGGCCTGATGGCGATGCCGAGCATCCTGCTCGCGATCGCCGTGGTGTCGCTGTCCGGCGCCAGCCTCTGGACCGTGCTGATCGCGATCACCATCCCCGAGATCCCGCGCGTGGCACGGCTGGTCCGCTCGGTCGTGCTGTCGGCGCGCGAGGAGCCTTATGTCGAGGCAGCGATCTCGGTTGGCTCGTCCTTGCCGAAGATCATGTGGCGGCATCTGATGCCGAACACGGTGGCGCCGCTGATCGTCCAGGGCACCTATATCTGCGCGAGCGCGATCCTCACCGAGGCCATCCTCTCCTTCCTCGGCGCCGGCATCTCGCCGGAGACGCCGACCTGGGGCAACATCATGGCCGAGGGCCGCCAGTACTTCCAGATCAAGCCGTCGCTGATCTTCTGGCCGGGCCTGCTGCTCTCGATCGCCATCCTCAGCATCAATCTGATCGGCGACGCCGCCCGCGACGCACTCGATCCGCGCATGAAGCAGCGGGAAGGCAAGTGATGACCGATCAAGTGATGACCAACACGGTTCTCGACATCAACAACCTCGTCGTCTCCGTCGGCAAGAAGCCGGGCGGGCCAAAGATCATCGACGGCATCTCGATCCAGGTCCGCGAGCGCGAGACGCTGTGCCTGGTCGGCGAAAGCGGCTCGGGCAAGTCGGTGACCTCGCTGACCACGATGGGCCTGCTGCCGAAGGGCACGCTGGTTCCCACCGCCGGCAGCATCAAGCTGGTCGGCGAAGAGCTACTCACCGCGACCGACCGCCGCCTGCGCCAGCTCCGCGCCACGCAGATGGCGATGATCTTCCAGGAGCCGATGACCGCGCTCAATCCGGTGGTGCCGGTCGGCCGCCAGATCGACGAGGTGCTGCGCGCCCACACCAATCTCGATGCCAAGGCGCGAAAGAAGCGCATCCTCGACATGATGGAGCAGGTCCACCTGCCCCAGGTCGAGCGCATCTTCGCTTCCTACCCGCATCGCCTCTCCGGCGGCCAGCGCCAGCGCATCATGATCGCGATGGCGCTGGTGCTGGAGCCAAAGCTCTTGATCGCGGACGAGCCGACCACCGCGCTCGACGTCACCACGCAGAAGCAGATTTTGTCCCTGATCCGCGAGCTCCAGCGCGATCACGGCACGGCCGTGCTGTTCATCACCCACGACATGGGCGTGGTCGCCGAGATCGCCGACCGCGTCGCCGTGATGCGGCAGGGCCGGCTGGTCGAGACCGGCCCGCTCGAGGCCGTGCTGCGCAATCCGACCATGGAGTACACCCGCAATCTGCTCGCCTCGGTGCCGAGCCTGGTGCCGCGGCCGCCGCGCGAGGAGAGCCGCGAGCCGGTCGTGCTCGAGGCCAACGACCTCAGCAAGGTCTACAAGGAGCGTGCCTTCTTCGGCAAAGGCCGCGAGGTCGTCGCCGCCGACAAGGTGACGCTGACGCTGCGCAAGGGCCGCACGCTCGGCATCGTCGGCGAAAGCGGCTCGGGCAAGTCGACGGTTGCGCGCTGCAT
This sequence comes from Bradyrhizobium sp. ERR14, assembly GCF_014198235.1. NCBI lineage: Bacteria > Pseudomonadati > Pseudomonadota > Alphaproteobacteria > Hyphomicrobiales > Nitrobacteraceae > Bradyrhizobium > Bradyrhizobium sp. ERR14. The sequence goes on along the minus strand of NZ_JACIHD010000004.1, from coordinate 310,929 downwards.
CGTCCGCCTGATCGATCCGACCTCCGGCGGCGTGCGCCTCGCCGGCCGAGAGATCGCCGGCATCTCGCGCCGCCTGCTGCAGCCGCACCGGCAGAAGATCCAGATCGTGTTCCAGGATCCCTATCGCTCGCTCAACCCGCGTGTCACGGTCGGCGAGAGTATTGCGGAGGGCCCGATCAATTACGGCGTCGCCCATCCCGATGCGATGAAGCGCGCCCGCGAGCTGCTCGAGCTGGTCGGCCTGCCCGCCGATGCAGTGTCGCGCTATCCGCACCAGTTCTCCGGCGGCCAGCGCCAGCGTATCGCCATTGCCCGCGCGCTCGCGCTCGATCCGGACGTGCTGGTCGCGGACGAAGCCGTCTCCGCGCTCGACGTCTCGGTGCAGGCGCAGGTGCTGGAACTCTTCGACGAGATCCAGAAGCGCCTCGGCATCGCGATCCTGTTCATCACCCACGATTTGCGCGTCGCAGCGCAGATCTGCGACGAGGTCGTGGTGATGCAGCGCGGCCGTGTCGTCGAACAAGGCCCGGCCGCCGAGGTGCTGACGCATCCGAAGGAGGCCTACACCAGGGCGCTGCTGGATGCCGCTCCCGGCCGCGACTGGGACTTTGCGAACTTCCGGCCGGTCGCAGAGGGCGTGGGGGCGACGTTGTAGTTCCGCTGTCGTCCCTGCGAAAGCAGGGACCCATACCGCGTGATCGGTCGATTCCCGGTGGTGCTCGTCCCGAACGACCGGCCTTCGTCAAACTCCTCCCTGGGGTTATGGGTCCCTGCGTTCGCAGGGACGACAGCGAGAGTCTGGCTGGCAGAGCGGCTCACAACACGCACCGCACCCGCAGCATTCCCAAAACAGCTTGACCCTATGCGCGGCGCGAGTGCTTCCCACCTTGCTCTCGCCGCAGGGCCAAGGCTAACGTCGCGCCCTCTTGATTGATTGGACTGAACTGAATGACACGCATCGCCGTCGGCGGCTTCCTGCACGAGACCAACACCTTCGCTCCCACCAAGGCGACCTTCGCCGACTTCCAGCATGGCGGCGGCTGGCCGGCGATGACTGAAGGCGCGGACGTGCTGAAGGTGATGCGGCGCATCAATGTCGGCCTTGCCGGCTTCGTCGACAGCGCCGAAGCGAATGGCTGGGAACTTGTTCCGACGATTGCCTGCGGTGCGAGCCCGTCGGCGCATGTCACCAAGGATGCCTTCGAGCGCATCGTGAAGGTGATGGTCGACGGCATCGCAGCCGCCGGCCCGCTCGATGCGGTCTATCTCGATTTGCACGGCGCCATGGTGACCGAGCATCTCGACGACGGCGAAGGCGAGATTCTGGCGCGCGTGCGCCGCGTCATCGGCAAGGACGTTCCGCTGGTCACCAGCCTCGACCTCCATGCCAACGTCACGCCGGAGATGATGGAACATGCCGACGCGCTGATCGCCTACCGCACCTATCCGCATGTCGACATGGCCGAGACCGGCCGCGCCTCCGCCCGGCATCTGGCGCTGCTGCTGAAGACGAAGCAGCGCTTTGCCAAATCGTTCCGGCAATTGCCGTTCCTGATCCCGATCAGCTGGCAATGCACCAACGACCAGCCGACCAAAGGCATCTACGAAAAGCTCGCCGCGTTGGAGAGCGATGCGGTTCCGACGCTCTCCTTCGCACCCGGATTTCCCGCCGCCGATTTCCGCGATTGCGGGCCGAGCGTGTTCGCCTATGGCAGGACGCAAGCCGATGCCGATCGTGCTGCCGATGCGGTCGTCAAGCTGATCGAAGGCCACGAGGACGATTTCGACGGCAAGATCTGGTCGCCCGATGATGGCGTGCGCCACGCGATGGAGCTTTCGAAGAGCGCGAGCAAGCCGATCATCATTGCCGACACCCAGGACAATCCCGGCGCCGGCGGCGATTCCGATACGACCGGCATGCTGCGTGCGCTGGTGCGCAACAGAGCGAGCGCCGCGACCGGCGCGATCTACGATCCGGTCTCGGCCAAGGCCGCGCATGATGCCGGCGTCGGTGCCACCGTGACTCTGTCGCTCGGCGGCAAGTCCGGCATCCCCGGCGACGAGCCCTATCGTGAGACCTTCGTGGTCGAAAAGCTCTCCGACGGCCGCTTCATCGCGCCCGGCCCTTACTATGGCGGCCGCGAGATGGAGATGGGCCCCTCCGCTTGCTTGCGCATCGGCGACGTCCGCGTCGTCGTCTCCTCGCACAAGGCGCAGCTCGCCGACCAGGCGATGTACCGCTATGTCGGCATCGAGCCGACCGAACAGAAGATTCTGGTCAACAAGAGCTCGGTGCACTTCCGCGCCGATTTCGAGCCGATCGCGGAAAAGCTGATGATCTGCGCCGCACCGGGCGCGATGCCTGCCGACACCGCCACCCTGCCCTGGACGCGCCTGCGTCCGGGCATTCGCATCAAGCCGAACGGCCCCGTTTTCTCGCCTCCCTCACGCTAACTGGACAAAGCCCATGCCCACGATCGACCGCATCGACGGTTACGCCGACGAGCTCACCGCCATCCGCCGCGACCTGCACGCCCATCCCGAGATCGGATTCGAGGAAGTGCGCACCTCCGGCATCGTCGCCGACAAGCTGAAGAGCTGGGGCATCGAGGTGCATCGCGGTCTCGGCGGCACCGGCGTGATCGGCGTGATCAAGGGCAAGGGTTCGGGCAACAAGCGCATCGGCCTTCGCGCCGACATGGACGCGCTGCCGATGGAAGAGAACACCAATCTGAAGTGGAGCTCGAAAATCCCCGGCCGCTTCCACGGCTGCGGCCATGACGGCCACACCACCATGCTGCTCGGCACCGCGCGCTACCTCGCCGAGACCAAGAACTTCGACGGCACCGTGCATTTGATCTTCCAGCCGGCCGAAGAAGGTCTCGGCGGCGCCCGCGCGATGATCAAGGACGGCCTGTTCGAAAAATTCCCCTGCGACGAGCTTTACGGCCTGCACAACGCGCCCGACCTCAACCATGGCGAGATCGCGATCCTGCCCGGCCCGGCGATGGCCAGCGCCGACTTCTTCGACCTGCGTATCACCGGCTATGGCGCGCATGGCGCGATGCCCGAGCGCTCCAAGGACGCGGTGATCATCGCGACCACGCTGGCGCAGGCGATCCAGACCATCGTCAGCCGCAACGTCGAGCCGCTGCAGGCCGCGGTGGTTTCGATCACCCAGATCCACGCGGGCTCCGCCTACAACGTCATTCCCGGCGACGCGCATCTTTGCGGCACCATCCGCACCTTCTCGAAGGAAGTTCGCACCCTGGTCAGCGAACGCATCCGCACCATCTGCGCCGGCATCGCAAGCGCCTACCAGTGCGTCATCGACGTCGACATCCGCGACACCTTCGGCGTGCTGGTCAACCAGGTCGAGCAGTCCAAGGTGGTCGAGGACGTCGCGCGCACCATCGTCGACCCCGCCAACGTGATCACCCGCGCCCAGCCCAAGATGGGCAGCGAGGATTTTGCCGACATGCTGGAGACCATTCCCGGCGCCTATTTCTGGGTCGGCCATGATGGCAACGTGCCCGTGCACAATCCCGGCTTCGTGCTCGACGACAAGATCCTGCCGATCGGCGCCAGCATGTTCGCCCGGATCATCGAGACCCGTATGCCGGTGGGTTAGCAATGCATAAGAAGAGCCCTGAGGAAGCGGTCACCTCACTGCACGATCTGTCCGCGGTCGATCTGATCGCGGGCTATCGCGCCAAGCAATTCTCGCCGAGCGAGGTGCTGGAGGATTTGCTCACGCATGTCGCTACGTGGGAGCCGCATCTGAAGGCGCTCTATGCATTCGATCCCGACGGCGCGCGCGAGGCCGCGAAGGCCTCGACCGCGCGCTGGTCCGGCGGTGAGCCATCCGGCGCGCTCGACGGCGTGCCTGTCACGGTGAAAGACAACATCGCGACCAAGGGCGTGCCGGTGCCGCTGGGGGCTGCCAGCGTCAAGCTGGTGCCGGCCGAAAAGGATGCCCCGCCCGCCGCGCGCCTGCGCGAGGCCGGCGCGGTCATCTTCGCCAAGACCACGATGCCCGATTACGGCATGCTGTCATCCGGACTTTCCAGTTTCCACGCACTCGCGCGTAACCCCTGGGACCTCTCGAAGAACCCCGGCGGCTCCAGCGCGGGCGCAGGCGCGGCTGCCGCGGCCGGCTATGGTCCGCTACATCTCGGCACCGATATCGGCGGCTCGGTTCGCCTGCCTGCGGGCTGGTGCGGCCTCGTCGGCCTGAAGCCGAGCTTCGGCCGCGTGCCGATCGACCCCACCTATGTTGGGCGCGTCGCCGGCCCCATGACCCGCACGGTCGACGATTGCGCGCTGATGATGAGCGTGATCGCAAAGCCCGACCGGCGCGACGGCATGAGCCTGCCCGCCGAGCCGCTGAACTGGAAGGGAGCAGAGAAGTCTCCGCGCAAGCTGCGCATCGGCCTGATGCTCGATCCCGGCTGCGGCCTGGCGCTGGAGAAGCCGGTGCGCGAGGTCGCGGTGAAGGCGGCGAAAGCGTTCGAATCCGCAGGTAGCGTCGTGACCGAGGTCGACGGCATCCTGACGCGCGAGATGCTCGACGGCCTCGACAACTTCTGGCGCGCGCGGATGTGGGATGATCTGGCCAAGCTGACGCCGGCCGAACAGGCCAAGGTGCTGCCCTATATCTTCAAATGGGGCGAGTCCGGCGCCAAGCTCTCTGGCATCGATGTCATCCGCGGCTTCAACCAGACCATGGCGATCCGGGCCGCGGCGTCAAAGCTGTTCTGCGAGCTCGACTATGTGATCTCGCCGACCGCGCCGAATGTGAACTATCCGGCGGACTGGGCCTCGCCGACCAACGATCCCATGAAGCCGTTCGAGCACATCGCCTATACCGTGCCGTGGAATATGTCGGAGAACCCCGCCATCTCGATCAACGGCGGCTTCGACGCCAAGGGTTTTCCCATCGGCGTGCAGATCGTCGGCCGCCGCTTCGACGACATCGGCGTGCTCGGCATGGCCAAGGCTTTTGAAGGTTTGCGCGGGCCGCAGAAGCCCTGGCCGAGGCCGCCGGCGAAGTAAGACGTTCTCGTCATTCCGGGAAGCGCGCCCTTTAAGCGCAAGCCCGGAAGTCTTTGGACAGGCAGCATGCGGAGCCTCTTGCTTACCCTCCCTGGAGGGGGAGGGTCGGCTCACGTTGAGCGCAGCGAAATGTGAGACGGGGTGGGGTGACGGTCTCTGCGCGTCCAGCAGTGCCCGAGAGGAGAGATCACCCCACCCCACTCGCGCTGCGCGCGATCGACCCTCCCCCTCCAGGGAAGGGTAAAGAAAACTCAAGCCCTGTGCCATCTGCGCAGCGAAAGAACAAAAGGAAGGAAACCACCATGGCGTATGAGACGATCAAATACGAGGTCGCCGAGCAGATCCTCACCATCACCCTGAACCGGCCCGACAAGCTCAACGCCTTCAACGCGCAGATGCAAGCAGAGCTGATCGACGCGTTCGACGCCGCCGACAAGGACGACAACGTCCGCGCCATTATCGTGACAGGCGCCGGTCGCGGTTTTTGCGCGGGCGCAGATCTGTCGTCGGGCGCCGACACGTTCGACCGCGATGCGCGACGCGGGCCAGTGAAGCGCTTCGCCGACGGCAAGGTCGACTACAGCGATCCGCAGGTGCGCGACGGCGGCGGCCAGGTGACCTTGCGCATTTTCAAGTGCCTGAAGCCCGTCATCGCCGCCGTGAACGGTCCTGCGGTCGGCATCGGCGTCACCATGCAGCTCGCGATGGACATCCGCATTGCTTCCGACGCCGCTCGCTTCGGCTTCGTGTTCTCCCAGCGTGGCATCGTGCCGGAGGCGGCGTCGAGCTGGTTCCTGCCACGCATTGTCGGCATCTCGCAGGCGCTGGAATGGTGCTATTCGGGCCGCGTCTTCCCGGCCCAGGAAGCCCTCGCCGGCCGTCTCGTCAGCAAGGTCGTCTCCCCTGATGACCTCCTGCCGACCGCCCGCGCGCTCGCCAAGGAGTTCGCGGCGAAGACCGCACCGGTATCGGTCGCGCTGATCCGCCAGATGATGTGGCGCATGATGGGCGCCGATGATCCGATGGAGGCCCACAAGGTCGACAGCCGCGGCATCTACGCCCGCGGCCGCTCCGACGATGTCAAGGAAGGCGTGGTGTCGTTCCTGGAAAAGCGCCCCGCGCAGTTCAAGAACAAGGTGTCCAGCGACATGCCGGACTATTTCCCGTGGTGGACGGAGCGGGAATACAAGTAGCTTCGTAGCTCTCGTAAGGTGGGCAAAGCGACTTGTCCGCCATAGCTCGAAGAGCGACGGCGGAAGCGTGCCCACGCACTTTTCGCAATCGAGAGAGATGGTGGGCACGGCGCAAGAGCGCCTTTGCCCACCCTACGTCACCGTCACTCCATCATCAGCGCGACACGCCCGATCGCCTTGCGGTCGATCAAGAGCCGCATGGCCTTCGCGTAATCTTCCAGTGGCAGGCGGTGTGAGACGTTGGGGCGCAGCTTGCCCTCCTCCGCCCATTGCAAGAGCGCTTTCAGGCGCACCTCGCCAAGTGCGGGATTCTTTCGTACCGCTTCGCCGGCACGCACGCCGAGCACGCTGGCGCCCTTGATCAGCAGGAGGTTGGTCTTGGCCGAACCGATGCCGCCGGTGAAGCCGATTACGAGGAGCCGCGCGCCCCAGGCGATACAGCGCATCGAGTCTTCGAAAACCTGACCGCCGACGGGATCGAACACGATGTCCGCGCCGCGACCATCGGTGATGCGCTTGACGGCGTCGCGAAACGGCTCGCGGTCATAGCGGATAAGATGATCGGCGCCGCGCGATTTCGCAATGGCGAGCTTCTCGTCGCTGGACGCCGTCGCGATCACGGTCGCGCCCAGCATCTTGCCGATCTCGACGGCGGCCAATCCCGTGCCACCACCGGCGCCATGCACCAGCAGCACCTCTCCCGGCTCGACCCGGCCGCGATCGATCAGCGCGTGATAGGCCGTGCCATGGCCGGCAAGATAGGTCGCAGCCTCGGCGTAGTCGAATGTCGACGGCATCGGCGTGAGCTGCGACGGCGCGACGATGGCCTCGTCGGTGAATGCGCCATGCCGCATCTTCACGATAACCTTGTCGCCGACGGCAACGCCCTTCGCCTCCGCACCCACTTCGGTCACGTCGCCGGCAGCTTCCATGCCGGGCGTGAACGGCAGCTCCGGCTTGAGCTGATATTGGCCGGCGGCCATCAGCACATCAGGAAAATTCAGCCCGGCGGCACGGATCGCGACCCGCGCTTCGCCCGGCTTCAGGGCGCGCGGCGGAAACTCTTCCAGCCGCAAGGTTTCGGGCTCGCCGAGCGCATGGCAGACGACGGCGCGCACCATCAGGCCGCGCTCGCCTTGCTGCGCTTGAGCGCTTCGCGGATCAGCGGCAGGCGGTCGTTGCCGAAATACATGTCGGTCTTATTGACAAAGATCGTCGGCGAGCCGAAGCCGCCGCGCGCGACCACCTCTTCCGTATTCGCCTTGAGCTGATCCTTGATCCCTTGCTCGGCGATGCCGGCGAAGAATTTTGGCTCGTCGATGCCGACCTTCCTGCAGATCCCGGCGAGCACGGAGTCCTGCGAGATATCCTTGTCCTCGCCCCAATAGGCCTCGAACACGGCGGTCGCGAACGGCAGCATGTCCTTACCCAGCCAGATGCATCCGCGCATCGCCTTGACGCTGTTCACCGGAAACACCGTCGGCGGCATCTTGATCGCAAGGCCCGCCGAGCGCGACCAGTCCTGAAGGTCCTTCTTCATATAGCGCGCCTTCAACGGCACCGGCGTCTCGCGCTGCGCATAGACGCTCGGATTGACCGTATTGAAGATGCCGCCGACCAGGATCGGTCTCCAGACGATCTCGGCGCCGAGTTCCCTGGCGAGCGGCTGGATGTTGTGGAAGGCGAGATAGGTCCAGGGGCTGGAACAGTCGAAGAAGAATTCGATCATGGCGTTTCCTTTGTAACGGACCTCGTCCTGAGGAGGCAGCGTAGCGGCCGTCTCGAAGGATGGCCACGGGTGACAGTCGGGCCTTCATGGTTCGAGACGCGCCTATGGCGCTCCTCACCATGAGGGACAGGCACTACTTCCTTCCCAACACTTCCTTCGCACGCTGGCCGAACATGATCTTGCGTGATTCCTCGTCGAACGGCTCTTTCACGAATTTTCCGATCGCAAGCCCCGCCTGCACCTGCGGCCTGGCGCGGACGTCGGCATACCAGCGTTTGACATTCGGATAGTCGTCGAGCGTAAAGCCCTGCGCCTTGTGGGTCATGGTCCAGGGGAAGCAGGCGATGTCGGCAATGGAATAGTCGCCGGCGACATAGGCGCCGGTCTTCTCCAGCTGCCGGTCGAGCACGCCGTAGAGCCGGGCCGCCTCGTCGCGATAGCGCTCGATCGCATAGGGGATCTTCTCCGCCGCATAGAGCGCAAAATGCCCGTGCTGGCCGAGCATCGGCCCGAGGCCGGCCATCTGCCACATCACCCATTGAATTGTGGTGGAACGGCCGCGCAAGTCGGCGGCCAGGAAGCGGCCGGTCTTCTCCGCGAGATAAATCAGAATTGCGCCGGTCTCGAACACCGAGAACGGCCCGCCGCCGTCGGCGGGTGCGTGATCGACGATCGCGGGGATGCGGTTGTTCGGGGAGATCGCCAGAAACTCGGGGCTGAACTGCTCGCCGGCGCGGATGTCGACGGGCTTCACGACATAGGGAAGTCGGAGCTCTTCCAGCATGATCGAGATTTTCCAGCCATTCGGCGTCGGCGCGTAATGGAGATCGATCATGACGTTTCCCTCGGCATCCTTTGGCCTTCCCTGCCGATGCCGCCAGCTAAAATAACGACTTTTGTTGTTCTGTACCTTGACGTTAGGACATGGCAGGAAGGGGCGCAACACAACCCGCCGGAGGGCCGCCATGCTGTTTCCAACCACGATTGCCGGCTCCTTGCCGAAGCCGGAATGGCTTGCCGAACCCAATATGCTCTGGGCGCCCTGGAAGTCGCAGGGCGACGAGTTGCTCCGCGCCAAGCGCGACGCGACGTTGATCTGGCTGAAGATCCAGGAGGACGCCGGCATCGACATCCTCACCGAGGGCGAGCAGGCCCGGCAGCATTTCGTGCACGGTTTTTTGGAGAAGATCGAAGGCATCGATTTCGCGCACAAGGTCGAGATGGGCATCCGCAAGGACCGCTACAAGGCGATGGTGCCGCAGGTGGTCGCCCCGCTTCGGCTCAAGGGGCGCGTCCATGCCTTCGAGGCGCGCGCGGCGCGCACGCACACGAAGAGGAAGCTGAAGTTCACCCTGCCCGGCCCGATGACCATCATCGACACCATTGCCGATCGCTACTATGGCGACCGCGTCAAGATGGCGTTTGCCTTCGCCGAGCTTTTGAATGAGGAGGCCAAGGCATTGCAGGTCGACGGCGTCGATCTCGTGCAGTTCGACGAGCCCGCCTTCAACGTCTACATGGACGAGGTCAACGATTGGGGCATCAAGGCGCTGGAGCGCGCTGCGCAGGGCCTCACCTGCGCCACCGCCGTGCATATCTGCTACGGCTACGGCATCAAGGCCAACACCGACTGGAAGGAAACGTTGGGCAGCCAATGGCGGCAGTATGAGCAGATCTTTCCGGCGATCGACGCCAGCCCGATCCAGCAGGTCGCGATCGAATGCCGCAATTCGAAAGTGCCGCTCGATCTGCTGGAGCTGCTCAAGAACAAGATCGTGCAGGCCGGCGTGATCGACGTTGCCAGCGACACGGTGGAGACTGCAGAGGATGTCGTGAAGGTGATCGACGCGGTGTCGAAATTCGTCCCCAAGAGCAACATCATCGCCACCACCAATTGCGGCATGGCACCGATGCGGCGCGAGATCGCCGAAGCCAAGCTGATGGCGCTCGGCGCAGGCGCTGCGCTGGCGCGCGAGAAGCTGGGGTGAGGGCCGGGATCCGCAGCCGCTCTGCTAGTCCAGAGCGGTCGGATGCAGCGCCGGTTGATATCCGGCGCTCAGTGCACGCAGCGTGGACGGGGGCGTCAGCAGCATTGGGCTCTCCAGCTCGCGCTCGGCGCGGGCATAGCCGGCTGGCGACCAAAGCAGCGCCCTTCCCTGCACCACCAGAAAGCTGTCTTCGCCCCGTTGAACCATCGCGCCGTCGGGCAATTCTGCCAGCGGCACCGGCGGCGCGTGCAGGCGCTTGCGGCCATGATCCAGACGCTCCAGGTGCAGCGAGGCGTCCATCGCCTTCGCACTCACCTTGCTCACGCCATTACCCCTCTCCCACGCCGCGCGAAAGCGGTTGGCATCCTCGCGGCGGCAGAAGAAGCAGGGACGATGGCCCGCGGCCAACGCGGTGGCCTCGTCGAGAAAGAACAGCTCGGTCCAGCTGCGCCGCGCCATCACCGGCCGCCGCCAGCCGCGGAATTCGCACAAGCACGTAATCCACGCCGGCGACGACCAGCGCTTGTTCAGCAGCGTCTTCGTTGCGGGATCATGGATGATGCCGCGATTGCCGGTGAACAGGCCGCGATGCGGGGTGGCGATGATGTCGCCGGTAGGTGTGACACGGTTTTGGAGAGGGCGAGTAGCGAATGGCGAATTGCGAGTGGAGGGGCTGCTATTCGCCATTCGCTACTCGCCATTCGCCTTTGATCACGCCGCGCCGTCGCGCAGCGGCGGGTGGTAGGACAGCGCGGTGTCCCAGGGGAAGAAGATCCAGGTATCCTGCGAGACTTCCGTGATGAAGGTGTCGACGAGCGGGCGCCCCTTCGGCTTGGCATAGACGGTGGCGAAATGTGCGTCGGGCAACATCTCGCGCACCAGCTTGCCGGTCTTGCCGGTGTCGACGAGATCGTCGACGATCAACAGCCCCTTGCCGGTGCCACCACCAAGCTTCATGGCCTGTTCCGAAATACCCTTGAGGACCTGGAGGTCGCCCTGCTTGTCGTGGTCGTAGCTGGCGACGCAGACGGTATCGATGATGCGCACGCCAAGCTCGCGCGCCACGATGGCGGCCGGCACCAGGCCGCCGCGGGTGATCGCGATGACGGCGTGGAACGGGCCGACTTCGTTGAGCCGCCAGGTCAGCGCCCGGCAGTCGCGGTGGAACTGGTCCCACGAGACCGGGAAGGCCTTGCCCGCCCGCTCCTGCGCACTCAGTTCCGGTGCTTCACCAGCCATTGTCGTCTCCTGCTTCGCCTGCCGGCAAATCCTCAGCTAACGGGTGATGTTCAATCCTGCCAGCATTTCCTTCACCGCGGCCATTGCTGCCGCGAGCTTGTCCGCATCGCGCGAGCGCACCACGAGGTTCGTATTCGGCTTTTGCTCCTCGTCCATGAAGGGGTAGCTGCCGATGATGGTGTCGGGATGGGCGGTGGCGATCGCGCGTAAGGGGCTGCCGATGTCGCCCTCCCGCGCATTGGCGCGGACCGATTCGGAGAGCATGCGCACGCCCGATTTCAGCTTGGGCGAGACGATGTCCATCATCGCCTGCATGATCGAGGGCACGCCGGCCATCACGATGACATTGCCGATCTTGAAGCCGGGCGCAAGGATGGTTGCGCTCTGGATCAGCTCGGCACCGTCGGGGATGCGGGCCATGCGCAAGCGGGCCTCGTTGAGGTCCTGCTCGCTCCAGCGCTCCTTGAATCGGGCGACCACCTCCGGATGGTGGTCGATGCCGACGCCGAACGCCTTGGCAACGCTGTCGGCAGTGATGTCGTCATGGGTCGGCCCGATGCCGCCTGTGGTGAAGACGTAGGTGTAGCGATGCCGCAGTGCATCCAAGGCAGCGATGATGTCGGGCTCGTCATCGGAGACGACCCGAACCTCCTTCAGGTCGATGCCGATATTGGTCAGGTATTCGGCGATGAAGCCGATATTCTTGTCCTTGGTCCGGCCGGACAGGATTTCGTCCCCAATGACCAGAATGCCCGCCGTGACGATCTCGCTCATAACTTAAGTCCCTCACCTGTGGCGCCGACTTTGCCGAGGTAACGCGTTGAAGTCACGCGGTTTTGCTGTCGAAATAGGCAGTCCTCAGCCATTTTTTCAGGCAAGCCGCCGGCCATCCCCGGCAAATGCTGCCAGTCCCTGCTTATCGCGCTGGCCCGGCCCTTGCTACCACATGAAAGTCATGCACTCTTGCCGCATGGTCAGGACGTTGCGGCTTCACCAGGGCCTGGCGACCTGTCCATTGGCGCAACGCCTTGCGGAGAACAGTCGGCATCTATGGCAGTCGCGTTTGATGAAATGAATATTCCCGGCGGGGACCTTCGCCCCGCCTACCAGGAGCTGGCGCGCTGGCTCAAGGAGACGCCTCCCGAGGCGCTCGAATATCGCCGCCAGGAGGCCGAGCTGCTGTTCCGCCGCATCGGCATCACCTTCGCGGTCTATGGCGAGGCCGAATCCACCGAGCGCCTGATCCCCTTCGACGTGATCCCGCGGATCATGTCGGGTAAGGAATGGGCACTGCTGGAGAAGGGCCTGAAGCAGCGCGTGCGCGCGCTCAACATGTTCCTGCGCGACATCTATCACGGCCGCGACGTCCTGCGCGCCGAGATCGTGCCCGACGATCTGATCTTCCAGAACCCGGTCTTCCGGCCCGAGATGAACGGCCAGCAGGTGCCGCACGACGTCTACGTGCACATCGCCGGCATCGACATCGTCCGGGTCGATGCCAACGACTTCATCGTGCTCGAGGACAATGCGCGCACGCCCTCCGGCGTGTCCTACATGCTGGAAAACCGCGAGATCATGATGCGGTTGTTTCCGGATCTGTTCGCCCGCCACAAGGTGGCGCCGGTCGAGCGCTATCCGGACGAGCTGCTCTCGGCGCTCCGCTCCGTCGCGCCGCTGAGCGCCTCGGGCGAGCCGACCGTCGCCCTGCTCACCCCCGGCGTCTACAACTCGGCCTATTACGAGCACTCCTTCCTCGCCGACAAGCTCGGCATCGAGCTGGTCGAGGGCCGCGATCTCATCGTCAAGAACAACGAAGTGTTCATGCGGACGACCGAAGGCGTGAAGCGGGTCGACGTAATCTATCGCCGCGTCGACGACGACTTCCTCGATCCACTCACCTTCCGTCCCGATTCCGTGCTCGGCGTGCCCGGGCTGATGTCGGCCTATGCGGCCGGCAACATCACGCTCGCCAACGCCGTCGGCACCGGGATTGCCGACGACAAGGCGATCTACTCCTACATGCCGGATATCGTGAAATTCTATCTCGGCGAGGAGCCGATCCTCAAGAACGTGCCGACCTGGCGCTGCCGCGAGCCGAAGGACCTCGCCTATGTGCTGGACAATCTGAGCGAGCTCGTCGTCAAGGAAGTGCACGGCTCCGGCGGCTACGGCATGCTGATCGGGCCCGCCGCGACGAAGGCCACGATCGAAGCGTTCCGCGAGAAGCTCAAGCGCGAGCCCGAAGGCTTCATCGCCCAGCCGACGCTCGCCCTCTCGACCTGCCCGACTTGCACCGCAACCGGCCTCGCCCCGCGCCATGTCGATTTGCGGCCCTTCGTGCTCACCGGCAGCAAGAGCACCACTATCGTGCCGGGCGGCCTGACACGCGTCGCGCTGAAGGAAGGCTCCCTGGTGGTGAATTCGAGCCAGGGCGGCGGCACCAAAGACACCTGGATCCTGGACGAGTAGTCAGATGCTGTCGCGTACCGCCGAAAACCTCTACTGGCTCGCCCGCTACGTCGAACGGGCCGAATATCTCGCGCGCACCATCGATGCGACGCTGCGCGTCACCGCGCTTCCCGCCGCCTATGTCGGCAAGACCAATGAATGGGACTCGGCGCTGCTCACCGCCGGCGTCGCCGCCAGCTTCTATCAGACCTACGAGGAAGCCAACGAGCACAACGTCGTCGACTACCTCTCGTTCTCCGTGGACAATCCATCCTCGATCAGGAACTGCATCGAGGCGGCGCGGCTGAACTCGCGCTCGGTCCGCACCGCGCTGACCAGCGAGATGTGGGACACCATCAACTCGGCCTGGATCGAGCTTCAGGCGGTGTGGAGCAAGGGCACCTCGACGCGCGAGGACCTCGCCAAATTCCTGCGCTTCGTCCAGGAGACCTCGCTGCGCTTCGACGGTTCGGCCTACCGGACCATGTTGCGCAACGATGCCTACTGGTTTTCGCGGATGGGCGTGCATCTGGAGCGCGCCGACAACACCGCGCGCATTCTCGACGTGAAGTATCACGTGCTGCTGCCCGAGGAAGAGCATGTCGGTGGTCCCCTGGACTTCTACCAGTGGAGCTCGATCCTGCGCTCGGTCTCGGCGCTGACGGCCTATCACTGGGTCTATCGCGAGACGCTGAAGCCGTGGCTGATCGCGGATCTGCTCATCCTCAACGACACGCTGCCGCGCTCGCTCGCCAGTTGCTACGGCAATCTCGTGCGCAACCTCGACCAGATCGGCGTCGCCTATGGCCGCCAGGGCCCGGCCCAGCGCCACGCCCGCGGCATCCGTAACCGGCTGGAACACAGCAATATGAACGACATTTTCCAGCATGGCGTGCATGAATTCATTCAGGAATTCATCACCGACAATTCCAGGCTGGGCGAAATCATCACGAAGCAGTATTTGATCTGATGAACGCCGTCATTCCGGGATGGTCCAAAGGACCAGACCCGGAATCTCGAGATTCTCAAGTGCGCAATTACGCACTAGAGTTCGATGCTGACGCATCGCCCGGAATGGATCAAAACCACCATGCGCCTGCGAATCCTGCACACCACGACCTATCGCTACGAGCCGGCGGCCACCAGCGTAATCCAGATCCTGCGCATGACGCCCGGCAGCCATGACGGGCAATATGTGGCGGAATGGCAGATCGACGTCTCCACGGACACCAAGCTCGACACCCACGAGGACGCCTTCGGCAACGTCACCCATGTGCTGTCCTGCGGACCTGTCGGCGACATCAAGATCACCGCCGAAGGCCTGATCGAGACCCACGACACCGGCGGCGTGCTGCGCGGGACCGACGAGCGCTTTCCGGCCGGCATGTTCTTGCGTGCCACCGACCTCACCTCCGTCAATCCCGCGATGATGGCGGTCGCGCGCCAGTTGCGCAGCGAGGCCGAGAGCGACACGCTCGGCTTCCTGCATACGCTGATGACCGAGATCGCCGATCACATGACGTTCGACGAGGACCCGACCAACAGCGGCACCTCGGCGGCGGAGGCGTTCACGCTCAAGCGCGGGGTCTGCCAGGACTACGCGCACATCTTCATCGCCTGCGCCCGCGCCGGCGGCGTGCCGGCGCGCTTCGTCTCCGGCCACTTCCTGCGCGCGGACGGCACGGTGCATCAGGACGCCGGTCACGCCTGGGCGGAAGCCTTTGTGCCCGATCTCGGCTGGGTCGGATTCGATCCCGCCAATAGCATCTGCGCCACCGACGCCCATGTCCGCGTCGCGATCGGGCTCGACTATCTCGGCGCTGCCCCGGTGCGCGGCACCCGCTATGGCGGCGGCGCCGAGACGCTGGCTGTGGCCGTGAAGGTCGAGCAGGCCGGCCGCGGCGGTCCGTCGCAATCGCAATCCCAACGGCAGAGCTAGGCGCAGCCGTTCGAGCGCATCGGTCGTGCTACACTCGCGGGGATCGAAGCTGCCCCCCCGCGAGGTACCCATGGCCACCGCAAAACTGCTTTCGGACGATGAACTCTCCACCGAAGCGCGCGCCGTCTTCGACGATATCCGCAAGGTGCGAAAGTCGGACTTCGTCAACAATTTCTGGCGCGCGCTGGCGCATGATCCGAAGACGCTGCGGCGGACCTGGGAAAGCATCAAGGAGGTGATGGCTCCCGGCGCGCTCGATCCCAAGGTCAAGGAAATGCTTTATGTCGCGGTTTCGATCGCGCATGGCTGCAGCTACTGCATTCACTCCCACACCGCCGCCGCGCGGGCCAAGGGCATGACCGAGGCCGAATATGCCGAGCTGCTCGCCATCGTCGGCATGGCCGCGGAGACCAACCGGCTGGTCACGGCGCTCGGCGTGCCGGTCGACGAGGCGTTTCTCGTCGATGCCGCGGATTGAGCGGCAGAGCTGGCTGCCACGCCTCGGAATGACGACCTTCCCCCGGGAATCGGGGGTTGGACCGGCTCCCGAAATTCGCTAGTAATTCCGCGCAAACGCGTTCGGGGACTGGAAATGACCTATTGTTGCGGAATCCTGGTTCGGGACGGTTTGGTGATGATCGCCGACACCCGCACCAATGCCGGCCTCGACAACGTCTCGACCTTCCGCAAGCTGCACATCTTCTCAAAGCCCGGCGAACGCATCATGGCGATCGCCAGCGCCGGCAACCTCGCCATCAGCCAGTCCGTGCTCTCCACGCTGACCGAAGGCCTGGAGGACCCCAACACGGGCGAGGTCGAGACGCTGATGAACGCGCCGACCATGTTCCAGGCCGCCCAGCGCATCGGCCGGGCCATCCGCGCGGTGCACGCCACAGAAGGCCCGGCGCTGAGATCCGAGGACGTCTCGTTCGACGTCTCGTTCCTGTTCGGCGGCCAGATCAAGGGCTCCCGGATGCGCCTGTTCATGATCTACACCGCCGGCAATTTCATCGAGTGCACGACCGACACGCCGTACTTGCAGATCGGTGAGCACAAATACGGCAAGCCGGTGCTCGACCGCGCCATGCATTACGACGTCGAGCTCTACGAGGCGCTGAAGACCGGCCTGATCTCAATGGATTCGACCATGCGTTCGAACCTCGGCGTCGGCCTGCCGATCGACGTGCTGGTGGTGCGCGCCGATGCCTGCGATGCAGATCTCAACCATCGCATCGAGGCCGGCGAGCCCTATTTCCACGATCTGCGCTCGCGCTGGTCGGCGGCGCTGCGCGCGGCGCACCAGAACATTCCACGGCCGCCCTACAAGAACGAAAAAGAACCCAAAACCTGACAGCATGAGAAAAGGCAGGAAACAATGAGTGAAGCAAACAAGATCGCAGTAGTGACGGGCGCCGGCACCGGTGTCGGGCGCGCCGCGTCGCTGGCATTGATGAACACCGGCTTCACCGTGGTGCTGGTGGGTCGCCGGCTCGACATGCTCGAGGAGACGGCGAAGCTCGGTCCCGCCGGGAAAAGCCTGTGCGTCACCGCCGACATGACCAAGCCGGATTCCATCGCCGCGCTGTTCGACAAGGTGAAGGCCACCTATGGCCGGCTCGACGTGCTCTTCAACAATGCCGGCATGGGCGCTCCCGCGGTGAACTTCGAGGACCTCAGCCTCGAGCAGTGGCAGGCGGTGGTGAACACCAACCTCACCGGCCCGTTCCTGTGCACCCAGCACGCCTTCCGCATCATGAAGGACCAGACCCCGCGCGGCGGCCGCATCATCAACAACGGCTCGATCTCGGCGCATGCGCCGCGCCCGTTCTCGGCGGCCTACACCTCGACCAAGCACGCCATCACCGGTCTGACCAAGGCCAGCAACCTCGACGGCCGCATGTACGACATCGCGGTCGGCCAGGTCGACATCGGCAATGCCGCGACCCCGATGACCGATCGCATGGTCAACGGCCCCGGCGTGCTGCAGCCGGACGGCACCACCAAGCACGAGCCGCGCATGGATGCGAAAGCGGTCGGCGATGCCGTGGCCTACATGGCCGGCCTGCCGCTCGATGCCAACGTGCTGACCATGACGGTCATGGCAACCAAGATGCCGTTCGTCGGACGGGGCTGAAGCTAAAATTGCGAAAACAACCCCATGCACAGTAGGCGTCAAGAGGCGCCTGCTGCTGCTTGGCTACGGGGGTGACGCGAGTTAAGTCCACGAGCTATCTCAACAATCGTCATTGCGAGCGCAGCGAAGCAATCCAGAATGCCTCCGAGGCAAGATTCTGGATTGCTTCGTCGCTTCGCTCCTCGCAATGACGTGGAGAGAGCGGAGGCCTACTCCAAGCTCTCCACCTGCCGCAGGCTGGGAAACAGCTTCATCCAGAGCAGCGCCACCGCAACCGTGGCAACGCCGCCGAGCACGGCGGCCGGCATGGCGCCGAGCAGCGCGGCGGCCACACCGCTTTCGAACTGGCCGAGCTGGTTCGAGGCGTTGATGAACAGGAAGTTCACCGCGCCGACCCGGCCGCGCATCTCGTCGGGGGTGGAGAGCTGCACCAGCGAGAAGCGGATCACGACGCTGATCGTGTCGGCGGCACCGAGCACGGCGAGCGCGAGCACCGACAGCCACATCCAGGACGACAGCGCGAACACGATGGTGGCGAGGCCGAACACGATCACGGCCTGGAACATGCGCAGGCCCACGTGCCTGGAGATGGCGTGGCGCGCCAGCACCATGGTCATCAGGAGCGCGCCGACCGCCGGCGCGGCACGCAGCACGCCGAGCCCGACCGGCCCGGTCTGGAGGATGTCACGGGCATAGATCGGCAACAGCGCGGTGACGCCGCCGAACAGCACCGCGAACAGGTCGAGCGAAATGGTGCCGAGGATGGCCGGATTGCTGCGAATGAAGCGAACGCCGGCGAAGATGTTGTCCGAGTCCATCCCCTCCTTCGCGATCGCCTGCGGACGCGGCCGGATGAAGCCGGTCAGGATCATGCCGAAGATCCAGAACAGCACCATCACGGCGTAGGCGAGATGCGGGGAAACCGCATAGGCGAAGCCGCCGAGCGCCGGCCCGGTGATGGTCGCGACCTGCGCCGCGCCGCTGGAGACGGCGGTGGCACGCTGAAGCGAGCCCTGCGGCGCGATCAGCGGCAGCAGCGCCGCCGTGGTCGGGCTCTCGAACGCGCCGGCAATGCCGAGCACGAAGGTCGCGATGAAGATCTGGACTTCGCCGACCGCGCCGAGATAGGTGATGATTGCGAGATAGAGCGCGGTCGCCGCTTCAACGAGTTGGCAGAGCTGGACCACGCGCTTGCGCTCATAGCGGTCGGCGGCGTGGCCAGCGACGAACACCAGGAGCGCGGTAGGCAGGAACTGCACGAGGCCGACCATGCCGAGGTCGAAGGCCGAGCCGGTGAGATCGTAGATCTGCCAGCCGATCGCGACCGCCGCGATCTGGCTGGAAAAGCGCGACAGGCTGCGCGAGAGCAGGAAGAACAGGAACGCGCGATGGGCGAGAAGCGCGCGGGCGCTGACCGGCGGGTGTCCGGATATTGGTTGCTCTGGCATCGCCTTTTGGGTCACCCTCGGACCGCTCGCCCCCTCACTGTCGAAGGCCCCCGCGTGGCCGAGGTGGCCCCGCTTGTCAACAGTGGGGCGCTTCTGGCGGCCCCCGGCATTGCCTTTGCAACGCAGGCGCGGCCATAATCATTGAGGGTTTGGGGACATCATGCTGCGCTTGCAATCGGCACTCGGCATTTTCGCATTGCTGTTGATCGCCTTCGCGTTGGCGGAGAATCGGCGCGCGGTGTCGCTGCGGCAGGTGGCGATCGGCCTCGTCGCCACCTTCGTCACGGCGATCGTGCTCCTGAAGCTGCCGGTCGTCGCGCACGCCTTCGGCGCCATTAATGACGCGGTCGGTGCGATCTCGGCTGCCTCGCGCGCCGGCTCCGCCTTCGTGTTCGGCTATGTCGGCGGCGGCGCCCTGCCCTTCGACGTCAAGGTGCCTGGCGCCGATTTCATCCTGGCGTTCCAGGCGCTGCCGATCGTGCTGGTGATGAGCGTGCTGACGACGCTGCTATTCTACTGGCGCGTGCTGCCGCCGATCGTGCGCGGCATGGCCTGGCTGCTGGAGCGGACGCTCGGTGTCGGCGGCGCGGTGGGCCTCTCGACCGCCGCAAACATCTTTCTCGGCATGGTCGAGGCGCCGCTGTTCGTGCGGCCCTATCTGAAGCAGATGACCCGCAGCGAATTATTCCTGGTGATGACCGGCGGCATGGCGGGAATCGCCGGCACGGTGCTGGTGCTCTATGCGACGCTCCTTGCTCCTCTCATTCCCGACGCGGCCGCGCACTTCGTCATCTCCTCCGTGCTGGGCGCGCCGGCCGCGATCCTCGTCAGCCTGATCATGGTGCCTGAAACCTCCGACACGCGTACCGGCGGCACGCTCGAAGATCCGGAGATGGAGGTCTCCAGCACGATGGACGCGATCGTGAAAGGCACCACCGCGGGGATCGAGCTGCTGATCAACATCGTCGCCATGCTGCTGGTGCTGGTGGCGTTGGTCTATCTCGTCAACGCTATGCTCGGCCTGCTGCCGAACGTTGGCGGCGCCGCGATCTCGTTACAGCGCCTGCTGGGGCTGGTTATGGCGCCGGTGTGCTGGCTGATGGGATTGCCATGGGATCAGGCGGTGACGGCCGGTAGCCTGATGGGCACCAAGACCGTGCTCAACGAATTGATCGCCTATGTCGACTTCTCGAAGCTGCCGGGCGATGCGCTCGACCCGCGCTCGCGCCTGATCATGCTGTACGCAATGTGCGGCTTCGCCAATTTCGCCAGCCTCGGCATCATGATCGGCGGCCTCGGCGTGATGGCGCCGGAGCGGCGCGAGGAGATCAACGCGCTGGGATTGAAGTCGATCGTGTCGGGGACACTGACGACCTGCTTGATGGGGGCGGTGGTGGGAGTGTTGGCTTGATGCCGTAGCCCGGATGAGCGCAGCGAGTATCCGGATCAGCTTCGCCGCGGAGAGACTTTCCCGGATGCCGCTGCGCTCCATCCGGGGCTACGAACCGGTCATTCCGGTCAACTGCACAATTTCGACTTCTGCAAGATGCGGCGCACCTCGGCCAGCTTGGCACGGCACGGTTCGGCCGCCGTGGCTTTCGCCTCGCTTTCCCGTCCCTGCGCCCACAACAACACCGCCATCAGGCCCTGTGCGCCGGAGCGCACCGGCCCACCCGCCACATCCGAAGCTGCGAGCGACATGGCGGTTCGCGCCTCCGTCTCCGCCGACCTCAGGTTGGCTTGTTCCAGGAAGAAGACCGCGCGGAACACGTGAGCCCGCGCGTCTTTCGGATAGCGAGTGACGAGATCGAACGACCGGCTGACCATCTCGTCAGACTTCGTCGGCACTTCCGATGCGCGGATATAGTGCACGGCATCGGCCATGTAGGACGAATAATGCACCGCGGCGAAGCCGGCGCAGATCAGAGATCCGAGGGATGCTGCAAGCAACGTCATGCCGGCGCTCCGCGGCAGGCTGTCATAGGACCAGAAGGCGAGCCACGGCGTGATCGCAAGCGCGGCGCCGGCCACCGCACCGCCTGCATGGGCATAATAGTTGACATTGCCCGAGGCGCCGAAGGCCAGCGGCAGCAATGCGGGCACGCCGAAGAAGAGCGACGTCTTCAATCGCGATATGGTTTGATCGGCGTCCGCTTCGGGATCGAAGCTCGCGACGAACAGTGCGGCGATGAGCCCGGTAATGGCGCCGGACGCGCCGACGCCCACCGTGCCGGGGCCATTGCCCAGCAGAGAGCCGACCTCACCCGCCACTGCACTGGCGACGAAGATCAGCGCAAACCAGCCACGGCCGATCAGAGACTCCAGCCTGACGCCGACGATGAACAACCCGATGCAGTTGCTGATGAGGTGCCACCCGCTGCCATGCAGCAGCGGCGCAAGGCCAATCCTCCACCACTCTCCTCGTCCGACAACGAGATCGTAACCGGAGGCGCCCTGAGCGATCAGCGAGCGGACATCGAGGTCACCGTCCCGCGCAACGTCGATGGCCAGACTGCGTTGCAGAGCGAAGATCAGAAGCAGACCAAAAATCAGGCCAATGGTGAGGAAAGGGATATCGGCCAAAAGCTTGTTGTCGCCAAAAAGCGTCCCCTCACTAGGCAAGGCCTGAGCGGGGTCGCGCACGATCTCCCGAACGATCGGCGCAGCGACGGGTTGAAATGACGCTCTTGAGGGCGGCGCTGCGACGCCACGTCGGCCAAAAGTGTTGGTCGCCATGAAAGCACTCCCGCGTTTTCACAGCTTTGAGTTGACGGGAGAGGTATTTTCGACTGGTTAGCGCCCGCCCTGCGGAACAGCTGAAACCATCCGGCTGGTAAGTGCCCGGTTTCGCAGATCAGGTGCTTTTTAGCGATCGTGACGGGAACGCTGACGAACGTGTTTGATGGGCGGTGGTGGGGCTGGAGGCAGCGAGGGTCCTGTAGCCCGGATGGAGCGCAGCGCAATCCGGGAAGGTCTGCGTCGTCGCAGGCAGCGGCCCCGGATTGCGCTTCGCTCCATCCGGGCTACGAACCTTCATCGCAATGACAAAGGAGACAGATCGGCCTACGCCTTCAACTCCACCGTCTTGAACTCAGCCGGCAGGATCACCTCCAGCAATTCGACGTCATCCGAATAATCCAGGATCATGTGCTTGATCTTCGGGGGCTGGGTCCACGCGCTGCCTTCCTTCATCAAGGTCTCGCCCTGCCCGTCCATATAGGTCTTCACCCAGCCCTTGAGCACGTAGACCATCTGGAAGTCGACGTCGTGAAAATGCAGCTTCGACACCTCGGCCGGATCGCAAGGACCTTGCAGCCGGATCACGTGCGCTTGCGCGAGGCCGTGGCTTGCGTCGGCGATGCCGAGGTCGCGGTATTTCGCGTAAGCGCGCAGGCCATCGGCCTTGAAGTCTTCCTCGCGGTGATGGCTGATCGCGATGCGCTGCCTGGGCCGCGCCGGCTTCTTCGGCGCGGCGGTGCGGGCCTTCGCCTTCACCGCCTTGCGTGCCGAGGATCGCGCCGCCGCTTTGGCGCCGCTCCGCTTCTTCACTGCGGTCTTCGTTGCGGGTCTTGATGCCTTTTGCTTGGCCATTGTCTGCCTCCCTGATCTGAGCCGCGCCCGCCGGACGGGTACAACCCGAGCACAGATTATCCAGTCTTGGATGAGGCGGCAATTGCCGGGCGCGAGGCTGGCGGCTCGATGACCCGATCGGTCGTAGCTTGTCCCAAGCTGTCGTGGCGAACGGCCGTCGTCTCGTATTCGTTCTCTCGCTGAATTAATCTCGAAGAGAGATTCTGGGGGATTGAAGCCATGGGCAACAGCGTAGGTCAGCGTGCATTTCAAAATGCCCGGCTTCAGAAACGGCAAAAAGCCGAAGTGCTGCCGTTGCTCGGGCATGCGCTCCAGCTCCACAAGATGGGGCTTCTCGCCGAGGCCCAGGCTGCCTATCGGCAACTCCTGCAGCTCGCGCCCAACCAATTCATGGCGCTGCACATGCTCGGCGCTTTGGAGTCTGATGCCAAAAACTTTCAGCAAGCCGAAATCCTGCTGAGCCGAGCGGTCGCCGTGGATCCGCAATCTGCCGATGCTCATATGAGGCTGGGCGTCGCGCTCAACGGGCTGCGGCGTCACGACGAGGCCTGCGCGAGCTATCGAAAGTCCCTCGCCTTGCGGCCCAACCACGCCGCAACCCTCTCCAATCTCGGTAACGCGAGCGTGGCCCTCGATCTTCACGAGGAGGCGCTCCATAGCTACGACAAAGCGATCGCACTCAACGCGAGCCTTGCCGAAGCCCACAACGGCCGGGGTTGGGCGCTGTGCCGTCAGCGCAATTACGACGAGGCCGTCGCAAGCTTGAACCGCGCGCTGTCGATCAAGCCTGACTATGCCGCGGCGCTTGCAAACCGTGCCACGGCTTTACGGGAACTTCAGCGATTTGACGAAGCGCTGGCAGACGGCAATCAGGCGATTGCGCTGGCACCCGACGACGCGAATGGGTGGCTCGCGCGGGCCAGTGTCCTGCTCCAGATCCAGCAAATTGCCCACGCATCCCACGACTGCCAGCAGGCGCTCGCGATCGATCCAGATTCCATTCAAGCTCACCTGGTGCTGGGTCTTTGCCTCGCCGGACTTGGCCGGGTCAATGAGGCCCTCGCCAGTTTCGACAGAGCCCTCGACATCCAGCCTGACCTGCAGAGCGCGATCTCCAACAAGATATTCACGCTCGATTTTGCGGGGGACGCCACCGTTGAACGGCATCAGCAGGCTCGTCAGGTGTGGTGGGAGCGTGTTGGCGCGAAAATCGCTTCAGGCGCGGCGAGACCGCATGACAACAGCCGCGATCCGGATCGCCGTCTGGTGCTCGGTTATGTCTCGTCGGATTTCAACGCGCATTCGGCCGCGTTGATTTTCAAGCCGGTGCTCCAACACCATGACCGGGCACAGTTCGAGGTCGTGTGCTACGCTTGTTCGTCGAAAGTGGATGCGACGACCGGCGAATTTCAGGGGATCGCCGATCGCTGGCGCGACGCCTCGCAATGGACCGAAGATCGCCTCGCCGCCGAGATCCGCGCCGACGGCATCGACATCCTGATCGATCTGTCCGGCCATACCAGAGGTAACCGCCTCGGCGTGTTCGCGCGCAAGCCGGCACCGATCCAGGTGCATGGCTGGGGCCACGGCACCGGCACCGGGCTGCCGACGATCGATTATCTGATGTCGGATCCGGTCGCGATTCCTCACGAGGTTCGGCATCTGTTTGCCGAGACCATTGTCGACCTGCCGTGCTTCGTGACGCTGGCGTCGCTGCCGACCGAGATTCCGCGGGCACCAACGCCGGTGATCTCGAACGGTTTCGTCACCTTCGGCGTCTTCAACCGCATCAGCAAGATTTCGGACGAGGCAGCGCAGGTCTGGTCCAGGATTCTCGAGCGGGTGCCGGGCTCGCGACTGCTGATCAAGGATGTTGCCTTGGACGACCAGCTGGTCCGCGAAAATTTGCTCGCCCGGTTCGAGGCTTGCGGATTGCCGGCCGAACGTGTCGATCTGCTCGGCGCCACCTTGCGAAGTGAACATCTGGCATCGTTCAATCGCGTCGATATCTGCCTCGACCCGTTCCCGCAGAATGGCGGCGTCAGCACATGGGAAGCCTTGCAGATGGGCGTGCCGGTGGTGGCGAAGCTCGGCAACAGCCTGCCCAGCCGTGCTGCCGGCTCCATCCTCACGGCACTCGGTTTGCCGGACTGGGTCACCGACAGCCATGAGGCGTATATCGAAATCGCAACGCGCCGAGGCTCTGAGATCAGCGAGCTCGACAGGTTGCGCCGCGAGCTGCCCGACAAGATCCGGGCCGCAGCCGCCAGCAACCCCGTCTCATACGGGCGAGCGGTCGACGAGGCCTATCGCGCGATGTGGAGACGCTATTGCGGCGACGGCGCCTGATCGCCCCTCAGGTGATCACGGGAATAGCGCGTTCGCCCGGCGCAGCTGCAACGGAGATATCGTAGGGTAGGCAAAGCGACTTGTCCGCCGTAGCTCGAAGAGCGAAGGCGGAAGCATGCCCACCTTCCGTGCGCGATCATGGAGAGATGGTGGGCACGGCGCTTAAGCGCCTTTGCCCACCCTACGGGACCGGTGTGCGCCTCAATGCAGCCGGAACACGCCATCCACGGCGCGCAGCTCGGCCGGCTTGATCAGCTTGGAGTGCGCGACGGTGACCGAATGGAGGGGACCGTCGAGCTTTTCCTGCCAGAAGGCCAGGAAATCCTTCAGCGCCGGGAATTTCGGAAACATGTCGTAGTTCTGCCAGACGTAGGTCTGGAGCAGCGAAGGATGATCCGGCATCCGGTAGAGGATCTGCGCCGTCGTCAGCCCGTAACCTAGAAGCTGTTTCCGGAAGTCCTCGGAAACGCCCCCACTCCGTACGCCCATGCCAACCTCCTTTGCAGGAGCGCATTCAAGGGGCGGCCTGGTCGGTGTGCGCCTGACGAGCCACCCGGTACTGATGCGCTCACATGAGAGAAATGTGACGCAAACTGACAACCCATCTCAAGCCCAAAAGTTTAACAAGCTGTTGAAATTCAATGCGTTAGCAGCAGAGGCGGCACCGTGCTAATACGGACCCGGCCTCGGTTAACGATGGAAGAGAGATTCTGGCAGTCCGCGCTTCCGGGTGCTGATTTTTCTGCTAGAAGCCCTTGCTCCCACAAAATTCCTGTCCTATTTCAGCTTCGCTCGTGCTAGCACTCGCGGGCATCGACTGCTAACATCCCTTGAAACATCAATCTGAGCAAATGCTTAGGAGGACTGCATGAAATTCCGTCCGCTTCACGACCGCGTCGTGGTCAAGCGCATCGACGCAGAAGAGAAGACCGCTGGCGGCATCATCATTCCCGACACGGCCAAGGAAAAGCCCTCGCAGGGCGAAGTCGTCGCCGTCGGCCCCGGTGGCCGCGACGAAGCCGGCAAGCTGATCCCGATCGACCTGAAGGTCGGCGACCGCGTGCTGTTCGGCAAGTGGTCCGGCACTGAAGTCAAGATCGACAGCCAAGACCTGCTGATCATGAAGGAAAGCGACATCATGGGCGTTCTCGACGTCCCCGCTTCCAAGAAGAAGGCGGCCTAAGAGCCTCTCTTTCCCTCCAGTCAAACATTATCCAAGGAAAATTCCAGATGGCAGCCAAAGAAGTCAAATTCTCGGTTGAAGCGCGCGACAAGATGCTGCGCGGCGTCGACGTTCTCGCCAACGCGGTGAAGGTCACGCTCGGCCCGAAGGGCCGCAACGTCGTCCTCGACAAGTCGTTCGGCGCACCCCGCATCACCAAGGACGGCGTCACCGTCGCCAAGGAGATCGAGCTCGAGGACAAGTTCGAGAACATGGGCGCGCAGATGGTGCGCGAAGTCGCCTCCAAGTCCGCTGACGCGGCCGGCGACGGCACCACCACCGCCACCGTGCTGGCCCAGGCGATCGTGAAGGAAGGCGCCAAGTCGGTCGCCGCCGGCATGAACCCGATGGACCTGAAGCGTGGTATCGACCTCGCTGTCGAAGCCGTGGTTGCGGACCTCCAGAAGAACTCCAAGAAGGTCACCTCGAACGACGAGATCGCCCAGGTCGGCACCATCTCGGCGAACGGCGACCAGGAGATCGGCAAGTTCCTCTCCGACGCCATGAAGAAGGTCGGCAACGAGGGTGTCATCACCGTCGAGGAAGCCAAGTCGCTCGAGACCGAGCTCGACGTCGTCGAGGGCATGCAGTTCGACCGCGGCTACATCTCGCCCTACTTCGTCACCAACGCCGACAAGATGCGCGTTGAGATGGACGACGCCTACATCCTCATCAACGAGAAGAAGCTCTCCTCGCTGAACGAGCTGCTGCCGCTGCTCGAGGCCGTGGTGCAGACCGGCAAGCCGCTGGTCATCGTCGCCGAGGACGTCGAAGGCGAAGCGCTCGCGACCCTGGTCGTGAACCGCCTGCGCGGCGGCCTGAAGGTCGCGGCCGTCAAGGCTCCGGGCTTCGGCGATCGCCGCAAGGCCATGCTGCAGGACATCGCGATCCTGACCGGCGGCCAGGCGATCTCGGAAGATCTCGGCATCAAGCTCGAGAACGTCACGCTCAACATGCTCGGTCGCGCCAAGAAGGTGATGATCGACAAGGAGAACACCACGATCGTCAACGGCGCCGGCAAGAAGGCCGACATCGAGGCGCGCGTGGCCCAGATCAAGGCGCAGATCGAGGAGACCACCTCGGACTACGACCGTGAGAAGCTCCAGGAGCGTCTCGCCAAGCTCGCGGGCGGCGTCGCGGTGATCCGCGTCGGCGGCGCGACCGAGGTCGAGGTGAAGGAGCGCAAGGATCGCGTTGATGACGCGATGCATGCGACCCGCGCGGCTGTGGAAGAAGGCATCGTTCCGGGCGGCGGCGTCGCTCTGCTCCGTGCCTCCGAGCAGCTCAAGGGCCTGCGCACCAAGAACGACGACCAGAAGACCGGCGTCGAGATCGTGCGCAAGGCGCTGTCCGCTCCCGCTCGCCAGATCGCGATCAACGCCGGTGAAGACGGCTCGGTGATCGTCGGCAAGATCCTGGAGAACAAGGCCTACAATTACGGCTTCGACTCCCAGACCGGCGAATATGCCGACCTCGTCAAGAAGGGCATCATCGACCCGACCAAGGTGGTCCGTACCGCGATCCAGAACGCTGCCTCGGTTGCGGCCCTGCTGATCACCACGGAAGCCATGGTCGCCGAGCTGCCCAAGAAGGGCGGCGCCGGTCCCGCGATGCCCCCGGGCGGCGGCATGGGCGGCATGGACTTCTAAGGTCCAACCACCTCAAGAACTACGAAACCCCGGCAGCGATGCCGGGGTTTTTGTTTGGGACGGACGTTCTCGCGGAACGGCGGCTCGTAGCCCGGATGGAACGAAGCGCAATCCGGGACATCTCGTGCGACGCAGGCAGCCTTCCCGGATTACGCTTGCGCTCCATCCGGGCTACGAACCTCCGTCATTCCGAGCCTCACTCCACCTTCCCCAACCGCTCCATGCGCGGCTCGCCATCTTCGTCGAGCGACCAGAAGATCCGCGTCACCTTGCCGACGAGATTGTCCATCGGCACGAAACCGAACGCCGACATCATGCGGCTGTCGGTGGAATTGTCGCGGTTGTCGCCGAGCACGAAGAAATGGCCCGGCGGCACCGTGAAGACGTTGGTGTTGTCGAGGAAAGCGTTGTCGAGGCAGTCGTTGGTGACATAGGACGCGCCGCTCGGCAGCGTCTCGCGCCAACGCTTGACCCTGACGCCGCCATCCCCACCGCAGGCGTTGTCGGCGAGCCCGTCCTCGAGCGCGACGCGCGTCACTGGCCGGTCGTTGAGGATGAGCTGGCCGTGCCGCATCTGGATGCGGTCGCCGGGCAGCCCGACCACGCGTTTGACGTAGTCGGCCGAGGTATCCTTCGGCGTACGAAACACGACGATGTCGCCGTATTCCGGGTTGGCGGCGAA
Organism: Bradyrhizobium sp. ERR14; assembly: GCF_014198235.1. Taxonomy (NCBI): domain Bacteria; kingdom Pseudomonadati; phylum Pseudomonadota; class Alphaproteobacteria; order Hyphomicrobiales; family Nitrobacteraceae; genus Bradyrhizobium; species Bradyrhizobium sp. ERR14. The sequence goes on along the minus strand of NZ_JACIHD010000004.1, from coordinate 282,263 downwards.
GACGCGGCCCGAGATCCAGGATGGCGCGAAGGGAAAGGAGTAGCGGCCGTAGCCATAGGCATATTTCGCGGCGAAGACGTAGTCACCGACCATCAACGTCGGCGCCATCGAATTGGAGGGGATGCTGAACGGCTGATAGAGGACGAAGCGAAACAGGATCAGCGGGGACCACAGCACCGGGACCAGCAGGATCAGGATGATGATCACCTTCCACTCCCGCGATCGCGCCGTCGGCGGCCGGATGGTGTCCTGAAGAATCGTCATGCGCCTGCCCTGATCAAACCCATAGTCATCGCGAGATTACGCAACCTTCGCGCGCGTGCAATCCCACTTCCGTGATTTTGGTCGCACAGGCGCGACTCCGCGTTCATTGCAAGCGACGACGACGGATATGTGAAGGGCCGCCCGTGGGCGGCCCTTCGGTTTTACGCACTCTCGGGCGCCTTGAGGCGCACGAGCCGGGTCAGGAGAGCATCGAGGCCCTCGCCGTTGCCGGCGTGGAGGTCGATGCGGCCGACCTTCTCGACCAGCCGCTCCAGCGACTCCAGCTCCTTGAGCCGCAGCAGCAGGGGGTTCTCCTCCATCAGGCGGGCGGTGTTCAGAAGCGAACGCGTCGCCGCGGTCTCCTCCTGGCGGCGGATCAGGTTCGCCTTGGCGACCCGCTCCGCCTCCACCACCTTGTTCACCAGCTCCCGGATCTCGCCGGGCAGGATCACGTCCTTGACGCCGAGCTCTGTGACCTCGACACCGGACTCCGCGACGCGTGCCCGCACATAGTCGCGCAGCTCCGCATCCAGCGCCGCCTTCGCGGACAGCACCTCGTCCAGCGTCCGGCCCGCCACCGCTTCGCGGATCGCGAACTGCACCAGGCGGTACAGCCACGCATCCACGTCGGGCACGGTCGCAACCGTCCGCTCGGGATCGACCACCTTACGGAACGCCGTCAGCGTCACCCGCAGCGCGATGCGATCCTTGGTCAGCATCTCCTGCGCGGTGATCTCGACCGCCTGAGGCCGCAGGTCGAGGCGCTTCACCTCGATCTTGCGGCCGACGGTCCAGAAGGCGTGCCGGCCGGGCACGAGCCGCTCCACGAGCCGGCCCTCGACATAGAGCAGGCCCGCCTCGTGGTTCTCGACCACCGTCTCCGACGTCACGGCCGAGCGGTTACGCTCGATCATGGCCAGATGCCGCGCGCCAACCCTGACATCGCTGGACACATCGATGCGCTCGACATCGACGCTCGTTGCGACCTTCCAGTAGACGCGCACCTGCCAGGGCGTCATCAGATGCACGGGCCGGCCGTCGAGGCTGACGATGGCGATCTCGTCCGCCTTGGTCTCGACCGCCTCGAACAGCTCGGCGGCCAGATCAGGCCGTGCGGCCTTCAGCACCGCGTAGCGATCCGCAGAGAATTCGCTGCGGACCACATCGAGCACCTCGGCCTTGAGCTCGTGCAGGGGATCGAACAGACGGTGCCTGCCGGGCGCGAGCACGCGCACGAGCTGCCCGTTGCGCGTCAGCAACGCCAGCTCGCCATCCTTGACCGTCACGTTCAGCATCAGCAAATGCCAGCCCTTGTTCGAAGTCATGGCACGCCTCCATCGTTTTGCGTCCGGCCGGATGCCGGACAACAGGTTTCGTTTGCAAAGGATTGAGGACGCGGACGACGCTTCCTGAGAGATCGACGGGCCGAGGCTTGAGCTCGCATGACGACGGGCGCACGCGCGCGATCGCGCGACGGGTGTCGCGCGGCCGAGCGGAGCCACCCGGCATCAACGCAAGCGGTATCTACCCGCGGCGCAAAGCCGGTCTCACAGTGTCTAGGTTCGGACGGAAAGCCTTGCGGCAAAACGGCCGGACTGCGACTGAAGCGCGCGTCCGGTCCTCGTCAGAGGTGTCAGTTTTTCAGGCTGACCCGTAGCGCTGGAGCGGGATTCGAACCCGCGTCACGATGATTAAACGTCATCTGCTCTACCACTGAGCTATCCTTTGGTTGGTACAAGAAATCGGAATCGAACCGATGCCTCCGGATTTTACTCCGGTGCTCTCCATGAGCTACATCCTGCGTCTTCATTCGGCGGAACACGAGACCGGAGACCGGATCGCGCCAGCCGGGATCTCAGAGAGCCCGGACACATGGCCTAGCGAAGGAGCGGGCTAATAGACGAGGCACGTTCGGGTTGCAAGGGGGCAGTTCAGGATTTTTCGTCGCACCATGCGCACTGTGACGCGATGATCACAGCGCGTCGTGACGTCAGGGGCGCGCGATGTCCTGGAAACACGCCCTCACCCAGTCGATCGTCACGCGTGTCGCCGGATCGCGCTTGAGGTGGTTCTGCACCAGCAGCCAGACGTCGCGCCGCCTCGGCAGCAGCGTCGCGCGCAGGCTGCGGTCGGCGAGCAGGCCTTCGCAGCTGTGTTCGGGCAACACGCCGACGGCCTGATGCGACTGGATCATGGTCCTGATGATGCGGACGTTGTCGGTGATGCAGCGAACGTTCGTCAGCCGCTTCGCGCGCAAGAACTGCTGTTCGGGAATGGTGTCGAGCTCATCGGGATAGATGCAGGCGACCGGCTCGCCGCCGGCACGGTCGGCGGGCTCGAAGAAATACAGCCTGACATCGCCGAGCTTGGAGATGGTGAAGTCGCCCTTCTCCGGCTTGCGCAGGCGAATGGCGAGGTCGGCCTGCCAGCGCGAGAATTTGACGTTGCCGCTGGAGGTCAGGAATTGCAGGGTCAGGCCGGGATGATCGCGCAGGAAGCTGCTCGCGTGCGGCGCCAACAACTCTTCGGCGACCGCGTTGGTCGAGGCGATGCGCAGACGGCCGACCGGGCCGGGCTGGCTCTCCTTGATGCGATCGATCGCCGCGACATGGGCGGCCATCGCGCCGACATGCTCGAGCACCGCCTCGCAATGGCGCGTCGGACGGCGCTGGCCGTCCACGGCATCGAACAGCAGGACCCCGAGATCGCGCTGAATGCGTGCGAGCCGGCGGCCGACGGTGGTCTCGTCGATGCGCAGCCGCGCGCTGGCGCCGGCATAGGTGCCCTCGTCCCTCACCGCGGCAATGATGCGCAGATCGTCCCAGTTCATCCGGGCAAGCCTAGCAGGCGATGCCGTGCCCTGCAAATCTGCAGCCGTAAGCTGCAATAGTCCTGCACAATGGCAGGCCCATGCTGCGCTAATGTGGACGCCATCCGATCTCCCTGGAAGGCCTGACCAGCATGACCGCTCCCAAGACCCTGCTCGAACTCGCCGGCGCCGATCTCAATCCGCCGAAGCTCAACGAGGCCTGCCTCGTGCTGATCGACATCCAGAACGAATATTGCGCCGGCCCGTTGGCCCTTCCCGATGCACAGCCGGCGATCGCCGCGGCGGCGCGCCTCTTGGCGCGGGCACGGGAGAGCGGCGCTGCGATCATCCATGTCGCGCACAAGGGCCGCGCCGGCGGCCTGTTCGACCGCGAGGCGGCGCGATCGTCGATCGCCTGACGCCGCAAGCAGGCGAGCCCGTGGTCGAGAAAGCGCTGCCGAACTCATTCGCCGGCACCGATCTGCAAGCCCGGCTTGCCGCGACCGGATGCAAGAACATCGTGCTGGCCGGCTTCATGACCCACATGTGCATCTCCTCGACCGCCCGCGCCGCGCTCGATCTCGGCCTGCGAACGACGATCGCGGCCGATGCCTGCGCCACTCGCGACCTGCCGGACGGCCGCGGCGGCACACTGGACGCCCGGACGATTCACGAGGTCGCGCTGGCCGAGCTCTCGGACCGCTTCGCGATCATCGCGCGCAGCGATGCGCTGATTTGACGGAGCATCCGATGCTGCAACTCTATTTCTTTCCGATGGCCTGCTCGCTCTCGAGTCGCATCGCGCTGATGGAGGCCGGTATCGAGGCGCAGTATCACCTTGCCCATATCTGGACCAAGCAGGTCGTGGACGACGGCAGCGATTTCCTCGGCGTGTCGCCGAAGGGCGCGGTGCCGGTCCTGGTGCTGGAGAACGGCGAACGGCTGACCGAGAGCGCGGCGGTGCTGCAATACATCGCAGACGTAAAGCCGACGGCGGGCCTTGCGCCGGCGTTCGGCGATCCCGATCGCTATCGCCTGCAGGAATGGCTGAGCTTCATCGGCGCCGAGATCCACAAGGCGTTCCTGTTTCCGACCTTCTGGTACAAGGACGACGGCTCGCTCGCCAAGCCGCGCGCCAGAATCGCGCAGACATTGTCGGTGCCGTCGGCGCATCTGGCGGAGCGCGAATTCCTCGTCGGTGACAGCTTCACCGTCGCGGATGCCCACCTCACCTGGGCCTTGCTGCTGCTCCGTCCCGCAGGCGTCGACATCGCGCAATGGCCGTCCTTGTCAGCCTATCTCGGGCGCATGCAGGCGCGGCCGGCCGTGCGTGAAGCGATTGCGACCGAGATGGCCCTGCGCAAGGCGATGGCAGCGTGACCGGACGTCACGGTCGCAAAATCCGAGCGTTTTCCAGGGGAAGGCATTGAAGTCGGCGCGGCATGCGCTAATCTGGACGGATATTTTTCGATATTTTCTTGGAAGGCATTTATGCGTGCTCTTTCCAGATTGTGCTCATCTTTATTTTGCCTGGCCCTCCTCGCCGGCTGGCTGTCTCCCGACACTGCATCTGCGGACACGCGGGTGGCACTGGTGATCGGCAACGGCGCCTATAACTCGACGGCGCAGCTGCCCAACCCGTCACACGATGCCGAGGACGTCGCGGCCTCGCTCAAACGCAGCGGCTTCGAGGTGATCCAGGGCATCGACCTGCGCCAGGCCGACATGCAGGATCTGACCATCCGCTTCGCGCGCGCCGCGAGCAGAGCTGACGTCGCCATATTCTATTACAGCGGCCATGCGATGCAGTACAACGGCGTGAACTATCTGATGCCTGTCGACGCCACGCTGACCGATGAGGCCGACCTCAAGCGTTTCGTGCGGGTCGACGACATCGTGAACGACCTGCAGCAAGCCAAGAACCTGCGCATCCTGGTGCTCGATTCCTGCCGCGACAATCCGCTGGCGGAAACTCTCAAACGCTCAGCGACGCGGGCCGCCTCGATCGGGCGCGGCCTGTCGAAGGTCGAAGCGCCGCGCGGCACGATCGTGTCGTTCTCGACGCAATCGGGGCAGACCGCGGCGGACGGCGTCGGCCGCAACAGCCCCTACACGACCGCGTTCCTCAAGCACATCGAAGAGCCGCAGGAGATCGGCGATGTGTTTCGCGACATCAGCAGCGACGTCTATGATGCCAGCGGCAAGACGCAGCTGCCGGAGCTGTCGCTGTCGATCATCGGCAAGTTCTACCTGAACGGGCCGGTGTCGGTCACGATCGCACCAGGGGCTCCGCAAGTCGCGCCGCGGGCCGACCCTTGCGCATCCGCGGAGGCGCACTGGAAGGCTGCCGACACCATCGGCACCGCCAGCGCCTTCGAGGACCATCTGACGCGATTTTCCAGTTGCAGCTTCGCCAGTCTCGCCAAGGCGCGGATCGAGGGCCTGAAGCAAAAGGTGGCGCTGGCGCCTGCGACCAACACCCGCGCCGGCGGCAGCAAGGACTTCGACGGCAGCTGGGACGTGACGCTGAACTGCCCGGCTTCCGGCAAGGCGCAGGGCTTCACCAGGCCCCTCGCCGGCACCGTGACCAACGGTGTGTTTCACGCCGAGGCCCAGAGCAAGGACGGCGTCAACCGCCTGGAGATCGACGGCCAGATCCCGGCCGACGGCAAGACGACGTTGAGCGCGCGCGGCACAACAGGGGCAAGCGCGTACACCCTCAACAACCTTGCGCCCGGCTCGCCTTACGCCTTTACGGTCGACGCGCAGTTCGATCGCACCCGCGGCAGCGGCAAGCGCAACGAGGCGCGCGCCTGCAACCTGGTTTTCGTCAAACGCTGATCGTGCAGAAAGCGTGAGACGCGCAGCGCCTCACTCCACCCGCGCCAGCACCGCGAGCTTGCGGATGCCCTTGTTGCGGTAGGCGTCGAGGAACGCGTAATAGTCCTTGAACGACACGCAGCCGTTGGAATCGCCGTTCGGTCCGAGCATGTAAGTGTGCGCGAGCAAACCGTCGCGGCCGTAGATCGCGCTCTCGCCGCCGATCGGGGTCAGGCGCAGCGCGGGCACGCCGTGGAACAGCGCCTCGCGCGGCTTCAGCGTGTAGATGTGCGGCGGCGTCACGCCGCGCATGCGGGTGCGCTGCGAGCGCGGATCGTCGAGACTGGAGCCGAGGCCGGAATGCGCCTCGAGCTTGGTGCCGTCGGGCAGATACACTGTCTTGGCAGTGATGTCGTAGACCGCGGTGTCACGCTCATAGGGCGGCGCGCCGCCGAACATCGGGTTCTGCTCCTTCGGCGCGATGGAGGCGGTCACGCTGGCATCGGCCGAGGCGTAGGCCAGCAGCCCGCCGGACGGCTCGCGCTTGCCCCAGAGTTTTTCGACCATCGACTGCCGCGGACCGGTGATCGACATCACCGCGGCCTTGGCGCGATCGGCGAACGACTTCTTCGCTTCCGGTGCCGGCACGATCTGGGCCGGATCGGTCGAGGCGAGCTGCATCTGGGCATCCGGCGCGCGCTTGGCCTTGTCCCCGGTCTTGTCAGCGGTCTTCTCAGCAATTTTGGCCGGGGCCGACGGCTTCAGTGCTTCCGCGACCTTCGCGATCACGCTCTGCTTCGGCGCGTCCTTGGCCACCGCAACCTGGGTCGCCGGCGCCGCGCTGGCCGCGTTCGATGCCACGCCTTGGGTCGCAGCGGCAGCAAAGCGCTCGTTGAACATCTCGCGCGAGATCGGGGCGGCGACCTGCAACCGGTCAGGCAGGAGCGCAAAAGCTTCCTTGATGGCGTCGCCAGCCTCGCGCAGCGCTACCTTGGGCGCACGCTTGATCACCGGCTCGTCGTAGCCGATGCCGCCGACGGTCGGATAGACGCTCGCGCCGAAGACGTTGCTGTAGATGGTCCAGCCGGCGCCCATCACGACGCAGCCGATAGCCGCGGCGCCAAGCCAATTGGTCGTGGTCATTTTCCGGGAAGACTTCCGAAGAGAATTCTTGGACTTCCGTGCCGCGTTACTATGCGCAGCGATACTCGTACTCATTCGCCTTGCGTCCAGGACGGTGTCACTCAGTCCCCCTTCAAAGTGCCGCTGGTCACGATCCGGGACCAGCATCTCGCAGAGGGTCGGAGCGTCATTAAGGCGACTTTTAGTTAAATGCGGATTAAGTTCGGGCAGATGTGCGGCGACTCGTTAAGGCTGTCTCATTCTGAGAAAAAAGCCCGCAGAACTACGGGCTTAGGCGCGTCTGTTAACCATAATTCTCGGCCGGTTCGGCGCATTCAGCGGACCTCTCCGGCCGCCTCTCTAGGGCCACCCAACCAAGTCGTTTTCGTGGCTTTCGATACCCGGAAGATAGCGGGGAAACGTTGCGCGGGGCTGGTCCCACTGGCCTTCCCGCCAGCGCGTGGGTGACACGAGAACGGCAGGCAAGATCACGCACATCACACAGCGAGCTCGGACCGCTCACACGGCGACCGCGCCCTGACCGAAAGTTGATCGCACCGCTCTGGAAAAGGCCGAGCCAAGAAAATAGCTGGTAGAGCGGCACTTTTCAGCAGCCTCTGCGTGTGATACGGTACCGTATCAACATCGCCTTGAATTGTGCCGGGCATGCAAACGGAGGCTGGCATGAGAGGGTTCGCGCGCGCCGGGTATCTTGCTCTGGCGTCGTCGTTGTTGATGGGATACGCAGCCGCGCAGCCTGCCAACATAGCTTGCACATCGTCGGCCTCGGCCGCGGGCACGCAGACCTGGCGCTGCGACAACGGCATCACCATCGTTGCGGAAAGTGGCGCCAGATTTGAACTAAAGGACGCCAACCGCGACGGACATATTGACTCCGTTGAGTTGAGCAGCAAAGCCCTGCTGGTCGAAGTGCCCAGGAAGCCGGGCGGCAATCCCTTCAAGGTGCTGACGCCGCAGGCGATTGCCGCGGTGCGCGGCACCAGATGGGCCGTCGATGTCGCTGAGGCCAAGACCTCAGTCTTCGTCGCCGACGGCCGTGTCGGCGTCAACCGCAGGGCTCGTGGGCGCGGCGTCGTGCTTGGCCCCGGCCAAGGCGTCGACGTGGAAGCGACCGGACCTTTGACGGTGAAGCAGTGGGGCCAGCCGCGCATCGACGCTCTCATGGCAAGGCTTGGTCAATGAGGCTTGGTCAATAAGACCTGGTCAATAGACCTCGGCCCACAGGCCCCGAAGAAAAAGAAGATTGCAGTACGACGCAATGACGAGACGCGTTCAAATCCTGGTGGCACTCGCCCTCACCGCGCTGTGGGGCGCGGGCATCTTTGCCGCGCACGCCGGCGGCCATCTGCGCTTTCTCGACCGCCTCGAAGCAACGCTGACCGATTGGCGAACCCAGGTCCGCGGGGTGCAGCGTCCGCCCGATCTCGTCACCATCGTCGCGATCGACGACACCGTGGTGAAGCGCGGCGGCAGCTATCCGCTGCCGCGCGCCGATCTCGCCCGCGTTGTCGACACCATCGTGCAGTTCAAGCCGAAGGTCGTCGCGATCGATCTCCTGCTGGTCGACCGCAGCGCTGCGATCGGCGACGCCACGCTGGCAAACACGCTCGCCACCGGGCCCATGGTGCTCGCCGCCGCTGCGATCTTCCCTTCCGCCAGCGAAAACGTGGCGCCCGGCAGCGCAGGTCCCCTCGCCGTGCTGCCGCAAGCCGAACGTTTCCTGCTGCCGCTGCCTGCGTTCGCTGACCACGCCGAGGTCGGCATCGTCAATGTCGCGACGGGCCAATCGGGCTCGCCGCTCTCGGTGCCGATGCTGTTTCGGACCCGCGACAAGGTCGAGCTGTCGTTCCCGTTGCGCGTCGCGACGCGCGCGCTCGACAAGCCGCTGACGATCGCTCCTGATCATCTCATGCTCGGCGACCGCGCCGTGCCGACCGATTCCGACTTCGCGCTGCCGATCACCTATTACGGTCCGCGCCGCACCATCCGCACCGTGAGCGCGCAGAGCATTTTCGACGGCACGCTCAATCGCGCCGCGATCGAGAACCGGATCGTCGTGATCGGCGCCTCGGTCGCCGGCGGCGGCGACTTCTACCCGACACCGTTCGATTCCCTGATGCCCGGCGTCGAGGTGGTCTCGACAGCGATTACCCATCTCGTTGCCGGCGACGGCATCGTGCGCGACCACAGGGTCCATATTGCCGACGCGCTCGCTGCGATCCTGCTGCCGATGCTGCTGGTCGGCCTGCTGGCCTGGCGGCGCAGCGCGCTCGGCATCATGGCGGCGGCCGCGGTGATGATCGCCTGGGCCGGCCTCAACACGTACGCGTTCACGCATGGCGTCTGGCTGAACGCGGCAACCACGCTCGCCGCCGCGGTGCCGCCGGTTGCGATCTTTGCCGGTGTGCAGCTGTGGGCCGGGGGCCGCCGCACGCAATATCTCGCCGCCAAGAGCAGGTCTCTCGCACAATTCCAGGCACCGGCCGTGCAGGAATGGCTGGCGCGCGATCCGAATTTCCTGTCCAAGCCGGTCCGGCAAGACGCCGCAATCGTCTTCATCGATCTCTCCGGTTTCACGTCCTTGAGCGAACGGATCGATCCGGACGCGCTTCAGGAGATCCTGCAGGCGTTTCACGCGCGGATCGACAAGGCCGCGGTCGATTGCGGCGGCATGATCACCGGCTTTCTCGGCGACGGCGCCATGATCCTGTTCGGTCTGCCGGCCGCGATGCCCGATGACGCCGCGCGCGCGCTCAAATGCGCGATCGACCTGCATCGCGGTGTCGAACACTGGATCGCCTCGCGGCCGTCAGCGATCGGCGGTCAGCTCGGCTTCAAGATCGGCGCGCATTTCGGCGAGATCGTCGCCTCCCGCCTCGGCGAAACCCACCAACACATCACGGCGACAGGCGACACAGTCAACGTCGCGAGCCGGCTGATGGAAGTCGCCGTCCGGAACGATGCACGACTCGCCCTCAGCAATGCGCTGCTGGATACGGCCGACTTCCAAGGCGCTCCCGACGGCGTCCTGTCGGGCCCCCTGCTCGCCCAGGTCCGTGGCCGCTCCGGGGTCGTGACCGTGTGGTTCTGGCGCGACCGGGACGGGCCCAAGCAGGCCGCGGCCAAGGCCGAGGCGATCGACTGAGGCGTCGGCCCCGCCGAACACTCCGTTGTCGTCCCGGCGAACACCGGGACACATAACCCCAGGGAGAAGTTTGGCGAAGACTAGTAGTGAGCAGGTCTTCGCGCGGTACAAGCACCCGCGCTCATCGATAGATCACGCGGCATGGATCCCCGCGTTCGCGGGGATGACAGACAGCTACCTTGCTTCCGGCGGCGGCGAGCGGTCCAGCACGTCGCCCTTGGCGCCCTCCAGCAGATCGAGGCTGTAGGTCTCGACCACGAGCGGGCCGCGCTTGCGCTGCAATTGCGCAACCTGCGTCACCTTCGCAAAGAGGTCGTTGAGGACGGGATGACCGTCCGGGCGCAGCTCGTCGACATAGAGCAGCTTGCCCGCCAGCAACTTCGGATCTGGCTCGCCCATGTTGACCCAGCGGATGCGCTGGTTCTGCTGCACCACGCAGGTGCCGCGGGGCAAGTAAAAGGCCAGCCAGCCCGTGGTGCCGTAGTCCTGCGCGAGCACGCAGGTCGCGCCATGGCGCGCGCGCACGGCTTCGATTTCGGCAGCGAGCTCGCGCCAGCCGACGCCGACGCTGCGCACGGTGGCATCGCGGCGATAACCCGAGAGCCAGCCGGTGTTGGCTTGCACGATGAGCGCGGCAAACATCACGATGCCGACAGGCGTGGCCCAGCGCAGGCAAAAATCCACCAGGCGGCGCTGGCGCGGCTTCCATTGCACGAGGTTGGCGGCAGCGGCCGCGGCGACGACGAAGGGCGGATAGACCGGCGCGAACCAGTTGGCCTCGACGCGGGCGTGCAGCGAATGCCAGACGAAATAGGCGACGATGGTCCAGAACATCGCCTCGATCAGCACGCGCGAGGCCAGCGCGCCGGCCCGGCGCCAGGTCAGCGCGTGCAGACCCATCGCGCCGAGGATGAAGACCAGCGGGGTTGCGAACGCGATCTGGGTCGGGATCAGCTCGGCGATGAAGACGGGTCGGAAGTCCTCGATCTTCGCGCGCCCGAGCTGCTTTGCGAACGAGACCCATTGATGGTCCGCATTCCAGAGGATCACCGGCGAGAACAGCGCCAGCGCAACGAGACCACCGAGATAGGGCCAGGGCGAGAGAAACCAGCGCCTGAGCTTCGGCACGCAAGCGAGCCAGATCAGGATCCCGGCGCCAAAGAACATCGCCGTGTATTTCGACAGCAGCGCCGCACCGACGGCCGCGCCGACCGCAAGCCACCAGACGCCACGGCCGGTCTCCAGCACTTTTGCGAGGAAGAACAGCACGAAGCTGGATGCGACCAGAAGCGGCGCATCCGGCGTCACGATCAGCGTGCCGACGGAGGCCATCATGGTTACGTTGAGCAGGACCGCGCTGGTCGCCGCCACGCGCGCGCCGCCGAACAGGATCGCAGCGGAGCGGTAGACCGCATAGCTCATCGGCAGTGCGAGCAGGATCGAGACGAGGCGGACGCCGAGCTCGGTATCGCCGGCGATCATGGTGCCGGCGCGGATGACATAGGCGACCATCGGCGGATGGTCGTAATAGCCCCCGGCGAGGTTGATCGACCACATCCAGTAATAGGCTTCGTCGAAGGTGATCGGCGTGAACGCGGCCGCGACGAGCCGCAGGGCCACCAGCGCGAGAATCAGCAGCACGGTATTGCGGACGATCCGCGCGTCAGCCCCGTCCATCGTGGGTTATTTCTTGCGCCAGACGAACAGGCCTGACATCGCGTAGTTCCACACCACGCCCATCAGCGCGCCGGCCATGCCGGCCAGCCACCAGATCGGCTCCTGGTCGTAGACCGAGAAGGCGACGCCGACATTGGCGAGCAGGCCGACGCTGCACACGATGTAGAAGGCGATCAGACCGCGCAGCAGCGCAAAGCCCCTCAGCCGCTGGTCGCGATAAGTGAGGAAGTTGTTGAGGATGAAATTGCTGGTCATGGCGACGATGGCGCCGGCGGCCTGCGCCTCCGCGAACGGCGCCTTGAACAGCTGAAGCCCGATGAACAGTGTGGTGAGATGCACCACGAGGCCGATGCCGCCGACCATCGCGAACAGGATGAAGCGCAGCGAGACGATGTCGTTGCTCAGCTTGGCCAGCACGAGGCCGAGGAAATCGAGCGCGACCATGGAATCGAGCTTGCTCTCGCCGTGCTGACGGGCGCCGAAAGTGTAGGGAATCTCGACCGCCCGCAAGCCGCCGTGCGCGGTCGCGACGACGTCGAGCAGTATCTTGAAGCCGTGCACGGAGAGCTTCGGCGCGAGCTGCTCGAAACGATCGCGGCGGATCATGAAGAAGCCGCTCATGGGATCGGCAATCTCGACCCGCAGCATCTTCCTGGCGAACTCGGTCGCCAGCGCGCTGGCGCCGGCGCGCTGCTTGTTGAAGCCCTCGCTCTTGTAGCCCTCGATGTAGCGGCTACCGACCACAAGATCGGCCTCGTCGCTTGCGAGCAGCAAAAGCATCTTCGGCAGTTGCGTCTCGTCGTGCTGGAGGTCGGCGTCGATCACGGCCACATAGGGCGCGCTGGACGCCAGGATGCCCTCGATGCAGGCGCCCGAAAGGCCGCGGCGGCCGATGCGGCGGATACAGCGCACGCGGCTGTCCTGCTGCGCCAGCGCGCGCACGACGTCCCAGGTGCCATCAGGCGAATTGTCGTCGACGAACACGACTTCCCAGGCGACGTTGGCGAGCACCGCCTCCAGCCGCCGGTACAGCACCGTGACATTGTCGCGCTCGTTGAAGGTCGGGACGATGACCGACAGTTCCGGCCCTTCTAGGGCCTGCAGCGGATTTTCGGAGCCCGGTCTGATCACTTCATTCATGACGGCAGCGTATATCCGCCGCGTCCTGCGCTGCCAAGTTCTGCGCTGCCGGGTTCTTATGCTGCGAAGCTGGGGGTGTCCGGGAAAGGGCCCAAAAGGCGCCCCAAAATGCCAACGACCCCGGAACGGCGGGCCGCGCGTACATCCGGCGCGAGCCTAAGCTATTCCAAGGTCGTTCCAACGCCGGAGTTTTTCGCTCAACGGCGCCGTTAAGGGGTAGATAAGAATGACAAGACGGCTTCGCAAGGGCCGAAAACCACGATTTTCGTGCCTTATTGGTTGGGCACTTCCCGGATGATCGGCCCGCGCGGCGCCGGCGCGGCCGGGGCTGCGGGTGCCGCAGCCGGGGCCGGCTCGACTTTCGCCGGTTTGGGCGGCTTGCCGTACTGGCCAATCGGCCCGAACACGACGGCGACTGCAAGCACGATCGCGGCGACGATCACGCCCAAAATGCCCCCTACCGACTCAGACGCCATGGAAACCCACCCCTGTTCCAGATACGCCCCGTGATATCACGGATGCGCGCGGAGCCGGAAGGGCCCGGAGCCAATGGCGAGTAGCGAATGGAGAAGGCCGCCTCTTCCCCTATTCGCTATTGGCCATTCGCCACTCCCTCATTTCACCGGCGGCCTCTGCTTGACGAAGGCCGTCACGATGTCCTTCTGCGCGGCCTCCACTGCCCTGTTCGCGGTCGCGAGATGGGCACCGGCATCGATGTTCGGATATTGCGTGGTGAGATAGTCGAGCAGCGCCACCCGGTAATATTGCCGCTCCGACGGGCAGGCACCCGCGACCGAGCGGCCAAAATCCTGTTCCGTCATTCCCCGATTGCTATCGCGCGAATATTCCCGCGCCAGGCAATGCCAGTAATCGTCGCGGCCCTGCATGGCGAGCTTCTGCGCGCCCTTCGCATCGTCGTCATCCGCCATGACCGGAGATATCATGGCAGCAGATGTCATCATGACGAGCGCCGCTCCCACCATCAGCATCCGCATCTTTTTCTCCTTTTTCGCAGATCCTGCCGCGACCTTAGACGGGACGCAGCAACTGGCCAATCACAACTGGTTTGACTAGGATGACGGCATCCCCTCACGTCGATGCGAGATCCTTCCGTGGCCAAAGCAAAAACTGCGTCCAAAAAGTCAGGCAACATCTTCATCGGCATCGGCGGCTGGACCTTCGAGCCGTGGCGCGGCGTGTTCTATCCGGAGAAGCTGACGCAGGCGAAGGAGCTGTCCTACGCCGCCTCGAAGCTGACCTCGATCGAGATCAACGGCACCTATTACGGCTCGCAGAAGCCGGAGAGCTTTCGCAAATGGGCGAGCGAGGTGCCCGACGGTTTCGTGTTCTCAGTAAAGGGACCGCGATTCGCCACCAACCGCCGGGTGCTGGCGGAAGCCGGCGATTCCATCAAGCGGTTCTATGATTCCGGCGTGCTGGAACTCGGTGACCGTCTCGGGCCGGTGTTGTGGCAGTTCGCGCCGACGAAGAAATTCGACGGCGCCGACTTCGGCAAGTTCCTCGAACTGTTGCCGCGCAAGCTCGAGGGACGCGCGCTGCGCCACGTCGTCGAGGTCCGACACGACAGTTTCTGCGCGCCGGACTTCGTGGCGCTGATCCGCGAGTTCGAGACGCCCGTCGTGTTCGCCGAGCACGGCAAATATCCAGCCATCGCCGACGTCGCCGGTGATTTCGTTTATGCCCGGCTGCAGAAGGGCAATGACGAGATCAAGACCTGCTACCCGCCCAAGCAGCTCGATGCCTGGGCCGAGCGCCTTCAGGCCTGGGCTTCGGGCGGTGAACCGGACGACCTGCCGAAGGTCGACAAGGCCAAGCCGAAGAAGGAGCCGCGCGACGTGTTCGCCTACGTCATCCACGAGGGCAAGGTACGCGCACCCGCCGGCGCCATGGAACTGATCGCAAGGGTGAGTTGAGGTGAGCCATGGCAAAGGCCAGGAAGCTGTTCACCATCGGCTATGAGCAGACGCCGCCCAAGGCGGTGCTGGATGAGCTGGTAGAGGCCGGCGTCAAGCTCGTGGTCGACGTGCGCGCGGTGACATCCTCGCGCCGGCCGGGCTTTTCCAAGAAGCAGCTTGCCGCGGGTCTCGACGAGCGCGGCATCGCCTATGTCCACCTCGCCGCGCTCGGCACGCCGAAGGAGGGCCGCCTCGCCGCACGCAGCGGTCAGTACGATGTGCTCGAGAGGATTTTCTCAAAGCACCTGAAGGCGCCCGAGGCCAGGGAGGCGATGGACGAGCTCTCGGCGCTGGTGAAGAAGGCCGGCCCGGTGTGCCTGCTCTGCTACGAGCGCGACCACACCCATTGCCACCGCCAGATGATCGCGGAGATCATCGAGGAACGCGATGGGGTTGCGGTGACGAATCTGGCGGGGCGGCTGGTCTGATCGTCGTGGGCGCTGGTGTTAGCCGTAGCTCATCCTGAGGTGGCCGCTTCTCCAGCGGCCCTCCGAGGACGACGGCGTGCCCCGAGGCTGCACCTCGGCCGTGCATCCTTCGAGGCTCGCAAAAGCTCGCACCTCAGAGCCTGACTCAAAACTTTTCGGTCAGGCTCTCGGGACGACCGTGGGACCCAGCACGAGCTTGGAATGACGCCTAGCCCTCCCCCGCCAGCTTGAACGTCCCCTCCATCATCTGCACACAGCTGCCGCCGACATGGGCGGAGAGGATCCTGCCGTCCTGCTTGCGCACGCGCGTCGAGAGGATGCTCGGCCGGCCCATGTCAAAGCCCTGGCCCACGGTGAGCTTGAGCTCGCCATCGCGCATCGGATCGAGATCAGCGAACAGTGCGGCCGCGGCAACCGTGGCGCTGCCGGTGGCGGGGTCCTCGACGAGACCGCTGGCGCCGCGCATGAACATTCGCGCCTGGCGCTCGCAAGGCGCCTCCGCCGCGGGTACGTCGCGCGTATAGAACCACACCGAGCGGGCGCCATCGCGCGGTAAGAGCTTGCCGTAGGCTGCCGCATCCGGCCGGGCGCGCTTCAGCGCCTCGCGCGAATGCAGCTCCATCACCAGAAACGCGTTTCCGACGGTGACGATCTCAGGCTCGTGATTGTCGGTCTTGATGTCGTCTGCAACGAGCGAGATGCAGCTCGCGGCTTCGGCGGCTGACAGCCGCGAGAGCCGCTCCAGCGGCTGCGGCGCGGTGAGCTCGGTTCTGATCACCCGGCCCTGCTCTGTCACGATGGCGACCGGTACGAGCCCGGCTTTCTCCTCGAACAGCAGACGTGGCTTCGGCTCCTTCGCCATCGAGGCGAGCACGAAGGCGGTGCCGACATTGGGATGGCCCGCGAAGGCAATCTCCTGCACCGGCGTGAAGATGCGCACCTCCGCGTCGTTGGCCTTGTCGCGCGGCGGCAGCACGAAGGTGGTCTCGGAATAGTTGAACTCGGTCGCGATCGTCTGCATCTGAGCGGTCGTGAGCCCGCCGGCATCGAGCACCACGGCGAGCTGGTTGCCGCCGAAGGCGCGGTCGGTGAACACGTCGACGGTGACGTAGCGGCGCTGCATCTTCGATCCCTCATGCAAGTCGCGACCGCAACGGGCCGCATCGCGCGGAAGTCTATAGGCCGGCGACATCGCTCGTCATGCCCCAAAATTCGGAGCAATCGGAGCAATCGCGATGACGCGTTGGAGGTTAATCGGCGGCAGCGATTCTCGAAGTCGGGCTGGCGAATTTCGCCAACCCGACATCGTTTGTTGCGATCGTCAATAGGCGTACGGGTAAGTCGTGTTCGGCAGGCAGGGCGGCTGCGTGTAGGGCGCAGAGGCATACGCGCCCTCTGCCGGCGCCCTGACGCAGGAGTCGGACACCGCCTGAGTCACAGCAGCGCGCGGCGGGGCAGCGTGGCGCATCGTCGCGGCCTGAGCCTGGGTAGCGGCTGCGGCGATCAGGGCGGCGGCAACAAGGGTCAATCGGGTCATTGGCTTTCTCCGGGTGAGAAGTGAATGCCGAGGCGTCTCGGCTTCCACAATGCAAGACCCGAAAACTAGCAGGGATATTTCATCACGCGCGTTCAAGGCAGCGCGACTCCGCTTCAACCAAACGCGACTCGCGCTTGAAGAGCCGTTACCCCAATTGAAACACCGCGACCTTCCGCTCATAGCCGCGCACTTCGACCTCGCCGAGCGCAACAGCATCGTCACCATCGTTGCCGAGCGCCTCGCGCACGGTCTCCGAAATCAGGAGCTGCGAGCCGAACTCCTTGTTCAAAGCCTCCAGGCGCGAGGCGAAGTTCACGGTGTCGCCGATGACGGTGTATTCCTTGCGCCGGGGCGAGCCGATATTGCCGGCGACGACCTCGCCGAAATGGATGCCGATGCCGATGCGCAGCGGCCAGCTCGTCTGTGCGTTGATGTGGTCCATCGCACTCAGCATCTCGCGGCCCGCGGCAACCGCGCGATGCGCGGCGTCGGAGGCTTCCAGCGGCGCGCCGAACAACGCGAGAAAGCCATCGCCGAGAAACTTGTTCACGATGCCGCCGTGGCGATCGAGGATGTCGACCAGCACCGCAAAGGCGCCGTCGAGCCGGTCGACCACCTCCTGTGGCGTGCGCGACTGCGCGCCCGCCGTGAAGCCGCGGAAATCGACGAACATCACCGCGACGCGGCGGAGATCCCCGCCACCGCTGGTTCCCGCCGCCATCAGCCGCTCCACCACCTGTGGAGAGACGTGCTGGCCGAACAGGTTCGTCACCCGGTCACGCGCGGTCGCAGCCGCGATGCTCGCGGCGAACTGGCGGCGCAGCTGAGCGCCGACCGCGCCCGCCAGCGCGCCACAAATCAGGATGACGATGCTGCGCACAGCGTGGAAATAGATCAGGGGTTCGCCGGCCTCGTCGGCCGCGTTGTAGAGCAGCGCGACGGACAGAAGCCCGGCTGCGGCGACGAAGCCTGTAAACGCAGAGAGCCAGAAGTCGAGCCGCAAGGTCGAGAGGATGACGAAAATGAAGTACATCAGCGGCACGGCGAAACCGAGAGCCTGGCTCGCGCCCATGGTCCGGGTTTGCAGGATCAGGATCACCGTGGGCAGCGACGTCTCGATCAGCGTGCCGATATAGCGCCGGATCACCGGCAGGTCGCGGTCGAGCCGGAGATTCTTCCTGATCTGGGTGTGGACCCAAACCTCGAACAGGATGAAGCCGCCGAGCAGGCCGTAGACCTCTACAAGCCCTTCCGTTCCGCGCCACACCCGGTTCACCACACTGGGGTCGATCAAATAGATCGCGGTGAGCAGCACCATCATGACGCAGCCTGTCATGATCAGCGCCCGCACCCGGAGCAGCTCGGTGCGCAGCACTTCGCGTGTCAGCTCGCGCTCGAAATCCTCCGATAGCACGGCGTGCTGCCGTGTCCTCCTGCTCGCAAATCTGACCATTCCCGCCCCTCGATTCCGGGGCATTGTGCCTCAATCCAGCGTGCGGCGGAAGCGCGTCACGGCGATGGTCATGGCGAGCGCCATCAGGATCGCCAGTGCCAGGGCGTCGAAATGCAGATTCTGCATGGTCGCGCCCTTCAGCATGATGGCGCGGACGATGCGAAGGTAGTGCGTCAGGGGCAGGCATTCGCCGAGATATTGCGCCCAGGTCGGCATCCCCGCGAAGGGAAACATGAATCCGGACAGCAGAATGCTTGGCAGGAAGAACATCATCGACATCTGCATGGCCTGGAGCTGGTTCTGCACCACCGTCGAGATGGTGTAGCCGATCGACAGGTTGGTGGTGATGAACAGCGTCGAGAGCAGCGCCAGCAGGAACAGATTGCCGAGCACGGGGACGCCGAACAGACCGACGCCGATCCCGATGATGAGGAACGCCTGCACGAAGCCGACCAGCACGTAAGGCACGATCTTGCCGAACATCACCTCGACCGGCTTGATCGGCATCGACAGCAGGCTCTCCATGGTGCCGCGCTCGACCTCGCGCGTGACCGACAGCGCGGTGAAGATCAGCATGGTCATGGTGAGGATGGTGCCGACCAGGCCCGGCACGATGTTGAGGCTGGAGGCCGCGGCCGGATTATAGCGGGCATGCGCACGGATCTCGAACGGCATCTCCGGGGGATCGCCGATATAGAGATCGTGCTTGAGCGCGGTCTGCACGATCATGCCGAGCGAGCCGATCGCCGAGCTCGCCGCCACCGGATCGGTCGCATCGGCCGCGACCAGCAGCGCCGGCCTGTCGCCACGCCGTACCGCCCGCTCGAAGCCGCGCGGGATCTCGACACCGAACAGCACCTTGCCGGATTTCAGGAGGTTGTCGAAATCGTCGACGTCGTGCACCTCATAGAGGAAGCGGAAATAGGCGGTGTTCTCCAGCGCCTTCAGGATCGAGCGGGCGAGATCGGAATCCTCCTGGAGCAGCACCGCGCTTGGCAGATGGCGCGGCGTGGTGTTGATGGCATAGCCGAACAGCATCAGCTGCATCACCGGCAGCATCACGATCATCGCGAACGAGACGCGGTCGCGCCTCAGCTGGATGAACTCCTTGATCAGCATCGCATAGGAGCGCCGAAGGAAGCCGAAGCGCTCGCGGATCTCGTGCCGTGGTGCGGGATGTTCGACGGCGCTCATTGGAAATTGTCCTTGGAGCGCCCCATCAGCTCGATGAACACGTCTTCCAGCGACGGCGACGATTTGTGCCAGTGCAAGCCGTCTCTTTCGCGCCATGGCGCGACGCTGGCTTCGAGCGCGGCGACGTCGCGCCCCGACACGTGCAGCGAGGTGCCGAACGGCGCCACCATGTCGATCCCGGCCTTGCCGGTGAGCTCGGCCGCGAGCCCGTTGAGGTCCTCGCCCGTTACGGTGTAAGTCGTCAGCGCGGATTTAGTGATCACCTCCTCCACCGTGCCGTGGGTCAGCAGATGGCCGTATGCGATGTAGGCGATCTCGTGACAGCGCTCGGCCTCGTCCATGTAGTGGGTCGAGACCAGGACGGTGAGGCCCTCGGCGGCCAGCGCGTGGATCTCGTTCCAGAAGTCGCGCCGCGCCTTGGGATCGACGCCGGCGGTGGGCTCGTCCAGCAGCAGCAATTGCGGATTGGGCAGCGTGCAGGCCCCCAGCGCCAAGCGCTGCTTCCAGCCGCCCGAGAGTTCGCCCGCAAGCTGCTCCTCGCGTCCCGAGAGCCCGAGCCGCTTGATCATGTCGCGCGCGGCGCCGCGCGCATCGGCCAGACCATAGAGCCGCGCCACGAATTCGAGATTCTCGCGCACCGAGAGATCCTGATAAAGGCTGAAGCGCTGGGTCATGTAGCCAACCTGGCGCTTGATCTTTTCGGCATCGCGGCGGATGTCGTAGCCGAGGCAGGTGCCCTCGCCGCTATCGGGCGTGAGCAGCCCGCAGAGGATACGGATGGTCGTGGTCTTGCCCGAGCCGTTGGGCCCGAGGAAGCCGTAAATCGAGCCGCGCTTCACCTGCATCGACAGATCGTGCACGACCTCGCGGCCGCCAAACGATTTGGTCAGGCCCTTGACGTCGATCGCGATGCCGTTGCCACCGTTCATCGCTTGTCCGCCACCGGGGTCTTTGGATTGAGATAGACGTCGATCGGCTGTCCGACCCGCAGCGCGTCGGGTCGCGACGGCCGCGCCTGGATCAAATAGACCAGCTTGTTGCGCTCATCGAGGCTGTAGATCACGGGCGGAGTGTATTCGGCCGAGGTCGCAATGAAGTAGATCTTTGCGGTGAGATCTGCCGCGCAATTGTCGCAAGCGATGCGCACCGTATCGCCGATCGCGAGCTTCGGCAGCGCGGTCTCCGGCACGAAGAAGCGCAGCTTCATGTTGCCAGGCGGCATGATCGACAGCACCGGGCGCTGCGCCGCCACCATCTCCCCCTCGCGGAAATAGATCTGCTGGATGGTGCCGGCAACCGGCGCAAAGCCCTTGCGCCGCGCCATCCGCGTCTCTGACGTCGCCACCCGCGCCTCCGCGACGCGCAAGGCGGACACGGCGGAATCGAGATTGGCCTGCGTGCCCGAACCGGTCTTGTTCAACGAGGCCGCACGGTCATAGGTCTGCTGCGCGTTCGCGAGCGTCGCCTTCTGCTGGTTGAGGTCGGCAAGCTGGAGATCGTCATCCACGGAATAGAGGTGATCGCCGACCTTGACCTCGTCGCCCTCGCGGACATTGAGCTTCGTCACCCGTCCCGCTTCATCCGGGCTGACGAAGATCATGTCGGCCTCGACCCAGCCCTGGAAACCGGGATCGCGCTTTTCCTGGCAGCCGGCGAGCGAGGCTGCGAGCGCCATCACCAATGCAATGCTGAAAATTGCTTGCGACGACCTCATGTCGTCCTCCGTTCGCCAAAAATCAAATCGAGATGAACGCGAAGCATGTCCTGTGCATCGAGCGGCGCGTGCCGCGCAAACAGGCTCTGCCAGATCACCGCGATCATCGCCGGCGCGACCAGGATCTGCGGATAGCGCGCGAGGTCCTTCTCGCGGATCTCGCCGCGGGCGATGCCGAGCTCGATCAGGGCGCGCATGGCGGCGATCCCGCGCGAGACAACCTCACGGTAGTAGAAATCGGCGACGGCCGGAAAGCGCGGCCCCTCCGCCACGATCAGCCGCACCAGATCGCCGCGCCTGGTGCCGATGACCTCTTTCAGGAAATTGCTGGCAAAGGCCTCGATGAGGTCGCGCACCGAGCCAGTCGGCGGCGGCAGCGCGGTCAGCCGAGCCACGACAGGCACGATCACGATGCGCACCAGCTCCTCGAACATTGATTCCTTGTCCTTGAAGTGCAGGTAGATCGTGCCCTTGGCGACGCCGGCGCGTTTGGCAATGTCGTCGAGTCGCGTTGCGGCGAAACCGCGGGCGATGAACTCCTCCATCGCGGCCTCCACGATCGCCGCGCGCCGCTCCTGCGCGCGCGCAGCGCGATTCGATGCAGGCACCTCTCCGCGGGCTGACGCAGGCTCTGCGCTCAGGGCCGACTTGTTGGCGAGCTTGGTCGACTTCTTCATCATCAGATATATATGACTGACCAGTCAGTCACAGTCAATACCGCGATACAAGCAGAAGAATTAGCATTGACTAATGAATTAGCCTCGGCTAATTGAATGTCATGATCGAAACTGCTCCAAACCCCGTCACCACCGTGATGCGTGCCCTCGCCGACCCGACGCGCCGAGCGGTGTTCGAGCGCGTGTTCGAGAGCAAGGAGATCAGCGTCGCCGAACTGACGCGCGGCAGCGGCGTGACCCAGGGCGCGATCTCGCAGCACCTGAAGTCCCTGAAGCAGGCCGGACTCGTCGCCGAGCGCGCCGAGGGCCGCAACGTCTATTACCGCGCCGCACCGCAAGGGCTCGAACCGCTGGTCACCTGGATGGACCATTACGGCGTGTTCTGGCGCGAGCGCTTCCAGAACCTGCGTGACCTCTTGAAGGAGATCGATCCGTGAGTGCTGCTTCCAAAGCTCAAGCCCAACACCAGACCAAAGACATCGTCATCGACGAGGTCTTCCCTCACGCCGTCGCAACGATCTGGAAGGCGCTGACCAGCGCACAGTTGATTGCGCGCTGGCTGATGCCACCGACCGGTTTCGAGGCCGTCGAAGGCAACACCTTCACGTTCAAGACCAACCCGGCCGGCGCGTGGGATGGCACGATCCGTTGCCGCGTTCTGGAGGTCGTGCCGAACCAACGCTTCGCCTTTGCCTGGAAGGGTGGCGACGAGGGTAACACCGGTTACGGCTCGGCGCTCGACACCGTCGTCACCTGGTCCCTCACGCCGGTCGAAGCCGGGACGCGCGTGCGCGTGGTGCATTCGGGCTTCGTGACGCCGACGAACGACACCGCTTATCGCAACATGAGCGACGGCTGGGTCAAGGTGCTGCAGCGGCTCGATGCCATCTCCGGCGAAGACAAGTAAGGAAGCATCGCTATGGACAAGCCCTACACCGGCGGCTGCGCCTGCGGCGCGATCCGCTATTCGATTGGCGGCGAGCCCCTGTTCAGCAATCACTGCCAGTGCCGGGACTGCCAGCGCGAAAGCGGCAGTGCGCATGGCTCATACGCGACGTTCGCGCGAGCCGGCGTGACGCTAACCGGCGAGGCGAAGCATTGGGACATGGTCGCCGACAGCGGCAATGTGAAGACGCGCGGTTTCTGCACGCAATGCGGCGTGCCTGTGTACATGACCTTCGCGGCACAGCCCGACGTCTTCACAATCCGAGCTACGAGCCTCGACGAGCCTGCCCGCTACAAGCCGCAGGCGGTCACTTTCGCCGCGCGCGGCCATGACTGGGATCGCCTCGATCCCAGCCTGGTCAAGTTCGAGGGCATGCCGCCTGGATGAGACGCTAGCCGAAATCCAGCACCATGCGGCCGTCGATCTTGCCGGCCTTCATCCGCTCGAAGACGTCGTTGATTTGCGCCAGGGGCACCTTCGTCACTTCGGCCTTCACCTTGCCGTCCGCAGCGAATGCGACGGCTTCGTCGAGATCGCGCCGCGTGCCGACGATGGAGCCGCGCACCGTGATGCGCTTGAGGACGACGTCGAAGATCGGCGTCGGGAATTCGCCCGGCGGCAGGCCGACGAGGCTGACGGTGCCCTTCCGGCGCACCATCTTCAGCGCCTGAGCGAACGCGGCGGTCGAGACCGCCGTCACCAGCACGCCGTGAGCCCCGCCGCCGGTCGCCGCCAAGACCTGATCCAGGGCGCCGCTCGCGAGCGCGTTGACTGCGAGATCGGCACCGGTTTCGCGCGCCAGCTCCAGCTTGTCCTCGGCGATGTCGACGGCGACGACCTTGAGCCCCATCGCCTTGGCGTACTGGATCGCGACATGGCCGAGTCCGCCAACGCCTGAGATCACCACCCATTCGCCGGGCCTCGCCTCCGTCTCCTTCAATCCCTTGTAGGTGGTGACGCCCGCGCACAGGATCGGCGCGATGGCGGCAAAATCGACCGTCGCCGGCAGCTTTGCTGCAAAGGCAGCCGAGGCGATGACATATTCGGCAAAGCCGCCGTTGACGCTGTAGCCGGTATTGTGCTGGTGCTCGCACAGGGTTTCCCAGCCGGTCTCGCAATATTCGCAGGACTGCAGGCATCGTGCAGCCAGGCGACGCCGACGGCATCCCCCACTTTCAAATTCTTCACGCCGGGCCCGAGTGCAGCGACGGTGCCGGCAGCCTCGTGGCCGGGAATGAACGGAGGAACCGGCTTCACCGGCCAGTCGCCGGAGGCTGCATGCAGATCGGTGTGACAGACGCCGCAGGCCTTCACCTTGACCAGAATCTCGCCGGGACCGGGCTGCGGCACCGGCACATCCTCGATCACCAGTGGCTTGCCGAATTGCTTGACGATTGCGGCCTTCATGGTCGGCATCTGCTGCTCCTCTGCGCTTTGCGAAGCAGAATAGCGATGCCGTCCGGTGCTCCTTTGACGGGGGTCAAACAGCACAAAGTTTGCGCAGGGCCGGCCCCATTATGACACCACGATGACGCCGCGCGGATGCGGCGTGTCAGCTATGGAACTTGAGGCCGTCGAGGATCTTGTCGATCACCTTGCGCTCGGCGCGCATGGCGATGCCGACGAGATTGAGATCGTTGCGCGCAACCACCCTCACCGCCTCACGGTTGGCGGCATCGTGCGTGGTGCTGAACATGTCCTCGGTATAGACCGCCGGCTTGACGTTGCGCGCGAGCGCACGGTCCAGCGCGCGCGACAACGCCGGACCATCGGCGCCATAGATCAGGATCGGCTGACCGATCAGCGCATGATATTTCGTGCCCGAGGCGTCCTCATAGGCTTCGCCGATGCATTCGGGAAAGGCCCCAGCGATGCCGCTGGTGAGGAAGGACGCAACGTTGAGCTTCTGCCAGGCCTGAAGATCGGTGCGGATCACGACCGCGATCTTGGTGTCGAATTGCATGTGGTTCCTTCGATTGTCATTCCGGGCTCGATGCTACGCATCGCCCCGGAATGACAGCAAGAGGAATCAGCGCTCGACGAAATCAACCCTTGGCATCGCAGGCCCAGGCGCGGATCACGCATTCCTTGCCGCCGTATTTGTAGCATTCGCGCGTGGCGGCGTTGAGCGAGGCCGAAATCTTCGGCTTGACGGCGTAGCCATAAGCGCCGCAAGGGTTGGTCATATCGACCGACATCGCGGCGCAGGCGCGCTTCATCGTCACCGTCGTGCAATCGCCCTTGCACTGCTTCTGCGCCGCGGCACGCGCCTCGTGCTCGTGGCCGTAATCAAAGGCCTGGCCATAAGCGCCGCATTTGCCGACTGCAATCGCACCGGCGGCATGCGCTTCGGTGACATAGCGGGCGCCCGTGACGGCAACTGACAAGACAAAGCAAAACATCGCGCAACGGCGCGCGACGACGTTCGAAGCCATGGAAAATCCCCTCCCCCCAAGGCAGGTGGAGGCAACTCTAAGCGCCGGTCGTTTCCAGATGGTGAACGGGTGGTTGAACTCGGAAGAGGCTTGGGGAAGTGCCGTAGGGTGGGCAAAGCGACTTGTCCGCCGTAGCTCGAAGAGCGAAGGCGGAAGCGTGCCCACCAATTGTCGATCGTAACGAAGAGACCGTGGGCACGGCGCTCCGCGCCTTTGCCCACCCTACGGCACCGTCGTTTGCGGCACCGTTATCCGCCTCGCGCAGCTTCCAGCGCCTGCGGCGTGTCGATGTCCAGGAAGGCGCTCTCGCCGTCCACCGGCACCTCCGCAACCGCCTCCGTGTGCTTGGCGATCAGGTGGCGCGCGCCGACGTCGCCGTCGAGCGTCATCAGCTCCTTGAAGAAGCGGCGCGACCACAGCACGGGATTGCCGCGGCGGCCCTCGCTGACGGGCACGACGATGAGATTGCCACGGTCGGGCGCGAAGCCGTCGATGAGACGGTCGATCAGGCCGGCATCGATCAGCGGCATGTCGCCCAGACACACCACGGCGCCATCACAGCTTTCCGGCACGGCCGCGATGCCGGCCTTGACCGAGCTGGCGATGCCGCCTGCGAAGTCCGGATTACGCACGAATTTCACCTTCAGGCCTTGCAGTGCCTGCTCGACCAGTTCGGCCTGATGCCCGGTGACGACGATCACCTCGGAGGCCTTCGAGGCCAGCGCCTGCTCGGTCGCGAGCCGCACCAGCTTCTTGCCGTCGAGCTCGGCGAGCAGCTTGTTCGGCCCGCCCATCCGGGTCGAACGGCCCGCAGCGAGCACGATGGCGGCGACCTGGCTATTGCCCTCGGTCTCGGGCTGTGCGCGTGGCTGCGGCCGCGTCACGATCTCCATCAGCAGGCCGCCGACGCCCATGCCCATGAGTTCGGACCGCGTCACCTTGATGCCGGCGAGAAGCCGCATCAAGACCCAATCAAAACCGTTCTCGACCGGCGAGCGCGCACAGCCCGGTGCGCCCAGCACCGGAACGTCGCCGGCCCGCGCGATCAGCAAGAGATTGCCGGGATCGACCGGCATGCCGAAATGCTCGATCTCGCCGCCGATCCTGGTGACCGCCGCCGGAATCACGTCGCGGCGATCGGCGATCGCGGAGGCCCCGAACACGATGACGAGCTCGGCACCGAGGCCGAGCAACTCCTTGATCGCGGCTGACAGGGCAGCTTCGTCGTGCTGGACCCGCCGCTCGGCGATGATGCTGGCACCGGCGGGTGCCAACCGTTCGGCCGTGACGCGCAGCGTCTTGTCGATCACCTTGGATGACAAGCCCGGCAGCAGCGTCGAGACCACGCCGACGCGCTGGATCACGTAAGGCGCGATCTTCAGCACGTCCTTGCCTGCGGCCTTCACCGCGGCATCGCGCAAACTTCCTTCGACGCCGAACGGGATGATCTTGACGGTGCCGACCATCTCGCCCTCGACCACCGGCTTGTAGGCGGTGAGCGTCGCAAAGGTGATGGCCTCGTCGATGTTGTTGATGCGGTCGACCGCGGCGCGGTCGATCACCAGCACACCCGGACGTGCGGCGAACAGATTGGCGCGGCCGGTGAAGGCGCGCTCGACATGAATGCCCTCGCCGCCAACGGCCAGCGCGATGCCGGCGGCCGCAATGTCCTCGGAGACGTCGCCCGCCTCCATGCGCACCACGACGATGTCCTTGATGCCGGCCCGCGTGAGCTGCTCGACCTCGGCAGGCCCGATCGTCGTGCCCTTCTTCAGCACCAACGATCCCTGGCGCAGGGTGTGGACGGTCACCCCGCCGATGGCATCCTCAGGGCTCGCCGGGCCGAACTTCATGCCGCTTCTTCTTTTTCCTTAGGAGGCAGGCGGAGTACCGCGGTGATCTCCGCCATGATCGACACCGCGATCTCGGACGGGGAAACCGCACCGATCGCAAGGCCAATGGGCGCGTGAATGCGCGCGATGTCGCTTTCCTTGGCGCCCTGCGCCCGCAGCCGGTCGCCGCGCTTGGCGTGCGTCTTCCGCGAACCGAGCGCGCCGATATAGAAGCAGCCGCGCTCGAAGGCGTGCAGCAGCGCCGGGTCGTCGATCTTGGGATCGTGCGTCACCGCGACGAAGGCGGTGTAGGCATCGACATTGAGCGGCGGCAGAGCCGTGTCCGGCCATTCGGCCACCAGCGGAACGTCGGGAAAGCGCTCGGGGCTGGCGAACGCCGTTCGCGGATCCACGACGGTCACGTCGTAGCCGAGCGAGCGCGCCAGCGGCGCCAAGGCCTGGCTGATATGGACCGCGCCGACGATGACGAGTTTTGCTGTCGGGGCGTAGACGTTGAGGAACAGCTTTTTGCCGCCGGCCTCGACATTGGCGCTCTTGCCCATGCGGAGTTGCTTGTCGAGTTCGGCGCGTAACGGATCTCTTGCAAAATCCTTCGCCTTCACCAGGCGCTGCTCGCCGCTCTCGGTGTCGGTCACCAGGATCACCGGCCGGCGCGCGGCCCGCTCGGCATTGAGTTCGTGCAGGATCTCGAGCTTCACGGCTAACCGACCTTCTCGACGAAGACGCGAATGGTACCGCCGCACGACAGCCCGACGTTCCAGGCGGTCTCATCCGCGACGCCGAACTCCAGCATCCTCGGCTTGCCGCTCTGGATCACGTCCATGGCCTCGGTGACCACGGCGCCCTCGACGCAGCCGCCGGAGACCGAGCCCAGGAATGTACCCTCGTCGTTGATGACGAGGCTGGAGCCCGCCGGGCGCGGCGCCGAGCCCCAGGTCTCCACCACGGTGGCGAGCGCGACGCCACGGCCCGCCTTTTGCCAGTCCTCCGCCGCCTTAAGAATATCCTCGTCGCGATCGAGCATGGGGTGCCTCTCAAGCTGCGGAGCGGATCAGGCTGCGGTGATGCGGCGGCAGCGGCCGGGAGAGCGTCGTGATCAGCTCCTGGATCGAACTCAAATTATGTACCGGGCGGAATTCGTCAACGTGCGGGAGCATCATTTTGATGCCCTGGGCCTTGGCCTCGAAGCCGCCGAACCGCAGCAGCGGGTTGAGCCAGATCAGGCGCCGGCACGAGCGGTGCAGCCGGTCCATCTCGAAGGCGAGCCTGGAATCCGCCTCCCGCTCCAGCCCGTCGGAGATCAGGAGCACGATGGCGCCCTGGCTCAACACGCGCCGCGCCCACAATTTGTTGAAGTTGTGCAGCGAGGCCGAGATCCGCGTGCCGCCGGCCCAGTCCTCGACCGAGGCCGAGCAGCTCGCCAGCGCCTCGTCGGGATCGCGCTGGCGCAGCGCGCGGGTGACGTTGGTCAGCCGGGTACCGAACAGGAACACCGAGACGCGCTTGCGCGCATCGCCGATGGCATGGAGGAAATGCAGGAACAGGCGGGTGTACTCGTTCATCGAGCCCGAGATATCGAGCAGCGCCACGATCGGCGCCGGCTTCTCGATCCGCCCGAGGCGATGGATGTCGATGATGTCGCCGCCGGTGCGCAAGGAGGCGCGCAGCGTGCGGCGGAGGTCAAGGCGAAGCCCGCGCGCATCAGGCCGCTGCCGGCGCGTCAGAAGCTCGGCCTGCGGCAGATGCATCCGCTCGACCGCACGCAGCGCCTCGCTGATCTCGGCGGCGCTCATCTGCGCAAAATCCTTCTTCTGAAGGATCTCCCTGTCGGACACCGACAGGCGCAGATCCTGCTCCTGGTGCTGCGGCGTCTCGGTCATGCGCGGCTGCGACATCGCCTCCTGCACGCGGCGGGAGCCCGCCTGCGGCTTCTTCTTGGCCTCGTCCGGCAGCGGCACCGAATCCAGCATGTGCTTCCACTCTTCCGAGGCGCGGAAGAACAGGTTGAAGGCCTGCTTGAAGATCAGCGCGTGCTCATGACGCTTGACGAAGATCGCCTCCAGCGTGGTGAAGACGTCGGCGCGGTTGCCGATGTCGATCACCTGGAGCGCGCTCATGGCGTCGATGACGGCGCCCGGCCCGACCGGCATGCCCGCAGAGCGCAGCGCGCGGGCGAAGCCGACGATGTTGTCGGCGAATTGCTCGGTCTGCTCGGGCGCCAGGTGGTTGATGGCCATGGTCTATCCTCGCTCCGTCATTCCGGGGCGTCGCGCAGCGACGAACCCGGAATCCAGAGATTGCAGCGCGAGATTCTCAGGTGCGCAATTGCGCACCGGAGTTCGCGCTGACGCGCGCCTCGGAATGACGAACTCAAATGACGCGCGTCAATTCTCGCTCGTTGCTTCCTTCAGCACCTTCTGCAGGGTGTCGCCCTGCATCCGGGTAATGTCGTCCTGGTACTTGAGCAGCGCGCCCAGCGTGTCGCCGACCACTTGCGGGGTCAGCGAGCGGGCATCTAACTCCGACAGCGCGGTGGCCCAGTCGATGGTCTCGGCGACGCCCGGCGACTTGTAGAAGTCCTGGTTGCGCAAAGCCTGCACGAAGCGCACGACCTGCTGCGACAGCTTTGCGGAGATGCCGGGCACGCGCGACTTGACGATCGCGAGCTCGCGCTCGGCCGCGGGATAATCGACCCAGTGATAGAGACAGCGTCGCTTCAGCGCGTCGTGGATCTCGCGAGTGCGGTTGGAGGTGATGATGACGATCGGCGCGGCGGGCGCCTTGACGGTGCCGAATTCGGGGATCGTCACCTGGAAGTCGCTGAGGATTTCGAGCAGGTACGCCTCGAACGCCTCGTCGGCGCGATCGAGCTCGTCGATCAGCAGCACCGGTGGTCCCGCAACGTCGGGCTCCAGCGCCTGGAGCAGCGGCCGCTTGATCATGTAGCGGTCGGCGAAGATGTCGCTCGAGAGCTGGTCGCGATCGGTGTCGCCAGCGGCTTCCGCCATCCGGATCGCGATCATTTGCGCGGCGCTGTTCCACTCGTAGACCGCGGAGGAGACGTCGAGGCCTTCGTAGCACTGCAGGCGGATCAGCTTCCGGCCGAGCGCTGCGGACAAGACCTTGGCGATCTCGGTCTTGCCGACGCCGGCCTCGCCTTCCAGGAACAGCGGCCGGCCCATTCGCAGCGAGAGATACGTCACCGTCGCCAGCGACCGCTCCGCGAGATAGCCGCGCGACGTCAGGAGTTCGAGCATCGCATCGACCGATGCCGGCAAGGCCCCGGGAGTATTGGCCGCTGAAGTCATGAAAAAGCCAGTCTCGCTACGCCCTCACCGGGACAAGTTTGGCCGAGGCGTGAGGTTCACTCACTCCTTGGCATTGGCGGCATCGAGGGCGCGCCGCGTCAGCACGCCGATGAGGTGCGCGCGGTATTCGGCGCTGCCGTGGATATCGCTGTTGAGGCCCTCGGCCGGCACCTCGATGCCGTCAAGCGCCTTCGCGGCGAAGCGCTTCTTGAGGGCTTCCTCGAACGCAGTGACGCGGAACACGCCTTCGGAGCCGGCGCCGGTGACGGCAACCCGCACGTCGGACGGACGCCGTGCCACGAACACACCGACCAGCGCATAGCGCGAGGCCTGGTTGCGGAACTTGATGTAGGCCGCCTTCTTCGGCAGCGGGAACATCACCTTGGTGATGATCTCGTCGGCTTCCAGCGCGGTCGAGAACAGGCCCTGGAAATACTCTTCGGCCTTGAGGCGCCGCTTGTTGGTAACGATGGTCGCGCCCAGCGCGAGCACGGCGGCCGGATAGTCCGCGGTCGGGTCGTTGTTGGCGAGCGAGCCGCCGATCGTGCCCTTGTGACGTACGGCGGGATCGCCGATTCCGCCGGCAAGATTCGCGAGCGCCGGGATCGCCTCGCCGACGACCGCGGAGGTCGCGACCTCGGCGTGCTTGGCGGTGGCGCCGATCACCAGCGAGCGGCCCTTCATCTCGATCGTATTGAGCCCCTCGATATGGGAGAGGTCGACCAGATGCGGGGGGCTGGCGAGGCGCTGCTTCATGACGGGAATCAGCGTGTGGCCGCCGGCGATCACCTTGGCGTCTTCGTTCTTCACCAGGAGGTTGGCGGCCTGCCGAACGGTCCCGGGGCGATGGTATTTGAATTCGTACATCTGAATGTCCTGATCGCGGGATGCGCGTTACGCGAGGTCGGATTTCGCCATCGCCTTGGCGCCGGCGGAGATCGAGGCGACGATGTTCTGGTAGCCGGTGCAGCGGCAGAGATTGCCTTCTAGTTCTTCCCGGATCGTATGGTCGTCGAGCTCGTTGCCCTTGCGGTGCACGATGTCGATCGCGGTCATGATCATGCCCGGCGTGCAGAAGCCGCATTGCAGGCCATGGTGCTCGCGGAAGGCCTCCTGCATCGGATGCAGCGGCGCGCCGTCTGCGGCCAGCCCCTCGATCGTCTTGACCTCGTGGCCGTCGGCCATCACCGCAAGCGTGGTGCAGGATTTCACGGCCTTGCCGTCGACATGCACGACGCAGGCGCCGCACTGCGAGGTGTCGCAGCCGACATGGGTGCCGGTCAGGCGCAGATTCTCGCGCAGAAACTGCACCAGGAGGGTGCGGGGATCGACGTTGGCGGTGACTGGATTGCCGTTCACGATGAGGGAGATTTTTGCCATAAGCACTCTCTATCAGCGCCCCGACGGGTCCCGTCGAAGCGGTTCTTATAATTATTCCAACCCATCATATGGGCCATTATGCCCCGGGGCAACATCGCCCGGGACGCAAGGTGCCATGCCGAAGGCGATGACCTTCAGCCCTGTACCGCCTTGGCGAAGTTCGCGAAAAATTCGTCGGCGAGTTTCTTGGCGGCGCCGTTGATGAGGCGCTGGCCGAGCTGCGCCAACTTGCCGCCGATCTGCGCCTCGACATCGTAGGACAGCAGCGTGCCGCCGTCCTTCTCCGCCAGCTTGACCACCGCGCCACCCTTGGCGAAGCCGGCGACCCCGCCCTCGCCCTCGCCCGAGATCTTGTAGCCGTTCGGCGGGTCGAGATCGGAGAGTGTGACCTTGCCCTTGAAGCGTGCCGACACCGGGCCGACCTTCATTTTCGCCGTAGCGCGAAAGCCGCCGTCCTCGGTCCTCTCGAGCTCCTCGCAGCCCGGGATGCAGGCCTTCAGCACCTCGGGATCGTTGAGCTTGGCCCACACGGCCTCACGGGACGCCGCAAGCTGGACTTCGCCGTTCATCGTCATGGCCATGAGGGTGCCTCCCGGATCGCGTAACTATTGTGCTGATCAAGTAACGCAGGGACGCGGCAAAGGAAAGGGCGGCGCCCGGTCACGTGCAATGCATATTCGCAACTGCAAAAAGGCGTGTGCGGGCGCTTGGGGATTGGCACAGCCGGGCCATGATGATTAGGTCGCGCGCAACATGAGCACATCCCTCTCCCCCCTGCTCGCACCGATGCTGTCGAGCGCCGCCATGCGCGCGGTCTGCGATGACCGGTCGACCCTGCAGAACATGCTCGATTTCGAGGCAGCCCTGGCACGCGCGGAGGCCGCCACGGATGTGATTCCGGCCTCTGCGGTGGTCTCGATCGAGGCCGCATGCAAGGCCGATTCCTTTGACATGGCGGCGCTGGCGGAGGCCGCGACGCGATCGGGCAATCTGGCGATTCCCCTGGTCAAGATGCTGACCGCCAATGTCGGCAAGGCAGACACGGAGGCCGCGCGCTACGTGCATTGGGGCGCAACCAGCCAGGATGTCATCGACACCGCGACCATGCTCACGCTTCGCGCCGGCCTCGATGCGCTGGACGCCGACCTCAGCCGCGCCATCAGGGGATTCGCCGCGCTGGCGCGCAGCCATCGCAACACCGCGATGGTGGCACGGACCTGGCTGCAGCACGCGCTGCCGATGCCGTTCGGGCTCAAGGCCGCCGAATATGCCGCAAGCCTCGCCCGCGCCCGATGCCGCCTGCGGCGGCTGTCCCGGGAGGGCCTCGCGCTGCAATTCGGCGGCGCCGCTGGCACGCTCGCGGCCCTCGGGGACAAGGGGCTTGCCGTGGCAGAGCGTCTCGCGCAGGAGCTGAACCTGCCGCTACCGGAAGCGCCCTGGCACACCCATCGCGACCGCATCGCGGAGGTCGCTTCGGCTTTCGCTATTCTGGCAGGAACCTGCGGCAAGATCGCGCGCGACGTTTCGCTGATGATGCAGACCGATGTCGGCGAAGCCTTCGAGCCCGCCGGCGAAGGCCGCGGAGGCTCCTCGACCATGCCGCACAAGCGCAACCCGGTCTCCGCCGCAAGCGCGCTGGGCGCCGCTACAATGGCTCCGCAGCTTGCCGCGACGATATTTGCGGCTCAAGTGCAGGATCATGAGCGCAGCGCGGGCCCCTGGCACGCGGAATGGCCGACGCTGCCGCAATTGATGCTGGTCACATCGGGCGCGCTGGCCGCCATCGTCGACATCGCCGAGGGCCTCGACGTCGACGCAGCGCGCATGCGCAGCAATCTCGATGCAACCCACGGGCTGATCATGGCGGAAGCGGTCACTTTCGCGCTGGCCGACAAGATCGGCAAGAGCGAGGCGCATCATCTCATCGAGGCCGCCAGCAAGCGCGCGGTTGCCGAGAAGAAACATCTGCGCGAGGTGCTGACCGCCGATTCGCAGGTCACTGCGCACCTTTCGCCGGAAAAAATTGCGGCATTGTTCGAACCGATGGCCTATCAAGGGGCTTCCCAAGCCTTGATCGACCGGCTGCTCGACAGCCTCGACCGCGAATAAGAACCGCAAAGTACGACGGAGACGCCGCATGCCCATGATCGATGCCGACGGTTGCCTGCTCAACGTCTCCGTCGAGGGCCGCGACGGCGGGCCGACGCTGATGCTCTCCAACTCGCTCGGCTGCACGCTGCAGATGTGGGAGCCCCAGATGAAGGCGCTGACGCAGGTGTTTCGCGTCATCCGCTACGACCGCCGCGGCCACGGCAAGTCGAACGTTCCGCCCGGCCCTTACACCATGGAGCGCTTCGGCCGCGACGTGCTCGCGATCCTCGACGACCTCAACATCGAGAAGGTGCATTGGTGCGGCCTCTCGATGGGCGGCATGGTCGGGCAATGGCTGGGCGCCAACGCGCCGGAGCGCTTCGGCAAGCTCATCCTCGCCAACACTTCCTGCTACTATGCCGAGCCGACCAAATGGCTGGAGCGCATCGACGCCGTGAAGAAGGGCGGCATCGCCGCGGTCGCCGATGCCGTGATCGCAGGATGGCTGACGCAGGATTTCCGCGAGCGCGAGCCTGACATCACCGCGAAGATGAAGTCGATGCTGCTGGCCTCGCCCGTCGAAGGCTACCTCGCCTGCTGCGAGGCGCTGTCGACGCTCGACCAGCGCGCGCTGCTGCCGAAAATCAAGAGCCCGACATTGGTGATCGCCGGCCGCCACGACATGGCGACGCCGATCTCGGCGGGTGAGTTGATCCGCTCGAATATTCCGGGCGCAAGCATGACCATCATCGACGCCGCCCACATTTCCAACGTCGAGCAGCCGCACGCGTTCACGGATGCGGTGGTGGGATTTTTGACGCAGCGCTAGTTGTTATCCGGAGAAACACAATGGACGACCAGAAGCGCCGCGATGCCGGCATGAACGTGCGACGGAAGGTGCTGGGCAATGCCTGGGTCGACAAGTCGATCGCGAACCGCAACGCCTTCAACACCGACTTCCAGGACATGATCACCCGCTACGCCTGGGGCGAAATCTGGACGCGGCCGCATTTCGACGAGCGCACGCGGCGGGTGCTGGTGATCGGCACCATGGTCGCGCTCGGGCAATGGGACGAGTTTCGCCTGCATGTGCGTGCGGCGCTCGCGGAGGGGGGCTTCACCCCCGACGACATCAAGGAAATCCTGCTGCAGCAGGCGATCTATTGCGGCGTGCCGGCGGCGAACCACGCCGTCAAGGAAGCCTCAGCGATTGTGCAGGAGCTCGGCCTGCTCAAGTCCTAGCGAGGCAGGGATCTCGGCAGGGTTCTCGACGATCTGCGGAGCAGCATCGGGCCGCTCGATCAGGATCACGATGGCAGCACCGAGCAGCAGCAGCAGCTCGGTGGCATGCAGCCGGAGCGCGGCCATCTCGCCGACCTTCGAAGCCATCACCATGCTGGCAAACGAGATCAGGCTGCCGATCGCCAGCGCGATCCCGAGCGCCTCATCGCTGCCGCCGGACTTACGGATTCGGGGCACGCAGAGCAGAGCGAGATAGATCGCAAAGAACGCCACCACTGTGAGCCGGCCCAGCGCAAGCAGCCAGGCCGCGCGCACCGTGCTCATCCCTGCCATCTGGAGATGGTCGCTGAGGAACAGTGCGACGGCAACGCTCGGCCGCTCGTAGAGGCCGTGCACCGGCGCGACGATGATGTTGAAGGCGACGATGGTCCAGGCCGGAATGAAATAGGCCGCCAGCAGCGCGCCGTTGACCGAGCCGATCCGCCAATTCCTGAACATGCCGCTTCCCGCTTCGTCGACCACGCGCCTTCCGCTGGGAAGGCTTTGCCGGGAGCTAACTCGCATCAGACTGTGGCGGCAATTTAAACCCTTTGTTTACCTTAACTGCCCTGCCCTCGTCATTCCGGGGCGATGCGCAGCATCGAGCTATGGTGCGCAATTGCGCACCTGAGAATCTCGAGATTCCGGGTCTGGTGCTAACGCACCATCCCGGAATAACGCGGCAAACAATTGCCCCCCAAAAAAAGACCCCGCCTTGCGGCGGGGCCCTCCTCACTACCCTTCGTTCTCGGGCTCCCAAATTACTTGTCCTGCTGGCCGCCCTGCTGCTGGCCGGGCCGATCGCCCTGGCGCATCGGATCGTTCTGCTGCTGTCCGGGTTTCTGGCCGCCGCCCTGCTGCTGGCCCGGCTGTTGACCTGGGCGCTGCTGGCCGGGGTTCTGACTCTGCTGACCCGGATTCTGGTTCTGCTGCTTCGTCATTCGGGGAACTCCCTTGTTGGACGTCAGAGGCGAGTTAACGGCCGGCATCAGCTTTGGTTGCCCGCGGAACCGGGTTCCTCGCAGTTGCGGAACCGCGCCAAATGAGCTCTGTACAAGACCTTTTGCCGGAGCGTGAGCTGTTGCAGCCGCCAGTTCCCTCCTGTTACAAATCCGGAAGAATGCTAGGGGCTGCCGGGGCCCAAGAAACGGCCCAAGAAACCCACTCTCCTAAGAGCTCCCTTTGAGCCCGCGTCAGGTTTGGTACGGCAGCCCATGGATTACTTCGCCCAGCAGCTCATCAACGGTCTCGTTCTGGGCTCGATCTACGGCCTGATCGCCATCGGCTACACGATGGTCTACGGCATCGTCGGCATGATCAACTTCGCCCATGGCGACGTCTTCATGATCGGCGGCTTCATCGCCCTGATCACCTTCCTGATCCTGATCTCGTTCGGACTGGCCGCGATCCCGCTGATCCTGCTGGTCGTGCTGCTGGTCTCGATGGCGATCACCGCGCTCTATGGCTGGACCATCGAGCGCATCGCCTACCGGCCGCTTCGCCACTCCTTCCGCCTCGCCCCGATGCTGTCGGCGATCGGCATGTCCTTCGTGCTGACCAATTTTTCGCAAGTGGCGCAAGGCGCGCGCGTCAAGCCGATCCCGCCCTTCATCACCGGCGGCTACACCCTGCATGAGAGCACGGACGGCTTCGTGATCCAGCTCTCCAACATCCAGATCATGGTGGTGATCACCACCATCGTGCTGCTGGCCCTCTTCACCTGGCTGGTGTCGCGCACCCGGCTCGGACGCGACATGCGCGCCTGCGAGCAGGACCAGACCATGGCGGCGCTGCTCGGCGTCGACGTCGACCGCACCATCTCCATGACCTTCGTGATCGGTGCCGCGCTCGCCGCGGTCGCGGGCCTGATGTACCTGCTCTATTACGGCCTCGTCGATTTCTTCATGGGCTTCGTTGCCGGCATCAAGGCGTTCACCGCTGCGGTGCTCGGCGGCATCGGCTCGCTGCCCGGCGCCATGCTCGGCGGCCTCGCGATCGGCCTGATCGAGACGTTCTGGTCGGCCTATTTCTCGGTCGAGTACAAGGATGTCGCCGCGTTCTCGATCCTGATCGTGGTGCTGATCTTCATGCCGACCGGCCTGCTCGGCCGTCCCGAAGTCGAAAAAGTCTGACGGTCGCGCGTGACAGCTCCCTCGATCAACACGGCCAAACCTGCAACGGGCATCGTCGCTCTCCTGAAGACGGCCTTCATCAACGCGCTGATCGCGCTGGTGCTGTTCTCGCTGATGATCGGCATCCGCACCGAGGCGGGCGCCTCCGGCCAGCTCACCTATTGGACCCGCTTCGGCGACCTCGCCTCCATCGTCGCCGCCGTGTTCGGCGGTTCGATCGTGATCGAGCTGCTTCGGCAATGGATCGGCCCGACCGGCGCCGAGAAGCTGGTGCCGCCGGCGGTGCAGAGCGGCATATCGTTCATCGGCCGCTACCTCGCGCCGGCGCTCCTGATCTTCACGCTGCTGGTACCGGTGATCTTCTATAACCAGCGCTACATTCTCGACCTCGCGATCCTGGTGCTCACCTATGTCATGCTGGGCTGGGGATTGAACGTCGTGGTCGGCCTCGCCGGCCTGCTCGATCTCGGCTACGTCGCCTTCTATGCGGTCGGCGCCTATTCCTACGGACTGCTCGCCACCAATTTCGGCTGGTCGTTCTGGATCTGCCTGCCGCTCGCCGGCATCCTCGCCGCCTTCTGGGGCGTCCTGCTCGGCTTCCCCGTGCTGCGCCTGCGCGGCGACTATCTCGCCATCGTGACGCTCGCCTTCGGCGAGATCATCCGCCTCGTCATCATCAACTGGCAGGATCTCACCGGTGGCCCCAACGGCGTCTCCGGCATTCCCCGCCCCACCTTCTTCGGCATCCCGCTCGACAACAGCGATGACGGGCTCGCCGCCAGGCTCGGGATCGAATATTCGCCGACGCACCGCATCGTCTTCCTGTTCTATCTGATCCTGGCGCTGGCGCTGCTCACCAACTGGGCGACGATCCGCCTGCGCCGCCTGCCGATCGGACGGGCCTGGGAAGCCTTGCGCGAGGACGAGGTCGCCTGCCGCGCGCTCGGCATCAACACCACGACCACCAAACTCACGGCGTTCGCGACGGGTGCGATGTTCGGCGGCTTTGCCGGCGCGTTCTTCGCCACCCGGCAGGGCTTCATCAGCCCGGAATCCTTCACCTTCCAGGAATCGGCGCTGGTGCTCGCCATCGTCGTCCTCGGCGGCATGGGCTCGCAGCTCGGCGTCGCGCTCTCCGCGCTCGCCATGATCGGCGGCTTCGAACTGTTCCGGGGCCTCGAGGGCTATCGCATGCTGGTGTTCGGCATGGCCATGGTGCTGATCATGATCTGGCGGCCGCGCGGCCTGATCGGCCATCGCGCACCCACCGTGTATCTGACCAAGGCGAAAGCGATCTCCTCCGACCTCGTCAAGGAAGGCCACGGATGAGCGGCGACAAGATTCTCAGCGTCGACCGGCTCGCCATGCGTTTCGGCGGCATCGTCGCCGTGCAGGACCTTTCTTTCGCCGCCGAGCGGAAGAAGATCACCGCGCTGATCGGGCCGAACGGCGCCGGCAAGACCACCGTCTTCAACTGCATCACCGGATTCTACAAGCCGAGCGGCGGCGCCATTCGCCTCACCCATGACGGCGGCAGGACGATCGCGCTGGAGCGGCTGAACGATTTCCGCATCGCCAAGCAAGCCAAGGTGGCCCGCACTTTCCAGAACATCCGGCTGTTTCCCGGCATGACCGCGCTGGAAAACCTGATGGTGGCGCAGCACAACGCACTGATGCGCGCCTCCGGCTTCACCTTCCTCGGCCTGATCGGCGCCCCCGGCTATCGCGACGCCGAAAAGCGCGCGATTGATCTCGCCACGGACTGGCTCAAGCGAGTCAATCTGCTCGACCGCGCCGACGATGCCGCCGGCAATTTCGCCTATGGCGACCAGCGCCGGCTCGAGATCGCGCGCGCGATGTGCACCGAACCCGCGCTTCTGTGCCTGGACGAGCCCGCCGCCGGCCTCAATGCGCGCGAGAGCGCGGCCTTGAGCGAGCTCCTGCTCTCGATCCGCGACGAGCTCGGGACCTCGATCCTCCTGATCGAGCATGACATGTCGGTGGTGATGGAGATCTCCGACCACATCGTGGTGATGGACCATGGCGTCAAGATCGCCGAAGGCACGCCGCGCGAGGTCCGCGACGATCCCAAGGTGATCGCCGCCTATCTCGGCGCCGACGAGGAAGAGGCGGCAGCCGTGATGGAGGGCGGGTCGTGACCGCGGCGCCCTCTCCTCTGCTCGCAATCCGGGGCTTGCGCGCCGCCTACGGCAA
The DNA here is from genome assembly GCF_014198235.1 of Bradyrhizobium sp. ERR14. Taxonomy (NCBI): domain Bacteria; kingdom Pseudomonadati; phylum Pseudomonadota; class Alphaproteobacteria; order Hyphomicrobiales; family Nitrobacteraceae; genus Bradyrhizobium; species Bradyrhizobium sp. ERR14. The sequence goes on along the minus strand of NZ_JACIHD010000004.1, from coordinate 242,646 downwards.
GATCGAGGCGCTGAAGGGCGTCGACGTCGAGATCAATGCCGGCGAGATCGTGGCGCTGATCGGCGCCAACGGCGCCGGCAAGTCGACGCTGATGATGACGATCTTCGGCAAGCCGCGCGCCCGCGCCGGCCAGATCCTGTACGAAGGCCGCGACATCACCGACGTCCCCACCCACGAGATCGCGCATTTGCGCATTGCGCAATCGCCGGAGGGCCGCCGCGTCTTCCCGCGCATGAGCGTGGCGGAAAACCTCCAGATGGGGGCGGATGCCACCGAATGCACCGAGGGCGAACGCGAGGCGACGCTGCAACGCGTCTTCACGCTGTTTCCGCGGCTGAAGGAACGCTACGCCCAGCGCGGCGGAACGCTGTCCGGCGGCGAGCAGCAGATGCTGGCGATCGGCCGCGCCTTGATGAGCCGTCCCCGCCTGCTCCTGCTCGACGAGCCCTCGCTTGGCCTTGCGCCGCTGATCGCGCGCCAGATCTTCGATGCGATCCGCACCCTGAACCGGCAGGACGGCTTGACCGTCCTGATCGTCGAGCAGAACGCCAACCACGCCCTCAAGCTCGCCCATCGCGGCTATGTCATGGTCAATGGCCTGATCACGCTGGCCGGTACCGGCGCCGAATTGTTGCAGCGCCCCGAGATTCGCGCGGCCTACCTGGAAGGCGGCCGGCACGGCTGACCGGCCGGCAGCCCGACCCGCGTGCGGCCCCGTGTGGCGGGATATCTCTGCCGATGCCCGTATTTTGCCGGTGACTTCTCGGTAAATTCATTCGAGAATGGCGCCGGTTTGAACCGGGCACGCCCGGCAACTTCCACAGGCGACCACCCGCGAGGTATCTCATGAAGTCACTGAAGCTCATCGGTCTGGCATTCGGCGCGTCGATCGCGCTTTCGAGCGCGGCGTTCGCGCAGGATGTCACCGTCGCAGTCGCAGGCCCGATGACCGGCGGCGAATCCGCCTTCGGCCGCCAGATGAAGAACGGCGCCGAAATGGCCGTGGCCGATATCAATGCCGCAGGCGGCGTCAACGGCAAGAAGCTCGCGCTCTCCGTCGAGGACGATGCCTGCGACCCGAAGCAGGCGCGCTCGATCGCCGAAAAGATCGCCGGCGCGAAGATCCCGTTCGTGGCAGGGCACTATTGCTCGTCGTCGTCGATCCCGGCTTCCGAAGCCTATGCCGACGGCAACGTGCTGCAGATCACGCCGGCCTCGACCAATCCGCTGTTCACCGAGCGCAAGCTCTGGAACGTGGCGCGCGTCTGCGGTCGTGACGATCAGCAGGGCCTGATCGCGGCGCAGTACATCGCCAAGAACTACAAGGGCAAGAACATCGCGATCCTCAACGACAAGACCACCTACGGCAAGGGTCTTGCCGACGAGACCAAGAAGGCGCTCAACAAGGCCGGCGTCACCGAGAAGATGTACGAGTCCTACAACAAGGGCGACAAGGACTTCAACGCGATCGTCTCGCGCTTGAAGCGTGACAACATCGACCTCGTCTATGTCGGCGGGTACCATCAGGAGAGCGGCCTGATCCTGCGTCAGATGCGCGACCAGGGCCTCAAGACCGTGTTGATGGCCGGCGACGCGCTCGCCGACAAGGAGTACGCCTCCATCACCGGCCCGGCCGGCGAAGGCACGCTGTTCACCTTCGGCCCCGATCCGCGCAACAAGCCGACCGCGAAGAAGATCGTGGAGGCTTTCAAGGCCAAGAATATCGACCCCGAGGGCTACACCCTCTACACCTACGCGGCGATGCAGGTGTGGTCGCAGGCGGCCAAGAAGGCCGGCACCACCGACGCCAAGAAGGTCATGGAGGCGATGAAGGCCGGCAAGTGGGACACCGTGATCGGTCCGATCGAGTATGACGCCAAGGGCGATATCAAGCAGATCGACTACGTCGTTTACAAATGGGACGCGAAGGGCAACTATGCCGAGATCAAGGGCAACGGCACCTAAGCCCGCTTGACGCGCCCTCGGGCCGCCATACGATCGTCACCACGCCCCGGCTCGCCCGGGGCGTTTCTTTTCGCGGGCGGTTCAGACGGCCGCAGGCAGTTCGCCGCTGGCCGCAGCCTGGGCCTTCCGCAGTGCTTGCAGGAGGTCGTTCGGCCGAAACGGCTTTTGCAGGCAGACCACGTTGGCGAGGTGAGGCGCTTGGTCCAGGAAATCGAGCGTCGTCATCCCGGACACCGCAATGATGGGAAGTCCCGGCGCACGTTCGCGCAGGCTCGCGATGACGTCGACGCCGCTGGTGTCACCAAGGAAGATATCGACGATTGCCGCGTCAAAGGAGCCTTCCGCGAAGGTTTTCAGCCCGGCCGCACCGCTGTCGGCCTCGGCAACCTCGTAACGGTTGACCCGAAGCACGATCGCGACCATCGCGCGCACGTCCTTCTGGTCGTCGATGATGAGAATACGAGGCATGGGAACAACCCCCACAGATTGATCCAAATCGTATGATTCAAGCCTGGAACCCGCCGCGGCGGCAGGGCATTATGACACCGCCCAGTAAAGCGCATCTTACCCATCCCTATTCCGCGCTCCCACCAAAATTAAGTAAGCTGTAACCTTCGGTTGAGTCGTCACTGCAACAGTTCACGACACGCGCCCGGAACGGGCTACCGTGGGGACCGTGGAGATCAAGACTGCCGTATCTTGGAACTGCGGAGATGCTCAAAACGGGTCTGCATGAGATGAACGTGCCTGCGATCGACCGAAGCACATTTCTTTCAACGCTGCCGGCCGCACCGGCCGACCGGACCGCGGCAATGTGGATCGTCGGCGTCTCCTCGATCCTGTTCGCCCTGGCCGTTCCGTTCGCAGGTATCCAGCTGTCGCCGGTTCCGGCCTTCGTGGCGAGCTACCAATCCGCCCTGGCGGTGAGCGACATCATCACGGCAGTGCTGCTGCTGTCGCAGTTTTCGGTGCTGCGGACCCGCGCCCTGTTGTGGCTGTCGACCGGCTACCTGTTCACCGCCGCGGCAGCGCTGGTCCATGCCCTCACCTTCCCGGGCCTGTTCGCGCCGACCGGGCTGTTTGGCGCCGGCAGTCAGACCACGGTCTGGCTCTACATGGTCTGGCACGGCGCCTTCCCGCTGTTCGTGCTGGGCTATGCCTGGCTGAAGGAAAAGGACGGCGGCCCCACGATCCGGGGCACGACAAGCAACGTGATCTACGCCATCGTGCTCGGCGTCATCGTGGCCATGGCTGCCTTCACCTGGATCGTCACCGCCCAGCACGATCTGTTGCCGGTCCTGCTCCGCGACAGCCGATACACACCGACCATGATCGGGGTCGTGTCTTTTGTTTGGTCGCTGAGCTTCGCCGCACTCGTTTCGCTGTGGTTCCGGCGCCCGCATTCGGTGATCGACATATGGCTCATGGTCGTGATGTGCGCATGGCTGTTCGACATCGCGCTGTCTGCGATCGTCAACGTCGTGCGCTTCGATCTCGGTTTCTACGCCGGCCGTCTCTATGGCCTCTGCGCGTCGAGCTTCGTGCTGGCGGTGTTGCTGATCGAGAATGTTCGCCTTCAGGCCCGGACGGTGGGTCTTGTCGGCAGGCTGCGCGAGCAATCGGCGTCGGATCGCGACTTCTATGGCAAGCGCCTCGCGCTGTATGGCGCCGTCGTCGAATCCTCCAACGACGCCATCATCACCCAGTCGCTCAACGGCGCCATCACCGGCTGGAACCGTGCCGCCGAGCACCTGTTCGGCTATTCCGCAGCAGAGGCCGTCGGCAAGCCGATCGACATCATCGTGCCTGAGGACCGCAAGCCGGAAGTCAGGAGCATTCTCAATCGCATCAGCAGCAACGAGTCGATTGCCCAGCACGAGACCGTCCGTCTCAGGAAGGATGGTCGCGCGCTCGACGTCGTCCTCAACGTCTCGCCACTTCGGGCGGAGAGCGGCGAGATCATCGGCGCCTCCAAGATCGCTCACGACATCACCGAGGAGAAGCAATCCAGGGAAAAGCTTCGCCGCGAGATCGAGGAGCGCCAGCGCATCTTCGAGACCTCGCAGGACCTGATCCTGGTCACCGACGGTTTCGGCAATTTCATCCAGGTCAGCCCCAGCGTGAAGGACATCCTCGGCTTCAGCCCGGAAGATCTGATCGGGCACAGCGCCACCGAGTTCATTCACCCCGACGACCTCGATAGAACCCGGGAGGAGATGCGCGCGGCGCGGCGCGGTGCGGTCAAGCGCAGCTTCGAGGCGCGCTACTATCACTACGACGGTCACGAGGTCACGCTGAACTGGATGGGCACCTGGTCCGAGCCGGTGAAGCGTCACTTCTTCATCGGCCGGGATCTCACGGAGAAGCAGGCCGCCGAAGCCCAGTTCCGGCAGGTCCAGAAAATGGATTCCATCGGTCAGTTGACCGGCGGCGTCGCTCACGACTTCAACAACGTGCTGACCGTGATCACCGGCACGATCGGCATCTTGTCGGACGCGGTCGCCGACCGGCCCGAGCTGGCTGCGATCACCAAGCTGATCGACGACGCCGCCGAGCGCGGCGCGCAGCTGACCAAGCATCTGCTAGCCTTCGCCCGCAAGCAGCCGCTCCAGCCACGCGAGATCGACGTCAATGCGCTGGCGCTGGAAGCCGCCAAGCTGTTGCACCCCACCCTCGGCGAGCAGATCACCATCATGCCGCAGCTCACCGAGGATGCATGGCCGGCTCTGGTCGACCCCGGCCAGCTTTCCACGGCGATCCTCAACCTCGCGCTGAACGCGCGTGACGCGATGCCCGATGGCGGCACCCTGGTGCTGGAGACCCGCAACGTCTTCCTCGACGACGGCTATGCCAGCATGAATGCCGACATGGTCGCCGGCAGTTACGTGATGATCGCGGTCAGCGACACCGGCTCCGGAATTCCGCCGGAGTTGATCGACCGGGTGTTCGACCCCTTCTTCACCACCAAGGAGGTTGGCAAGGGCACCGGGCTCGGGCTCAGCATGGTGTTCGGCTTCGTCAAGCAGTCCGGTGGCCACGTCAAGATCTACAGCGAGGAAGGCCATGGCACGAGCGTCAAGATCTACCTGCCGCGCTCGAGCGGCGTGCAGGAGACCGAGATCGAAGTGCTCCAGAACGCGCCCATCACCGGCGGCGACGAGAAGATCCTGATCGTCGAGGACGATGCGCTGGTGCGGCAATATGTGGTGACCCAGGTCAAGAGCCTCGGCTACACCGCGCTCGAGGCCGCCAACGGCGCGGAGGCCCTGACCATCATCGACAACGACAAGACCATCGACCTGCTCTTCACCGACATCATCATGCCGGGCAACATGAACGGTCGCCAGCTTGCCGATGAAGCCGCCCGCCGCCGTCCGGACCTGAAGACATTGTTCACCTCGGGCTACACCGAGAACGCCATCGTCCACCACGGCCGGCTCGATTCCGGCGTGCTGCTGCTGGCAAAGCCCTACCGCAAGTCCGAGCTTGCCAAGATGCTCAGGACGGCACTCGCCAGTTGAGCCTGCGTCCTCCCTGCGCTATCGCACATCGCGAACTGCACTCAACGATGAGGCCGCCTTGAAAAATCTGCTCACCGATATTGCCGGCGTCCGCGTTGGCCATGCCGAAGATACGAAAGTGGCCTCCGGCACGACCGCGATCATCTTCGACCAGCCGGCGGTCGCGGCGATCGACGTCCGCGGCGGCGGACCCGGCACGCGCGAAGATGCACTGCTCGATCTCGCCAACACCGTCGAGCGCGTCGACGCGATCGCACTGTCCGGCGGTTCCGCGTTTGGTCTCGATACCGGCGGCGGGGTGCAGGCCTGGCTCGCCGAGCAGGGCCGCGGCCACCGGGTTCGGGAAGCGCTGATCCCGATCGTGCCGGGCGCGATCCTGTTCGATCTGCTCAATGGGGGCGACAAGGCCTGGGGACGGTTCTCGCCCTATCGCGACCTCGGCTACGCCGCGGCGGCCGCCGCCGGCACCGACTTCGCGATCGGCAGCGTCGGCGCCGGCCTCGGTGCCACCACCGCAACGCTCAAGGGCGGGCTCGGCTCGGCCTCGGCGGTGACGCCCGATGGCGTCAAGGTCGCCGCGATCGTCGCCGTCAACGCGGTGGGAAGCGTCACCGTCGGCAACGGACCTTGGTTCTGGGCGGCGCCGTTCGAGGTGAACGGCGAGTTCGGCGGACGCGGCCTGCCGGACAAATTCACAGACGACATGCTCCGCATGCGCATCAAGGGCGGCCCTGCCGCGAACGCGCGCGAGAACACTACCATTGGCGCGGTCGTCACCGACGCGGTGCTGACCAAGCCCCAGGCCAAGCGGCTCGCGATGATCGCACACACCGGCTTTGCTCGCGCGATCTACCCGGTGCATGCACCGACGGATGGCGACGTGCTGTTTGCGGCCGCCACCGGTGAGAATCCGATCGATCCGCTGGTCGGCCTCACCGAACTCGGCACCGTCGCGGCCAACGTGGTCGCGCGCGCAATCGCCCGCGGCGTCTATAGCGCAGCCGCGCTACCGTTCCCGGGAGCGCTGCCGGCCTGGATGGACCGGTTCGGCTAGAAACGAAACGGCGGATACGGCGTTGTCCTGGCGGGGCCAAGGTGTACCGCCATGCCGTCTTCCGTGATCCGCTTCTTCCGCTATGCGCCGGAAACGCGCGAGCTGAAGGTGACTTTCGTTAGCGGACGCCTCTATGTCTACGAGGATGTTCCGCCCGAGGTCGCCGCGGCGTTCAGGGAAACGCGCTTAAAGGGGGCGTTCTTCAACCACGAGATCCGCGACCGGTACGCCTATCGTGACATCACGCACGAATATGCCGGCTGACCTCGGATGCCGCTCACACGCTCATCGACATCGACGAACCGGCAGCCGCCGAAGAGCCTTGCCCGCCTTGCTGCTGCATCAACTGCGCGAACAGATCGTAAGCCGAATTGCGGGGGCTGGAGGCGCCCGGCACCGTCGTCGACATCTTGAAGCCGTCGGCATAGGTGACGGTCGTCGTGGTCGAGCCGTCGGCAGCGGTCGTCGTGGTCGTGGTCGATCCGCCGCTGGGCTTCGACGAGGAATCCGAGCCATCGCCCGCGCCGCCGGCGCCTTGCGCGTGATGGTGCCCGTGGCCGCTCTTCAGCGCCTTCGACATCTCGTCAAGGCTGACGTTGCCGTCGGCGTTCGCATCCAGCTTCGAGAAGACATCGTCGGCCTGCGCGAGGTTGGTGCCGCCGGCGCCCAGCGCGTCCTCGAACTCGGACTTGGTAATGCTGCCGTCGCCGTCCGCATCGATCTGAGAGAACAGATCCTTGAGCGCAGCCTCCCGGCCCTTCGACATCGAGGACGACGAACTCGACGAGGTCGAGCTCGCCGAACTGCTCGCGCCGTCGGTCGACTGGCTCTGCGCGGCGAGCAGCGCGTTCATCGTCTCCGGCGCGATCTGTGGCGGACTGCCTGAGCCGACCAACGAGGTCGTCATGCTGCCCGCGCTGCTGTCGATCGCGAACGGGTTGGTTGCGCCCTGCGAAGATCCGGCCTTCTGCGTCGACCCGGCCTTCTGCGTCGACGAGGACGACTTCGAATTCGTCAGCGACTGGATCGCGTCGAGCGCGCTGGACACGGCGCCAAGGGCTAACAGCATTGCACAACTCCAACCGACGCGGCATGCCGCGGCCAATGTTCTGTCGGGTAACGTCAGCAAGCGTCGTGCCAGCGCAAAAAGCTCAATGAAATCCGCCGCCACCGCACCTTCAACGGCCCGGGAACACCGGCAAATCATGCCGGTCGCGGCAGAAATTTCCGCCCACAGGAAGCACGCCTGCCCTGCATTGCCGACCGCGGAGGCCCATGTTAGCGAGGCCCAATCTTCTTTCGGCCGCCACGGGAAACCGCGCCATGACCCAAGCCTTCGCCCCCCGCCCCCTGGCAATCGCGCCCTCGATCCTGGCCTCGGACTTCTCCAGGCTCGGCGAGGAGGTGCGCAGCGTCGACGCCGCCGGCGCGGACTGGATCCATCTCGACGTGATGGACGGTCACTTCGTCCCGAACATCTCCTACGGCCCCGACGTCATCAAGGCGATGCGCCCGCACACGAAGAAGGTGTTCGACGCGCACCTGATGATCTCGCCCTGTGACCCCTATCTCGAGGCCTTTGCGAAAGCCGGCTGCGACCACATCACGGTGCATGCGGAGGCCGGTCCGCATTTGCACCGCTCGCTCCAGGCTATCCGCGCGCTCGGCAAGAAGGCCGGCGTCTCGCTCAATCCCGGCACGCCGATCAGCACGCTCGAATATGTCCTCGACCTCGTCGACCTCGTGCTGGTGATGTCGGTCAATCCCGGCTTCGGCGGCCAGGCCTTCATCCCTTCCACGATCGGCAAGATTCGCGACATCCGCGCGATGACGGCCGGACGTCCGATCGACATCGAGGTTGATGGCGGCGTCGGCCCCGAAGTTGCGGGCGCGCTCGCCGCGGCCGGCGCCAACGCCTTCGTCGCCGGCACGTCGGTGTTCAGGGGCGGCACGCTGGACTCGTACAAAGCCAACATCGCCGCGATCCGCAACGCAGCACTGGGGGCACGCGGCGAGGCGATCTGAGACCATCGCTGTCCGAACCGGAGCTGCTGCCGCTGCGACCAACGGGGATGGATGAACTCCGCGCCACTCCGTTTTCTGCCGGCCTGCTTCGTCTTCTCGCCGAGTCCCTTCAGGATGGAGAGCAAGTGGTCTGGCAGGGGCAGCCCGACGGCATCGCCCGCGCGGCAATGTGGCGATTTCTCTGGTGTATCGGATTTCCCTGGTTGTTGCTGACCGTCATCGCCGTCAGGAACGATTGGATCGACCAAGCGACCCAACCTCTCGCGATGCTTGGAGTTGGGATTGTTGCAGCTCCGTTCGTTATGCTGCTACAAGACCTGCAAACGCTTTATGTGATCACTGACCACCGCGCGCTGATCGTGCGCACGGCCTGGAGCAGACGCAGCGTGACGGCTACTTCGTTCGACGCCATGGATGCAGTGTTCGAAATCCTCGACATCGGCGGCGGCGTCGGCCACCTCAACTTTGCGTCAGGGCGCTCGACCCGCTCGCCCGATACCGACTACACCGGGCGCTATGGGTTTCGCTGCGTTCGAGACGCACGGCGCATCCGGGATATCCTCGATCATGCGCGCACCGGCAAAGTAAGTCGGTCGCACCTGGAAAGAATTGCGGCTTCTACGGGTAAAGCTTAAAATTGTAGCCTTCGTCCGTACTCATCCGGACTTCACTGATTCGTGCAAATCACTGCAAGTGATTCCTGCCTGTTTTCGCGGGAGCACATCATGACGACGACCCTGGTTTGGACTGGCGTGGCGTTGTGGATTGGTTTCAGTGCGTTTGTCGTGCTCGGTCCGTCGGCCGGCCCGGTCGAGGCTCCGGCCCGTTCGGCCCGCAACATCCGTCGCGCCCGCGACAGGGGCTGACGTCCATGCAGATCGCACTCGTGAAGCGCCAGCCGAAGCGCAGGTGCCGGATCCCGCGCCGCCCGCATCCGGGCCTCGACTATTTCTTCGGCCGCCTCGAGCGAGCCGATGGCGGGCTAGACGACGATGCCGGGTTCGACTGTTCGGACCTCGATCATTCGTTTCCTTCGCGGCGCCGACACTGAGACACTCTTTTCCGGACCACCTCCCATGAAACCGCACTGCCCGAACTGCCTCAAGGAAATGACCAAGGCATCCGCGTCGCGTAACCTGTTCAATTGCGAGCCCTGCCGCGAGATCATCCAATATTTCGGCGGCAGTCCGGATCACGGCGAGCCCGGCCCGCAATTCTGTTGGCCGATCCGCCGCAAGCGCACCGTTCACTCCGTCCACGCGGCCTGATCCAGCCTCAAGTCGACAGGCGGCCTATCCCGGCACTTCGCCGTCATTGGGCTCGCCGGCGTCCCCAGCCATCCGCGGCGGCCGCACCACGGTGACGGTGCAGGCCGCTTCCGAAGCCACCTTGGCCGAGACGCTGCCGAGCAGCGTGCGCCTGAACGAGCTCTGCCGCGCGCCGATGATGACGTGGTCGACCTGGTTGACCTCGGCGAACTCCAGGATCGCGGCGGCGGGATCGACCGCCTCCAGCACATGAGCCGACAGCCGGCTCTCATCCAGCTTGAGCGGCGTCGCCCAATGCCTGAGCGCGACCAGGCGGTCGATATGCTTGTTGGACCCCTGCTCGTCCAGGGTACGGTCGATCGCGATCCGGTTCAGCTTGAGCACGTTGACGCAGGCAAGCCGTGCTGACGGCAAGGTGGCAAGGATGCGCTCGGTAGTCACGCGCAGCGCCTCGTTCAGCTCCGGTGCGCCTTCCACGGTGTCGAGCGCGACGGCGAGGATGGGGCTCGATGCGATCTGGGCGGCGACATCCGATTTCGCGCGCGGCGCCATGACACCCTGGTTGAAGCGGCGACGCCATGCGACGCCGATTGGGTCGCGTTTCACCCGCTCCGAGCGCGCGGTGAGCTTGACCTGGTCCGGATGGACGAGATCGAAGGCGAGTTGGGATGCCGTCGGATAGCGCCATACCGGCTCGATCTCGAGACACCGCAACACTATTTCCTGAAGCCAGAGCGGGTAGTCGGTGCGCAAGCTTCGCGGCGGATACGGATCGCGCCACAGCCGGCGCCGCATCGCGCCCATCGTCTCGCCCTCGCCGAACGGCCGTTCGCCAGTCGTGAAGAAATAGAGCAGCACGCCGAGCGAAAACAGATCACTGCGCGGATCGTCGCGCACCCCTGACAGCCGCTCGGGCGCCATGTAGGGCGCGGTGCCGTAAGGCAGGCGGAATTCCTCCTGCAGAAGATCCGGCAGGTGGTTGTGATGCGACAGGCCGTAGTCGATCAGCACCGCCTCGCCGGTTTCGCGGAACATGATGCTGCTCGGCTTGATGTCGTGATGGATCACGTTCTGGCGGTGGAGATCGGCAAGCGCGGTTGCGATCTTGGCGACGAGCTGCCGCGCTTCGTCGTAGGGCAACGGCAGGTCAGGCAGCCGCTTGTAGAGCGTGGTGCCGCCGATGCGCTCGATCACGACATAGGCCTGGTGCGCGAAATCGCCGGTGCCGAAACAGGCCGGGACGTGCGGACCCGCCAGCCGCGGCAGGATCATCATCTCCATCTCGAAGGAGACGATCGCGGCAGGATCCTCGCCCTCCGACACCCGCGGGATCTTCATCAGCAAGGGTACATCGATGCCGGGATGGGTGACCGTCCACAACGTCGCCATGCCGCCGGCATGAACGCATTCACCGATGGTGTAACCATCGATCAACGCACCGGATTTGACCAGGGGCTTCGGCATCGGCCTCTAGCGCCCCTGCGAGAGCCGATCGGCGAGCCAGTGCGGCAGGCCGTTGTCGCGAATCCTGTCCGCCGCGGTCCCGATGTCATAGGGCGCGCGGCAGTAGGTGATCTGGCACGTCTCGGTGTCGAACAAGACGAAGGCTGCCGACGGATCGCCGTCGCGGGGCTGGCCGACCGAGCCGAGCACGGCGAGCCATTGCCGGCCGCGCAGAAGCTGCACCGGAACGTCGGTCTTCGGCACGAAGCTCGTCATCTTGGCCGTCACCGACATCGAATAGAGCGCGGGACGATGGATGTGGCCGCAGAACGTGACATGAGCGGGCGTTGCAATCAGGCTCTTGGCGGCGTCCACCGTCGAGCGGACATAGTGCCAGCGCTGGGGGCTGGAGGCTTCCGAATGCACGAAGAGACGATCGCTATCCTCCACCAGCATCGGCAGTTCGGTCAGGAACCGCCGCTGCGCGGTATCAAGCCGGCCGCGGGTCCATTCGATTGCGATTTGCGCCTCGGCGTTCATGGTCTCCGTCGAGGAATTGACCGCCTGGTCGTGATTGCCGCGGACGGCGATCGCACCCTGGGCAACGAGCTCCATCGCGGTATCCACCACCCATTCCGGATCGGCGCCATAGCCGACGAAATCGCCAAGCAGGACGAACCGCTCCGCGCCCCTCGCGCGGGCGGCCTTCAGGCAGGCCTCGAAGGCCTGTCTGTTGCCATGGATATCCGAAAAGACAGCTAGGAGCACGCACCCTCCACCCTCCAATTCTTATTGAAGGCCGGTAAGGCCAAATTGAGGGAGGTCAAAACCATGCGCCAGCGCCGCGCCGTTTACCAGCGCAGCCTTGCGGTGATGATCCTGCGGCGATGACGAAGGGCCTATTGCTCGTCCTTTGGCGGCATCCGGGGCGGCGGTATCGGCGTGAACACGGCGCCTTGCGCGCCTGCCGGCGGGGCAAGGAATTCGCCGGTCGAGGAATCGCCGCCGGTGGTCTCCAAAATGGTCTTCGGCGTCACATATTCGCGGACCATATCGATGAGGCTGCCATCGCCGCCGCCGAAATCGGCGGCGCGGCCGCCTTGCGGATGTCCCAGAGCGATCTCGTTCTCCGCGGCATGGGTCTTGTCGGCGAGCCTGTCGTCGTAGGGCACGCGGAAGGCGCGCGGAATGCCGCTCGGGCGATTGTCCTCGTCCAGCTGCTCGACCCACAGATAGATCGAGCCGGGGTCACCCTGAAGCGAATGCGGCTCGACGATGCGGGACTTCAGCAGCTTGAACGTCGTCGGCAGCCGGTCGGTGCTGGCCCAACCGAGCAGGCCGCGCATCTCGCTGAAGCTGACGATGTAGAACGCGCTGGTGACCACCACCGCGACCGCCTTGAACGACCAGTGCAGCCGCCCATAGACCAGCACGATCAGCAGCAGCGCACCGATCACGGCATAGGCAACCGACAGCGTGAGGATGACCGTTTGCAGATTAGTCACGGCGTATCCTCTTGGCGTTACTGCTCACCCCGGTCCTCGGGTCGAGATCGGCCCCGTTGCGCCAGCTGCTGCGGAACGTCTCCAGCAGCGATTTCGGCCGCTGGTCCACATTGACGACCTTGCCTTCGGCGTCGATCCGGAACCGCACCGCGGTCTTTTCGTCGCCGGTGTGATCGAGCGTGAACTTGTTGTCGAAGACCACCTGCGCGGTCGGATTGAGCTTCTGCACCTTCACATTGGCCGTAACGGGCTCACCTGTCGTCGCCACGAAATGCGAGACGTTGACGGTGTATTCGCCGGCGAGGATGCCGCGCACGGTGACGATCTCCTCGCGGATGGGCGAGGCGATCTTCTTGCCAGCGACGATGATGAAGTCGTTGGCCCCGCCGCGGTCGTCGCGATCGAGCGTCAGGAAGCCGGCCTCACGATGGCGGTACCAGGCGATATTGCCGGCGGGATCCTGCACGAACAGGTCGAGATCGTCGGGGTGGCTGTCCGGCCAGTCCAGCGTGATCATGAACTCCGCCTTGGAATCGATCTTGCCCTCCTTGGCATCCGGGGAGACCGCGAGCAGCGCAAGAAAGAACAGGAACGCGATCACCTGGAGCGCCTTGAACAGCATCACGCCCAGCGGATCGAACGGCTCCTCGCGCGGATAGAGACCGAAATCATCCATCATGACGGGATCCCGGCACCCTTGATCCCAGACCCCTTTTCAGACCCCTTGCGCTCCAGCACCGGCGTCACATAGGTCTCGGTCAGCACCAACGCATCCGAGAACACCCGCTGGGTCGCGGCATCCAGCATGTAGTATTGGATACGGACCAGGATCGAGCCGACGAGGCCGGCGAGCGTCGTGTACATCGCGACCGCCATGCCGTCGCTCATCAGCCCCATCGAGGAGCGCATCGCGACCTTGTCGGCGGCATCCAGCCCCGCGATCGGCGCCAGCATGATGATGAAGCCGACGATGGTGCCGAGCAGGCCGAGCTTCATCAGCGTATCCGAGACGAAGGCGCCGAATCCATTGGAGCCGCGCAGCCGGTCCGCGAGTGTCCGCAGCAGCAGCGTCTGGTCGACCGGGCGGTAGCCCTGCGCGGCCGCTTTCGTCACCAGGCTCTGGATGTGGTCGCGCACCAGGCCGCGCGGCAGCGCCGCCGCGCTCGCATCGAGCACCTTGCCGCCATCAGGCGCGGCGAGCGCCTCGCGGCAGCGCCGCGCCGCTGCGCCTTCACGCGCGATCGCCCGCGTGCGCAGGAAGCAGTGGCCGCAGGTCAGAACATAGAGCACCGCGATGACGCTCGAAATGTAGGTCCGGTCCGAGGTCAGCATCAAATGGATCAGGCCGAACCGCCATAGCAGCACGACGGCGAAGATCGAGAGCCCCGTGAAGATCATCCAGAACAGGAGCGCGCTACGCTCGGATGGGTCGGTCCCGGTTCCCGCGATCGGTCCAATCGTGATCGAACTCATGCTGCACTGCTCCCGGCCCGCAACGATTGGCCTGCAAAGATTTCCGGTCGATTAGATCAAAGCCGCCGTATCAGGTCCAAAGACCCATGCCCAATCCGGCTTGGGAAATTTGCCCGAGCAGCAGTCCCGCCACACCCCGCAATTGGCAAGGTGCGGCGGCGTTGTTAGGCTGAGCTTATCAAACGTCGGGGATGATCGCATGCGCCTCGTGCTTCAGCTTGTCGCCCGTCTGCTGCTTATCGTGGCCCTGTGCCTTGGCGCGGCAACCATATGGGCCACATTCGACGCCTATCGCAGCGTCGACCGGTCCACTGCGGCCTCGGCGCAGCGGGTCGCGCAGGCGCTTCAGGCGCTGTATTGGCGCGAGCTTTTGTTGCGCAGCAGCAGAGCGCGCGAGCATCTCCTGCCCGTTCCGGACTGGCGCACCTTGGAGACCATGAAGCTGATCTCGCCCGGAGTCTGCGTCGAGTTCCAGCCAGCCGCGGCATTCGAGAAGCCGCTCTGCGGCCAGAGCGAAGGGCTGGGCAAGATCCCGCCGCGCTGGTTCGCCGCGATCGTGCCGACCTTCCTCGGCAGCCACGCCGAGGTGGTTCGGCCCGTCAGTCCACGCGCCGCGACCGCCGGCACCGTGGTCGCGACGCCGGATGCCGCGGCCGCCATCTCGCTCGCCTGGGAATACATCCTCAACGTGATCGACGTCGCGCTACTGATGGCGGCGGCGATCGCGCTGCTGGCTTCGCTGGCGATCGCGCATGCGCTGGCACCGGCGCGCACGATCGTGACCGCCCTGCAGCGCATGGCGCGCGGGCAGTATCGCACCAAACTGCCGCGCTTCCGCTCCATGGAGCTGGCGATGATCGGCGGCGCCGTCGACGAACTCGGCGGCCGGCTGGAGGAAGCCACCGAGCAGCGCGCCGCGCTGACGCGGCGCCTGATCGAGATCCGCGACGACGAGCGCCGCGCCCTCGCCCGCGAGCTGCACGACGAGTTCGGACAGAATCTTTCCGCCATTCTCGCCTTCGCCAACACGATCGAAACGGCGAGCACGAAAGACAACCGGGATAATGGCATCGCGCAGGATGCGCGCATGATCTCGCAGGCGACCCATCATCTGATGGCATCGCTCCGCGATGCGCTGAAGCGTCTGCGCAATCCCCTGCCCGAGGAGCTCGGGCTCGAGGCAAGCCTCGTCAACCTCGTCGACAGCTGGCGCTCGCAGAGCGCGGCGCGGCCGACGATCCAGCTCGATCTCAGGGGTGACCTCACTGACATCAGCGGTCCGGCCGCCACCACGGCCTATCGCGTGGCACAGGAATGCCTGACCAACGCGCTGCGTCACGGTGCGGCGCGCGAGATCTCTTTGCGCATCGAACGCCGGGCCGGCGAGGACGACGCGCTGCTCATCCGCGTCGAGGACGACGGCGGCGGTGATGCGGAGCGCGTCTCGCAATCGGCCGGCTTCGGCCTGACCGGCATCCGCGAGCGCGTCACGGCGGCCGGCGGATCGCTCTCGATCCTGCCCGCCCGCGGCGGCCTCAGTGTCGCCGCCACCATCCCACTCGCCGCGTGAGGGCGGAATGAGCGAGGTTGCAGCAACAGGCATCTCCGTGCTGCTCGTAGACGACCACCCGATCGTCCGCCAAGGCTATCGGCGCGTGCTGGAAAGCCAGGGCGACCTGCATGTAGTGGCGGAGGCCGACAACGCCGCGGACGCCTACGGCGCTTTCAAGGCGCATGATCCCGAGGTCGTCTTGCTCGACATCTCGATGCCCGGCGCGAGCGGGCTGGAGGCGATCCGCAACATCCGCGCGCGCAGTCCGCGGGCGCGGATCCTCGTCTTCACCATGCACAACGAGGCCGTGCTGGTAAAAGCCGCCTTCAGCGCGGGAGCCAGCGGCTTCGTTACCAAGAGCAGCGAGCCGTCCGCCGTCGTCACCGCGATCCGCGCTGTCGCGCGCGGCGAGCGGGCCATGAGCGACGATATCGCGCACATCCTCGCCGAGGACAGCCTGTCGGCGGGCTCAGCGCTGGATCAGCTGGGCGAACGCGAGATCGAGATCCTGCGTCAATTTGCCGGCGGCGCCACCACCGAGCAGATCGCGACGCATCTCAATCTCAGTGTGAAGACAGTGCAGAACTACCACTATTTGATCAAGACCAAGACCGGCGCGCGCACCGACGCGCAGCTGGTGCGGCTCGCCGCGACCTGCGGGCTGACGAAGATCTAGCAGCGGGGCTGCCGCTTTCCCCACGTCACTTGAAGATTTCGAATCTGCCGGGCCCGATGGAACGGAGGCCATCCGGCTCCGGTTAGGAGTAGAGTGGAGGAATCGCCATGAGTAAGGCTCATCACAAGGCAGTCGACCATCCCCCGATCATCACCGTAGGCGAGCTCATCGATGAACTTTGCCGCCTGCCCGATACGGCCGTCGTCCACTTCCGCTGCCCCATGCTCGAGCAGGAGCTGACATTCTACCGCCTTCGAAAGCGGTCAAAGGATGCCGTCGAAATCGCGGTCAATGCATATCCGGAGAGCCCGCCAGTCGTACCGGCGACCAACGGCGGTGCGTTTCAGCCGCGCAGGCACGCAACGGCCGCGCCCCCCGTTCGGGAGAGTGCGCTTCTTCACAAGGCAAGAGGGTGAGGTAGGCCTCCGGGTCTAGGCCGCCTTCAGGCCGCGCAGCACCAGCGCGAGCGTCCCGTCGACACGCGCCGGCAGATCGGCGTCCTTCCATTCGTCGGCATGCGCCGGATGGTGGAAGCGAACGGTGGCATCGAAGATCGCGCGCGCGGTGGTCTTGACGTCGCCGATGGCGAATGCGCCCTGCTTCACGCCGTCAGTCAGGATCGCCGAGATCTGGTCGATCATGGTGTCCTTGTGACATTTGACGGCCGCGCAGGCCTCGCGCGCCAGCGTCAGATAGGTCTCGAACATCTCGGGGTCGTCGAGCACACGCGAACGCTTGGCGGCGAACAGCGTGCGCAGCCAGCGCTCGAGCCGCGCCGGCGCCGGGCCCTGCTCCGCGGCGATCTGGCGGAGCGGCGCGTCGATGCGGTCCAGCCAGCGTTTGGCGACGGCCTCGCGCAGCGAGGCCTTGCTCGGGAAATGGCGATAGACGCTGCCGTGGCTCACATCGAGCGCACGGGCAACGTCGACCACGGTGGCCTTGGCAAGTCCGTAACGCCGCAAGACGTCCTCGGTCACTTCGAGGATCCGCTCCGGCGTCAAGACAACGGCTTCATTCATGCCAGCACCATGTTCCCGTTGGGCTCAGTTATCCGGCGATGGAGCTGCTTCCGAAGCGCCCATGCCGGCCGTTTCGGAAAGCTCTCGCCTTAATGAGGCAGTTTTGCAGCCTGCGCCGCGATCTGGCGCGCCACCAGCAAATTGAGCCAATGCCCAATCGCGCCGGTGAGGTTGATGATTTCGGTTGTCATTCTCTTAAGTCTCCATTCGTCCGCGGTCCCCGCTCTTCAATCCGCCCTCCGATCCGAGCTTGGCTCGGATGTCGGGCTCCCCGGGGCTTGTCGCGGGACGCCCAATCGGAGCGTCCGAGAACGGATATACACGTCCCGCTGACAGATTTCAATATCTGTCAGTCAATGATCCGTGATTGACAGTTAATATTTGCGGCTGGGGTCGCCAACCCCCTGCCTCCGGTCCGGTGGATAGCTCGGCGATCCCCCTCTCCCGGGGCCCAGACCGTTTGTTTCGCCCTGCCTGCTCTGTTAAATCACGGCGTAAAAAGCATTTTGGCCGGCGCCGCCCCTCGGGATCGCCCGCCCACCTTCCTGGAGCCGTCAGATGATCCCCCGCTATACCCGCCCGGAAATGGCCTCGATCTGGGAGCCGCAGACCCGGTTCAAGATCTGGTTCGAGATCGAGGCGCATGCGGCGGACGCCCTCGCCGAGCTCGGCACCATCCCGAAGGAGGCCGCCAAAACCGTCTGGGCCAAGGCCAAGGACGCCACCTTCGACGTCGCCCGCATCGACGAGATCGAGCGCGAGACCAAGCACGATGTCATCGCCTTCCTCACTCACCTCGCCGAGATCGTCGGCCCCGAGGCGCGCTTCGTTCACCAGGGCATGACCTCGTCCGACGTGCTCGATACCTGCCTCAACGTCCAGCTCACCCGCGCCGCCGACCTGCTGCTCGCCGACCTCGACAAGGTGCTGGCCGCGCTCAAGAAGCGCGCCTTCGAGCACAAGATGACGCCGACCATCGGCCGCAGCCACGGCATCCATGCCGAGCCCGTCACCTTCGGCCTCAAGCTCGCTTATGCCTATGCCGAATTCTCGCGCGCCAAGGAGCGCCTGATCGCGGCGCGCAAGGAGGTCGCGACCTGCGCCATATCAGGCGCCGTCGGCACCTTCGCGCAGATCGATCCGCGCGTCGAAGAGCACGTTGCGAAAGCCATGGGCCTCGTCCCCGAGCCGATCTCGACCCAGGTGATCCCGCGCGACCGCCATGCGATGTATTTCTCGACGCTCGGCGTGATCGCCTCTTCGGTCGAGCGCATCGCGGTCGAGATCCGCCACATGCAGCGCACCGAAGTGCTGGAGGCCGAAGAGTTCTTCTCGGAAGGACAAAAGGGCTCCTCCGCGATGCCGCACAAGCGCAACCCGGTGCTGTCGGAAAACCTCACCGGCCTCTCCCGTATGGTGCGCGCCTATGTGACGCCTGCGCTGGAGAACGTCGTGCTCTGGCACGAGCGCGACATCTCGCACTCCTCGGCCGAGCGCATGATGGGCCCGGACGCCACCGTGACGCTCGACTTCGCACTGGTGCGCCTCGCCGGCCTGATCGACAAGCTGCTGGTCTATCCCGCCAACATGCAGAAGAACCTCGACCGCCTCGGCGGCCTCGTGCATTCGCAGCGCGTGCTCCTGGCGCTCACGCAGAAGGGCGCGAGCCGCGAGGACGCCTACAAGCTGGTGCAGCGCAACGCGATGCCGGTCTGGCGCGGTGAAGGCGATTTCCTTCAGCTGCTGAAGAAGGACACCGAGGTGAAGAAGTATCTCTCGGACGCCGAGATCGAGGAGCAGTTCGACCTCGGCTATCACCTCAAGCACGTCGACACGATCTTCAAGCGCGTGTTCGGCGAAAGCTGACATCTTGTAGGGCGGATTAGCGTAGCGTAATCCGCCTTCCGTCCCGGCATCGCGGCGGGTTACGCTACGCTAACCCGCCCTACGAAGAAAAAACGGATCCCACCCCATGCCCATCGTCAACCGCGTTGCCGCCCTCTCCGACGAAATGGCCGCCTGGCGCCATGACTTCCACGAGAACCCCGAATTGCTCTACGAGGTCCACCGCACCGCCGGCATCGTCGCCGAGAAGTTGCGCGAATTCGGCTGCGACGAAGTGGTGACGGGTATCGGGCGCACCGGCGTCGTCGGGGTGATCCGCGGCCGCAAATCCGCCTCCGGCAAGACCATTGGGCTCCGCGCCGACATGGACGCGCTGCCGATCATGGAGACGTCGGGCGTGCCTTATGCGTCGAAGGTCCCCGGCAAGATGCATGCCTGTGGCCATGACGGCCACACCGCGATGCTGCTGGGCGCCGCCAAATATCTCGCCGAGACGCGCAATTTCGACGGCACGGCGATCATGATCTTCCAGCCCGCCGAGGAAGGTGGCGGGGGCGGCAAGGCCATGGTCGAGGACGGGCTGATGACGCGCTGGAACGTCCAGGAGGTCTACGGCATGCACAACATGCCGGGCCTACCGGAAGGCCATTTCGCGACCACGCCCGGCGCGATGCTGGCCTCCTCCGACAACATCCAGATCACGGTCCACGGCAAGGGCGGCCACGCCGGCGCGGGCCCGCACAAATCCGTCGACAGCGTGCTGATCGGCTCGCAGATCGTCAACGCGCTGCAATCGATCGTGGCGCGCAACGTCGATCCGCTGAAGTCGGCGGTCATCTCGATCACGCAATTCCACTCCGGCACCGCCTTCAACATCATCCCGGAGGTCGCCGAGCTCGGCGGTACCGTGCGCACGCTCGATCCCGAGGTGCGCGATCTCGTCGAGCGCCGCATCGGCGAAGTCGCCGATAGCGTCGCCCGCGCCTATGGCGGTTCGGCCGAGACCAAATACAGCCGGATGTATCCGGTGACGATGAACCATGCGCGCGAGGCCGGCCTTGCCGCCGACGTCGCCCGCGACATCGTCGGCGCCGATCGTGTCAACGACAAGTTCATCCCGATGATGGGCGCCGAGGATTTCTCGTTCATGCTGGAGGCGCGTCCCGGCGCGATGGTGCTGGTCGGCATGGGCGACGGCAACGAGTGCCATCACCCGGCCTATGTCTTCAACGACAACATCCTCGGCCACGGCGCCTCGTTCTGGGTGCGCATGATCGAGACGCGGATGCCGGCGGGGTAATCCCTCGCCTCAGCGGGGGCCGCTTCAATTGCAGACCTCGGTCAAGCCGCCACCGTTAATGGCAACGCTCGGCGATCGTCCCAGCTTGCAGCCGGGACGAAGGGGCCGGCAGCCGGCATTCGTGCATACGATCTGGCCGGACGAATTCGCTTGTGAAGCAGCCGGCGATGACTCACTCTTTTTCCGGTCCGAGTCACGTCTTGCGGGTTCATCGCGCGTCGCGACGGGCTTCTTCTCCGGGATCTTCTCGCATTCGTTGTCGTCGCTGATACGGTGACCAGCACGGCACACGATCTTGCTGCATTGGTCTCCATCCGCCCTGAAGCCGCGCTCGCAAACCAGGGGACACACCCGCCCCGACTTTCCCTTGAGGGCGTCCAGCACATCGGCGTTCGCAATCTTCGCATCGAATTTGGTGCCGGCGTATTTGTTGAACAGCGTCAGCGAGCGTTGCGCCGTCTCGCTCCACTCGCTGTACGGCTCGGCCTTCATGCAGCCGACGCGCCGCAGCTCGACTTGCACGGATCTCGGCAGATCTTGCGCCGGAGCGGAGCTCGGCGGCGGCGAAAGCGCTGCAACCTTCTTGCTCTCGGCATCAGCGGCCTGCTTTTCCGCAACGTGCTTCGCGGCGGCGTCGGCCGCCGCCTTCTCCATGACCTGCTTCTCCGCGAGCGCTTTCGCGGCCGCCGCCTCGGCGACCTTGCGCTCGCGCTCGGCTGCTTCAGCCTTCGCCTGCTCGATCTGCTTTTGCTTCTCCGCAGCGATCCGCGCATCCTCGGCGGCTTTGGCGGCAGCGGCGGCCTTTTCCAGCTCCGCCTTGTGGGCCCGTTCAGCGGCGAGCTTCACCTTCTCCTGCTCGGCCTGCCGTGCCTTCTCGGTCGCCGCCGTGCGCTCCTCCTCGGCGGCAATCTTCTTCAGCTGCACGCGGGCGAGGTTGGCGTAGAAGCCATCCGGATAGGTCTGCAGGAAGGCTTCCCAGGCCTCACGCAGGCCGGCCTGAAGCGCAAGCTCATAGTCCCTGCGCACGCTGTCCTGTGGATTGGCCTGCGGCCCCGCCACAGTGACCGGCTTCGCTGGCACCAGCGGCACGTCGTCGCCGCCGAGCGAGCCGTAGACATAGGGCTCCTGCCTGTTGCCGGTGTTCTTCAAGACATCGTCCCGCACGAAGCCGAACGCCTTGCGCAGATCAAGCCCCGGCTTCGGCAGGTGCTCGACCAGCGCCGTGGCGAAGGGACTGTTGCGGGAATCGCCGTCGGATGCCGTCGATCCCGCCTTGGCAGCGAACGCGATCATCGTGTTCGGGCTGGTCGGCTCGACCTTGGCAAGACCTCGCCCGATCGCGCGCGAGGCCACCATGCGCTTCATGGTCTTGGAAAAGGGATTGTCGCGGCAGGCGTCGAGGATGACGAGGCGCAGCCGCTTGGCCGGCTCGACGGCGAACAGCGCACGATCGAGCGCAACCGTCTCGTCGAGAACGTCGCCGTCGGTCTCCAGCATGGCGTCGGTCGGGATGAGATAGTTGTTACCGTCGAGCTCGATGCCGTGGCCGGCGTAGTAGATCACCGCCATGTCGGCGTCGCGGACCCTGCCGGCAAAGTCACGCAGCGTCCGCCGCATCTCGGAGGCATTGAGGTCTGTTTTGACGTCGACCGCATCGAAGCCGGACTTCTTGAACATGTCGCCGATCAGGGCAGCATCGTTCACGGGATTGGTGAGCCGCAGCGTGTTCTTGTAGGCGGAATTGCCGATCACGAGCGCGACGCGCTTTTCGGCAAGGGCCGGTCCGCAAACGAGCCAGGTCGCAAGAACAAAAAAAGCGAGGGCCGTCAGCGCGATGGAGCAAGCCCGAAAGATGTGCTTCATCATCAGTTGCATATTTCAGCCGGTATCTTCACCGTAGGAGTGGCAGGATGATTGGCCGTTCCGAGCCGGCATCCCTTGGCGATCGGCCTGCATCCGGCGTTGTTGCAGATCATCTGTCCCGAGGCCTGCGGCGCCGATGGCGCGGACTCGCTCTGTTTCCGATCCGTATCCCGCCGCCGCGAATCCTCGCGCGTCGCGACCGGCTTCTTTTCCTGGACCTTCTCGCATTCATTGTCCTCGCCGACGCGATAGCCGGCGCGGCAGGCGATCTTCACGCATTGATCGCCGTCGGCCTTGAAGCCGAAATTGCACACCAGCGGACAGACCCGTCCCGGCTTCGCCTTCAGTGCGTCGAGTGCATCCACGCTCGCGATCTTCGCGTCGAGCTGGGTGCCCGCATATTTGTTGAACAGTGTCAGCGAGCGCTGCGCGGCCGAGCTCCACTCGCTCTCCGCGGACGAACTCAGGCAACCGACGCGGCGCAATTCGCTCTGTACGGATTTGGAAAGCTCGGCCGCCGACAACGTAGCTGTCGGCCCCGGCGAGAGCGCGGCCACTTTCTGGTTCTCGACTTCGGGCAGCTGCCGATCGGCGGCCGGCTTTGCGGCCTGCTCCGCCCTCTCTGCCGCCTGCTTTGCCGCGAGCTCGGCCTTGGCTTTCTCCGCCGCCTGCTTCTCGACCAATGCCTTCGCTGCGGCCGCCTCGGCAACCTTGCGCTGCTGCTCGGCCGCCTCGGCCCTCGCCTGCTCGATCTGCTTCTGCTTCTCTGCGGCAATGCGGGCCTCTTCGGCAACTTTGGCCGCAGCGGCCGCCTTGTCCTGCTCGGCCTTCTGGGCGCGCTCGGCAATGAGCCTGGTCTTTTCCTGTTCGGCCGCCTTCGCCTTTTGCTCGGCTGAAGCACGCGTCTCCTCGGCGCCGATCTTGTTCAACTGGCCTTTGGCGAGATTGGCATAGAATCCCTCAGGATATTGCGCCAGGAACGCTTCCCAGCCGTCACGGGTGCCGAGTTGGAGCGCAAGTTCATAGTCTCGCCTGAGCTCAGACTGCGGATTGGCTTGCGGGCCGGTCGCAACGGGCTTGGCAGGAACGAGCGGCACGTCATCGCCGCCGAGCGAGCCATACACGAATGGCTCTTGCTTGTTCGCGGTGCTCTTCAGCACGTCATCGCGCACGAAGCCGAACGCTTTGCGCAGATCCAGGCCGGGCTTTGGCAGGTGGTCCGAGAGAGCCGTGGCGAACGGGCTGTTCCGGGAGTCTCCATCGGACGCCGTCGAACCGGCCTTGGCCGCAAACGCAATCATCGTGTTCGGAGTGGTTGGCTCGACCTTGGCGAGGCCGCGGCCGATCGCGCGCGAGGCCACCGTGCGCTTCATGGATTTGGCGAAGGGATTGTCGCGGCAGGCATCGAGAATGACGAGACGAAGCTGTTTGGCGGGCTCGATGCTCACCAGCACGCGATCGATCGGTAACGCCTCGTCGTAGACGTCGGTGTCGGTCTCGAGCGCGGCATCGGTCGGGATCAAATAGTTGGTGCCGTCCACCTCCATGCCGTGGCCCGCATAGTAGATGACCGCGACATCGGCATCCCGGGTCCGCCCGCCGAATTCGCGTAGCGCCTTGCGCATTTCAGACGCGTTCAAGTCCTGCTTGACGTCGACCGTATCGAAGCCAGCCTTCTTCAACATGCCGCCGATCAAGCCGGCGTCGCTCGCCGGGTTGGCCAGCTTCGGCACGCTCTTATAGGCGGAATTGCCGATGACGAGCGCTACTCGTTTCTCGGCCTGCGCGGGCGCGCAAGTGACGAGAGCTGCAACAATTAATACGCAAAAGGATCTAACAATATTCACCACATCACCCGCGGGCCTCGATGCACTGCATGGAACCGGTCAATCAGGGAAGCTAAAGCGCGATGCGATGAGATGTATCGTCATCGCGCTTTAGGTTGTTATTTAAGCATGATCTTTTCGGAAAACCGCTGCGCACTTTTCCGGATCATGCTTTAGTTGCACACCTCGTAGGAACCTCCGGTCGCGGTGTTCGAGCTGACCCTGCCAGGGATGACCCCGCTGACGAGCCGACACCCTTTTTGCACCGGACGGCAGCCGGTCGAACTGCAAATGATCTGCCCGCTCGCCTCGGGCTTGGGCGGCGCGGTTTCACTTGCCCTGCGGTCTGCGTCGCGCTTCCGCGTGTCCTCGCGCGTCGCGACCGGCTTCTTCTCCGGCACCTTCTCGCACTCGTTATCGTCGCCGACGCGATAGCCGGCGCGGCAGGTGATCTTGACGCATTGGTCGCCGTCGGCCTTGAAGCCGAAATTGCACACCAGCGGGCACACCCGTCCAGGCTTCGCCTTCAGCGCATCGAGCGCATTCACGCTCGCGAGCTTCACGTCGAGCTGGGTGCCGGCATATTTGTTGAACAGCGTCAGCGAGCGCTGCGACGTCGCGCTCCAGTCGCCGTCTGCGGCGGCGGACAGGCAGCCGACGCGGCGCAACTCGCTCTGCACGGATTTTGTCAGATCAGCCGCCGATAACGTGGAGGCCGGCGCGGGCGAGAGCGCAGCGACTTTCTGGTTCTCGACTTCGGGCAGCTGCCGATCGGCAGCCGGCTTTGCGGCCTGCTCAGCCCTCTCCGCCGCCTGCTTCGCGGCAAGCTCGGCCTTGGCCTTCTCCACGGCCTGCTTCTCGGCAAGCGCCTTCGCAGCCGCCGCCTCAGCCACCTTGCGCTGGTGCTCGGCCGCTTCCGCTTTCGCTTGCTCGATCTGCTTTTGCTTCTCTGCGGCGATCCGCGCCTCTTCCGCCGCCTTGGCAGCAGCTGCTGCCTTCTCCTGCTCGGCCTTCTGGGCGCGCTCGGCGATCAGCCTGGTCTTTTCCTGCTCGGCTGCCTTGGCCTTTTGCTCAGCCGACGCGCGCGTCTCTTCGGCGGCGATCTTGTTCAACTGGCCCTTGGCCAGGTTGGCGTAGAAACCGTCCGGATACGCCGCCAGAAACGCTTCCCAGCCGTCGCGCGTCGCAAGCTGAAGCGCGAGCTCGTAATCCCTGCGGATGGCATCCTGCGGGTTTGCCTGGGGACCGGTCGCGGCCGGCCGCACGACGAGGGGCACGTCGTCGCCCCCGAGCGAGCCGTAGACATAGGGCTCCTGCTTGTAGTTCGTGCTCTTGAGCACGTCGTCGCGCACGAAGCCGAAGGCCTTGCGCAGATCAAGGCCCGGCTTTGGCAGATGCTCGACCAGCGCAGCGGCGAACGGACTGTTTCGCGCATCGCCATCGGACGCCGTCGATCCCGCCTTGGCCGCGAACGCAATCATCGTGTTCGGGCTGGTCGGCTCGACCTTGGCGAGCCCGCGCCCGACGGCGCGTGAAGCCAGCGTGCGCTTCATCGACTTGGCGAACGGGTTGTCGCGGCAGGCATCCAGGATGATCAGGCGCAGCTGCTTGGCCGGCTCGACCGCGAACAGCGCGCGTTCGACCGGAATGGTCTCATCGAGAACGTCGCCATCCGTCTCCAGCGTCGCGTCGGTCGGAATGAGATAATTGTTGCCGTCGAGCTCGATGCCGTGGCCGGCGTAGTAGATCACCGCCATGTCCGCATCGCGCGACCTGCCGGCAAACTCGCGCAGCATGCGCCGCATCTCGCTGGCACTGAGATCCAGCCGGACGTCGACGGAATCAAAGCCCGCCTTCTTGAACATGCCGCCGACCAGCGTGGCATCGTTCACGGGATTGCCGAGCTTGGGCGCGCTCTTGTAAGCGGAATTGCCGATCACAAGCGCGACCCGCCGGTCGGCATGCGCCGGTCCGCAGGCAAGGCCAATCGCAAACATCAACAAAGCAAATAGCCGAAACGGAATCACTTGCGTCCCCCCGGATGCAATTCCCTGAGACTATTCGCTAGCGTCGCCGATTGCTAATTCTTCCTATGTGATTCTTGTCACACAAGCCGGTCTAACGGGGGTAAGGATAATGCGGCGAAGCGTCACCCTGGTTTTTCCAGGTGACGCCGCCGTCTGTCCCGGCCGCTTACATTTGCACCACCTCGTGGCGCATGACGAAGGGTGCAAGCAGCGCGTGTACCTCGCTCGCAACCGCCTCGCGCTGGTCCGATGGCAGGCCGGCAAGGGTCACGGTGGCGATCGATCCGTGACTGCCATGGGCACCGACTTTGACCCTGCAATCGATGCCGCGCTCGACCAGCGGCGTGAGCACCTTGGTGAACACGCGCTCAGCCGCGTCCCAGCGCAATTGAGGCTTGAATACCTTGCCGACACCGGTCACGGGCATCGGGTCGATCGGAATGACCTGCACCGGGACGGCGGCCCGCTCCGGCGTGCGCTCGCGAACCCAGGATTCCAGTTCGCCGGGCTCCACGGTCGCGCCGGGCTTCAACTGCACGTAGCCCACCGGCAGTTCGCCGGCATAGGCGTCGGGCTGGCCGACGACGGCGGCGAAGCCGACCGCGGGATGCCGGAACATGATCTCCTCGACCGGCGCGGGATCGATGTTATGGCCACCACGGATCACGAGGTCCTTGGCGCGACCGGTGATCCAGAGATAGCCGTCGGCGTCGAGCCGGCCGAGATCGCCGGAATTGACCCAGACCTCGTCGACGAACGCGCCCTTGTTGTGCTCGTCGTTGAGATAGCCGCCGAACACGCCGGGCCCTGCCATGATGACGACCCCGATCTCATCCGGAGCGCAGTCGCGGATCAGGCGACCATCGGCATCGAGTTGCACGATGCGCACGCGCGCATAAGGCATGGGCAAGCCGACCGAGCCGAGCCGGATCGGCCGTGATGGATAGGCCAGCGTGTGCACGCTCGAGGTCTCGGTCATGCCGTAGACCTCGACCACGGGCAGCTTCAGCTTGTCCTGGATCGCCGAGCCGACCGCGACGGGGATCGCCGAGCCGCCTCCGGCGGCATATTTGAGGCTTGAGATGTCGGCTTGATCAGGTGGCACCGCGAGCGTTGCGGCGAGCACCGTCGGCACGCTCGACAGCGCTTCCGGCTTGAAGCGCTCGACCAATTTCCAGATATTCTTCACCGCATTCGGATTGCGCCAGCCGCTCGGCGACAGCACGACCAGCGAGCCGCCGCCCGACAGCATCGTCAGCACCTGGGTCAGCGATCCCCCGACGTGAAACAGCGGCATGCCGAACAGCAAATTGGCACCGGGCTTCGCCCTCAGCAGCAGGTTGAGCGCCCAGGCCTGGTAGACCTGGTTGGTATGCGTGTGCCGCACCAGCTTGGGCGTGCCGGTGGTGCCGCCGGTGTGGAAATAGGCCGCGATGTCGGCACCCGAAATCTTGCGCCCGCTGACAAGCTGATCCGACGGCTGCTGCTTGATCAGGTCGCTGAAAGCAAAGATGCCATTCGCCGGATCGCCGCCGCCGAACACCTGCACGATCGCCTTGAGGTGCTTGAGTTGCGGGCGGATCTGCTCGACCTTCTGCCAGATATCGGTGCCCGGCATCGGCCCGAGCGCCACCAGGATCTTGGTGTTTGCAGCATCAAGGATCTCCGCGATCTGGTGCGGCTCGAGCAGCGGATTGACGGGATTGGCGATGCCGGCGGCCTCCGCGCCGAACAGCGTCACGAAGGCATCCGGCACCAGCGGCAGCATGAAGCTGATGACGTCGTCTTTCTCCGCGCCGAGCGCGTGAAACATGTTGGCAGCCTGCGTGACGCGCGCAATGAAATCGCGGTAGGTGACCACCAGTGGCGTGTCGGCGGGATCAGCATTTTGCAGAAACTGGATCGCCGCGCCGTCGGGATTGCGCGCCGCGCCCAATTTGATGGCGTCAAGCGTGCTCTCGGCAGCGATGCGGTCCGCATAGGGGACCCGCTCGAACGCCCGGACCTCCTCGTCGGTCAAAAGATCCGGATAGTCATTGCCAATGAGCCGATCGAGCGCGTGGATGCCCGCCATGGAATTCCGTCCTCCCTCAGATGTATGTCCACGCCCCCTGTCTTTTGACATTTTTGGGTCGGCGAGGCCCCGACCGATGGCCGGCCGGGCGCCGACAGAATGATGGATGATTTGGCGTTCGTCCATTGCCAACGGGCTGCGGCGCTCGAACGCGAACCTAAGGCGCTTGAACCTCTGCGGCCGATCCGGGGACCAAGAACTGGCACTGAATTCGCTCACCAGCGCCCTGCCGCAAGACTTGAGGTCACCATGACGATGTCCCTGCGGAACCGCATCACACGGCTGATCGCCGCGTGCGCTATCTCAACAGCCATCGCGCTGCCCTCCGCAACATTCGCCGCGGACGGCCAGCTTGACAAGATGCGGGCCAAGATCGCGGCATTCATCACCGACAAGATGGAGAAGCTGGGCGGATCGCGCATCATCTACAAGGTGGACAGTGACGCCTTGCGGGAGGCGGTCACCACGGATCTGCGCGACGACGTCTACAAGACCCTGCGCGAGGGCCGGATCGCCTTCTCCGGCCTTGCGATTCGTGACGGCGGCGTCGAGGTCAAGATCGCGGACGCCAAGGGCCGCGAGCTGCTGACGCGCAAGCTCGCCTCGGCGGCAGAGGGATTGCCCACGCACGCCCTCGCCGTGACCGACGCCGGAGACGGGCTGATCAGGCTCGCGCCGACCGATGCCGCATCCGCCGCACGGCTGCGCGATCTCGTCGAGGATTCCATCGCCATGATCGAGCAGCGCCTCAAGGACGCCGGCGTCACTCTGGCCAGCGTCCAGCCTGAGGGAACGGACCGCATCCGCATCTTTCTGCCGGGCACGATGGAGCCCGAGCGCATCACCGCGATCTTCGCCAGGAAGGTCAAGGTCAGCTTCCGCCTGATCGATGTCACGATGTCGGCGGAGCAGGCGCAATCCGGCACGCCTCCGGCGGGCACGGAAGTCATGTTCGGCTTCAAGGACAAGCTTCCCTATCTCGTCAAGGCCAGCGCGCTCGACGGCGACGACATCAGCTACGCGGGGCCGGGATTCTCGAGCGGCACTAAGGAGCCGATCGCCTCGTTCCGCTTCAACGGCCGCGGTACGCGGCGCTTCGCTCACATCACCGCAGAGAACGTTGGAATGCCCTTCGCCATCGCGCTCGACGACAAGGTGATCTCCTCCCCGGTGATCCGCGAGCCCATCACCGGCGGCTCCGTCCAGATTTCCGGCAACTTCACCCTGGAAGAGGCGAACAGCGTCGCCATGCTGCTGCGCGCCGGCTCGCTGCCCGGACGTCTTGGCCTCGTCGAGCAGCAGGTCATCCAACCCGCCGCCAAGCCATAAGGCGAAGATCGTCAGACGCGCCCCACCAGGGGCATCCGGCCGTTCCGCGACGCCGAAGCCCGCCCCGAATCACGGCCGCGTTGCGGCCGGACGCACAACCAACGGGCAATTGCCGAAACGCCCGATCAGGCTAAAATTTGCCTCTTGCGGCGTGACGGCCAAAGGCTTCATTTCAGGCGGCCGTCATTCGATTTCGGCTATACGTGTCGAGCATACCGACCAGGACTGAAAGCCTTACGCGGGGTTAGTACCATGCCGTCCGGCAGCGCAGACATTTCCTCGATTCTCGACCGCATTCTCGATGCGGCAACGGACAACCTCAGGATCGCGAAGATCCTGGTCCAGATGGGCCTGGATCCGAACAACGTCACCTATGACGCGATCTTCAATAGGCTGCTGGAGATCTTCGTCCACAACATCACGTTTGCCAATCTGTTCGCCGCGGTCGGCGCCGGTTTCTTCGTCGCCACCCTCTTGATGCGGACCATGGTGCCGCTGCGCGTCGCCAACATGATCGGCTGCGCGTTCTTCGCCGTTTTCGGCGCGCTCTCCGCCAACGTCGCGACGTTCCTGCTCTATCTGCTGCTGCTTCCGATCAACGCCCTGCGCCTGCGGCAGATGCTCAAGCTGGTCAAGAAGGCGCGCCATGCCGCCGAAGGCGACATGTCGATCGAATGGCTCAAGCCATTTATGACCGAGCGCAAATATCGAAGCGGCGACACGCTGTTCAAACTGGGCGATCCTGCCAAGGAGATGCTCCTCACGGTCACCGGCAAGTTCCTGGTCAAGGAGATCAATGTCGAGATCGGGCCCGGAGCGCTGATGGGAGAGCTCGGCTTCCTGACGCCCGACAACCGGCGCACCGGAACGATCGAATGCATCGAGGACGGCCAGGTGCTGACGATCACCTACGACCGGCTGCTCGAGATCTACTTCCAGGACCCGCAGTTCGGCTATTACTTCCTGGTGCTGACCAGCCAGCGCCTGCTGCAGAACATCGATCGTTTGCAGAAGCAGCTCGCCACGGAGCGGGCGGCCACGACGAACAGGATCGCGTGATCGCCGCTGCTCAGCCTAGCAGCAGCGCCATGCCGGGGTCGCCCTTCTCCATCGCGCGCCGATAGGCCGGACGTGCACTGATACGGCCGAGATATTTGACCACGTTCGGGCAGCGTTGGACATCGTAGGGCTGGAAGTAGCGCATCGTCGTCAGCGAAAAGCCCATCATGATGTGGGCGGTGGTGAAGGCATTGCCCGCCAGATATTCGGCATCGCGAAGGCGGGCGTCGAGGAGATCGTAGGAGCGATCGAGCCGTCCCTTCATGGCAAGCAGGGTCGGGTTATCCTTTGCAAGATCGAGTCGATTCAGAATCATCATCCGCCCCATGCCGGGTTGCAACGTGCCATTGGCGAAGTGAAGCCAGTACAGGAACTGCGGGAAGGCGGGATCATTGGGGCCGAGCACCAGACGGCCGTTGCCGTACTTTGCGACGATGTAGTCGACGATGGCGCCGGACTCCGCGAGCACGAGATCGCCGTCGGTCACGACGGGCGCCGCCCCGCTCGGGTGCAGCGCCTTGTACTCCGGGGGCGCCAGCATGGTGACGGGATCGCGGGCGTAGCGCTTCAGCTCGTAGTCAAGCCCCAGCTCCTCGCAGAGCCAGACGATGCGCTCGGACTGAGACTTGCCGAGATGATGGACGGTGAGCATGCGGCCTCCTGCAGCGGTAAGTTGGGCACGTCGTGAAGACGCGTATAGCCTGCCATTGCCGGGGACGCATCTCGGTCTTGTGTCCCGGATGCAGCGCGGTGCCGCTTCGACGGCGCTGCAGAGCCGGGGCCCAGCCCACCGGGTATGTCCTGTCCGCGGCGCCTCCAGCCTCCCTCCAAAACGGCCCCGCCGCAAAATCGCCCTAAAAACCGAATGGTAACCATGACGGGCTAGGGTAATGACGTGACCAATCCTCCGACGATCCTGGTGTTCGATTCCGGCCTTGGCGGGCTCACGGTGCTCCGCGAGGTCGTGGCCGCGCGTCCGGACGCCCATTTCGCCTACGTCGCCGACGACGCCTTCTTCCCCTACGGCCACCACAGCGAGGACGAGATCATCGCCCGCGTCGTGCCGCTGATGGGTGAGCTGATCGGCACGCATGACCCTGATATCGTCGTCATCGCCTGCAACACGGCGTCCACCCTGGTCCTGTCCCACTTGCGCGCCACTTATTCGGTGCCCTTCGTCGGTACGGTGCCGGCGATCAAGCCGGCCTGCGCGCAATCGAGGACCCGCCGCGTCTCGGTGCTCGGCACCAAGGGCACGGTGAAGCGCGAATACACCAAGGCCCTGATCCGCGATTTCGCGCAGGGCTGCGAGGTGACGCTGGTCGGCTCGCCCGAGCTTGCCTCGCTGGCTGAAGCTGAACTCAGCGGCGCTTCCGTCAGCGACGGCGACATCCTGGCCGAACTCGCCCCCTGCTTCGTCGGCGAAGACGCGACCTCGCGCACCGACACCGTCGTGCTCGCCTGCACACATTATCCGCTGCTGCTCGACCGGCTGAAGCGGCTGGCACCCTGGCCGGTCGACTGGATCGATCCCGCGCCGGCGATCGCCCGCCGCGTCTCGGATCTGCTCGGCCCGCGCATCGGCGGCATCGCACAGGTCGGCGCCGAGATGATCTTCACCTCGAACCGCGTGCACGGCCTTTCGGCTACGCTGACGCCGTTCTTCGGCGGCCGCGCGCTGGCCTGACTTTGCGCATCGGCGCCGCGCTGCTAGGTTTTGCCGTTGTCACCTCACTGCAGGCCTTTCCATGTCGGTCCAGACTCCGCCGCTCAACCGCCTCCGCCAATTGTGGCGCGATGGCCGCCCCGCTTTCGGCGCGATCGCGACCATCCCGAGCGTGCAGATGGTGCAGATCATGGCGCGCTCGCTCGACTGGATCATCGTCGATCTCGAGCATGGTCCCATCGGGCTGACCGAAGCGCATGCGATGATCGCCGCGACCACAGGCACGCCGTGCACTCCCCTGGTGCGGATCGCGGCGAATGAGCCGTGGCTTGCGAAAGCCCCGATGGACATCGGCGCCTTCGGCATCAACTTTCCGATGATCACGAACCGCAACGATGCCGAGAAGGCGGTCCGCAGCGTGCGCTACCCGCCGCGCGGCGACCGGCTCTGGGGGCCCTTCCACGCGCCGTTCCGCTGGGGCCAGTCGATGCCGGACTACATGGCGAGCGCCGACGACGAGATGATCTGCATGATCACCATCGAGCATGTCGATGCCGTCAACCGCATCGACGAGATCATGGCGACGCCGGGCATCGACGTCGCCGTGATCGGGCCCGGCGATCTCGCGACATCCATCAACAAGCGCGGCCAGATGGACGATCCGGAACTGCTGGAGCTGGTCGCGCGCGCCGAGGCCGGCATCCTCAGAAGCGGCGTGCCGATCGGCGGCGTGGCCCGCACCGCCGACCAGGCCAACGCCCTGGTCGACCGCGGCTACCGCGCGATCGCGCTGGGCTTCGACTGGTCGCTGCTCCAGCGCGGCATCATGGCGGCGTTCGAGGGCATCAGGCGCTGAGCAGGCCCTGCCACCTTGCCGCGAACTGCGGCCCTGCTAGGGTCGGCCGAATAGGGAGGAAAAACCATGCTCAAGAAGACTTTGCTCGCTCTGACCTTTACCGGCCTCGCCGTCGCCGCCTTCGCCCAGCAGCCTGGCATCAAGCGCACCCCGCTCCAGAAAGTCGAATTTCCGGAGGGCTATAATACCGTCACCGCCATTGCGGAGGTCCCGGCGGGCGGCGCGGCCGGACGCCATACCCATCCCGGAATTGAGACCGGTTATGTGCTGGAAGGCGAGCTCAATCTCCTCGTCGACGGGCAGCCGGAGAAGACCTTGAAAGCCGGCGATTCCTACCAGATCCCGGCAGGCGTCGTGCATGACGCCAAGGCTCATGGCGATAAAGCCATGAAAGTGCTTGGAGTTTACGTCGTCGACAAGACCAAGCCGCTGGCTTCGCCGGCTCCCTGATTGGTCGAACCGTTCAGCCCCTGGCGGGTTGGTTCGTGCTAAAGGAAACGGCGAGCGGGACCCGCTCGCTGCACATTTTTTCATCTGTAGGAACCGAAGACCGATGCGGGGGACGCCAAGGCCCATTTCGCTGCCGCGCCGCCTGATTTGCGACCTCATGCGCGCGTCGATGGACGTGCCGTTCGTTTCGCTCTCCCGTTCGCTCAATATCCGCCCCCTGCTCGAGGCTCGCGCCGGAGCCGCCACGCCGGCCGGCTGGGCTGCCACCTTCGTCAAGGCGTTCGCCCTGGTCGCCAGGGACGAGCCGATCCTGCGCACCGTCTACGCCAAATGGCCCTGGCCGACGTTCTACGAATTGCCGAACAGCGTGGCGTCGGTGGCGATCGCCCGGGTCGAGGACGGCGAGGAATGCGTGATGCCGCAGCGAATCGCGGCTCCCGAGGCCATGGCGCTGGCCGCGGTCGATGCCGAGATCCGGCGCGGCAAGACGGCGCCGATCGCAGACGTTCCGATGTTCCGCAAGATCATGCGGGCAACCCGCCTGCCGCTGCCGCTGCGGCGCCTGTCCTGGGCGATCGGCCTCAATTTCGGCCGCCAGCGCGGCAACTGGTTCGGAAGCTTTGCGGTGAGCTCGGTGGCCGCCTATGGCGGCGGAGAGCTCCATCCGATCACGCCGGGCCCCTTCATCGTCAGCTACGGCCTGGTCGAGCCCGACCAGACCATTCATGTCGTGATCCGCTGGGACCACCGGGTTACTGATGCGGCCCCGATCGCCCGGGTCCTGACCCGGCTGGAACAGGTCCTGAACACTGAAATCGCTGCCGAATTGCGGGCGGCGGGGTCAAAGCCGATAAGAGTGGTCGGGACATAAGCACCGTCGTTCCGGGGCAGCTCGCAGAGCCGAACCCGGAACCTCGAGATTTCCGGGTCGATGCTGGCGCATCGCCCGGAATGACGGGCTAAACAATTGACAGCGAACCCCAAACTCCCCTAAAAGCCGCCTGCTCGCGGGCCGATTTCGGCCCGCGAAGCGTTTCGCGACCCGTGGTCCTCTCCCTTGAAGCTTTGGGGATCGGACCTGTCAGTGCCGGGCTAGCCCGTCACACAGGAGGGCGCGTTTCCTCAAACCATGTACCTGAAGAGGACGCGATGACTAAGCGCAGTGAGGCGAAGTACAAACTCGATCGCCGTATGGGCCAGAACATCTGGGGCCGCCCGAAGAGCCCCGTGAATCGCCGCGAATACGGCCCCGGCCAGCACGGCCAGCGCCGCAAGGGCAAGCTCTCGGACTTCGGCGTGCAGCTGCGCGCCAAGCAGAAGCTGAAGGGCTACTACGCCAACATCTCCGAGCGTCAGTTCCACGGCATCTATGTCGAGGCGAGCCGCCTCAAGGGTGACACCGGCGAGAACCTGATCGGCCTGCTGGAGCGTCGTCTCGACGCGGTCGTGTACCGCGCCAAGTTCGTTTCCACGATCTTCGCCGCTCGCCAGTTCATCAACCACGGCCACATCAAGGTGAACGGCCGCAAGGTCAACATCTCGAGCTATCAGCTCAAGGTCGGCGACGTGATCGAGGTCAAGGAAGCCTCCAAGCAGCTCGCCCACGTGCTGGAAGCCAGCCAGCTCCCCGAGCGCGACACTCCCGACTATCTCGAAGTCGACCACGGCAAGATGACCGCGAAATACGTGCGCATCCCCGGCCTCTCCGACGTGCCGTTCCCGGTGCAGATGGAGCCCCATCTGGTCGTCGAATTCTATTCGCGCTAAGATCTGAATATCGAAAGGCCCCGGTTCGCCGGGGCCTTTTTGCTTAAGAGCCACAATTCAGTGGCCGCAAATGCGTTAGGAGCCGTCGCATGCTCTACACCCCTCCCCCGATCGATCCCAAGGCGCCGCCGGTGCGCATCAATCTGCTCTCGGACACGCAGACCAAGCCGACGGCCGCGATGCGCGAGGCGATGGCGCGCGCCGAGGTCGGCGACGAGCAGGTCGGTGACGATCCGACCGTGAACGCGCTGTGCGAGCGCGTGGCGGATCTGCTCGGCAAGGAAGCCGCGGTCTACATGCCCTCGGGCACCATGTGCAACGTCACCGCGACGCTGGTGCATTGCCGCCCCGGCGACGAGATCCTGGCGCACGAGACCGCGCACATCATCGCCCGCGAAGGCGGCGCGCATGCGGCGATCGGCGGTTTTCAGGTGACGCAGCTTAGGGGTCCCGACGGCCAGTTCACGCCGGAGACATTCCGGAAAGCCCTGCATCCACGCACGCGCTACCAGCCGCCGCAGACCGTCGTCAGCGTCGAGCAGACCGCCAATATCGGCGGCGGCACGATCTGGAAGAAGGCAGTGCTCGACGAGATCGTCGCGATCGCGAAGCAACACGGCCTCGTCACCCACATGGACGGTGCACGTCTCCTCAATGCCACCGTCGCCAGCGGCATCTCCCCGCGTGACATGACGGCGGGCTGGGATTCGGCCTGGATCGATTTCTCCAAAGGCCTGGGCGCGCCGATCGGCGGCGTACTCGCGGGCTCGCGCGCCTTCATCGATGCGGTCTGGCAGTGGAAGCAGCGCCTCGGCGGATCGATGCGGCAGGCCGGAATCTGCGCCGCCGCCTGCATCTACGCGCTCGACCACCATGTCGATCGCCTCGCCGACGACCACGCCAATGCGCGCGCGCTTGCCCGCGGGCTGTCGCAGATCCCCGGCGTCGAGGTGCAGGAGCCCGAGACCAACCTCGTGTTCTTCAAGCCCGACGGCGCCGGCATTGCCGGCGACAAGATGGTTGCAGCACTGCGCCAGCGCGGCGTGACGCTCGCGATGATGGACGGCCGCATCCGCGCCTGCACCCATCTCGACGTCGATGCGAGCCAGATCGAGGAGACGATCGGGTACGTGCGCGAGACCGTGCGCGGGGCGTAGTCAGCGCGTATTCGAGCGAAGTGGATACCGGTTCGCGTAAAGAAAACGCGTCAAAACGAGAGTCTACCGACCCATCGCCTGATAGATCAGCGTCTTCAACGCCAGCTGGATCCGGCCGCGTTGCGACGGGGTCTGCACCATGAAGATCCCGAACAAATCGTCTTCCGGGTCGATGAAGAAGAAGGTGCCGCCGACGCCGTCCCAGCGATATTCGCCAAGCGGCCATGACGTCCCCGGGGGCACCGAAGTGCGCACCGCAAAACCGAGGCCGAAGCCGGAGCTGCCGCCCGGATAATAGTTCTGATCGCGCGCGATCTTCGTTTCCGGCCCGATGTGATCCGACGCCATCAGCGCGATGGTCTCGGGCTTGAGATAGCGCCGGCCTTCATAGCTGCCGCCATTCAGCAGCATCTGCGCGAAGCGGGCGTAGTCGCCGACTGTGCCGACGAGGCCGGCACCGCCCGATTGCCAGATCGCCGGGCGCCTGATGTCGCGAACCGGTGTCGTTGCATTGATGTTGCGATCATCCGGCATCGGTTCGGCGATGCGTAGGAATTTGGCGGGGTCGGTGACGTAGAACGCCGTCTCCGTCATGCCGAGCGGGTCGAGCAGCCGCTCCTTCTCGAACTGCAGCAGCGTCTTGCCCGAGATGACCTCGACAACCCGGCCGAGCACGTCGGTGGCAAAGCCGTAGTCCCACAGCGTGCCCGGCTGCTCGGCGAGCGGCAGCGCCGCGAGCTTCGCGACGAAATCGGCGTTGGAAACATCGCCATTGAAGAGGTTGGCGGCCGCATAGAGCTCGCGCACCGCGCCGCCGCCAGAAGAACCGTAAGGCAGCCCCGCGGTGTGGCGCAGCAGATCCTTGATCGTGACGGGACGCTGCAGCGGCTCCAGTGCCAGCGAGACCTTGCCGTCCTCCGCCTTCTTCTCGACGCCGACCTTCATATCGGCAAAGGCCGGAATGTACTTTGCGACGGCATCCTCGAGCGCGAGCTTGCCTTCCTCGACCAGCATCATCGCCATGACCGAGGTGATCGGCTTCGACATCGAATAGAGACGGAAGATCGTGTCCGCGCTCATCGAACTCTCGGTCGCGACATCGCGAACGCCGAAATTCTCGTAATAGACCGGCTTGCCATGCTGCTGGAGCAGCAGAATGGCGCCGGGAATCTTGCCGGTCACGATCTCGTTGCGGATGTAGTCGGAGATCTTCGCCAGCCCTTGGGCCGAGAGCGTGCGAGCGCTGCGTGCTTCGGAGCCGGCCTTCGCACCGACCGCTCCGACCAGAAGCACGAGCGCCGCGATGAAAGCGCGGCGCCCGAACATGTCACTTTTCCATGGCTTCATAGACCAACAGCTTCAATGTCCGCTGCACGCGCTGGCGCTCGGTCGGGGTCTGCTCCAGCAGCACGAAGAACATGTCCTGCTTGGGATCGATGACGAAATAGCAGCCGGAGGCGCCGTCCCATTTCAACTCGCCGAGATTGCCGGGCGGCGGCGGTTTTGCGTTGCCGGGATCGGTGCGCACCGCGAGCCCTAGGCCGAAGCCGAAACCGTCGCCGGGGAAGTAGAAATAATCGCGATCGACGCCTGATTTGGGGCCGAGCTGATCGGTCGTCATCAGCTTGAACGTCTCAGGCTTGAGAATGGTCTTGCCGTCGAGGCTGCCGCCGTTGAGCAGCATCTGCGCGAAGCGCTCATAATCGGCCATGGTCGTCACCATGCCACCGCTGGCGAACTGCATCTTCTTGACCACGGTCGGATCATTGATCCGGCCAACGCGGAAGTCGCTGTCGTTCGGCACCGGCTGCGCCAGCAGCTTCTGCTTCTCGGGAGCGGCGACGAAAAAGCCGGTGTCGACCATGCCGAGCGGATCGAGCAGCTTCTCGCGCATGATGTCGATCAGCGGCTTGCCGGCCGCGATCTCCATCACGCGTGCCAGCACGTCGGTGGAATGGCCGTATTGCCAGAGCGCACCCGGCTGGTTGTGCAGCGGCAGCTTGGCGATGCGCTCGGCGAACTCGGCGAGGTCGAAATCGCCTGCGTAGAGGTTGGCATCGCGATAGGCCTTGCGGACCAGGCTGTCGCCATAGAAGCCATAGGTGATGCCCGATGTGTGCGTCATCAAATCATGCACCGTCATCGGCCGGTTCGGCGGCACCAGCTCGAGCGACTTGGTGCCGTCCTCCGCCTTCTTCTCGACGCCGACTTTCACATTGGCGAAGGACGGAATGTACTTCGAGACGGGATCATCCAACTTGATCTTGCCGTCCTCGACCAATTGCATCGCGACCACCGAAGTGATCGCCTTGGACAT
The DNA here is from genome assembly GCF_014198235.1 of Bradyrhizobium sp. ERR14. Taxonomy (NCBI): domain Bacteria; kingdom Pseudomonadati; phylum Pseudomonadota; class Alphaproteobacteria; order Hyphomicrobiales; family Nitrobacteraceae; genus Bradyrhizobium; species Bradyrhizobium sp. ERR14. The sequence goes on along the minus strand of NZ_JACIHD010000004.1, from coordinate 203,609 downwards.
CGAGAACAGGCGGAAGATCGTCTTGTCCGTGATCGGCGCCTTGCTGACCACGTCCTGCACGCCGAAGGCTTCGTGATAGACCGGTTTGCCGTGCTGCCGGATCAGTACGGTCGCGCCGGCGATCTTGCCGGTCGCAACCTCGTTCTTGAAGAATTCGCTGATCTTGCCGAGCTTGTCCCGATTGAAATGCGCGCCGGCCGGAATCTCGTAGGTGCCCTCCGCTCGCGCCAGCGACATCGCGCCGAGCGACACCAGCGCGCCGCAGACCAGCGCACGCAGTCCAGACTGTGAAATCATATCCCCTCCCCGGAACATGGCCCGGCGGAGTGTACTGAGCGCGCCATCAGGCACAAGGGCCGGCGTGTCGCGCAAGCGCCTCGGCGTGGAGCTTGGCGCTCGGCTCGGCGAAGCAGCAGAACACCACGCGGGCCACGGACGGCGCCAAAGCGAGCCCTTCGATTGTGGTACGAACGGCGATATCGGCGGCCCGGTCGGCTGGAAAGCGGAAAATGCCGGTCGAAATCGCGGGAAATGCCACCGAGGTCAGCTTGTGCTTCCCGCACAGCTCCATCGAGCCGCGATAACAGGACGCGAGCAGATCGTCCTCTCCGAGCGTGCCGCCATTCCAGACCGGTCCGACGGTGTGGATCACATGGGCAGCCTTGAGCCGGTAGCCTTTGGTGATCTTGGCATCACCCGTCTTGCAGCCGTGGAGCATGCGGCATTCGGCGACCAGATCGGGGCCGGCCGCCCGATGGATCGCACCATCCACGCCGCCCCCACCAAGGAGCGACGTGTTGGCCGCGTTGACGATGGCATCAACGCTCAGTGTGGTGATGTCTGCGACAATGACCTCGAGCTCGGCGCCGCCAATCCGGCGCGTCAGCTGGGTCACCTATCAGGCCGCGACGACGACGCCCTTCTCGGTAAAAAGCTGCTGCAATTCACCGGCCTGGAACATCTCGCGGACGATGTCGCAGCCGCCGACGAACTCGCCCTTCACATAGAGCTGCGGGATGGTCGGCCAGTTGGAGAAGGTCTTGATGCCGTTGCGCAGTTCGGCGGATTCGAGAACGTTGAGGCCCTTATAGCCGACGCCGATATGGTCGAGGATCTGGACGACCTGGCCGGAGAAACCGCACTGCGGAAATTGCGGCGTGCCCTTCATGAACAGAACCACGTCGTTCGACTTCACTTCGTTGGCGATGAATTCCTCGATGCTCATTTCCGTGTCCTTCTGGGGCGGAGCCCCCACCAATCAATTCGGGCTGGCTCCGCCGATCTAACCCGATACCTGCCTATATATGTAGCCCAAACCGTTGTGCATCCAAAGTAAAATGGCGGCGACATGCCCCGCTGGCCGGCTTGCCCCCCAAGCCGGATCCATAGGCTGATGACATCAATATCATCGCCGGGGAGGACTTTCATACCGTAACGGAGCCCCTATCTAGGACAAACCTCGGTTTTGGAACCGGGCAACGCCAACGACGTTCTCTTGTCCTGTCTGGAGAAAAACGTGACGAAACAAGCCTCCGCTACGGCCGCCCCCTCGCTTTCGTCACTGTCCTCTGCCGGTAACCTCGCCCAGCGGCTGGAAGACGCCTTTCTCGCCGTCCGCAACGAGACCGAACGCCGGGCCGCGCCGCTCTCGCCGGAGGACCAGCAGATCCAGTCCATGCCCGATGCGAGCCCGACGAAATGGCACCGGGCCCATACCACCTGGTTCTGGGAACAATTTTTGCTCGGCGAGCACGCGGCTAGCTACCGACCCTTCCACCCCGATTTCGCATTCCTGTTCAATTCCTATTACGTCAGCGCCGGCCCGCGTCATGCCCGCAATCATCGTGGCGACATCACCCGTCCCAGCGCAAACGAGGTCGGCGCCTATCGCAACTATGTCGATGCGGCGGTCGTGAAATTCTTCCGCGAGGCGGGGGAGGACAAGCTTCGCGCGATCGCACCGCTGGTCGAGGTCGGGCTCAACCACGAGCAGCAACACCAGGAATTGATGTTCACCGACGTCCTGCACGCCTTCGCGCAGAACCCGGTCTATCCGGCCTATGACCCGGACTGGCGCTTCCCGGCCGCGACGCGCGCTGGCGACGACTGGCTGACGCTGAACGAGGGTATCCACACCGTCGGCCATGTCGACGACAGCTTTCATTTCGACAACGAGAAGCCGGCGCATCGCGCCCTCGTCGGCCCGGTCAGGGTCGCGCGCAATCTGGTCACCAATGCCGAGTGGCTGGCCTTCATGCGGGACGGCGGATACCGGCGTGCGACGCTGTGGCTGATGGACGGCTTTGCCGCAGCCAGCAAGGAAGACTGGCAGGCCCCGGGTTACTGGCGCGAGATCGATGGCCAGTGGCACGTGATGACGCTGGCCGGTGTGAAGCCGGTCGATCCCACCGCGCCGGTCTGCCATATCAGCTACTACGAAGCCGACGCCTTCGCGCGCTGGGCTGGCAAACATCTGCCGACCGAGATGGAGTGGGAGGTCGCGGCCCGCGCCGGCCAACTCAACGACGCCTTCGGCATCGTCTGGCAGTGGACCCGCAGCTCGTACGCGCCCTATCCCGGCTACCGGGCCATCGAAGGCGCGCTCGGCGAGTACAACGGCAAGTTCATGGTCAACCAGCTGGTACTGCGAGGCTCCTCGCTTGCAACTCCGGAAGGCCACAGCCGTATCACCTATCGGAACTTCTTTTATCCGCACCACCGCTGGCAGTTCACGGGACTGCGGCTCGCCGATTACGACTAGTTCTCATCCGACGACAGATGCGCGCCGGACAGCGCGTTCAGGAGAGTATCATGAATGTGCACGCCAGCGCTTTGGCCGAAGCCCATCTTCCCGACGAACAGACCACCGCCTTCGCCCGCGAGGCCATCAAGGACCTCTCGCAGCAGCCCAAAACACTGTCGCCGAAATATTTCTACGACGCGACGGGATCGGAGCTGTTCGAGGCGATCACGCGCCTGCCGGAATATTATCCGACGCGGACCGAGCTCTCGATCCTGAAGGATCGTGGCAGCGAGATCGCGAAGATCATTCCGGAGCATGCCGCGCTGGTCGAGTTCGGCGCCGGCGCGACCACGAAGGTCCGCCTGCTGCTCAACCAGTGCAGGTTCGCGGCCTATGTCCCCGTCGACATCTCCGGTGACTTCCTCAAGGCGCAGGCGAACGGCCTGAAGCGCGACTTCCCGTCGCTCGGCATCTATCCGGTGACCGCCGATTTCACCACGCCGTTCGAGCTGCCGAGGGCGGTCGCCTCGATGCCCAAGGTCGGCTTCTTTCCGGGCTCGACCATCGGCAATTTCGAGCCGCATGAAGCCCAGGCCTTCCTGAAGAGCGCACGCGCGATCCTGGGCCGGGGCGCGCAGATGATCATTGGCGCCGACCTCGAGAAGGATGAGCGCGTGCTGTTCGATGCCTATAACGACGCCGCCGGCGTCACCGCGCGCTTCAACCTCAATGTTCTCGTGCGGATCAACCGCGAGCTTGGCGGCAATTTCGACCTCTCCGCCTTCACCCATCGCGCGATCTACAATCGCGAGCGGCACCGCATCGAGATGCACTTGTTCAGCAAGAAGAGCCAGACCGTGCGCCTGCTCGGCACCAGCTTCTCGTTCCGCCCCGGCGAAAGCATCCACACCGAGAACAGCTACAAATACAGCATCGAGCGTTTTGCCGCGCTGGCACAGGGCGCGGGTTGGCGCGTCCGCGAGAGCTGGACGGATGCGGCGAAGATGTTCTCGGTGCATGCGCTGGAGGTGGCGGAGTAAACGCTGCGGCCGCTCTCCGCGAGAGCGCTTTCCCCGCAGCGCATCCTTCGAGACGCTTGCTCAGACCGCTCCAGAGTCAGTGCTCCTCGGCCTCTTCCGGAGCAGATCCCAGCGACACCGATTCCCACACCGCGACGACGATCATGATCATCGTCGACGCGACCGACAGCCAGAGCGGCGGGAGGCCGGCGGCGAACCACCACAGCAACAGCAGCAGCATGATGCCGATGCCGTGCGAGAGCTGGAGGAAGCCGCGGATCGCGTGCTTGAACAGGATGGTGCCGATCAGGAACACCAGCGGCCCGCCGATCGTGCTCACGATGGTGCGCACGTCGGAATGGCCGGTCGGGTGCTTCAGCACCAGCTCGTCCGAGACCGCGGTCAGGATGATGCCGGCGATGATCGGCGTGTGCAGATAGGTATAGGCGAGCCGCGCCAGGCGGCCGGATTCGGTGGACTTCGAGATCCGCTCCGAGCCGGCCTCGGCGCCCTTGTGGAAATAGACCCACCACATCGCGATGGCGCCGACCAGTGCGGAGACGAAGGCCATGATGTTGTCCGCAGTCCAGTCCAGCTCGGCGAAGGTCGCGCCGTTGACGACGACGGCTTCGCCGAGCGCGATGATGACGAAGAGCGAGCAACGCTCGGCCATGTGGCCGCCCTCGACGGCCCAGGCCTCGACCGACGAGAAGCCCAGTTTCGGAACCCAGAAGCGCACCGCCGGCGAGACGTACTCCCAGGCGACTGCCGCAATCCACAGCCATAGCCGCGTCTCGCCTTCGGACAGGCCGCCTGCGATCCACAACACCGCGGAGATCGCGAGCCAGGTCAGAATGCGGATCGCGTTGTGGCGGACCGCGGTCCGATGCCGCGGCGTCGCGAACAGCCAGAAGGCCGTGCGCCCGATTTGCATCGCCGCGTAGGCGATCGCAAACCACAGACCCCGCCCGTCGAAGGCGGTCGGGATCGTCGTCGACAGCACCAGCCCGCCCAGCATCATCAAAAAGAGCATGACGCGGACCGGCGTCAGCTCCGGATTGAGCCAGTTGGTGACCCAGGCGGTATAGACCCACACCCACCACACCGCGAGAAACAGCACCGTGACGTGCACTGCGCCGAGCGGCGTGAAATGGTGCAGCAGCGTATGCGACACCTGCGTGACGGCGAAGACGAAGACGAGGTCGAAGAACAGCTCGACATTGGTGACGCGGCTGTGCTGGTTCGGCACGATGACGCGAAACATCGCGCCGCGAGAATTGTCCGCAGCCATCGTCGTCCCCCGTCGCGCGATCAGATCAAGCGCCCGGCACGCCAGTTTGCAGCGCCAGCGCGTGCAGCACGCCGCCCATCTGGCCGCGCAGGGACTGATAGACGATCTGGTGCTGCTGGACGCGGGATTTGCCACGGAAAGATTCCGAGATCACGGTCGCGGCATAGTGGTCGCCGTCGCCGGCGAGGTCACGGATGGTCACCTCGGCATCGGGGATCGCTGCCTTGATCATCGCCTCGATATCGTGGGCGTCCATGGGCATTCGGGTCTTGCTCCTTCTGGTCTCGAATCGCTGCCGGGGTCCCCTCTCCGGCAGGGCCAAACTTAGCGTGAACGGACTTCTGCGTCACGCTTTCCGGCACTATATCCATGATCCCATCAGGATAAAGGCACGACAAAGTGCCGCGCGCGGCAGATTGATCGAAAAGGTGTGAAATCATGAAGCTTCCAGGGCCCGACCATCCCATCACCATCACCCCAAATCCCCGCCGCGTCCGTGTCACCGCGGGCGACATCGTGATCGCCGAAACCAGCAAGGCGCTGACGCTGAAGGAGGCCAGATATCCGGCGGTGCAATATGTGCCGCGGGAGGACACCAACATGGCCCTGCTGGCGCGTACCGACCGCGTCACCCACTGCCCCTACAAGGGGGATGCGAGCTATTACAGCGTTAAGGCCGACGGCAAGGTGCTCGATAATGCGATCTGGACCTACGAGACGCCCTTTCCCGCGATGAGCGAGATTTCCGGCCATCTCGCCTTCTATCCGGATAAGGTGAAAATCGAGGAAGTGGGGTAGGCGCACGCGCTGTGACGCCGGGGCGATCCTGGATCGCCTCCTTCCAGTCGACACAAGGCACGAGATGCCGCGCCGGGCCGCAAGACTGATTGGGGTCTCGTTGCTGGGATTGTCCGGCATCCTTGTTGTGCTCGCTGCTGCCGGGCTGGGTTTTCGTGCCTATCGTCAGCACCTTGCTGCCCAAACTCTCGCGATCCGCTCTCCTGCCGGCGTGCAGGAGGGAGAGTTCATCGAGATCGGCGGCATCAAGCAATGGATTCAAATCCGCGGCGAGGATCGGGATAACCCGGTTCTCCTGTTCGTCCACGGCGGCCCCGGCGGCTCCACCCTGCCGATCTCCTCGGGTTGGCGCGCCTGGGAGAAGCATTTCACCGTCGTGCAGTGGGACCAGCGCGGCACTGGACGCACCTTTGGCGCGGCTGGAGACGCGCTCGGCCCCACGATGACACTGGAGCGGATGACGCAAGACGGCATCGAATTGGCCGAGTACCTGCGCACGCATTTGCACAAGGACAAGATCGTCCTGGTCGGGCATTCCTGGGGCTCATTCCTGGGAATTCGGATGGCGAAGCAACGTCCGGATCTGTTCTCGGCCTATGTCGGCACGGGCCAGGTGGTCGGCAGGGCAACCTTTGAGAAGGCCTTCGAGCTCACGATCGCGCGCCTGCAGCGGCTTGCGGCAGCGGCCAACAACAAGGAGGCTCTGGCCGAGTTGGCGCCGATCGCTTCGCAGCCGGTCCTCACCCCGGAGAATCGCCTGATTGCGGACAAATGGAGCAATGTGCTGGGTCTGCCGCTCGCCGACGGCTTCCAATTGGCCGGTCCCATCCCGCCGCTCTTCATGCCGGACGTCTCGCTGCTTGATCTGTACAATTGGCGGAAGGGCGCCGCCTTCTCGGCAAAGTACCTGACGGGACGGAACGGGCCGATGTTTCAGAGCGACATGGCCTCAATGGGGTTCGAGTTTTCAATACCCATGTTCTTCATCGAGGGCGATGCAGACGCCGTGACGCCGGGAGGACCCGCCGAGCAATTTTTCAACCTGATCACGGCCCCGCATAAGGAATTCGTCTGGGTTCGCGGCGGAGACCATTTCATTCCGTTCGATCGCCCCGATGAGTTCTTGGCGGAGCTGGTGGCTCGCATAAGACCGTTCGCAAGCCTTTGACGGCCTGCGCCTGGGGGCCGGCGCCCGTTCCGGTCCGACCTACTGCCCGCTACGCCCTGAAGATCGTGAGCCCCAATATCAGCAGCACCAGGAAGATCACGACGAAGACGTAGAACAGGAAGCGGGCGATATCGGCGGAGACGGTCGAGATGCCGGTGAAACCGAGCACGCCGGCCACGATCGAGACAAGTAGGAAGATCAGCGCCCATTTCAGGATCGTCATTGCCAGCTCCGAATTGTGCCGCTTGTCGCGGCCGTCAGCCCTTCCCTTCGGCGGACGCTAACTTCGCTGCGCGGAACTGGTTCCTACGGGTGTCAGGACCCAAGTCGGGCTCAAGTGGGGCTCAACTACCGCGCAAACGAGCCTTGCTGAATCCGGCTCGCGGCGGCACAGTCCAGCCCGGGGCAGGAGTGCGGGGGCGACCAAGATGACGATGGCAGATTCAGCGACGATCGGCGCGGAGGTGCATGCCGCGCCGAAAAGCAAGGCGCGCAATTTGGCGATTGATCGCGCCCGCACCTTCCTGACTCTGGTGGTGCTGCTGCATCACGCGGTGATCCCCTATACCTATTTCGGTCATACCGATCCGAAGTACTTCTTCGGCTTCGACATGATCGTGCTCGCCACCGACAGTTTCTTCATGGCGATGTTCTTCTTCCTGTCGGGGCTGTTCGCCTGGTCTGGCATCGCCCGGAAGGGAGCACGGAGCTATTTGGCAGATCGCCTGCTTCGGCTTGGCTTACCCTTCGCGATCTGCGCCCTTACGGTCATTCCGCTCGCCTACTACGCGATCTCCCTGCGGCAGCATCCCGAGATCGGCTTTTCGGAATTCTGGTGGAATATGGTCACGAAGGGCCCGTGGCCGAGCGGGCCGATTTGGTTCCTTTGGGTCTTGTTCGCTTTCGACCTGGTTGCCTGCCTGCTGCACCGGCTGTCGCCCAATCTGCTCGATCCGATCAATCGCCTCTCGCTATACGGTCGCCGTCGGCCCGCCGTGTTCTTCGCGGTCATGCTTGCCGTCACCGCGGCGTTCTACATTCCCGGGAGGGTTCACTTCGGACCAAGCAGTTGGTTCGAGTTCGGGCCGTTCTCGGTCCAGCACGGGCGCGTGATGCTCTACGCGACCTACTTCTTTTTCGGTGCAGGCATCGGCGTTGCGCAAATGGATCGCGGGCTGCTCGCTGTCGACGGCCGGATGGCAAAGGTCAGCTGGGACTGGATGGTGCTGGCGATCGTTCCGTATTGCCTCTTGTGGGTGCTGATCTTTATCAAGCGCGAAATACTGGGCAACCCGTCGCCGTTGCCGGACTGGTATGAAGCGCTCTATGCCATCTGCTTCACTGTCTTCAGCGTGGCCATCATGTTTCTGATCCTGGCCTTTTTCCAGAGGTTCAGGCAATCAGGCTCAGCCAAGCTGCTCGATCCAATGCAGAGCGACGCGTTCGGCATGTTCCTGGTGCACTATCCAATCGCACTGTGGCTGCAATATTGGCTGTTCGACTATGGCCTGCCGGCGATCGTCAAGGCCACGATCGGATTTGTACTGACAGTCATGGCGAGCTGGGCGCTGACGCGAGCGTTGCGGCAGATCCCGGGCGCGACGAAGGTGCTTTGAGGAAGCGGCACCGGCCTCCTATCGTCGTTGCGAGCGCAGCGAAGCAATCCATCTCACCGCAGGCAGCAGTGTGGATTGCGTCGTCGCGGAGCCTGTCATCGGGCCCGCCAAAGGCGGGACCCGGTGGCTCCTCGCAATGACGGATGGCGTCGCTACGCCGCCTTCCCACCCATATATTCCGGCAGCCAGCGCTCGAACGACTTACGGAGCGCATCGATCGCCACGGGCGCTTCGCCCGCGATCGCGATCGCATCGCCGCCGGTGGTGCCGATCCGCACGCAGGGCACTTCGCAGCCACGCATCTTGGCAAGTACGCGGCCGGCTTCGGTTTCCGGCACGGTGACGAGATAGCGCGCCTGGTCCTCACCGAACCAATAGGCCTGCGAGATCAGCGAGGTCGGCGCCGCCAGCAGCTTGGCCCCGATGCCGCCCGCCATCGCCATCTCGGCCAGCGCGATCAACAGACCGCCGTCGGAGAGGTCGTGCACGGCAGTTGCAGTACCGCCATGGATCATGCCGCGCACGCAATCGCCGTTGCGCTTCTCGGCGGCGAGATCGACCGGCGGCGGCGCGCCCTCCTCGCGACCGCAGATATCGCGCAGGTAAACGGACTGGCCGAGCCAGCCATGGGTCTCGCCCACCAGGAGGATCGCTTCGCCCTCGGCCTTGAAGGCGAGCGAGGCAGATTTGGTGAAATCGTCGAGCAGGCCGACGCCGCCGATCGAGGGCGTCGGCAGGATCGCGCGGCCGTTGGTCTCGTTGTAGAGCGAGACGTTGCCGGAGACGACCGGAAAGTCCAGCGTGCGGCAGGCTTCCGAGATGCCCTTCAGGCAGCCGACGAACTGGCCCATGATCTCGGGCCGCTCAGGATTGCCGAAATTGAGATTGTCGGTGATCGCGAGCGGCTTGCCACCGACCGCGGTGATGTTGCGCCAGGCTTCCGCCACCGCCTGCTTGCCACCCTCAAACGGATCCGCCTCGCAATAGCGCGGCGTGACGTCGACGGTGAGCGCGAGGCCCTTCGGCCCGTCCTCGACGCGCACGACCGCTGCATCGCCGCCGGGACGCTGCATGGTGTTGCCGAGGATGACGTGGTCGTACTGCTCCCAGACCCAGCGCTTAGAGCACATGTCAGGCGAGCCGATCAGCTTCTCCAGCGCAGGCCCGAGGCCCATCGGCGCCGGCACGTCGCGCGCATGCACGACCGGCAACGCGGCGGAGGGGACATGCGGACGGTCGTAGAGCGGCGCCTCGTCGCCGAGCTCCTTGATCGGCAGATCGGCCATGACGTCACCGCCATGCTTGACCACGAAGCGCTTACTCGGCGTGGTGTAGCCGACCACGGCAAAGTCGAGGCCCCACTTCTTGAAGATCGCCTCGGCTTCCTTTTCCTTCTCGGGCTTGAGCACCATGAGCATGCGCTCCTGGCTTTCCGAGAGCATCATCTCGTAGGCGCTCATCCCGGTCTCGCGGGTCGGCACCGCATCGAGATCGAGGTCGACGCCGAGGTCGCCCTTGGCGCCCATCTCGACGGCCGAGCAGGTCAGGCCCGCCGCGCCCATGTCCTGGATCGCGATGACGCAGCCCTTCTCCATGATCTCGAGGCAGGCTTCGAGCAGCAGCTTCTCGGCGAAGGGGTCGCCGACCTGCACCGTCGGGCGCTTCTCCTCGGACTTGTCATCGAACTCGGCCGAGGCCATCGAGGCGCCGTGGATGCCGTCGCGCCCCGTCTTGGAGCCGAGATAGACGATCGGCATGTTCACGCCGGAGGCCGCCGCATAGAAGATCTTGTCGGCATCGGCGAGGCCTACCGCCATTGCGTTGACGAGGATGTTGCCGTCATAGCGGGTGTGGAAGCGCACCTGGCCGCCGACCGTCGGCACGCCGAAGGAATTGCCGTAGCCGCCGACGCCGGCAACGACGCCGGAGACGAGATGCCGGGTCCTGGCATGCTCGGGCGCGCCGAAGCTGAGCGCATTCAGGCAGGCAATCGGCCGCGCCCCCATCGTGAACACGTCGCGCAAGATGCCGCCGACGCCGGTGGTCGCACCCTGATAGGGCTCGATGTAGCTCGGGTGGTTGTGGCTCTCCATCTTGAAGACCACGGCCTGGCCGTCGCCGATGTCGATCACGCCGGCATTCTCGCCGGGGCCCTGGATCACCCAGGGCGCCTTGGTCGGCAGGCCCTTGAGATGGATGCGTGACGACTTGTACGAGCAGTGCTCGTTCCACATCGCCGAGAAGATGCCGAGCTCGGTGAAGGTCGGTTCCCGCCCGATCAGCTTCAGGATGCGCTCGTATTCGTCGGGCTTGAGCCCGTGGGCGGCAACCAGTTCGGGGGTGATCTTGGGTTCGTTCTTCATGGATTCGAGGCTTTCGGCGGCGGTTTGGCCGTTCTTAGGAACATCGGGGGCTTCCGGAAAGCCCTTTCTGGCGCATTTTCCCGCTGTCCCAGGTTTTGCAGGCGGGGACGGCGGGAACAGGAATTGCACGGCGCGGACGGATCGGATTTAAGGGCTAAAGACCCGCAATTGAAGGCCCATTTCCTTGCACGAATTGACCAAAGCGTCCCCGCCCCGCCGCCCCGACCTCCACGTCGCCACCGAGGGCGAATTTGTGGGCTGGCGGACCTGGATTCGCGACAGTTTTGAGTCCCATGTTGGCCCCTTCTGGCACCGGATCGAGGCGGACGGCAGCGTCCGCAGCGCCTTTCGGGTCGAGAAAAAGCACCTCAACGGCTCCGGGAACGTCCACGGCGGCTGCTACATGGCCTTTGCCGACTATTCCCTGTTTGCGATCGCCACCCATGTCCTGGACAGCCGGGCGGTGACGACCAACTTCGCCTGCGAATTCCTCGACGCGGCACGCGAGGGCGAGCTGATCGAATGCACCGGCGAGGTCACCCGCGCCGGCGGCTCGCTGATCTTCCTGCGCGGCAAGATGATGTCCGGGACACGGGTGCTGCTGACCTTTTCCGGCACGATCAAGCGGATGAAGCGGAAGGCGCTACCTCAGCCAAACGCATAGCTCGCCGGCTTCCCTTTTCAGGTCCCCTCGCCCAGACTTCCCGGCAAGCGCTATCGCGCCGGGGAGCAGGAACAAGGTGCCGCAGAGCACATCGGAGGCGGGGCGCTCAGCGGCCTCCGTTTCATCGCCGTTGCCGTCCATGGCCGCAACCGGCGCGCGCAACTGGCGCGACTATGCGCTGCTGCTCGCGCTCGCCTGCTGCTGGAGCTCGACCTACCCGCTGGCCAAGCTGGCGCTTCCCACCATCCCGCCCATCACCTTCATCTCGGCACGCTCGCTGATCGCGGCTGCCTTCCTGTTCGCGATCCTGTGGATGCGCGGCATCAGGGTCCCGACCGACGCGAAGGTGTGGAAGCTGTTCGCGACCCAGCAATTGATCAACTCGACCTTTCCGTTCCTGATCATCACCTGGTCGCAGCAATATGTGCCGGCGTCGAACACGGTGGTGCTGGCCTCGACGACACCGATCTTCGCGTTCCTGATCACCTCGCTGATCACCCGGCATGAGCCGGCAACGCTGCTCAAGCTCGCCGGCGCGATGTTGGGACTCGCCGGCACGATTCTCATCGTCGGCCTCGACGCGCTGCGCGGCTTCGGGAGCGAGATCGTGGCGGAAATCGCGATTTTGCTCGCGACCATCTCCTTTGCCTGCGCCACGATCTTCGGCCTTCGCCTCTCCGAATACGACCCGATGGTGGTGGCGGCCGGCTCGCTGTTGTTCGGCGGCCTCATCCTGTTGCCGCCCTCGCTGATCATCGATCAGCCCTGGACGCTGCAGCCGACCTCGACCGCAATCGTCGCCACCATCGTCATGGGAATCGTCTCGAGCGCGCTGGGCTTGATGCTGTTCTACGTCTGCCTCGGCCGGCTCGGCACGCTGACCACGAACGCGCAAGGCTATTTGCGCATCCCGATCGGCGTCGGCCTCTCCGTGCTGCTGCTCGGCGAGAGCGTGCCGTCCAACCTCGCGCTCGGCCTGCTGCTGGTGATGGCGGGTGTTGCGGCCATGACGGTGCCGGCGGAGCGTCTGAAGCTGCGCTGAAGCACAATGAGCTTGGCTTGAATCGATGCTGGGCCAGCACGGGATCACCTCTCCCGCTTGCGGGAGAGGTCGTATCGCATCGAAGATGCGATACGGGTGAGGGCTCTATCCTCTTGGGGAGTCCCACCGCGGAGATACCCTCTCCCCACCCCTCTCCCGCAAGCGGGAGAGGGAGCCGAGTCCCACCGCCACCGCTCAAGCCGAAATCTGCTTCTCCGCGATCGACAGCCATTCGGCCTGCGCCTTGCGCAGATATTTCGGCGCGCGCCGCATCTGGATCAGGAGCTCGTTGAAGACCATGCGTGCCTCGGCGCTGCGGCCGACCGTTTGCAGCAGCATGCCGTAGCGCACCCGCGCTTCAGCGCCCGGAAAGTAGCCGGCGAGCGCGTGATATTCCTCGAGCGCCTCGTCGAGCCGGCCGACCTCCGCGAGCGCGCGGGCATAGAGCAGATGCGCGTCGGCGGAATCGAAATCCGGCCATTGCTTCTGCAGATCGTCCAGTGTCGCAAGCGCGTCTGCCGGGCGCTTGGCCGAAAATTCCGCTTGCGCCTTGCGAAGCGCGTAGGCGGGATCGTGGCCCATCGGCAGCTTCAGAATGTGATCATAATGCTGCTCGGCCTCGCCGAACCGGCCGATATTTGCGCATTCTTCGGCCAGCGCTGCACGATTGGCGATGGTGTCGGCGCCGGCCAGGTGGTCGGACAGCTCACGATAGCGCTTCTCGGGATCGAGCCGGTTGGCAACACGCTGGCGCGCCTGCCGCGCGCCGGGGCTGGAAAACCATTCGGGAATGAGCTCGACCGCGATATAGGCGATCGCGCCCATCAGCGGCACCATCAGGATGATGAAGGCCCAGGGCCGCAACCGTCCGGTTCGCGAGGCGTGGTAGATCAGGGTGATATCGAGCAGCAGAACGACGAGAGCAACGGGCATGTGACATCCGGAAGCACAACGACAGCGCAAGCCTCCTGATATCGCAACTCATACGATGAAACAACTTTGAGTTGCTGCTTCTCGCGAAAATCCACGATATCGAACGCATGCGCCTTGATGGCGACGAGGAGTCAGTCGTCTTGAACGCGATGGGGGTTCATGAATCAGCGGCAGCGCGGCTAATGTCTGGCGCCGCGAGCTGCGCAGGGCGGGGCACGAACATTTGCATCATGCGCAGTCAAGCCGGCTTGAGCAACAATCCGCTTGCCAGCGCTCGAAACGCGTCCACGGCCTTGTCCAGCACGACTTCCGGATCCTCGGCTGCGGCGACCCATAATGCGGCACCGAGCGCGGCGCCGTTCAGCAGTCGCCCGGCTGCTTCAACATCCAAAGGCTTCACCACCTTCTCGTCGATCAGTGACCGGATCGTTCGCATGGTGATATCCAGGCAGGCGTTCTCGCCGGGCCATTTGGATGGATCACCGAGTACGGCAGGTCCATCCAGAAGCATGACGCGCTGAATTTCGGGATCGAGCGCCATTTCGATATAGGCACTGCCCTCTGCGAGCAGGCCCTGCCACAAGGTTGGCGCCTGCTCCCGGATCGCGCGCAGCCGTTCCGCCATTTCGCCATCGATCTGCGCGACGACGGCCCAGAGCAGTCCCTTCTTGTCTTCGAAATTGTGATAGAGCGCGCCCCGCGTCAGCCCAACCGAGGCTGTCAGCTCATCCATCGACGCTTCTGCATAACCCTGCGTGGCGAAGGCTTTGCGCGCAGCGCGGATGAGCTTGGCCCGATTTTCCGCCATGGCTGCGGCACGTTTTCCCTCGATCATGTGCGACCCATTTCCTGTTGACATACGCCCCGTATGTGAGTGATACACTCACATACGAACCGTATATGAACAATGTCACGACCGGCGCCGCGAGGCAATTCGCGATCCCTTTGAAAGGTACAGCCACATGCTCCAGCGCGAGGCCATCTTCCCCGCTCACCGTCACGCACTTTATGAAGCCCATCGGTATTCTGCCGCGATCCGGTCCGGCGACTTGCTGTTCGTATCGGGACAGGTCGGCAGCCGCGAGGACGGCTCACCCGAGCCCGTGTTCGAGGACCAGGTCCGGCGTGCGTTTGCCAATTTGCGCGCGGTGCTCGCAGCTGCCGGATGCACGCTGGACGATGTAGTGGATGTCACCACGTTTCACACCGATCCTGCCCAACAGATCGATACCGTGATGGCTGTCCGCAGCACTGAGATCGGCGACGCGCCCTATCCGAATTGGACGGCTGTTGGCGTGAATTGGCTTGCCGGGTTCGACTTCGAGATCAAGGTCGTCGCGCGGATTCCTTGAGTCGTGCAAAGCCGTCTCCCGCCAACGGGGGAGCCGGCAGAAGCCGCCTGCTACTTGGCGTCGTCCGCCAGCATCTTCCGGTATTTTTCGACGTCTCGCGTCACGAGCTGCTGCAGCAGCTCCGGCGTATGTTCGCCTGCATCGGGCGCAACGGTCGAAAGGTCGGCAAAGCGCTTCTTCACCGCGTCGGTCTCCACGGCCGTGCGCGCTGCGGCGTTCAGCTTGGCAATCACGGCCGCTGGCGTGCCCTTCGGCGCGAACAGGCCGTTCCAGCCCTGCGCCTCGAATTCGGGCAGGCCCGCCTCCACCGACGTCGGCAGGTCGGGCAGCGTGGCGAGCCGCACGGTCGAGCCGACCACGAGCCCCTTCACCAGCTTCTCGTTGATCGATTGCGAGACCGAGGCGGCGGCATCGCAGACGCCATCGATCTGGCTGCCGACGGCGTCGGTGAGCGCGGGCGCGGCGCCGCGATAGCCGACCAGCGTCGCGTCGATGCCCGCGGCGGTGACGAAGCTCTTGCAGATCAGATAGTTCGAGGAGCCGACGCCGGCATGGCCGAGATTGATCTTGCCGGGATTGGCCTTGGCGTAGGCGATGAACTCCTTGAGGTCCTTCGCCGGAAAGTCCTTGCGCAGCGCGATGATGCCGAACGTCTTCGCGACCATGGCGATCGGCACGAAAGAGTCAGGCGTGAACGGCAGTTTTGGATAGATCGTGTAGGTCGCGGCGTTGGTGCCGGCATTGCCGATCGCGATGGTGTAGCCGTCGGGCTCGGCGCGGGAGGCGCGCGCCAGCGCGGTCGAGCCGCCGGCCCCCGCAACGTTCTCGATCACGATGGTCTGGCCGAGCGCGATGCCCATCTGCTCGGCCACGGCGCGTGCGATCACGTCCGAGGTGCCGCCGGCCGCGAACGGCACGATCATGGTAACAGGACGCTTGGGATAATCCTGCCCGAACGCGCCAGTTGCGAACGAAAATGACGCGAGCGACAGCGCCGCGATCGCGGCGAGTGACCGCTTCAGCCCGAACGAAATCACGCGGCCTTTTCCAGATGCGCAGTCAGGCCGGCGAACAGGCCGCGGCCGTCGGTGCAGCCCATGATGTCTTCGACATGGTTTTCCGGATGCGGCATCATGCCGAGCACGTTGCCCTTGTCGCTGACGATGCCGGCGATCGAATGCGCCGCGCCGTTGATGTTGCTGTCATCGTCGACCACGCCGGCGGCGGAGCAGTAGCGATAGAGCACCCGCCCCTCGCCTTCGAGCCGCTTGATGGTCTCTTCGTCCGCCTCGTAATTGCCTTCGCCATGGGCGACCGGCACGCGGATCACCTGTCCGGCATTATAGCCGCGGGTGAACGGCGTGTCGGACCGCTCGACGCGCAGATGCACGTCGTGACAGATGAATTTCAGCCGCTCGTTGCGCATCAAGACGCCCGGCAACAGGCCGGACTCGCACAGGATCTGAAACCCGTTGCAGACGCCGAGCACGAGGCCGCCCTTGGCCGCATAGTCGCGCACCGCGTCCATCACCGGCGCGCGCGCGGCAATGGCGCCGCAGCGCAAATAGTCGCCGTAGGAGAAGCCACCCGGCACCACCACGAGATCCGTGCCCGCAGGCAACGCCGTCTCGGCGTGCCAGACCATCGCCGGCTCGCTGCCCGAGATCATCCTCAGTGCACGCGCCATGTCGCGTTCGCGGTTGATTCCGGGAAAGACGAGGATGGCGGCTTTCATGTTCGGGTTCCGACGGTGATGGGAATCGGGCTGGCCAAAGGGCCAATTCGTGAAGAGACATAGCCATTTGACGGGGATTTTACCAGTGCTAGCCTTGCCGGACGGCCTTGTGCACAGGCCATAGCCGAGGCACTTTTGCCCGCGATCTTGCCCGGGATTGAAGCCATGAACGTCCCGTCGCTGCCCACATCCCACTCCGAGCCCGTGTCCACCGAGGGCGTCGTCGCCGCCGGCGCCTATGTCGATGGACGCCGTATCGCCAATATCGCCATCAGCGAGGCCTCGAGTTGGCGGGCCAAGCCCGGCCACGTGGTCTGGATCGGCCTGCACGAGCCCGACATGGCGCTGCTCGGCGCGGTGCAGAAGCAATTCGACCTGCACGAACTGGCGATCGAGGACGCCAATCACGCCCATCAGCGACCCAAGATCGAGCAATATGGCGAGGCCCTGTTCATCGTGGCGCGGACGGCGCAGCTGGTCGAGGGCCGCATCGCCTTCGGCGAGACCCACATCTTCGTCGGCGAAGGTTATCTGGTCTCGGTGCGCCACGGCGCCTCGACGTCCTACACGCCGGTGCGCGAACGCTGCGAAAGCTGCCCGCGGGCACTCGCGCGCGGCGAGGATTACATCCTCTATGCGATCCTCGATTTCATCGTCGACAATTACTCGCCCGTGCTCGAGAGCATTCACGACGAGGTCGAGGGCATCGAGGACGACGTGCTGTCCAAGCCGATCAGCAAAGCCCAGATCGAGCGGCTCTATATGCTGCGCCGCGACCTGTTGCGGCTGCGCAACGCGATCGGGCCACTGGTGGAGGTCTGCCGCCGGCTGGAGCATGACGAGCTGTCGATGGTGCGGCAGGCCATGCAGCCGCTGTTCCGCGACGTCACCGACCACGTCCGCAACATCCAGGAGCGCATCGATTCCATGCGTGAGGTGCTGGCCTTCGCCTTCGAGGCCAGCCTGCTGGTCGGCCAGGCGCAGGAGACGGCGGTGTCGAAGAAGCTCGCCTCGTGGCTTGCGATCATCGCGATCCCGACCGCGCTGGCCGGCATCTACGGCATGAACTTCAAGCACATGCCGGAGCTGGAATGGGAGTACGGTTATTTCATGCTGCTCGGCGTGATGCTGACGGCATGCGGCTCGCTGTATTGGCGGTTTCGCAGAGCCGGGTGGTTGTGAGCGAACCACCCCGTAGCCCGGATGGAGCGAAGCGCAATCCGGGAAAGTGCCATAGCGGATAGCCCCGGATTTCGCTTCGCTCCATCCGGGCTACAAAGGCGGGCCTAGCTAAGCAGCTCCACCCGATAATTCTCGATCACGGTATTCGCCAGCAGCTTGTCGGCGGCTTCCTTCAGCGCGGCTTCCGCCTTGGTCTTGTCGGCGCCGGCGAGCTCGATGTCGAACACCTTGCCCTGGCGGACGCTGGCGACGCCGTCGACGCCGAGCGACTTCAGCGCGCCTTCGATGGCCTTGCCTTGCGGATCGAGGATGCCCGTCTTCAAGGTAACGGTGACACGTGCCTTCACGTCAAAAATCCCCTCAGCTCTTCACCAGCACCGGGCCGGAGCCCTGCGGACGCTCGTTCTCCATGAGGATGCCGAGGCGTTTTGCAACTTCAGTATAGGCCTCGAGCAAGCCGCCGAGATCCCTGCGGAAACGATCCTTGTCGAGCTTCTCGTTCGACTTGATGTCCCACAGACGGCAGCTGTCCGGCGAGATCTCGTCGGCGACGATGATGCGCATCATCTCGTTCTCGAACAGGCGTCCGCATTCCATCTTGAAGTCGACGAGGCGGATGCCGATGCCGAGGAAGAGGCCGGTGAGGAAGTCGTTGACACGGATGGCAAGCGCCATGATGTCGTCGATCTCCTGCGGCGTCGCCCAGCCGAAGGCCGTGATGTGCTCTTCGGACACCATGGGGTCGTTGAGCTGGTCGTTCTTGTAGTAAAATTCGATGATCGAACGGGGCAGCTGGGTGCCCTCCTCGATGCCGAGGCGCTGTGACAGCGAGCCGGCAGCGACGTTCCGCACCACTACCTCGAGCGGCACGATCTCGACCTCGCGAATCAGCTGCTCGCGCATGTTGAGACGGCGGATGAAGTGGGTCGGCACCCCGATGTCGTTGAGGTGCTGAAACAGGTACTCCGAGATCCGGTTGTTGAGGACGCCCTTGCCCTCGATCACCTGATGCTTTTTCGCATTGAACGCGGTCGCGTCGTCCTTGAAGTGCTGGATCAGGGTACCGGGCTCCGGGCCTTCATACAGAACCTTTGCCTTGCCTTCATAAATGCGACGCCGACGGCTCATGGGGATGTACCGTGTTTTGTTGAAATCCATGTATTTGGTGTGCTCCGGTTACTAGGATTACGACCCACAGCGGAGCTGCCGTGAACAGCTCGGAACCCGTCCATAACCCTTGGAAACAGAACGGGAACCATGCCTTCAGGCAACCTATCCGATTGGCTGACCGAGCACAATCGATCCGGCCGTCCGGCGCCAACTTATACCGTCTTGCCTGCGGCTTAACGGCCCGTTGTTTTGCCGATTCGTGCTATCTATGTAGGCATGCAGTCGGGTCGCCGCAACGGAAGGCTCCCGCTCCATTCAGCAGGGGATTTGGAACAGGTATGAGCGAGTTCGACAAGCGCCAGGAAGGTTTCGAGAAGAAATACGCCCTCGACGAGGAGCAGAAATTCAAGGCGGAGGCCCGCCGCAACCGGTTGCTCGGGCTGTGGGCGGCCGAAAAGCTCGGCATGTCCGGCGATGCCGCCACAGCCTATGCCAAGGAAGTGGTCGCGGCCGACTTCGAGGAGGCCGGCGATGCCGACGTCCTGCGCAAGCTGACAACCGATTTCGCCGCCAAGAACGTCGCCGTCACCGAGCAGGCGATTCGCGCCAAGATGAGCGAGCTGCTCGCGGTAGCGGCCGCCGAGGTGAAGGCGGGGAAATAATACGTTCAGGCCCGACGCCGGCGCGCAATGACCTTGCGCGCCGGCGGTCTTTTTTGGGCGCCCCGCCTGGCCGGGCCGTCGAACGTGGCGTAGTCGCGGCGGATGGTCTCCAGCAGACGCTGAGCGGCAGCACTCAGGAAGCCGCCGAGACGAGTCACCAGGACAATGTGCTGGTCCGCGGTGAGATCGCCGACGGTGATCGTCGAGATCGCTCCCGCATGCAGCTCCTCCGCCACATGGCTCCGCGCCAATAGCGCAAGGCCGAAGCCCGCCTCCACGAGCCGCTTCTGCGCCGTGAGGCTGTCCACCGCCGTCCACTCCACGTCCCCGAGGCCTTGCGTCAGGAACAGCGCGAACACGTGAGCCGCTGCGATCTCACGGCGGCCGCGCGTTTCCGGGAACGCGATCCAGCGCTCGCCGCGAAGCTCGGCAAGCCGCTTGACGCGCTTGTTGGCGAGCGGATGGTCGGACGCACAGACCACCTGCAACGCCTCGCTCAGCACCAGCTCACAGGCGAGATCGCCGGCCAGGTCGGTATTGTAACGCAAGCCGATCGTGGCCTCGCCGCGCCGGATGAGATCAGAGACCTCCGCGCTGGTCGCGGTCCGCAGGGCAAGCGCGACCGCGGGATTATCCGCGGCAAACCGTTTCATGATGCCCGACAGGCGGCCGTCGGCGAGCGTGCCGGTCACGGCCAGCGAAACCGGACCCGAAGGCTGCTTGGTCAGCGCGCGTATCGCCTGCTCGGCGTCCTGCGCCGCCGCGACGGCGCGCTCGGCATAGGGGATCAGCACGCGCCCGGCGTCGCTGAGCCGCGTACGGCCCGCGATCCTCTCGAACAGGGGCACGCCGAGCTCCTGCTCCAGCAGCGCAATACGGCGCGAAATCGCCGGCTGCGAGCGATGCAGGAATTTCGCGGCATTCGAGACCCCGCCTCTGCGATGAACGGTCAGGAAGGTATTGAGGGCATCGCTGTCCATGGCGGACACCTCATGCAAAAAACTGATGATTATAAGAGGAATAACAAATTTGGCGGATGGCGAGAATGCCCCTAAGGGCTTGCCGGCAGACAAGGTCAAGCGGAGACGAGCCATGACGAGCCAATTGGACAAAGCGAAAGCATTTCGCGCCCTGCACGAGCGGCCCGGTGCGTTCATCATTCCCAACCCCTGGGACGTCGGCACCGCAAAACTGCTCGCCGCGGCCGGCTTCGAGGCGCTCGCAACCACGAGCCTCGGCCTTGCCAACATGCAGGGAAGCTCGACCGTCAGCCTGGACGAGATCCTCGAGAATTGCCGCGCGATCGCGCAGGCCACCGATCTTCCGGTCAGCGTCGATCTGGAAAACTGCGGCGCGCACGATCCGAGACGCGCGGCCGAGGCGATCCGGCGCGCCGCCGAGGCCGGTGCGGTCGGCGGTTCGATCGAGGATTCGACGGGCGATCGCGATCGGCCGATCTACGACTTCTCACTGGCGGTCGAGCGCGTGCAGGCGGCCGTCGAGACGGCGCGCTCGCTGTCGTTTCCCTTTACGCTGACGGCGCGGGCGGAAAACCTTCTCCACGGGCGCAACGATCTCGACGACACGATCCGGCGGCTTCAGGCGTACGAAGCGGCGGGCGCGGATGTCCTCTACGCCCCCGGGGTCCACGACCTTGCCACGATCAGGACGGTCGTGACCTCGGTCGGAAAACCCTTCAACCTCGTGATGGGTTTTGCCGATCCGACGCTGACGCTCGCGCAATTGTCCGCGGCCGGCGTCAAGCGCATCAGCGTCGGTGGCGCCATGTCGCGATACGCGCTGGCCGCCTTCCTGAAGAGCGCGCGCGAGATGAAGGAGAATGGCTCCTTCACCTATGTTCGCGAGATGGCACCGATCAAGGACCTGCGCGCCGCCTTCGCCGCGGTCACTCCTCTTTGAAGCCGTATTCCGGCACGTTGCCGCTGGCGCCGTAATATTTGTACGGCAGGAATTTGCCGCTCATGGTGATCTTGACGCGGTCGCCCTTCGGGTTGGCGACGCGTTCGATTCCCATGTCGAAGTCGATCGCCGACATGATGCCGTCGCCGAATTCTTCTTCGATCAGCGCTTTCCAGGCCGGGCCGTTCACCATCACCATCTCGTAGAAGCGATAGATCAAGGGATCGGTCGGCGGCATCGGCGTGCCGGCGCCGCGCATCGGCACCTCGTTGAGCATCGCCGTCTCCGCCTTCGACAGACCGAACAGCTCGCCGGCATTGGCGGCCTGCGGCTTCGTCAATTTCATCTGGCCGAGAATGGCGCCGACGATGAGGACCTCGGAATACCCCCCGATCTTGTCGCAGATGTGCTTCCAGCTCCAGCCCTTCTCGCGCTTGATGTCGAGCAGCTTCTCGGTGAGGTCTTCGCGTTTCATGTCAGGTCTCCGTTTCAGGCAGTCAGTCCGGGACTGGTCCCGGGAATCAAGGTCTGGCGTTGCTCGTCACCACTGGTCGCGATCGTCAGTCCGGGCTTGCCGATATGCACCAGCGGCACATTACGCGGGTCGTGACCGGGTGTCTCGGCGGTAAACGTCTTGCTGCGCGTCACCAGGAAATCGATGATGTGGTTGCGCAGCGCATAGTAGAGCGGGTGGCGGTGCAGATCGGTACGGCCGCGGTCCCTCGGCAGCGGATTCTCCACGACCTCCGCGAGCACCGCGCCGGGCCCGTTGGTCATCAGGAAGATCTTGTCGGCGAGGTAGATCGCCTCGTCGACGTCATGGCTGATCATGAACGCGGTCTGCCCGGTCTCGAGGCAAATGCGCCGCACCTCGTCCTGCAGCGTGCCGCGCGTCAGCGCGTCCAGCGCCGAGAACGGCTCGTCCATCAGCATGATCTTCGGCATGATCGAGAGCGCACGTGCGATGCCGACGCGCTGCTTCATGCCGCCGGACAGCTCTGACGGCCGCTTGTGCTCGGAGCCGGTGAGACCAACGAGGTCGATGAAGCTCTGCGCGTGCGCCTTCACCTTGGCGCGGTCCCAGCTGCGCCATTTCGAGCTCACGGCATAGGTGACGTTGCCGAGCACGGTGCGCCAGGGCAACAGCGCGTGGCTCTGGAAGATCACGGCACGGTCGAGGCTGGTGCCCGAAATCGCCTGCCCGTCGACGATGACGGCGCCCTCGCTCGGCGCATCGAGGCCGGCGAGGATGTTGAGCACCGTGGTCTTGCCGCAGCCGGAATGCCCAATCACGCAAGCAAACTCGCCCCGCGCCATCGAGAGCCACAGGTTCTCGAAGATGGTGGTCGTGGCGCCGCCTGCGCCCGGATAGCGCTTCGCGATGGCTTCGATGGAGATGAATTTGTCGGTCATCGCCCCTACTCCGGAAACGTGACCATGCGCGTGAAGCGCGCCAGGATCTGGTCGAGCAGCATGCCGACGATCCCAATCAGGAGGATCGCGATGATCACGTTGGTGATCGACAGATTATTCCACTCGTTCCAGACGAAGTAGCCGATGCCGGTGCCGCCGACGAGCATTTCGGCAGCGACGATCACGAGCCAGGCGATGCCGATCGAGATGCGCATGCCGGTCAGGATCGTCGGCGCCGCCGCCGGGAGGATCACGGTGAAGGCGCGCCTGACGGTGCCGACCTCGAGCGTTCGCGCGACGTTGATCCATTCCTTGCGCACGCTGGCAACGCCGAACACGGTGTTGAGCAGCATCGGCCAGATCGAGCAGATGAAGATGACGAAGATCGCCGAGATCGAGGAATCCTTGATGGTGTAGAGCGCGAGCGGCATCCAGGCCAGCGGCGAGATCGGCTTCAGCACCTGGATGAAGGGATCGAGCGCCTTGCTGAGCAGCGGCGACATGCCGATCAGGAAGCCGAGCGGGATCGCGACCAGCACCGCGAGCAGATAGCCGGTGCCGACGCGCCCGATGGAATATGCGAGCTGAATGCCCAGCCCCTTGTCGTTCGGCCCGTTGTCGTAAAACGGCCGTCTCAAATGCTCCCAGAGCTTGGCGCCGACGTCGAGCGGCCCGGGCATCGCCGATTTGCCCTGCGTCGCGGTCAGGCCCATCAGCTTGGCGTATTCGGGGCTCATCGTGGCGACGGGGCCCGTCGAGCGCGTGGCGAGATGCCAGATGCCGAGGAACGCGGCGAGCAGCGCGATGGAAACGAGACCGGCGCGGAGACGGAGGGAGGAGGTCATCGCGCAAGACCTCTCCCCATGTCGTCCCGGCGAACGCCGGGACCCATACCGCGGAATCTATCGATCGCAATCGGTGGGCGTACCGAACGACGAGTCTTCACCAAACGTCTCCCTGGGGTTATGGGTCCCGGCGTTCGCCGGGACGACGCTGGGAGAAAGCGCAGCCCATCACGACGACTTCCTGATCTTGAAGCTCGCGACATAGTCCTCCGGCCTGGCCGGATCGAAAGTCTTGCCCATCACCGCAAACGACTTGTACGCGCTCGCCGGCGGCGACAGCCCCATCTCCGTCATCAGCTTCTTGGTGTCGGTGGCCAGATACACCTGCTCGGCCACCGCCTTGTAGTCGACGTCGCCCTTGATCTGGCCCCAGCGCTTCATCTGCGTCAGCATCCACACCGCAAAGGACTGCCAGGGGAACGGATCGAAATCGACGCGCTTGGCGTCGGTCTTCACGCCGCCGAGACCGTCGGCATAGGTGCCGGTCAGGACCTGTTCGAGCACCGTGACGGGCGCGTTGATGTAATTGGCCGGCGCGATGGCCTCCGCAATCTGCTTGCGGTTCTCCGCCTTCGAGGCATAGGCGGTCGCATCGACGATCGCGCGGGTCAGCGCCGCAAAGCTGTTTGGCGCTGACGTGATGAACTCGCGGCTTGCGGCAAAGCTGCAGCAGGGATGCCCGTCCCAGATCTCCTTCGACAACAGATGCATGAAGCCGACGCCGTCATAGATCGCGCGCTGGCAGATGTTGTCGGGCGCGAGGAAGCCGTCGATGTTGTCGGCACGCAAATTGGCGACCATCTCCGGCGGCGGCACCGAGCGCAGCTGCACGTCGGCATCGGGATCGAGACCGTGCTCGGCGAGATAATAGCGCAGCAGGTAATTGTGCATGGAATAGTCGAACGGGATGGCGAATTTCAGGCCCTTCCAATCCTTGGGGTCGCGCTTGTCCTTGTGCTTGGCCGCCAGCACGATGCCCTGCCCGTTGATGTTCTCGATCGCGGGCACCGCGAAGGGAATGGCGTTGGCGCCAAGGCCGAGCGAGATCGCGATCGGCATCGGCGCCAGCATGTGCGCGGCGTCGTATTCCTTGTTGATGGTCTTGTCGCGGATCACGGCCCAGCCGGCGGTCTTGACCACTTCGACATTGAGTCCGTGCTTGGAGTAAAAGCCCATCGGCGCCGCCATGATGATGGGCGTGGCGCAGGTGATCGGAATGAATCCGACCTTGAGGTCCTTCTTCTCGGGCGTACCGGCCTGCGCGAACACCTCGGTCGCCGTCTTGAGCGGGAAGAACTGTGACAGTGCGGCAAGCGCAGTCGATGCGCCGACCGACTTCAGGAATGCACGCCGAGCCACGTCCTGCGGAAACATCGCGCGCATCACCGCGGAGGCGACGACGCCCTCGTAACGCTTCTCTTGGCTTTCGACCGGTTCGCAATGCAGAGCCATCACCTGCTCGTGCTCCGCCGCAGAGCGATGCTGGCCGCAGATACAGCCGGCTCGAAGGTTGCGATCGGGATCAAACGGATTGTCGAACGTAGACATCGGCCCTCCTGCGCGTCATTGCGGGGAGGAATTACGCAAGGAGCATGCCACGACCCTCGAAGCGACCAGTGCCTTGATGGCGCAGCACTTTCGGTCAAGCTTGGCCACTACGAAAACTCGTGATAAACGAGATTTCGTAGTTCAATTACGAGATTTCGCAATGGCAACGACGCCAATGCCCATCCACGACGATGTGGCCCCGGCCATCGACCCGCGCATCGCGGCATTCGAATCCTCGGTGGAGGCGACACTGCTGGTCGACCCCTTCAGCGACCAGATCGTCGATGCCAATCCCGCCGCCTGCGCCCTGCTCGGCTACGATCGCGCGCTGTTGCGGCAGACCCGGGCCAGCACGCTCCATGCCGGCGAGCTTGCCGCCCTTACCGTCTTCACCCAGGCCGTGCTGCACAAGGGCGCTTATTGGACCACGGCGCTCACGCCCCGCCATGCCACGGGGCAAGATCTCCAGCTCGAATACGCCGGCTGCCTGCTGCCGCATGACGGCCGCACGCTGGTGCTGCTGACGCTGACTGATCTCGAAGCGCGCCGCCGGCGCAATGTCGATGCCGCCGCCGAAGACCACATGCGCGGCGGCATTTCGACCTGGCAGCGGGTCGAGCGCGTGTTTCAGGACATCGAACGCGAGAACCAACTGATCCTGCGCGCCGCCGGCGAAGGCATCTATGGCGTGAACGCGGAAGGCAAGACCACCTTCGTCAATCCCGCGGCCGAGCGCATGCTCGGCTGGACCGCCGAAGAGCTGGTCGGCAAGGAGATCCACCCGATCGTCCACCACACCCATCACGACGGCCGCCACTATCACAACCACGATTGCCCGATCTATGCCGCCTTCCGCGACGGCGCCGTGCACCAGGTCGACGGCGAGGTGTTCTGGCGCAAGGACGGCTCGCCCGCCTGGGTCGAATACACATCGACTCCGATCCGCGATCGCGGCGTCGTGGTCGGCGCCGTCGTGGTGTTTCGCGACGTCAGCCAGCGCCGCGAGGCCGACGAGAAGCTGCACGCCGCCCTTGCCGAGGTCGACCGCCTGCGCGAACGGCTGGAGCTGGAAAATGCCTATCTCCAGGAAGAAATCCGCATCGAGACCAATCCGCGCGGCATCATCGGTCAAAGCGAGGCGATCCAGAAGACGCTGCGGCAGGTCAAGCTGGTGGCGCCAACCACCGCGGCGGTGATGATCAACGGCGAATCCGGCACCGGCAAGGAGCTGATCGCGCGCGCCATCCACGAGGACTCCACCCGCAGCGACCGGCCGCTGATCCGCGTCAACTGCGCCGCGATCCCGCGCGAATTGTTCGAGAGCGAGTTCTTCGGCCATGTCCGAGGCGCCTTCACCGGGGCGACGCGCGACCGCATCGGCCGCTTCGAGCTCGCCGACGGCGGCACGCTGTTCCTCGACGAGGTCGGCGAGATTCCGCTCGAACTCCAGGGTAAGCTGCTGCGCGTGCTGCAGGAAGGCCATTTCGAGCGCGTCGGCGAGGCGCGCACCCGCGCGGTCGACGTTCGTGTCATCGCCGCGACCAATCGCGATCTCAAGCAGGAGGTGCAGCGCGGCCGCTTTCGCGAAGACCTCTATTTCCGCCTCAACGTGTTCCCGATCGAGACCGTCCCCTTGCGCGAGCGGCGCGAGGACATTCCGCTGCTCGCCCAGCACTTCCTGACGCGCGAGAGCAAGGCGTTGAAGTCGAATTTGCGCCTGTCGGAGGGCGACGCGCGGCGGCTGACCCGCTACGACTGGCCCGGCAATGTCCGCGAACTGCAGAACGTGATCGAGCGCGCCGCGATCCTGTCGCAGAACGGCCGCCTGCGCATCGATCTGCCTGACGCCTCCGGCGCGCAAGCGCCTAGCGGTGCCGCTCGCCAGAAGCTCGACGCGCGTCCCGCCGTCATGACGTCGTCGGAAATGCGCGACCACGAGCGCGCCAACATTTTGGCCGCGCTCGAGGCCTGTGCTGGAAAAGTCTTCGGCCCCGGCGGCGCGGCCGAGATGCTGGACATCAAGCCGACCACCCTGGCCTCGCGGATCAAGGCGCTGGGAATTGCGCCGCGTTCGCGGACTGGCCTCAACGGTTTGGCATGAAGCGATCAGCTTCGATGCTGGCCACGGGCTCATTTCAGCTCTCCCGCTTGCGTGGGAGGTCGGCACGAAGCGCCGGGTGGGGGCTCTCTCCACACCGGGAATCCCGCTGAGGAACACCCCCACCCCAACCCTCCCCCGCAAGCGGGAGAGGGAGTGCACTTCCTTCGTGGCAACACGGCCCGATCTAGTCAGGCTGGATGGAAGCGCGCTCACGCCGCCT
Organism: Bradyrhizobium sp. ERR14; assembly: GCF_014198235.1. Taxonomy (NCBI): domain Bacteria; kingdom Pseudomonadati; phylum Pseudomonadota; class Alphaproteobacteria; order Hyphomicrobiales; family Nitrobacteraceae; genus Bradyrhizobium; species Bradyrhizobium sp. ERR14. Next base: position 175,884 of record NZ_JACIHD010000004.1, on the reverse strand, counting down.
TGGTCGTCACCCCCGATGCAATCGGCAATCCCTGCTCGATCGGCAGCGATGGATCGCGCGACCATTCGTTCCAGGAGCCGAAATACATCCGCACGTCCTTCACGCCGGCATTCTTCAGCGCGAGAAAGGTGTTCGAGGCGCGCGCGCCTTTGAAGCAGTAGAGATAGACCGGCGTCGTCGGCGAGATGCCGACGGTTGCGCATTCGGCCAGGATCTCCTCCTTGGACTTGAAGCGGGGCCCTTCCGCGGTCGGCTTCATCATGCGGTACCATTCCAGCCACACCGCGCCGGGGATGCGGCCCTTGCGCGGGCAGAAATCCTTTCCATAGGGCGAAGAGCTGTCGCCGATCCATTCGTCGACATCACGCACGTCGAGAATGGCGATGCCGGGCTTGCCGACCGCGGCGAGCATGGTCTTCGCATCGATCAGGATATCGCCGGCTTCCGGCACGACCGCGAACGAGGCCTTCGCCGGCGCCGGGACATCCTTCGTCACCGGAAGACCCGCGGCCGACCACGCGTCGAAGCCGCCATGCAGCACCTTCACCTTGGGATAGCCGAGCATGGTGAGCAGATAGTAGCCGCGGCAGGACTGGCCGAAGCCGGAATTCATCGACTGCTCGTAGATCACCGCGGTCTCCTTGCCGGAGAGGCCGGCGGCACCGAAGGCGTCGGCGAATTTGGTCTTCAGCTCGCTCATGCCTTCCGGCGTCGAGGTCGCAAGAAACGTGAAGATCTCGTGCACGTTCACGGCGCCCGGCAGGTGCCCGGCGCCATAGGCGTCGGGATTGCGGGTGTCGATGACGACACAGGGTTCGAGCTTCAAGAGATCGGCAAGTTCGCTGGCAGAGATCAGAACGTCCGTCATTGGCAGCCTCTCCGTTGAGGTTAAGTGGTCTTCTGGGGTGGACTCGTGAAGCTCAGTAATCGGCGAGCATCTTGCGCAGCTGCTTGGTGGCCGGCGTGACGATCGCGACGAAGTAGGCCTCGCGCAGCCGTCGTTGCGCGCGGTGACTCCTGAGATAGCCGCGTGCGCCACAATGCAGCATCGCCGCATGCGCCGCCGCGACGCTGGCCTCGCCGGCGCGCAGGCGCAGCGCGATCACCTTGCGCCAGTAGGTCTCGTCCTCGTTGTAGGGATCGCGCGCCAGCGCCATGGTCTCGGCCTCGAGCTCGGCGGCGAGATCGCGGAAGTGCACCGGCTGCTGCGGCAGATAGCGGTTGATGTGGCCGAGCGGACCACCGACCTCGTCCATGATGTTGATGCAATCGCGGATCACGCCTAGCGCCATGCCGGCCTGCAGCAGGATGAAGCCGGCACGGATCTTCTTGACGAAGGGCCCGGCGGGATCGGCCAGGATCAGCTCGTCCGGCACGAAGACATCGCGGAACTGCACGCCATAGGTGCCGGTGCCGTCCATCGCCATGAACGGCTTGCACGGCGTCAGCGTGATCGCGGGATCGGAGCAGTCGGCCAGGAACATCACAGTACCCGGTTCGCCACCTGCGATGCCCTGATCATCTTCACGCTCGAAGATGGTGCCGAAATAATGATCGGGGCCGAGATTGGAGACCCAGGGCAGCGCGCCGCGCACGATATAACCGCCCTCGACCTTCTTGCCTTTCAGCTTCAGTTTCTCAATGCCGAAAAAGCTCTTCATCGGGTTGGAAAGCCCGGTGCCGCCGAGCACGCGGCCGGTCGAGAACGTATCGCCGAAACGTTTTGCCAGCTTCAGATTGGTCGAGTTGGCCGCGTACCAGACCAGCGTGTTCTGGCACCAGGCCATGAAGGCCGTGGCGCCGCAGACCTCGCCGATAGCAGCCATCGCCTGGATCGCGCAGCGCAGATCCGCGGGACCTTCGTGCGGCACGTGACTGCCCCAGGCGCCGACCGCGCCGAACTTGCGCAGCACCTCGGCCGGATAGACCGAGCCGTCGTCGATGCCGGCGGCAAGCGGCGCGAGATCTTCGCGCGCGATCCGCGCCACCTCCCCTGCAATGGACGGTGCGGGCTGATCCAAAACCTCGGCCCGCGATAAAGCCAGTGACCCCATGATCGTCTCCCGCACCTTGTCCTGGTTGCTAACAGCTAGATGCCGACCTCGAGATTGACCGGCCGGGTGAAGGTGTTGGCGACCGGCGACCATTTCTTCACATGGGCGACCAGCGCGTTGATCTCGTCCTGCGAGACGCCCTCGCATTCCATGTCGACCTTGACCCGCACATCGGTGAAGCCGACCGGCTTGTCCGAGGTATCGCCGGTGCCCCAGACCGCGGTGATGTTGAGGTCGCCTTCGAGCTCGAGCTCGAGCTTGTTGACGATCCAGCCGCGATGCACGGCGTTGGCGTGCAGGCCGACCGCGAGGCACGAGCCGAGCGCAGCAAGCGAGGCTTCCGACGGATTGGGCGCGGTGTCGTCGCCCAGCAGCCCCGGCGGCTCGTCGACGATATAGGGCGGCAGATTGCGGATGTAGTTGGCGTGGCGGAATTTGCCTTCCGCGACCGTCTTGCATTTCAAGGTCTTGACGACCTTCGGATTGGCCTTGCCGCTCGCGATCAGTTGCTCGAGGCCATTCTTGTCGATGGGCGCAAGGCACCCCGTCAGCACTGTCTTTTGAACGACGGCAGTCATCATCTTCTCCCTGGCAGCCGTGGAAAACGGCAGGATACCGAACGGTCTGTTTCCTTGCATGGAGCGTGCCAGACGAGATCGAAAACGAAATGCGAGGCATTGGAGCCGCTTAGCGATGGCTGCCTGCGGATTGATCAGCCGCGCTCTGCTCAAAGGCGATGCAGATGAGATCGCCAATGCGAATCTTTTTAGCGCGGAGCAGATGCGGCTTGATGATATCACGCGGCTGCGATTAAGTTGCAATCCATGGCCAAAGCTTCACTGAACAAGCCTTCACTGAACAAGATGTCGTCGAAGAAGAACGCGCCGCATTCAGGCGCCGGCGATGACGAATCCGCGCGCGGGCGCCTGCTCAGCGCCGCCTCGCATCTGTTTTGCAAGAACGGAATCAACGCCACCGGCATCGATGCGATCATCGAGGAGGCCGGCACCGCGAAGACCACGCTTTACAAATTGTTCGGCTCCAAGACCAACCTCGTCAACGCGGTGCTGGAGAGCGAAGGCAAGCAATGGCGCGAATGGTTCATCGGCGCCATGGAAGACGGCGGCGGCGATGCGCAGGCGAAACTGGCGCGCATCTTTCCGGCCCTGAAGAGCTGGTTTGCCGAAGAGCGCTTCTACGGCTGCCCCTTCATCAACGCGGTCGGCGAGCACGACAAGGACGCCAAGCAATTCCGCAGCATCGCGCTGAAGCACAAGAAGATCGTGCTCGGCCACATCGAGAAGCTCGCCGCCGAGCTGGGCTCGAGCGAGCCCGCAATGCTCGCGCATCAGCTCGGCCTCATCATCGACGGTGCCATCGTCGCCGCGATGATCTCGCGCGACCCGGGCGTGGCCGATACAGCGGCACTCACGGCCGGGCCCCTGCTCGGCCAGTCCAAGGCGAAGAAGAAGCGTGAGCTCGAGGCGGTATGATCGCTCTCACGTCGTAGCCCGCGGAGCAAAGCGGAAGGCGGGGACACTGTCCCGGATTACCCCATCCGGTGGGCAAAGGCGCAAAGCGCCGTGCCCACGATCTGCCTCGTTCCTTCTCGAACGACGTCGTGGGCACGCTTCGCTTTGTCCACCCTACAAGATCGAGCCCTTTATAAATCGCGCGATCGCCTCGAGCACCGGCTGCTGATCACCCGCAAAAAACCAGTGATCGTTGCCGTCGAGCTCGACGAACTCCGCACCGCTGATCCGGCTCGCGATATCGCGGCCGGCCGCGATCCGCACCGCCTGGTCGCCGCGCCGGTGCAGCACCAGCGTCGGCACCGCGATCTGCGCCAGGAGATGCCGCACGTCGGCATCGCGAAAGGCCTCGAGCACGGCCGAGATGCCGCCGGGACTGGAGGCCGCACGCAATAGCCCGGCCCACCAGGCGCGGGCCCGGGGATCACCGGCAAGACTCGGCGCAAAGGTCTCGATCCCGACCGGGCCGCCCCATTGCGCGACGAGCTGCCTGCTCCAGGCGTCGTACTGGCTGGCGCGCAAGGCGTGCGGATAATCCTCCGACCATCGGCCCTTGGCGAGCGCGCCGAACAGGATGAGCCCGGCGACGCGACGCGGTTCGTCGACCGCAAATTTGATGCAGGCCGGCCCGCATTCGGAAGCGCCGAACAGCACGACGCGGCGCGAATCCGCTGCCCGCAGCACGGTGCCGATATCCTCCGCGGTGACGTCGATGCCGGGAGCCGATCCGACCCGGTCGGACAACCCGATCCCGCGACGATCGAAAATGATCAGCCGTCCAAGCTTCATCAACGACGCCAGGAACGACCGGCTTGCAGGGCTCTCCCAGGCGCGCTCCACATGTGACACGAAACCGGGCATCACCAGGATATCGAGCGGGCCACTTCCGTAGGTCTGATACGCCAGATGCACGCCGGCACCCTTCACATAGCGCGTGGTCGGAACAGCGTGCAGCTCCGTTGCGGGACTCATGAGCGCCTCGGTCTCGGCCTCCGGCGCAATCCCGAGTTCGTCCCGCAGCCGCTGTGTCAGGGCCGCATGGTGACGCTCGGCTGCGCTGCGGTCGCCTGATAGCAGCAGGCTGCGGATCAGATACCGCCCATAGACTTCACTGAGCGGATCGAGCTCAGCCAGGCGCGCCGCATACGCGGTCGCGGCAAAATGATCGCCGGCGGCGTTCTTGTCCTGCACGAGACGCTCGAGTGCATGCATCAGCCGTCCTCTCAGCGCCTCGCGGCGAAAGAACGCCCAATCGTCGAATGCAGGACAATCGTCGAGAGCGAACCCTGCGAGAAAGTCGTCCCGATAGATCGCACAGGCTTCTTCGAAGGCGCCGCGGTCGCAGGCGCCCTCGAACAGATGGGTATCGATCGTCATCTCGACCGCCCCAGACCATCGCACGCTGGCGCGGTCGGCCTCGAAAACCTCCCGGCCAAGTGCAAGCTCGATGCGATGAAGCAGCCGCCGCAACCGCGCCCGGGCGGTTTCGGCTGACGTCTCCGGCCACAGCAGCGCGGCCAGGACCTCGCGCGCAACGGCGCCCCTGGCCTCCGCGAGATAGATCAGCAGCGCAAGAGCCTTGCGCAGGTTCAGCTTGATCGGGCGATCGCCAGCGTAGACCTCGGGAAATCCAAGCGCATGAAGCGAGAAGACCGTCATGAAAATCCTCTCGTCGTCATCGCGCCGTTCGGGGGACGCGCAGGGGACGGTCCATTGGTAAGTGTCGGACCGGATCGAGCCCGCTCGCGAGCGAAGGGTTCAGTTCCTGCATGCTGCGCCATTTGCGCCGACACCTTAAGGGAAGATCGTCATGTTCGCACGTCCGCTGCCGCGCATGTTCGCCTGTCGCAAAACGGGAGCGCCACAATGAAAGCAGTTTTGTGCCATTCGTTCACTGGACCCGGCGATTTGCGCCTCGCTGAGATCGATGTCCCCAAGCCCGCCGGCGACGAGATCCTGATCGACGTCCGCGCGGCCTCCGTGAGCTTCATGGACCAGCTCTTGGTCTCGGGCCTCTACCAGATGCGGCCGCAGACGCCTTTCGTACCCGGCACGGAAGCATCCGGAACCGTCGTAGCAATCGGCGACAAGGTGACAAGGTTCGCGCCCGGCGATCGCGTCGCCTGCAGCAGCTGGACCGGCGGCTACGCCGAACGAATGATCGCGAAGGAATCGAAGACCGTGCGCCTGCCTGGCGGCGTCGCGTTCGAGGCGGCGGCAACCATCCTGCACAATTACGGCACGGCCTATTATGCGCTGGTCGAGCGGGCACGAGCCGAGCGCGGCGAAACGCTGTTCGTCACGGGCGCTGCCGGCGGGGTTGGACTGGCCGCCGTCGACCTCGGCCGCCATCTCGGCCTGCGCGTCGTCGCCGGGGTTGGCTCCGACGACAAGGCGGCCCTGGTCCGCGACTACGGCGCCAGCGCGGTCATCAACTATCGCAGCGAGGATCTGCGCGACCGGATCAAGGCGATCACGTCAGGCGAAGGCATCGATGTCGGCTTCGATAATGTCGGCGGCGCGATCTTCGAGCAGATGGCCCGGCTGATGAAATGGGGCGGACGGCTGATGCCAATCGGCTTCACCGGCGGCGAGATTCCGTCCCTTCCGATGAACCTGCCGCTGCTGAAGAACTATTCCATCATTGGCGTCTTTGCCGGTGCCTGGGCGGAGAAATGCCCGGACGAGAGCGCGCGGATGAACGACACGCTGATGCAGTTGTTGGCGGCCGGGCAGATCCGCCCGCACATCGACCGCCTCCTTCCTTTGGAGCAGGCCGGCGAGGCCATGCGCGCCGTGGCCAACCGCACGGTTCAGGGACGCATTGTGCTCAGGATCGGGTAGAGTGCGCGCCATGACAGAGATCATCATCGACAAGCGCTATTGCGGACCTCCGAACTCCGGCAACGGCGGCTATGTCTGCGGCCGGCTCGCCCGCCATATTCCGGGGCCTGCGGAAGTGACGCTGCGCGCGCCGCCGCCTCTGGACACGCCGCTCGCTGCGGTCGCGACAGACGGCGACACATGGGAGCTCCGCGACGGCGACAAGGTGGTCGCGACAGGGCGCGCCGTGAGCGTCGAGCTTGCGCAGATCGAGACAGCTAACTTGCCGGAAGCCCGCGCGGCCGAATTGCTCGCACTGTTCAATCCGCACGAGCATCCGCTGCCGAACTGTTTCGTCTGCGGTCCCGCAAGGGCGAAAGGCGACGGCCTGCGCATCTTCGCCGGCCCGCTCCGCCGTCATGCGCGGAACGCCGTTCTCGCCGCGAGCTGGGCACCCGATCCGAATCTCGCCGCCGAGGATGGCCTCATCGCGCCCGAATTTCTCTGGTCCGCGCTCGACTGCCCGACCGGGTTTGCCTGCAATTACGATCAGCAGAGCGGCAGCTTCGAGAAGACCCCGCTGCTGCTCGGACGGATGTCAGCCCGCATCGAAGCCCGCCCCCACCCCGGCGAGCGCTGCATCATCACCGCCTGGCCCACCGGCCGCGACGGCCGCAAGCGCACGGCCGACGCCGCGCTTCGTGATGAAGCCGGCAGATTGCTGGCGTTGGCGCGGACGACCTGGATTGCGGTGGAGCGCGAGGTACTGCTCGGGCGCCGGTGACGGTGCGTAGGGTAGGCAAAGGCGCGAAGCGCCGTGCTCCCTAGCTGCTCGTCACCTGCCGGACGGGCGGCGGCTTCCAGGTCCCGTTGATGATCGAGGGCGACTTCTCGTTCGGCCAATACATCCGCAACATCAGGACGAACTTGCCCGCGGGCGCGGGAAGCCAATTGCTCTCCTTGTCAGGGCCCGGGTTGTCCTTCTGAATGTAGAGGTCGACCGAACCGTCGGGATTGGCTTTGAGATTCTGGCGGGCGCTGATCGACTGGCGGTTGATCGGATTGGCGACGAAGAAATAGTTCTCGTCATACATCGTGAGCGACCAGAAGCCGCCGACCGGAGGAAGCTGCCCCTTCGGAAAACGCATGACGTATTTGTTGCTGCCGACGTACTCTTTGCCATCGGCGTCCTTCTGGGATGTCGGATAGCACGCATCCTGAATCCGGTTGGCGCCGAGGCCGATGGCCGTGACAAGCGCACGGTTGAGATAATTGGTCCCGTAAATGCCGGCTTCGCTGTCGAAGGCCCAGCCGTTGATGTTCTTGATCGCCTTGTTGATCTTGAACTGCAGCATGATGCGGTCGAATGCCACCTGCGGGATCCGCTTGGCGAAGGCAGCATCGAATTTGCTCGCGTCAAAATCCTTGCCGGGGACAAGACCGATCTTCGCGAATTTGGCGACCTCGGCCGCGTCGGCGGCGGCCGGCGGATTGCGCTTCATCAATTGCGCGAGAAGGGTGAAATAGGCTGCGGCGTCCAGGCGGTTGACCTGCTCGCGAACCGCCGTCTTCATGTCGATCGATGCATCGACCTTGCCTGCCGGGGGCGTAAAGGACTTGTCGTATGCGCTGAGCGGCACGAGCTTGAACTGGTCCTGCGCGGCGTGCACGGCCGCGTAGTCTTCCGGCGTACCGGTGCAGTAGATGCGGCCCAGGATCCACACCATGCCCGTGGGTGATTTGTATTCCTTGACGCCGGCGGGAAGCGTTCCCTTCCAGCCCGGGCCGGTGATCGCATAGGTTTGCGCCTTGGTGCCGGTGGTGCGCTTGCCAGGCACCTGGAAGACATTGGTCCAGCCGTCCAGCATCGGAAACAGGAAGTAGCGGTCCTTCATGTCCGGCATGCTCAGGACCCAGGGCTCGTCTCCCACATCGATCCAGGCCGTCGTGTAGAGCGTATCGGCATTGGGTGCCGTGACGTCCTTGAAGGTGGCATCAGGGTACTTGCGGAGCTTGACGAATTGCCCCATCGGCCCGCGCGTGCCTTCCACCGCAGCAACGTTGGTCATGACCCGGCGCGTCATCTCCATCGTCACGAGCGGATATCCGTAGATATAGGCGTCCTGGGCAAGCCAAAAATCTTCTCCGCCCTCCAGAGCCCTGACGACAAGACCATCAAACTCGGCGCGTGCGGTGCGGGAAATCGCGAGCGCCGATACTGCGGCGCTGAAGGCGGCCAGTGCTTGGCGACGGCTGATTGACATATCGAACCCTCCCTGTTGCCTCAAAACCGTAACGGGCGGGGTTCCATGTTCCTTGACATGCATCAACGAGGCGGGATGGTCTTGGGCGCAGCGCCGTTCGCTTGCCTGGGCGTGGCCGCCACGCCTGCCAACTCGTAGGGTGGGCAAAGGCGCGCAGCGCCGTGCCCACGTGTCTGCCGCGGCGTTGTTGATCGACGTCGTGGGCACGCTTCGCTTTGCCGACCCTACGAGACTAACACAGAGCGCGATCCACTTTGCCAGCATGTGGACGCTGGCAAGCCTCAGAAGCGTTGAACCGATGTTCGATCGACGATACCCTTGAAAATCTTCGTCCAGCAAAAACAAGATTCAAGGGGGACGTCATGGTTCGCAAGTTGACGGCATCTGCAATCGTTGCCACGAGCATGTGGATCGCCGGCATCGCAAGTGTCGCGGCGCAGCAACCGGAGTTCAGCGCACCTGACCCGGTCCTCATTAATGGCAAGGTTCTGACGCTGGATGAGCGATCGACGATGACGGAAGCAGTGGCCGTTGCAGACGGAAAGATTCTCGCAACCGGAACCAGTGCTTCGATAAAGGCGCTCGCCGGCGCCCGGACCCGCGTGCTCGATGTGGCTGGCAAGACCGTCATCCCCGGATTGATCGATACACACGCTCACTTCAAGGCCGCTGGTCTTGGCGACTATGTCGTCATCATGGGCCGAGCCAAGACGGTCGCCGAAGCGCTCGAGGCCATCAAGGCATTCGCTGCGAAGAAGAAGCCGGGCGAGTGGATTGTAGGTGGCGCGTGGCATCCGCCTTCACAATTGGCCGAGAAGCGATATCTGACCAGGCAGGAGATTGATAGCGTTGCTCCAGACAATCCGGTCTATCTTCGCACCGTCGGGCATTTCTCGATGGCGAACAGCATGGCTCTACAGCGGGTCGGAATCGACAAGACCACCGCGGATCCGAACGGGGGAAAGTTTGAGCGCGACGCGGCCGGTGAATTGACCGGCGTGCTGGTGGAGACGGCGATCGATCGGGTCGAGAAGGCCGTACCGCCCTGGACAGAAGACGATGAGATGCGGCAATTCACGATTGCCGAAAGTGTGCTGAACAGCTTCGGTATCACGAGCGTGGTCGAAGGCGCGACAGAGGCACGCGATATCGCATGCTGCAGAAGCATGTCGCATCCGGGAAAGCCACATTGCGCACCGGCGTGATGTTTCGACCGGAGCCCCCGGCCGATCTGACCGCGTGGGAAGCGATCATGGCAGGCAATGGGGCCTCTTCAGGCTTTGGCGACGATTGGCTGAAGTTCGCGGGAATCAAGATCTTCTACGACGGCGGCATGACGCTGAAGACAGCGCTCATGCGCGAGGTGTATCCCGATTCACATGACAACTATCATGGCGTTGCGCAGCAGACACCTGAGCGATTGAAACAACTCATCTCCATCTGCCACCGGTATGACTGGCGGGTCGGTGTCCACGTGGTGGGTGACCTTGGTATTGACCAGGTGCTCGATGCGTTCGAGGCCGCGGATAAGGAGAAATCGATCCGAGACCGTCGCTTCGTCCTCATTCATGCCAGCCTGATCCGGCCAGAACAGATGGAGCGGGCGCAGAAGCTGGGAGCCCGTGTCGATTTCCAGAACGCTTTCATGTGGGATAAGGCAGCGACCGTCGAACGATTTCTCGGGAAAGCGACCGCTGACCGCGCCGTACCGACCAGGACGTTAATCGAAAAAATGGGGCTCAACAACCTGGGCGCCGGGACGGACTTTCCCGTCAACCCGATCAACCCCTTCCTCAACATGTACATCATGGTGACCAGGAAGGACCCCAACGGAAACGTCTACGGCGCGGCAGAAGCCATTACGCGCGAGCAGGCCCTGCGGCTCTACAGCAGCGCGGCGTCGCGCTACACGTTCGATGAAGCACGTAAAGGGACCATTGAGCCCGGAAAGCTTGCGGACATCGTGGTGCTCTCCGCGGATTACACGGCCGTGCCGGAGGGCCAGATCAAGGACATCAAGGCGGACATGACGCTCGTGGGCGGCAAGGTCGTGTTTCAGCGCTGACGTCATCCGCTGCCGACCAGCAGGAAGTGCCGTAGGGTGGGCAAAGGCGCGTAAGCGCCGTGCCCACCTTCTCTTGATGATCAGCGAGAGATGGTGGGCACGCTTCGCTTTGCCCACCCTACGAGAGCCATGCCTTACGGCACCTACATCGCTTGCTCGATCATCCCCTGCAGCCGCGCCAGCTCCGCCTCGAGATCCCGCTCCACATCCGCGGCACGAATGTCGAGCACCCGATAGTCCCGCGCCTCGAGCCAGGCCCGCCGCGATGCGCGATCCGCTGCGATCGCTTCCCCCTCGCCCGGATTGACCAGCTCGATCGCGATCCGATGCGGGAAGGAGACGAAGTCCGGAATGTGCCGCCCCACCGGCGTCTGGCGCTTGAACTGGCCGGCGAAGCGACGGTCGCGGGTCAGCGCCTGCCAGAGCAGACGCTCGGCGTCGGTCGGGTTGCGACGGAGCAGACGGGCGAGGCCCCGCACCGTCGAGCCGCTGTCGGGCACGCCGCCGCCCTGCCCGTGCTCGGCCAAAAGCGCGCGCAGGCGCGTCGCCTGCTCGCCGTCGAGCACGCCGCCCTTGGCCGGGCCCTTGCGTCCCTCGGCGATCGCCATGATCACCCCGTGCAAGGTGTGCATGTCCTGCTTGGTCGGCTCCATGCGGCTGAAGATGTTGCGCAGGTTCACCAGCATGGTGTCGCGCTTCTCGGCCGGGCGCAAAAATTCCACCTTGTCGAGCTCGCGGATGAGGTTGTCGAAGAAGGCCTGCATCTGGTGCTGAGAGGCGCGCTCGGAGCGCTCCGGCATGGCGTGCGGCAGCTCGCCCGACGTCGCTCGCTTGAACCATTCATAGCCGACCAGCAGCACGGCCTGGGCGAGGTTGAGCGAGGCGAAGCCCGGGTTGACCGGGAAGGTGATGATGCGGTTGGAGAGGCCGACCTCCTCGTTGGTTAGGCCCCAGCGCTCGCGGCCGAACAGGATACCGGCCTTGCCGCCGGTCGCGACGTGACCCGCGATCTCGCTGGCGGCTGCCTCCGGCCCGACCACCGGCTTGGCCTGGTCGTGGGGGCGCGCGGTGGTGGCGAACAGCAGGTCGAGGTCGGCGACGGCGTCTTCGACCGTGGCGAACAATTCGACCTTTTCCAGAATGTGGTCGGCGCCGGCGGCGGCCCGCTGTGCTGCGATGTTGGGCCAGCCGTCCCTGGGGTTGACGATACGCAAGGCGCCGAGCGCAAAATTGCCCATGGCGCGCGCGGCCATGCCGATGTTTTCCCCGAGCTGCGGCTCGACCAGGATCACGATGGGACCGTCGAGGGACAAACCCGCCTTGCTCTTGTCAGTCCCCGACATCTCGTTTCGCTTTCACTCTTCGTCTCAAGGCCTTGCCAGGGCACTCTCAGGAATTGATTCAAGCCCGCCTTTCCCAAGTCGTCCCTGGGCCGGCCGGCGCTGTCCGCCTCGTTTGCCTGTCCTGACGAAATTCTCAAGGGAAATAACGGGTTGGAATCGACTTTTGAATCTCCACTGGATCCTCGGATCCGGCCCTGCGGCAGGGCGGCCCTGCCCCCACGTCTGGGGAAGCTGGATGAGCTAAAAGTGCATAATCCCTTGGCTTTCGCCCGCCGCGTCTGGGTGCTAAGAGGCGGCGGATATTCCCGTGGCGCGCCAAAAGCGCCGTTCCCAAGAGGCTTCCCCGATCATGGCAAAAATCAAGGTATCCAATCCCGTCGTCGAGCTCGATGGCGACGAGATGACCCGGATCATCTGGCAGTACATCAAGGACAAGCTGATCAACCCGTTCCTGGATGTCGAGCTGATGTATTTCGACCTGGGCATGGAGTACCGCGACCACACCAACGATCAGGTCACCATCGACGCCGCCGAAGCCATCAAGAAGGTCGGCGTCGGCGTCAAGTGCGCCACCATCACCCCGGATGAAGCCCGGGTGAAGGAGTTCAACCTCAAGCAGATGTGGAAATCGCCGAACGGCACCATCCGCAACATCCTCGGCGGCTGCATCTTCCGCGAGCCGATCATCTGCAAGAACGTGCCGCGCCTGGTTCCCGGCTGGAGCAAGCCGATCATCATCGGCCGCCACGCCTATGGCGACCAGTACCGCGCCACCGACATCAAGTTCCCGGGCAAGGGCACCCTGTCGATGAAGTTCGTCGGCGAGGACGGCACCGTGATCGAGAAGGAAGTGTTCAAGGCGCCCGGCGCCGGCGTCGCCATGGAGATGTACAATCTCGACGACTCCATCATCGACTTCGCCCGCGCCTCGTTCAATTACGGCCTGCTGCGCAACTATCCGGTCTACCTCTCGACCAAGAACACGATTCTGAAGGTCTATGACGGCCGCTTCAAGGACATCTTCCAGGACATCTTCGACCGCGAGTTCAAGAAGGAGTTCGACGCCAAGGGCCTGACCTACGAGCACCGCCTGATCGACGACATGGTGGCCTCGGCCCTGAAATGGTCCGGCGGCTATGTCTGGGCCTGCAAGAACTACGACGGCGACGTGCAGTCCGACACGGTCGCGCAGGGCTACGGCTCGCTCGGCCTGATGACCTCGGTGCTGCTCACCCCCGACGGCAAGACCGTGGAAGCCGAAGCCGCCCACGGCACGGTGACCCGCCACTACCGCGAGCACCAGAAGGGCAAGGAGACCTCGACCAACTCGATCGCGTCGATCTTCGCCTGGACCCGTGGCCTCGCCCACCGTGCCAAGCTCGACAACAATGCCGAGCTCGCCAAGTTCGCCAACACGCTGGAGAAGGTCTGCGTCGACACCGTCGAGGCCGGCTACATGACCAAGGACCTCGCGCTGCTGGTCGGCGCCGACCAGCGCTGGCTCTCGACCACCGGCTTCCTCGACAAGGTCGCCGAGAACCTGACCAAGGAGCTGGCGGCCTGAGCCGACCGCAATTTCGCCCGACTGGGTCAGACATCATCACGGGCCGCGCAACCGCGCGGCCCGTTTCTTTTTGAGACCTTGCGCGGAGATGCCACCATGTTCATCAAGCTTGCCGGCCCCACCATGCTGCTCGCGGCCCTGATCGGACCGGCCGGGGCTGCCGAGCCGCTCCCCGACGCCATCGCCGCGCCGGGCGAGAGCGTCGTGCTTAGCGTCCACGCCGAGGGCGCGCAGGTCTATGAGTGCAAGGCCGGCACCGACGGCAAGCTCGCATGGAGCTTCCGCGAACCGGTCGCGACGCTTCTCTCGGACGGCAAGACGATCGGCCGCCACTATGCCGGCCCGAACTGGGAGCTCGCCGACGGCAGCGCGGTGACCGCCAAGGCCGCGGGCAACGCACCGGGCGCAACGGCCGCCGATATCCCCTGGCTGAAGCTGGAAGTGACCGCCCGCCGCGGCAGCGGTGTACTGACGCCGGTGACGACCGTGCAGCGCATCAACACCCATGGCGGCAAGCTCGACGGCGCGTGCGACAAGGTCGGCGAGTTCAGGAGCGCACCCTACTCGGCCGAGTATGTTTTCCTGAAGAAAGGCTGACCGCTCAGCGGTCGGTCCCGTCTTTCTCCGCCTGCGCCAATTCCGCGAGCGCGAGATCGCCGCTGTCGGCAAGCCGTGCCTTGGCGGTGGTGTGGACGTGGTCGGCGAGCGTCGGCATCCGTTCGATCAAAGCGTGAAAATCCTGGGCGTCGAGCACCAAAAGGCGCGTCTTGCGCGTCGCCGTCACCGTGCCGCTGCGCTTTGTTTTATGCAGCAGCGCGATCTCGCCGAAGAAGGTGCCGTCCGTGAGGTGCACATGCTGGCTCGGCAGCGCGATCTCGACCTCGCCGGCGGTGATGAAATACATCGACGAGGCCACATCGCCACGGCGGACCAATATCTCGCCCTGCTCGATGGTGCGCGCGCGCAACAGCCGCATGATGTCGGCGATCTCCGCGGCCGACAGATGCGAGAACAGCGGCACCCGCGCCAGCATGCCCCAGGTGACGACGAAATCGCGCCGCTTCACCTCTTCGGCGAAGGCGGTGGAGATGATCGCGACCGGCAGCGCGATCATGGCGAAGCCTGAGATGATGGCGAAGGTGGAGACGAGCTTGCCGAGCGGCGTCACCGGCACGACGTCGCCATAGCCGACGGTGCCGAGCGTCACGATCGCCCACCACATCGCCTGCGGGATGGTGCCGAGCTTGTCCGGCTGCACGTCGCGCTCGATGGCGTAGAGCAGCGAGGCGAACGTCAGGACCGCGCCGATCAGGATGACGATGCAGCCGATCAGCGCGCGACGCTCGGCATGCACGGCGGCGAGCAACGAGCGCATCGCCGGCGAATAGCGGATCAGCTTGAAGAACGGCAGCACCCCGAGCGCCGCCAGCGTCGCGTGCCGGCCGGTGGCGAGCACGATAGAAGCGGGCAGGAACGCCATGAGGTCGATGATGCCGAGCGCGGAGAAGGCGTAGCCCAGCCGGTCGGACAGCGCGGAGCCCCTGCGCTGGGTGTGGCCCGCCACGGTCCACAGCCGCGCCAGATATTCCAGCGCGAACACGATCACGGACAGGACGGTGATGGCCGAGAACACCGTGCCGAACTGGGCGTCCAGTTCCGGCACCGAGGCGAGGATCATCGCGGCCACATTGAGCACGATGACGCCGATGATGAGCTGGATGAAGCGCGATCCGGCTGAATAAGCCAGCGGATCGTGCTCCAGCAATTCATAGAGGCGATCCCTCAAATTGGGATCGCGAAGTCCACGCCCTCGCAGACCGGGGCGCATGGCCGTTTACGCGCCTGCCATTGCTTTTTCGATCGCCGCCAGCGCCTCGGTCGCCTTGGCCCCGTCAGGGCCGCCGGCCTGGGCCATGTCGGGCCGGCCACCGCCGCCCTTGCCGCCGAGCGCCTCGGAGGCAACGCGCACGAGGTTGACCGCGTTGAAGCGCGCGGTGAGATCCGCGGTGACGCCGACCACGATGCCGGCCTTGCCGTCCTCGGTGACGCCGACGATGGCGACCACGCCGGAGCCGATCTGCTTCTTGCCGTCGTCGGCGAGGCTCTTGAGATCCTTCATCTCGATGCCCTCGACCGCGCGCGCCATCAGCTTGACGTTGCCGATTTCGCGTACGCCTGAAGCTGCGCCATTGCTGCCGGCCGAAGCGCCGCCGCCCATCGCCAGCTTCTTGCGGGCGTCGGAGAGCTCGCGCTCGAGCTTCTTGCGCTCCTCCATCAGCGCGGTGATGCGCGCCGGAACGTCGTCGAGCGACGTGCGCAGCTCGTTCGCCGCGGTCTTGGCCAGCGCCATGGTCTCGTTGGCGTGCCTGCGCGCATAATTGCCGGTCAGCGCCTCGATGCGGCGCACGCCCGAAGCAACCGCGCTCTCGCCGGTGAGCGTGATCAGGCCGATGTCGCCGGTGCGCTTGACATGGGTGCCGCCGCAGAGCTCGACCGACCAGCCGAGCGCGTTGGCGCCGCGCTCGCGCGCGGTCCGGCCCATCGAGACGACGCGAACCTCGTCGCCGTATTTTTCGCCGAACAGGGCGCGCGCGCCGGCTTCGCGGGCCTCGTCGACGCCCATCACGCGCGTGGTGACCTCGTCGTTCTCCAGCACCACGTCGTTGGCGATGTCCTCGACGCGGGCCAGCTCCTCTGCCGTGATCGGCTTCGGATGCACGAAGTCGAAGCGCAGACGATCCGGCGCGACCATCGAGCCGCGCTGGGCGATGTGGTCGCCGAGCACCTGGCGCAGCGCCTCGTGGATGAGATGCGTCGCCGAATGATGCGCCCGGATCGAGGAGCGCCTGGAATGATCGACCTCGAGCTGCAGCGCGGTGCCGAGCTTCAGCTCGCCGCTCTCCACGTTGCCGACATGCACGAAGAAATCGCCGAGCTTCTTCTGCGTGTCGGTGACGCGAAACTTGATGCCGCCCTCGCCCGTGAGCACGCCGGTGTCGCCGACCTGGCCGCCCGACTCCGCGTAGAACGGCGTCTGGTTCAGCACGATCGCACCGGTGTCGCCGGCCTTCAGGCTGGCGACCTCTGCACCGTCCTTCACCAGCGCCGACACCACGCCTTCGGCGCTCTCGGTCTCGTAGCCGAGGAATTCGGTGGCGCCGAGCTTTTCGCGCAGCGGGAACCAGATCGCCTCGGACGCAGCTTCCCCGGACCCCTTCCAGGATTCGCGCGCCTTGGCCTTCTGGCGCTCCATTGCGTCGGTGAACGCAGCTTGATCCACGCCGATGCCGCGCGACTTCAGCGCGTCCTGCGTCAGGTCGAGCGGGAAGCCGTAGGTGTCGTACAGCGTGAAGGCGACGTCGCCGTCGAACATGTCGCCCTTTTTCAAGGACGCGCTCTTCTCGTCGAGGATGGCAAGGCCACGCGAAAGCGTCTTGCGGAAGCGGGTCTCTTCCAGCCGCAGCGTTTCCTCGATCAAATTCTCCGCGCGCATCAGATCGGGATAGGCCTGGCCCATCTCGCGGACCAGCGCCCAGACCAGGCGGTGCATCAGCGGCTCTTTCGCACCCAGCAGCTGCGCATGGCGCATCGCGCGGCGCATGATCCGGCGCAGCACATAGCCGCGGCCCTCGTTCGAGGGCAGCACGCCGTCCGCGACCAGGAAGGCCGAGGAACGCAAATGGTCGGCGATGACGCGGAACGAGGCGACCGTCTGCTCATTCGGCCCACTGCCGAGCGCGGACGAGGTCGCATCGATCAAATGACGGAACAAATCGGTCTCGAACACGCTGTCGACGCCCTGCATGATGCAGGCCATGCGCTCGAGGCCCATGCCGGTGTCGATCGAGGGACGCGGCAGATCCACGCGCTCCTCTTTCGTCACCTGCTCATATTGCATGAACACGAGATTCCAGAATTCGAGGAAGCGGTCGCCGTCCTCCTCCGGCGAGCCCGGAGGTCCGCCCCAGATGTGATCGCCACGGTCGATGAAGATCTCCGAGCACGGGCCGCACGGACCGGTGTCGCCCATCGCCCAGAAATTGTCGGAGGTCGGAATGCGGATGATGCGGTCGTCGGAGAACCCGGCGATCTTCTTCCAGAGCCCGTGTGCCTCGTCGTCGGTGTGGTAGACGGTGACGAGCAGCTTGTCTTTGTTGAGGCCGAAATCCTTGGTGATCAGCTTCCAGGCGAGCTCGATCGCGCGCTCCTTGAAGTAGTCGCCGAACGAGAAGTTGCCGAGCATCTCGAAGAAGGTGAGATGGCGCGCGGTGTAGCCGACATTGTCGAGGTCGTTGTGCTTGCCGCCGGCGCGCACGCATTTCTGCGACGTGGTGGCGCGCTGATAGGGCCGCTTCTCGACGCCGGTGAAGACGTTCTTGAACTGCACCATGCCGGCATTGGTGAACATCAACGTCGGATCGTTGCGCGGCACCAATGGCGAGGACGACACGATCTCGTGGCCGTTCTCGGCAAAGAAGTTCAAAAAGGTCGACCTGATCTCGTTGACGCCGCTCATGTTCATCCAATCGGGTGTGCTTGGACCCGCTATAGGCCATCCAAACCTGACATTTAGGCTGATATCTGCGGGCCACAGCGCTTTTAGACAAGGCCAGCTTCGCTGTCCAGAAACTGTGCAAGGAGATCAGAGGGTTGCCGCAGCCGCTCAATCCCCGCTGCAATCCCGTTGATAGGGCAAGCGGACGCGTTGACAGGCTTGGCCCCGCTGTGGTCTGTACCCATCTGTATCGTACGGCCACGTCGGGAGAGACCGGCTTTAGGCAGCCGGCGCCGAAGGAGCAACCGCCCCGGAAACTCTCAGGCAAAAGGACCGCGTGGCTTTGACAGCATCTGGAAAGAGGCGCCGACGGGTTTAGACCCGGATGGCTCCCGCCGACGGGATAATACTCTCAGGCACAGCGACAGATGGGGCTTCGACTGGTGTCCCCAGGGAATCGTCCCGGGGGAACCGCCGAGGGCCCCTGTGATGCTAGCGCGCGACGACCAAGATTCCCTGAAACGTACGCCCCTTCATGGGCTTCATGTCTCCCTCGGCGGCAAGATGGTGCCGTTCGCGGGCTATGACATGCCCGTGCAATACCCTGCGGGCGTGCTGAAGGAGCACCTCCATACCCGGGCCTCCGCCGGCCTGTTCGACGTCTCCCATATGGGCCAGATCGCGCTCCGGCCGAAATCCGGCAGGGTCGAGGACGCCGCCCGCGCGCTGGAACGGCTGGTGCCGCAGGATATCGTGGCGATCGCGCCGGGACGGCAGCGCTACGCCCAGTTCACCAATGAAGACGGCGGGATTCTCGACGACCTGATGGTCGCCAATTTCGGCGATCACCTCTTCCTGGTCGTCAACGCCGCCTGCAAGGACGCTGATGAGGCGCATCTGCGCGCGAATCTCTCTGAAGATTGCGTCATCGATTCCCTCGCAGATCGTGCGCTGATCGCGCTGCAGGGGCCGAAGGCCGAGGCGGCGCTGGCGAAATTGTGTGCAGAGGCGCCCGCCATGAAGTTCATGGATTCCGGCCCGCGCAAGGTGGCCGGCCTCGACTGCTTCGTCTCGCGCTCCGGCTACACCGGCGAGGACGGTTTTGAAATTTCGGTTCCCGCGGCCGATGCGGAACGTCTCGCCAAAACGCTGCTCGAAAATCCCGACGTGCTGCCGATCGGCCTGGGCGCCCGCGACAGCCTGCGGCTGGAAGCCGGGCTCTGCCTCTACGGCCACGACATCGACACCATGACCACGCCGGTCGAGGCCGCGCTGGAATGGTCGGTGCAGAAGAGCCGCCGCAGCGGGGGCGCGCGCGCCGGCGGCTTTCCCGGTGCCGAAAAAATCCTCGCCCATTTCGACAACGGCGCGGCCCGCCGCCGCGTCGGCCTGCTCGCCCAGGGACGCGCGCCGGTGCGCGAGGGCGCGCTGCTGTTTGCGAATGACGCGGGCGGCGAGCCGATCGGACAAGTCACATCGGGCGGTTTCGGCCCAAGCCTGAATGCGCCGGTCGCGATGGGCTATGTGCCCACCGCATCGAGCGCGCTCGGCACACAACTCTTCGCCGAGGTGCGCGGCCAGCGTCTGCCTGTCGCTGTCGCGGCCATGCCCTTCGTCAAGAACACCTACAAACGCTGAGGATTCGAGAATGACCACGACGCTGTACACCTCCGACCATGAATGGCTCGCCATCGAGGGCGACGTCGCCACCGTCGGCATCACCGACTACGCCCAGCAGCAGCTCGGTGACGTCGTGTTCGTCGAACTGCCCAAGGTCGGCCGCACGCTGAAGAAGGCGGAAGCCGCCGCCGTGGTCGAGTCCGTCAAGGCGGCCTCCGACGTGTACGCGCCCGTGACAGGCGAAGTGCTCGAGACCAACGCCGAGCTCGCGGCCGAGCCGGCGCTGGTGAACTCGGACGCGCAAGGCAAGGCGTGGTTCTTCAAGATCAAGATGGCCGACAGAAGCGAACTCGGCGGCCTCATGGATGAAGCCGCCTACAAGGCGCACACGGCTTAAGGACGATGGAGCAAGCGATGACCGCGCACCGCAAGACCAACGGCGACACCGCCGCCAGTTTCGTTCGCCGCCACATCGGCCCATCGGCGCGCGATGTCACCGCCATGCTCGAAACCGTCAGCGCCAAGAGTGTGGACGCGCTGATGGCGGAGACGCTGCCGGCCTCGATCCGGCAGGCCGCCCCGCTCGACCTCGGCAAGCCGCTCAGCGAGACCGAGGCGATCGCGCATATGGGCGAACTCGCACGGCAGAACCAGGTCTTCACCTCGCTGATCGGCCAAGGCTATTCCGGCACGATCCTGCCCGCGGTGATCCAGCGCAACATCCTGGAGAACCCGGCCTGGTACACGGCCTACACGCCCTACCAGCCCGAGATCAGCCAGGGCCGGCTGGAAGCGCTGCTCAACTTCCAGACCATGATCTGCGACCTCACCGGGCTCGACGTCGCCAACGCCTCGCTGCTCGATGAAGCCACCGCGGCGGCGGAAGCGATGGCGCTCGCCGAGCGTCACTCGCAGGTGAAAGCGCAAGCGTTCTTCGTCGACAAGGACGTGCATCCGCAGACGCTGGCTGTGATGCGCACCCGCGCCGAGCCGTTGGGCTGGACCCTGATCGTCGGCGATCCCCTCACCGATCTCGACAAGGCAGACGTGCTCGGCGCGCTGCTGCAATATCCGGGGTCTTCCGGCGCGGTGCGCGACCTCCGGCCTGCAATCGCCACGCTGAAGGCCAAGGGCGCACTCGCGATTGTCGCCGCCGACCTTTTGGCGCTGACGCTGCTCGCCTCGCCGGGCGAGTTAGGGGCCGACATCGCGATCGGCTCGGCCCAGCGCTTTGGCGTGCCGATGGGCTATGGCGGACCGCACGCGGCCTACATGGCAGTGCGCGATGCGCTGAAGCGCTCGCTGCCCGGCCGCATCGTCGGCCTCTCCGTGGATTCCCGCGGCGCGCCTGCCTATCGCCTCGCACTGCAGACCCGCGAGCAGCACATCCGCCGCGAGAAGGCGACCTCGAACATCTGCACCGCGCAGGTGCTGCTGGCCGTGATCGCCTCGATGTATGCGGTCTATCACGGGCCCGAAGGGCTGACGCAGATCGCGCGCAACGTGCATCGCCGCGCCGCCGTGCTCGCGAGCGGCCTGCGCAAGCTTGGCTTTGCGCCTGACAGCGAGAATTTCTTCGACACGCTCAGCGTCGATGCCGGCGCCAGGCGCGCCGAGATCGTCGCGCGCGCGGCGGCCGAGAAGATCAATCTCGGCGTCGGCGCCACCAGCTTGCGCATCGCGCTCGACGAGACCACAACGCCCGCGACGGTCGAAGCGGTCTGGCGCGCCTTCGGCGGCAAGCTCGCCTATGCCGAGTTAGAGGCGACCACGCGCGAGGCGCTGCCGGAGGCACTGAAGCGCGCGACCTCCTTCCTCACCCATCCCGTCTTCCACGCGCATCGTTCGGAGACCGAGATGCTGCGCTACATGCGCAAGCTCAGTGACCGCGACCTCGCGCTCGATCGCGCCATGATCCCGCTGGGATCCTGCACCATGAAGCTGAACGCGACCACCGAGATGATGCCCCTGACCTGGCCGGAGTTCGGCTCGCTGCATCCATTCGTGCCGCGTGAGCAGGCGGCAGGCTATCACGCGCTGTTCGCGCGGCTAGAAAAATGGCTGTGCGACATCACCGGCTATGACGCGATCTCGCTGCAGCCGAATTCCGGCGCGCAGGGCGAATATGCCGGACTTCTTGCCATCCGCGGCTATCACGCCGCGCGCGGCGAGAGCCATCGCAAGATCTGCCTGATCCCCTCCTCCGCCCACGGCACCAATCCGGCCTCGGCCGCGATGGTCGGCATGGACGTGGTGGTGGTCGCCTGCGAGACAAACGGCGACGTCGACGTCAATGATCTCCGCGCCAAGGCGGAGAAGCATTCGAGCGACCTCGCCGCGGTCATGATCACCTATCCCTCGACCCACGGCGTGTTCGAGGAGCACATCCGCGAGATCTGCGACGTCGTGCATGGCCATGGCGGCCAGGTGTATCTCGACGGCGCCAACCTCAACGCGCAGGTCGGCCTTAGCAGGCCCGGCGATTACGGCGCCGATGTCAGCCATCTCAATCTGCACAAGACCTTCTGCATCCCGCACGGTGGCGGCGGCCCCGGCATGGGCCCGATCGGGGTCAAGGCGCACCTCGCCCCGTTCCTGCCCGGTCATCCGGCAACGCAGGCGGATGCCCCGGTCGGCCCGGTCTCGGCGGCGCCGTTCGGCTCGGCCTCGATCCTCACCATCTCCTACATCTACATTTTGATGATGGGCGGCGAAGGCCTTAAGCGCGCCACCGAGATCGCGATCCTCAACGCCAATTACATCGCAGCGCGCCTCGATCCGCACTTCCCGGTGCTCTACAAGAACGCCAAGGGCCGCGTCGCGCATGAGTGCATCGTCGACCCCCGTCCGCTGAAGACGACGGCCGGCGTCACCGTCGACGACATTGCAAAACGCCTGATCGATTACGGCTTCCACGCCCCGACCATGAGCTTCCCGGTGCCAGGCACGCTGATGATCGAGCCGACCGAGTCGGAATCCAAGGCCGAGCTGGATCGGTTCTGCGATGCCATGATCGCGATCCGGAAAGAGATCGCCGAGGTCGAGGCCGGCCGCTTCAAGATCGAAGCCTCGCCGCTGCGCCACGCCCCGCACACCGTGCACGACATCGCGGACGACGATTGGAAGCGCGCCTACACCCGCGCCGAAGGCTGCTTCCCCGCGGGCACCTCTCGCACCGACAAATATTGGAGCCCCGTCGGCCGTGTCGACAACGTTTACGGCGACCGCAACCTCGTATGCTCCTGCCCGCCCGTGAGCGATTACGCGCAAGCTGCGGAGTAAGCCACGACGGAGGTCTCGTCGGCGGAGCTCTCGTAGGGTGGGCAAAGCGTCAGCGTGCCCACCACCTCTTGCTTGTTGAAAATGGTGGGCACGGCGCTTGCGCGCCTTTTTCCACCCTACGGCACCGGATGCGCCGCTATGGCGCAATCAACAACCGGCTTTCACGATCCCAGCGCCAGAGCCGTTCGTTGGTGAGTTCGGTCCCGCCCCACCAGCGATAAATCCGGTTGTGGCGCCACATATCATCCTCGCGCGCAAAAATTGAACGCCCGAGTTCAGTGAGCGTGACCTTCCACTCGCTCCTGCCGAAATAGCGATCCTCATTGTCGAATGCCGGATCGCCCAGCAGGATCGGCGGGACCGGGTGCGCCCCCAGTTCGAGCAAGGCATCAAACGCGTCGTTTTCGTCAAACACATTGCGAAGCCACCTCGCTCCCTCGACGATCCTCGGGTCGGTGTGCCCATCGTTCACAAACTCCAGAATATCCATTTCGCTGGCACCCAGGCCCGTCACACTGTCCGGAAGCTCTTCGAGCAACGCGATGAGCGCCGGCCGAAGTCTCGGCAGGGCCGTCAGATCCGTCATCAGAAGATCGAAGCAGGGCTTTGGCGTTTCAGCCCGATAGGCTTGCCAGGCGCGGCGTGCCAAGGCCAAATGGTTTTCGGTCACCTTGAAGGCCGGCAGCTTCCATTTTGCGACAGATTCCGGAGCATAGTCCGCAACATGATCATCTGTGTGCACCAGACTGAGCTTCGTCGTAATCTCCTTGTAGGGGCGAAGCAGGTCCAGCAGCCAGATCAGCACAAGCTGATCGTTTGGTCGAGGGTCGACCCAGATTTCAATTGAGTCGAACTTCGCACACAGCTCGAAGAAACCGATATCACGCGTTCCGAACCCCTCCAGCGAGCCGCGACAAGCCTCATCGAGCCAATGATCGCCAGGATTGCCGTGCTTCGCCGATCGGCGCTCCAGCCCAAGCAATAGTTGTTCCTCGGGAGGCAATTTCCTCCACACGAAGCGTAGATTGAATCCAACCACGACATTCGCGAGGCGCGACTGGGCAAGCACGTCTTCGTCAAGGTGGTTCGTGGATAAGATCAAATGAGACACGGTCGCCTCTTAAAAAATTGATTCGCGTACAGGAACGCTGAGAGCCATGCGCGCCCTTAGTCAGGTGCGATCAACGCGCGGTGCTCGGCGTCCCATCGCCAAAGCCGTTCGCTGGTGAGAAGTGTGCCACCCCACCAGCGGCGAAACGGATTATGGCGCCGAAAGTCCTCTTCTCCCGTCAGCACCGCCATCCCGAAATCGGTGAGCGACATTAGGGACTGCTTGTATTGCGCGAAACGGCGTGCATCGTCATGCATGTCGAGCGTGAATGGCCCCTCCTCCAGCCCGGCTACGGCCGGCACTGGACATCGCGCGAGTCCATCGAGCAGCGCGCCGACCTCCCAGTAATCGTACACGCGCCGGTCGTTGGGTTTCTGATGTCCCGGGAAGACGTGAAAGGGCTGCACTTCGCCCGGCGCGATGAGTTGCAGCATCCGTGTCTCCGTGGTCCCGAGGCCGCTGGTCACGTTTGGAAGCTCTTCGAGCAGGTCAACAACGCAATGCTCGAGCTGCGGAAGCGGACTCAAGTCCGCTTCAAGCAGGTTGAACCAGGCCTGCGGCGTGGGTCCGCAATAAGCGGACCATGCGCGACCGGCCAGTTCAAGGTGATCTTCCGCAAGTTTTCCTATTGGCGGATTCAGCTTCACAAGTTGCTCCGGCGCGACATCACCCACGGCAAAGTCCAGGTGACGTATCGAGAGCTTGGAAACTGCCGCTTTCTCGGTGCTGCAATGATCGAGCAACCAAAGCAGAATTAACTGTGCATTTGGCTCTGATCCCATCCACAGTTCGGTGTCGCATTCGGACAACAGGTCGACCAGTCCGCGCCCCCTCACCCCAGACCCTTCCAGACGCCAGGCCGGGGTGTGGTCCAGCCAGTGCAGGCCGAGCGCTTGGGTCGTTCGCGGGGAGAAGAATGCCCGGTGTTCCGCATCAGACGGCAGCGGCCCCAAGACAAGCCGGCGCTCGATCGCAAGGACGAGATCGCCAAGGCCGGCGTTTTGTATCGCGCCGGCGGCGGACGAATCGGTCGTCACGATGAGCCGCGTCATGCGGGATCCTCAGGGTTTCGTCAGGACTGCGCCGTAGCGCCATAGCTTATCATTGGTCAGATGCGTGCCGCCCCACCAGCGGTCGATCGGATTGTATCGGCTGAAATCCTCCTGATGGGCCAGGACAGCCTTCCCGAACTCGGTCAACGACAATCGGCTGCGGAGATAGACCTCATGCCGAGCCCTTAGATTGCCGTGGTCGATTGTACGCAGTTCATCGCCCAAACCGGCTACGGCGGGCCTGGGGCCAAGCGCGAGCCCCTCCAACAGCGAACCCAAATCAAATTCGCTGAACACGTACGTGCGCCGCTGCGAGCGCAGATGAAACAGGGCGTTCGTATTTGCAAATCCTCTGGAAAGCAGCTCCAGGAATCGCATCTCGGTCGCACCAAGACCCGTCGAGGATGACGGTAGCTCTGCCAACAGCTCTTGCAATGCCGGTCGCAACATCAACAAGGCGCTCAGATCGCTCCAAAGTAGGTTGGCGCAGGCCTCGGGCGTCGGCGTGCGATAGGCCTGCCAGGCCATTCTGGCAGTGCTAAGTTCACGGGCCTGAACATCCACCATAGGAATATGCGACGCGGACGCTTCGGAAACTCGGTCTCTCAGATCGAAGAGATCGGATGCAAGCAGACGCAACCTGAGTTTTTTCAGCAGCTCAGGGTATGAGGCAAGATAGTCGAGCAGCCAGATCAGCTGCAGTTGATCGTCTGGGCTCGGATCGAACCAAAGTTCGATCTCGTCATAGCGCTCGCAAAAATCGGCAAAGGGTAGCTTCCTGAGTTCCTTGAACTTGGAGGGCCATTTTGTACCCCAATCCGACCAATGATCGCCCGGCCTGAGCGTCCCTGACTGCGCCCCGAAATAGGCTGCGAAATAGTCGGACGAAGGCAACGGCCCCCACGTGAGGCGAAAAAAGAACAGAACGACGATCTCGGCCAGCTTCGATTTGGCGAGATTGGCGCCGGCCGCACTGGTCAGGATCAGACGCTTCATCACACCACCACCCGATCCCGACGACGCAAAACGAAACGGGCGCTGACGACGTCGGCAACTCAACGTCTTCAGCGCCCGCTCCTCGCGAAAAGCTTTCGCGGTTCGTCTTACTCGTCTGCCGGCTCCTCGCCGTCGGCGTCGCTCTCGGGCGTACCGGCCAGAATCTGCTCGGAGATCAGACCGGAGTTCTGGCGGATCGAGGTCTCGATCTTGGCGGTGATGTCGGGGTTGGCCTTCAGGAAGGCTTTCGAGTTCTCGCGACCCTGGCCGAGACGCTGGCTGTCATAGGAGAACCAGGCGCCGGATTTCTCGACGATGCCGGCCTTGACGCCGAGATCGAGGATCTCGCCCATCTTGGAGACGCCCTCGCCGTACATGATGTCGAACTCGACCTGCTTGAAGGGCGGTGCCAGCTTGTTCTTGACCACCTTGACGCGCGTGGTGTTGCCGACCACTTCGTCGCGCTCCTTGATCGCGCCGATGCGGCGGATGTCGAGCCGGACGGAGGCATAGAACTTCAGCGCGTTGCCGCCGGTGGTGGTCTCGGGCGAGCCGTACATCACACCGATCTTCATGCGGATCTGGTTGATGAAGATCACCATGGTGTTGGACTTGTTGATCGAGGCCGTCAGCTTGCGCAGCGCCTGGCTCATCAGGCGCGCCTGCAGACCCGGAAGCGCATCACCCATCTCGCCTTCGAGCTCGGCCTTCGGCACCAGCGCGGCGACCGAATCAACCACCAGCACGTCCACCGCGCCCGAGCGCACCAGCGTGTCGCAGATTTCCAGCGCCTGCTCGCCGGTGTCGGGCTGCGAGATCAGAAGCTCGTCGATGTTGACGCCGAGCTTGCGGGCATAGACCGGATCGAGCGCATGCTCGGCGTCGATGAAGGCGCAGATGCCGCCCTTCTTCTGCGCTTCCGCCACCGTGTGCAGCGCCAGCGTGGTCTTGCCCGACGATTCCGGCCCGTAGATCTCGACGATGCGTCCCTTGGGCAGACCGCCGATGCCGAGCGCGATATCGAGCCCGAGCGAGCCTGACGACACCGCCTCGATGTCCATCGACCGGTCGTTCTTGCCGAGCTTCATCACCGAGCCCTTGCCGAACTGGCGCTCGATCTGAGAGAGCGCGGCGGCCAGAGCTTTACTCTTGTCCATGGAAGATCCTTCGACGATACGCAGGGCAGTGGCGGACATTGGGTCGTGCTCCTTATGGCGAGGATTCGCGTGAGGGACAAACGATTGGCGAGGCGGCTCGTCGATAAAAGTAGTGTACCCCATTTGTTCTAGGTTCGCAATATGTTCTTTTGCGGATTTGGGGGTTGTCCGTGAGCATCCCCCCAGTCCCCCTCCTCATTCGCGTTGTGCACACAACTGGACAGACGCCGGTCCCGTTAATGGTCCTCAATGGGCCATCACCGCACGAACCGTGGCCACTATCGGTGATGAGAACGCCCGATTGCGCTCCCGCCTTCCTCGCACGGAAAGGAGCGCGCCATGCTCAAGCGGCGACGTTTCAAGCAGCAGCTGACGCTTCAAGATCGACTCTCCGCCTGGGTGAAGCAGGTCGAGGAGCAGGCCTCCAGGCTTCCGCCCGGGCCCGAGCGGGACGCCCTGTTCAAGAAGGCCCGCCAGGCCGATGTCGCCAATCATCTGCACGACTGGGTCATATCCCCCGGGCTGCAACCGCCGAAATAACAGGGCTGCCGCAACGTCATTCCCCGGCCGAAGCTGACGCGCATCAAAGACGCATGGCCCGGCCGCCGTCAGAATTCCGTAATCCTGCGGCACCGAACCTTTTCGCGGTCTTGGGCCTTCTCCAGGATGGGACCGCAACTTTGGGGACCTCAGTCATGACGGACAACACGAACCGCGACACGATCAGGCGCAATCCCCTGCTGGAGGCGGCGCAGGAGGAGCTGATGAAGTTCGAGCGCGCGGAAAACGAGTTCCGCAAGAAGGACCGCCAAGAGCGCGCCGCCGAGCTCCACCTTCCCCTGAACGAAATCAAGATCCACTAAACCTCGGCCGGGGGCCGGCGTCCGAAGCTGACAAGGGCGCGCCGGCGATGCGGCTGGCGGCGGCGGGAAGCAGTCGCAAGGTGTCGGCAGCGCAGCTTGAGTCGATTTGAGCGGCTCCACGGGGCGCATCGCGCGCAATGACGGTATTACTCATAAGTCCCTGAATGAACAACCGAATTTCCATGCCGCCTACTGTGCATGGGGTTGTTTTCCAGTTTTTGAGAATGCGGCACGCCCCGTAACCCGTCATCCGGGGAAAGGCTGCCGATCGCGCGCCTGTTTTAAAGCAGCGCCAGCAGCACGAGGCCGATCACCAGCACCACGAAGCCAGCCGCTGTCGCGGCGGCGAATGACCGCTCTACGTTATCCATGATGCCACCCCGTGGTCGGCGTGCCACGTTTCCCCCATGGCTGCGCCGAACGATGTGGAATCTTGCCGACCGGTGTGTCCGCAGTTGTGCGAACGGATGTCGAAATTGGGACCGGTGCGGGGCCAGTCTGCGGCCTCGACGCTCGGCCCGGAAATCCGCCGCCTGTCAGGCTGCCGTAAGCGCAGCCGGCTAGAATGATGCGGCTATGGTGTTGCAGCCCAGCACCTCAGCCTCCAATAACTTTTTGCCCCGTCTGGCTCTCCCCAGGCGGGGCTTTTTCATCCCTGCCGGGCGGTTCGCGGATCTCTCTCCTCCTGGGTCAGGAGCAGCGAGAAAGTGCGGATCGCGGGCGCAGCCAGCAGAACGATCGGCAGCATCGCGGCCCATGCGATCAGCCACGACACCATCCAGTGCCCGACGAAGCTCATCGCGCTGCCGGCGGGCAAGCTGGCGATCCCCGCCGCGATCAGCGAGGTCAGTCCGGACTGGATGATTCCGAAGACGAAATGACTGTAGCGGCGGGGAATGCCGAGCATGACCGGGCCCATGTTGTTTCTTGCCGTCGTTCAGACCAAGCAAGGCATATGCCGCCGCTTGCAGGGAAATCAGTGATCCTCGGCGGGGCCCCCCGCGGCCCCGTCCGATCGGCGTACCGGCGCAGCCGGGTGCAGCCCAGGAACTTTGTTCATGGTCGGAGAACCACGGGTATGCGACAGCCTTACTGTCTCACGGCCCGGCGTCTTTCGAAAGCCGGCTCCGCTTGTTTCGGCGCACGCGCGCTTTCGAGATATCCCCGAACTATCCGGGGCTTACCGACAGAATTTGCTTGTCTCCGGAATATTGGGACGCCCAACATGTTTGCAGACATGGAGAGTGAATCGTGGGGAGGTCACCATGAATCACAGGGGCATCGAATTCACTGTCGCCAAGACGGCGATTCCCGGAATCTGGCAATGGCAGTTCCGCATCGGCGAGCAGGTCAAGACCGGCAAGACCGAGACGAAAATCGATCTGTTGGCGATCCGGCGCGTGCAGCTGCGCATCGATCGGGAGCTGAAGCGATCGGCCGGGCCGACTGAACCGGCCGGATGAAGGTCGGCGTCGGATGGCGCCTTGTGCCGCCGCGGCTGGCGGCGGAACATCATCCGTAGCCGCCCGGAATTGATCTGACGGTGGTTTGGGATTGGACTGCGCGCGCTCATGGCCCTGGGGGCAAGGCCATCACGCGCGCGATCGGTGCCAGCCATGCCATTGTATTTCTTTCGAATCCGGAATGGCCGTTATTCGGGCTGCGCGGACCAGGCGACGGAATTCGCCGATCGCGATTCGGCCTGGAAAGAGATGACCAATGTCTGCGCCGACATGACCGCCGGCATTGCCCGCAAGCTCCAGGAAAATTCCGAATGGCACATGGAGCTGCTGGACGAGGCCAAGGAGCCCGTGTTCCGGATCCGCATCGTTGCCGAAACCCTCGACTAGCAAGCAGCTTCAATCCGCGCTGGGCAGCCGCCGCATGGTAAATTCGATGTCGCCGCCGGGCAGCTCGCGCCAGGTCTCGACCGCGCTCATATAGCCGGCCTTGGGGTAGCGGGCGAAGAAGGCCTGCGCCCTTTCCCGTGCCGCCGCGCGCGGCAGCGTGAAGGTCTCGCGCAGATAGCCGTCGCCGACCGTTTGGCCCGGCTTGCCGGCGATCTTGCGCCGGCCCGCCATCCGCTCGGCGAGATCCCGCGGACGATCGGCCATGTCCTCCTCCTCTACGCGCTACGCTCAGCCCAATGTAGGGCGTGGGCCGGACGAAGAGGAGTCCCGTCCCGAAGGCGTTGTGCTGCCCCCATACGGAGCTGCGGTCAGTTGGCGGCGGTGCCGCTCTTGGACTTCTTCGGCGCGCTGGTTGCAGCCGAGGCCTTCGGCACCGCCGGCTGCTTCGGCGGATCGGCGCGCATGCCGCCCCAGGGATCGTTGGACGTCTTGGAATCCGGGATCTTCTTCAGCGTTTCCTTATAGGCCTTGTCACGCTCGGCTTCCGCGGCCTTTTCCTCGGGGGTCTTGCTCGGGGCGTCCTGCAGCAAATTCAGATTGGGCATTTGCGCATAGGCAGGTCCCGCCAGCACGGCCAGCACCGCGGCCAAACGGAAAAGCTTCATCGTCTACTCCTTGATCATCCATGGAGGCACGGTTCGCCCGCGCCTGGTCATCCTTGTCGCGGCCGGTCGCGACCGCCGAGGCCGTCCGGGGCCCCTAGAGCCGATCCGATCTGCACGATTTCGGCGCATGCAGCCAGTCGTCCCAGATCGGACCGCATTTGGTGCACCCGCTCAGCGCGAGGCCGAGCGCGGCCATACAAAAGACGAGGACACACCGACGCAACATCATCCACCCATACCCCGAGCAAGCCATCATATCGGGCCAAGTCAGGCATTTTCAAGCCGACGGGACCGGCCCCAGACCGGGTGACTTTGCCGCGCCGATGCGCGCACAATGGGACGAAACATCCGGCAATACAGAAGAGCGCGCCAGCAATGCAAATGCAGCCAGACACCGAATTCGGCCTCTCCGACGCCAGACGCATCCTCGGCGAGATTATTGCGCCCTGGGTCCAGGATCTCAATCTCGCGGTCGAGCGCCTCGAGCACGTGCAGCCGGCGGATGCGCCGGACTGGCAGCCGGGCGCACTCCTGCGCATGCCGTTCTCGGAGCGGCTGTGCCGGAACGGCGGCATGGTCTGCGGCCAAGCCCTGATGGCGCTCGCCGACACCGCGATGGTGATCGCGAACCTCGCGGCCAATCGCGGCTACCGCCCCATGACCACGGTCGACCAGACCACGCATTTCATGCGCGCGGCCTCCTCGTCGGACGTGCTGGCGGACGCGCGCGTGGTGCGGCTCGGGCGCACCATGAGCTTTGGCCGCGTCACGCTGCTCTCGGCGACCGACAACAAACCGATCGCGATGGTATCGAGCGCGTTCGCGATGCTGCCGGGCTGAGCAGCATCTCAAAAGAAGAGAGCCGCGTGGGCGCAAAGCGCACCGCGGCTCTCGATCACGTTCTCATCAAAGCGAGAGACGGAAAGCGCGATTGCGTCCGCGCTTCAGTCGGCAAGCTTCAAAGGTGGCTTCAAAGATTACTTGCCGAGCACTTCGTCGGCCGCGGTGACAATGCTGGCGGTCGGATTCTTTCCGCAATAGGCACCGAACTTCTTGGCGTTCTCGATGAACACGTCAGTGTCGATGATCGCGTTGTCCTCGTCGCCCTTGTACCAGCCGTCCATCCAGGTCAGCACAACCTGGATGTTGTCTTCGCCGCTCTCGAGGAACTGCTTGCAGCTCATGGTCGAAAGGTCCCACTTGACGGCGTGGGCGGGCATCGACGACAGCGAGAACGCTGCGGCGAGCAAAATCGAAAGCGTGGTCTTCATCAGTATCTCCATCGGCGCGTAGCGCCATAAAAGAAGTGCGTGTGGGGAAAGTCGGCGGAGAGATTCTCCGCGTCAACGTCGTAAACGAATTCTGAAGCGCTGTGCAAGTAGCGCCAGTATTGAGTTTAGTTCAACGTAATTTCTATGCATTACTTCACAATCATCATGTTGGACCAACGCGGATGATCGAGAAGCGTGCAGCGCAGCGGCACCGTGTTTTCAAGGGTGGAACGATCACCTTCGAAAGCAGCGGCATCCCCTGCACCGTGCGAAACATGTCGGCGGGCGGCGCGGCGATCGACCTCGACACCCCCGTCACATTGCCGCAATCGTTCACGCTATCGATCGCGCGCGACGATTTCGTGCGGAATTGTCGCACAGTTTGGCGCAGTGACAAGCGCGTCGGCCTCGCCTTCGAGCAATAGCGCGCGCGATGTGAACGAACGTTCGCATCACATCCACAACACGATTATGATTGCGTGATACGACGACGGCGACGCCAGCGCAGGCTTGCGATCACGAGCGCGGCGATTGCGATTCCGATCGCCGCGGATGCTCCGAAAAATCGTCCACCGGGACGATCGATGGTGCGCGACCACAATGTCGGCGCCTCGCCCGGCCGCGCCAGGCGGAACGCGACCACGCTGTCGCCGATCGAGGTGCCGACTTCGGAGTGGCCGCCGGCGCCGATCGCGACATATTGCTCGCCCTTCCACAGATAGGTCATGGGATTGGCGACGCCGGGCACCGGCAGCCGTCCCTGCCACAGCTCCTTGCCGCTTCGCGCATCGAAGGCGCGCAGATAAGCATCCATCGCGCCGGTGAAGACGAGGCCGCCTGCCGTGACCGCCACTCCGTTGACGAGAGGCGCGCCCCAAGGCAGCGGCGCGCCGAGTGGTGCCAGGTCTTCGGTGGTGCCGACGGTCGAACGCCAGAGGATCTTGCCGGCCTTCAGATCGACCGCAACCATCTCGCCCCAGGGCGGCTTGTTGCAGAGCAGACCGAGCGGCGACATCGCCACCGCGCGCGACATCGCAAACGGCGCGCCGCGCTGCTGGCCGAAATCATGCCCCGGCGGCGGATTGAATCCGGCAGCCTCCGTGCGCGGGATCAGCCTGATGAGATGAACGGCGCGCCCGGTGTTGGCGTAGAGAATCTGGTGGACCGGATCGAAGGCCGCGCTGCCCCAGTTCACGCCGCCGCCGGTGAAGGGAAATTCCAGCGTGCCCCGCACGGAAGGCGGCGTGAACAGACCCTCGTTGCGCGCCTCCGTGAACAGGCGCTCGCAGGACGAGGGGCGCAGTTCCGGCAACAGCGAGAGCGCGTCGTCGGTCGAGATCGCCTGTGATGTCAGCGCCGGTACATGCGTCGGAAACGGCTGCGTCGGCGACAACGTTTCCCCTTCCGCGCCGCCCTGCGGCACCGCGCGTTCTTCCACCGGCCAGACCGGCTTGCCGCTGTCGCGGTCGAGCACGAAGACAAAACCTTGCTTGGTCGGCTGGATCACGACGTCGCGCTGGCCGTCTCCCGCATCGAGGCGCGCAAGCGTCGGCTGCGCCGCCAGATCGTAATCCCAGACGTCGTGATGCACCGTCTGGAATGCCCATGCGAGCTCACCGGTCTCGATGCGCAATGCGACCACAGAATTGGCATGCTCGTTGTTGCCCGGCCGCTTGCCGCCCCAGAAATCCGGCGACGGCGAGGACGTCGGCAGTAACACCAGGCCGCGCGCCGTGTCGACCGACATCGGCGCCCAGACATTGCCGTGCCCGGCTTCGATGCCGTCACGCTTGAGCGGCTCGAAGCTCCAGCGCGCCCGGCCGGTGCGCGCATCGAACGCACGTACGACGCCGCTCGGCGCATCGACGCGTCGGTTGTCGGAGATCGAGGAGCCGACCACGACGACACCCCGGCCAACGGCGGGCGGCGAGGTGATCTGGAACTCGCCGGGCCATTCCAGGGCAATACCGATATCGAGCTTCACCTCGCCACTATTGCCGAAACCGGCACAGGGAATTCCCGTCTTCGCATCGAGCGCGATCAGGCGGACGTCGTTCGTGCCCATGAAAATGCGCGACCGACAGGCGGCATTCGCGGGCGCCTCATCGTCGGTCCAATGGGTGACGCCGCGGCAGACGTAGCGATTGGCGGGACGCTGATTGGTCGCGATCTTCGGATCATAACGCCATTTCTGCGCGCCCGAGCCGGGATCGAGCGCAATCACCTCGTTGAAGGGCGAGCAGAAGATCAGACTGTCCTCGACGAACAGCGGCGTTGCCTGGAATTTGGTTCGCCGCATCACCTCCGGCGGGCGCACCGCGAGATCGCCGGTGCGGAATTCAAAGGCCCGAACCAGATTGCCGACATTGTCGGGCGTGATCTGTTGCAGTGGCGAGAAGCGCGAGCCGCCGGCATCGCCGCCCCAACTCTCCCAGGCCGCGCTTGGCCGCACGGCGATCAACAGCAGCGCAACGAGCCCGATCGGAAATCGCAGGCCGGTCCGCAACGCTCGCCTCGCCCTATTTCGGCTTCTTGGCAGGTTCACTCGGGCGGGCCCCGCCCCACGGGTCGTACTTGTCCTTGGGCTCGGGAATGCGCTCAAGCGCGGCCTTGTAGGCTTTCTCGTCGACCTTGGGCTTGTTGTCCGCCGGTTTAGCTGCCTCATTGGGTGGCCGCCGGCCCTGCGCCTGCGCCGATGCAACCGTCAGCGCCATGACCGCAGCCGCGATGACCAAAATCCTCATTGATGCAACCCCCCTCGTCTGGGGTACAAACTTAGCCTGCAATTCCGGAATATGAAATGCCGCGAGTTCCAGGACTTCCTGGAGACTTCAGCAAATCTTGATCGCCGGGGACTTCGCCGGATCGCATTCCTGCCTATCTGTTGGCCCGCAGGGGACCTTCACGGATGTTACGGATCATTGCTCATGCGGCGCTGCTCGCCGGCGCGCTCGCGCTCGGCGCCTGCGGCTTTGCCGACAGCCGCGCGCCGGTGCCGGAATTCATGCGCATGAAGGAAACCGAGCAGCCGCCGCCTGAACCCGCCCCCGACGTCAAGCGCGTGGTGCGCGAGCAGATCGACGTCGTCTTCCTTGCCACCTCCTATCCGCGCGAGGTGCACGTCGCTGCGCCCCATCGCGAGGTGCGCGGGCCGGGCTGGACCGCCTGCGTCCGGGCCCAGCTCACCTCTGCCACCGGCACCTCGCTCGGCGCCCAGACCTACATCGTGACGATATCAGGCGGAAAAG
This sequence comes from Bradyrhizobium sp. ERR14, assembly GCF_014198235.1. Classification (NCBI taxonomy): domain Bacteria; kingdom Pseudomonadati; phylum Pseudomonadota; class Alphaproteobacteria; order Hyphomicrobiales; family Nitrobacteraceae; genus Bradyrhizobium; species Bradyrhizobium sp. ERR14. Next base: position 140,629 of record NZ_JACIHD010000004.1, on the reverse strand, counting down.
TGGTCGACCGCCGCCGGGCAGAAGCCGAGGACATCTGCGGAACGGAAACCTACGAGCCGATCTAGCAGCGAATCTGCGTAACAAAGCTCCGGTTCCGGGAAAAACCAGCATCGCAACCGGGAACGATCGCCGCCTCCCCTTCTTGTTACCGCCGAGGGCAGTTTCGGTGGAGGACACGATGAAGACATTTACGATTGCGCTGTTGGCGGGTGTCGGCGCGCTGGCCGCGGCAACCGGTGCCAAGGCGGCGGACATCTATTCGACCAGCGAATACACGAACCCCGATCTCATTCAGGAAGTCCGGCTTGTCTGCGACGACGCCGGCAATTGCTACCGCACCCGCGGCGGCTCGCGCGTGATCGTGCGCGACTCCTACGCGACCATGCCGCGCGATCGCTATTATGAGCGACGCACCTATCGCGACTGGGACGATGGTCCGCGTGCCGGCGTCGGCATCCGGACACCCGGCGTCAGCGTGGGCGTCGGTGTCGGCGACCGCTGGTAGTTGATAGATCGAGCACGGACGGGACCGGACGAGACAGCTCGCCCGGTCCCGTCGCGTGCTTGACTCAGATCACCACGTCAGGCGGCGACGGATTGCTGCTGAAACTGCTCAAAGGCCGCGATCGCATCGGCGGCGTACATCAGCGACGGTCCGCCGCCCATGTAGACAGCCATGCCGAGCGTCTCCTCGACCTCCTGACGCGTCGCGCCGAGCTTGACGAGGGCTTCGGTGTGAAAGCCGATGCAGCCGTCGCAACGCGCGGCGACACCGAGCGCCAGCGCGATCAGCTCCTTCGTCTTCTTGTCCAGTGCACCCTCGTGCGTGGCAGCCTGGGCGAGTGCGGAAAATCCCTTCATGGTCTCGGGAATGTCGCCACGCAACTTCTTCAAATTGGCCGAGATGTTCCTGGTGATGCCGACGTAGTTCTTGTCCATTGGGCCCTCATGAGCTGGATTTGGCTGTGGTCGAAACCGCCTCGCGCGGCGTGCGCAAGGCGATGTAGATCGCGGGGATCACCAGCACGGTGAGCAGGGTCGACGAGGCAAGCCCGAACAGGAGCGAGATCGCCAGTCCCTGAAAGATCGGGTCGAGCAGGATGGTTGCGGCCCCGATCATGGCCGCGAGCGCGGTGAGCAGGATCGGCTTGAAGCGGACCGCGCCGGCTTCCAGCACTACTTCGCGAAGCGACTTGCCGTGTGCGCCGCTATGCCGGATGAAATCGACCAGCAGGATCGAATTGCGCACGATGATGCCGGCCAGCGCGATGAAGCCGATCATTGAGGTCGCGGTGAACGGCGCCCCCAGCAGCCAGTGCCCGATCAGGATGCCGATCAGCGTCAGCGGAATCGGCGTCAGGATGACGAGCGGCAAACGGAAGCTCCTGAACTGGGCGACGACCAACACATAGATGCCGAGGATGGCCGCACCGAAGGCGGCGCCCATGTCGCGGAAGGTCACCCAGGTGATCTCCCATTCGCCGTCCCACAGCAGCGTGGGCCGCGACTCGTCCGACGGTTGGCCGTGCAGGTTGATCGCGGGCTTCGGCAGCTTGCCCCAATCATGGGCCTCCACGCGATCGGCAACCGCGAGCATGCCGTAAAGCGGCGCCTCGAAGCGTCCGGCAAGCTCAGCCATCACCATGTCGGCGAAGCGGCCGTCCCTGCGGAAAATCGTCGGTGAACCCTGCTCCATGGTCGCCTTCACGACCTGACCGAGCTCGACCACCGTCTTGCTGCCGGGCAAGGTGTTGGCCGGCACCGGCGTCGAGGCCAGCGCCTCGTCCCAGACCAGATCGCGCTTTCCGAGATGCACCGCGATCTCGATCGGGTTGCGGTCCTCGCCGCGATGCGAATAGCCGATCGAGATGCCGCCGAACAGCGCCTGGATGGTGTCGTAGACGTCGCGTTGCTCGACGCCGAAGAATTCGAGCCGGTCCTGGTCGATCGAGAGCCGCAGCCGTGGCCGCTTCTCGCCGATGGAATCGTCGACGTCGACGATGAACGGCACTTCCGCGAACACCTTCTTGAGCTCGGCCGTGACCGCACGGCGTGTGGACGCATCGGGACCGTAGACCTCGGCGAGCAGCGTCGAAAGCACCGGCGGCCCGGGAGGCACCTCGACCACCTTGATGCTGGTGCCTGCGGGCACATCGAGCGCCTTCAGCTTCTCGCGCAGCTCGAGCGCGATCTCATGGCTCGCGCGCTTGCGCTCGCCGCGCGCGGTCAGGTTGACCTGAACTTCGCCGAGCTCGGGCTTCTGGCGCAGATAATAATGCCGCACCAGGCCGTTGAAATTGAAGGGCGCCGGCGTGCCGGCATAGGATTGCAGCGAGGTGACCTCCGGCAATTGCCGCGCGATCTCGGCCGCGCCGAACAGCGTGCGCTCGGTCGCCTCCAGGCTCGCCCCTTCCGGCAGGTCGACGACCACGGCGATCTCGGACTTGTTGTCGAACGGCAGCAGCTTGACGGTCACCGACTTGGTCGCAAACAGCGTCATCGACGCCAGCGTCGCGATGCCGACGCCAAGCAGGAATATCCAGGCCGACCGCTTGCTCCGCACGATCGGCGCGGCGAAGCGCCGGTAGAGCCGGCCGAGCCGGCCTTCATCGTGCGCCGCATGCGCTGAGGCGACCTCGCCCTTCGGCGCGAGCTTGAGCATCAGCCAGGGCGCGACCACCATCGCGACGAAGAACGAGAACAGCATGGCAGCCGACGCGTTGGCCGGGATCGGCGCCATATAGGGGCCCATCAGGCCCGACACGAACAGCATCGGCAACAGCGCTGCGACCACGGTCAACGTCGCGACGATGGTGGGATTGCCGACCTCCGCCACCGCCTCGATGGTCGCCTGCAGGCGCGGCCTGCCGTCGCGCATGCCCCAGTGCCGCGCGATGTTCTCGACCACGACGATGGCGTCGTCGACCAGAATGCCGATGGAGAAGATCAGCGCGAACAGGCTGACGCGGTTGATGGTGTAGCCCATCAGATTGGCGGCGAACATCGTCAGCAGGATCGTCGTGGGAATCACGACGAAGGTCACCAGCGCCTCGCGCCAGCCGATCGCGATCGCAATCAGGACGACGATCGAGACGGTGGCAAGGCCGAGGTGGAACAGCAGCTCGTTGGCCTTCTCGTTGGCGGTCTCGCCGTAATCGCGCGTCACCGTCACCTGGATGTCTTCGGGGATCAGGCGCGACTTCAATCCTTCGAGGCGCTTGGCGATGTTCTCGGACACGACGACCGCATTGGCACCGGCCCGCTTGGCGAGCGCCAGGCTGACAGCGGGCGTCCGCGCCCACTGCCCTCCGGCATCGCGCGAATCCGTCCAGACCCGATGCTCGACGGTGCTCGGGCCGACGACGACGGAGGCGACGTCCTTGACATAGACCGGCCGGCCGTCGCGGCTCGTGATCAGCAGCAATCCGATGTCGGGAATGCCTGTTAGCGTCTGCCCCGCCGCGACGTTCCGCACGACGCCGGCGTCGCGAACCTGCCCGGCCAGGAACGAGCGGTTGGCGTCCTTCACCTTGGCCACGAGCTGCTGCAGCGTGATCCCGAACAGCGACAGCTTCTCCGGATCGGGCTCGACGCGGATCTGTTGTGCAGCGCCGCCGGAGATGTAAGTGAGACCGACGTCGTCGACTTTCATCAGCTCCGCGCGAACCTTGTCGGCGAGCTCGTAGATGTCCTTGTCGGTCCAGCGGCTGGCGGCCTCCGGCTTCGGCGACAGCGTCAATACCGTCACCGCAACGTCATTGATTCCCCGGCCGACGATCAGCGGCTCGGGGATGCCGACGGGAATGCGGTCGAGATTGGCGCGGATCTTCTCGTGCACCCGTAGGATGGCGTCCTCGAACTTGGTGCCGACCAGGAAGCGCGCGGTGACCATCACGCGGTCGTCCTCGGTCTGGCTATAGACGTGCTCGACGCCGTCGATGCCCTTGACGATCGACTCCAGCGGCTTGCTCACCAGCTCCACCGCGTCGGGTGCGCGCAGGCCGTCAGCGTTGACGCGGATGTCCACCATGGGAACGCTGATCTGCGGCTCCTCCTCGCGCGGGATCACCACGACGGCGATCAGCCCCACAACGAGCGCCCCGAGCAGGAAGAGCGGCGTCAGCGGCGATGCGATGGTCGACCGGGTCAACCGTCCTGACAGACCGAGATTCATGGCCGCACCAATTGGTCACCGACCTGGATGCCCGAGAGGATCTCGAGCCCGTCGGGAAGCGAAGGCGTCGGCATGTCGCGGCCGCGCTGCACCGGCACGTCGATCGTCTGGTCCCCTTTCCGGAGCTGGACGTAGTCGATGCCGAATCGCGTCGTCACATAGCTGGACGGAATGACGAAGGCCGGCCGCGTGCCGCCGGCAATCCAGACCCGCAAGCGATCGCCGACGAAATATTCGCCGAGTCCCTCGACGGTCGCGTCCGCAATGACGCGCCCCTCCTCGATCTGAGGATAGACGAGGTCGATCACGCCCCGTTTCGAAGCTTCTCCCGCCAGCTCTGCGCCATCGACACGGACCTTGTCGCCGGCCTTCAGGTAGCGCGCGTGGCGCTCCGGCACGCGCAGCCGCAGCTTGAAGTTCTGCTCGGCGACCGTCACGATCGGGTCGCCGGCGAGCACGACGGACCCCAGCGTGATCAGCCGCTTCAACACGCGCCCGTCCGCCGGCGCCAGCACCTGGCCCTGGTTGAGCTGCTCGTTGATGACGGCACGCTCCGCAGTCTTGGCGCGCAGACCGTTGTCGGCGACGTTGAGCGCCGTGCGCTGCTCGTCGAGCTTGACCCGCGGCAGGATACCGCGCTCGACCAGTCCTTCGGTCCGGGTGAAGTCGAGCTGCGCCTGCTTGGCCTGGGCCTGCAGCGCCTCGATCTGTGCGTCGAGCGATTTCATCTGCAGGACGAGCTTCTCGTCGCCGATGGCCGCGATGACCTGGCCTGCGGTGACGCGATCCCCTTCCCGCACCTCGAGCTGAATGACGGTCCCGCCGATGCGGCTACGCGCGGGAACCACGCTGATGCTCTCGACGGTCGCAAACACCGCCTTCTCGTCGGCGACCGTCTGCTGCGCAACGACGAGCGTACTCGCGGCGGCAGCAGGCCCCGCCGGTACTCCGATCGCCGCCCAAGCGGCCAGAAGCCCCAGGCGCGCCAGATATTGCAAAGGACACATCCGTGTCGTCATCGGGTTCATCACACCGCGCAGCGGTGCCCTCTCATTTCATCGACATCGGGCGAAGGCGCGTTGATCTCGCGCAAGGCGCGCCCGCCCGCCGTTTCCTAGGCTTCACTTCGTCCTTGCGGACTTCGGCGCGCAAAACACCTGGTAAAGCGTCTTCAGGATTGCGCGCGCCGGCTCGCTGGCGATCGAATAGAAGATCGTCTGCGCATCGCGCCTGGCGGCGACCAGGCCATCCTTGCGAAGGAGCGCAAGATGCTGGGAGACCGTGGAGTCCCGCAGGCTCAGGAACTCGGCCAGCTCGCCGACCGACCGCTCGCCGTCGATCAGCTGGCAGATGATGAGAAGGCGGTGACGATTCGAGAGCGCCTTGAGCAACTCGCTCGCCTGGTCCGCCGCCCGCTCCATGATCTCGCTATCTATTTTCATACTTGCGTATATACGCAATTACGAATATATAGTCAAGCGCTGCACGACAACCGGCACAGAACCGGTGAAGCGGCGTAATCCAACGGAGGAACCCATGGCGGAGATTGTCGTAGTCGGAGCCGGTCTGAGCGGAACGCTGATGGCCTATGAATTGCTACCCCAATTGAGAAAGGAGGACCGCCTCAGCGTCATCTCCCAAGGCACGGTCTATCATTTCGTGCCCTCGAATCCGTGGGTGGCCGTCGGCTGGCGCAAGCGCGAAGAGATCGAGATCGATCTCGCAGACGTCATGAAACGCAAAGGCGTGCGGCTGCTGACGCAGGGCGCAAAGCGCGTCCACCCGGAGAGGAACCGTGTCGAGCTCGGCGACGGCACCTCGATCGACTATGATTATCTGGTCGTCGCGACCGGTCCTGAACTCGCCTTCGACGAGATCCCCGGCCTCGGTCCGCAGGGCCATACCCAGTCGATCTGCCACGTCGATCATGCCGCGCATGCCCGTGACGCCTTCGAGCAGCTCGCGGCCAATCCCGGCCCGGTCGTGATCGGAGCCGTTCAGGGTGCCTCCTGCTTCGGGCCGGCCTACGAATTTCTCTTCATCCTTGAAACGGAGCTGCGCCGGCGGAAGCTGCGCGACCGCGTCCCGATGACCTTCGTCACCTCGGAGCCGTATATCGGCCACCTCGGTCTCGACGGCGTCGGGGACACCAAGGGTCTTCTGGAAAGCGAGATGCGCGAGAAGCACATCAAGTGGATCACGAACGCCCGCATCGACAAAATCGGCCCCGGCTTGATGTCGGTGGAGGAGTTTTCCGACGACGGCACGTCCCGCAAGGCGCATGAGCTGCCATTCGCCTATTCGATGATGTTGCCCGCCTTTCGCGGCGTCGAGGCGGTGCGCGGCATCGAGAAGCTGACCAATCCGCGCGGCTTCGTCATCGTCGACAAGCACCAGCAGAACCCCGCCTTCCCCAACGTCTTTGCCGTCGGCGTCTGCGTCGCGATTGCGCCGGTCGGCGCGACACCCGTGCCGGTTGGCGTTCCCAAGACAGGCTTCATGATCGAATCCATGGTGACGGCGACCGCGATGAATATCGGCGCCCTGCTCCGCGGCAAGGCGCCGACGGCGCAGCCGACCTGGAACGCGACTGGCCGACTTCGGCGATTCCGGCGTCGCCTTCCTCGCGCAGCCGCAGATTCCGCCGCGCAACGTCAATTGGTCCTCCAAGGGCGAATGGGTGCACCTCGCCAAGGTCGCCTTCGAGAAATACTTCCTGCGCAAGATGCGGCGCGGCGAGAGCGAGCCGTTCTACGAGCGTTTCGTTCTCGACAAGCTGAACATCGCCAAGCTCAAGGAGGTCCGAACCGGCACATGAGTGGCATCGTATGCACCGAAGCCAACCCGACCCGTCGTCAAGAAGAAGGAGCCTGCCATGAATGTCGATAAAGCCGTCCTCGCCTTTGCGGGATGCGTCGTCCTGCTCGGTCTCGCGCTGGGCACCTATGTCAATGCGTACTGGTACCTGCTGACGGCGTTCGCCGGGCTGAACATGTTGCAGGCCTCGATCACGGGCTTCTGCCCGGCAGCGATCGTGTTCAGGAAGCTCGGCCTGAGCAGCGGCTGCGCGTTCTCCTGAACGCACGCAGATGCAGCCTGTGATGCGGGGGAATTTGCCATGACCGACGACACCTTCATCGAAGGACCTCTCTACGAGAAGCGCAGGAAGGTCTATCCGCAATCGGTCCACGGGCCGTTCCGCCGTATCAAATGGGCGATCCTGTGCGTCACGCTTGGGATCTATTATCTTTTGCCGTTCGTACGCTGGAATCGCGGACCAGGCCTGCCCGACCAGGCCGTGCTGATCGACTTGCCGCATCGCCGCTTCTATTTCTTCTTCATCGAGCTGTGGCCGCAGGAAGTGTATTACTTCACCGGCCTGCTCATCATCGCGGCGATGGCATTGTTCCTGATGAACGCAGTCGCGGGGCGGCTGTGGTGCGGCTATTTGTGCCCGCAGACGGTGTGGACCGATTTGTTCTATGCCGTGGAGCGCTGGGTCGAAGGCGACCGGCGCGAGCGCATGCAGGGCGACAAGCGCTACTGGACGTTCGACCACATCCGAAAGGTCGCGCTCAAGCACTTCCTCTGGATCATGATCGCCTGGTGGACCGGTGGCGCCTGGGTGCTGTATTTCGACGACGCTCCGACGCTGGTGAAGGAGCTCGCTACCTTCCAGGCGCCGCTCATCGCCTATCTCTGGATCGGTATTCTGACCGCAACGACCTATGTCTTTGCCGGCCACGCCCGCGAGCAGATGTGCATCTACATGTGCCCGTGGCCGCGCATCCAGGCGGCCCTGACCGACGAATGGGCCCTCAACGTCACCTATCGCCGCGACCGCGGCGAGCCGCGCATGTCGGTGAAGAAGGCGGAAGCCGCCCGCGCCCACGGTGATTTCGCCGGCGATTGCGTCGACTGCCACCAATGCATCAACGTCTGCCCGACCGGCGTCGACATCCGCCACGGCATCCAGCTCGGCTGCATCCAGTGCGGCCTCTGCATCGATGCCTGCGACAACGTCATGCGCGAGATCGGCCGGCCCAAGGGCCTGATCGGCTACGACACCGACATCAACATGCAGCGCCGGCGCGAAGGCAAGCCGCCGATCTATCGCATCGTTCGCGCGCGCACGCTGATCTATACCGCAGCCATTGGCATCGTCGGCACCATCATGGTCTACACCCTCGCCACGCGCGCGACCATGGACGTCAACGTGCTGCACGAGCGCAATCCTCTGTTCGTTCAGCTCTCGGACGGCGGCGTGCGTAACGATTACACCGTGCGCATCCTCAACAAGGGCGCACAGCGATCGTTTGCGATCGAGGTCTCCGGGCTGCCCGGCGCGAACATTCGGATTGCGGGCATCGAAGCCCCTCCCGGTGGCAAGCCCGTCGTCGAGGTCGGACAGGACCAGACCCGCGAGGTCAGACTGTCGGTGCAGGTCGGGCCTGCCGATCTGCCGAAGACCTCGCGCGATGTCGAGGTCACGATCACCGATAGCGCCGGCGGTGGACGGGCAAGCGCCCGTGATCACTTCCTGCCCGGCGACAAGTAAGGTCTGCGTTGAGCAATCCGGCGCAGGATGCTCAACGAAACGTTAACATTACCGTTCGAATTGGAGCCGCGTACCAACGGTATTTTCCAATCTTTGCGCTAAGCATGACCACGTGACGCGGCATTTGCCCGCGTGAACGGGACGAGGGGACGTGGTCGACATCGCGCAGCAGGCAGCGATCCATGCGGCATCGGCAGAGGATGCCACGGCGGCGCGCGTCCCGCTTGCGGCGATCGATCCTGGCCAATGGCGCGCGCTCGCGCAGCGGGCGATCGAGCCGAACGGATATTACCTGCCCGCCTGGGAGCTCGCCGTCAGCGCCACCGCGCGCGGCCGCACGAACGCCTCGGCCCTGCCCGCATTCGACGGCACGTCGACGCGGCTGATCGGGCTGATGCCGGTGATCCCGCTGTGGCACGCCCTGAAGATTCCCCTGCCCGCGCTGGTGAGCGCGCATCCCTACGGCACGCTGTGCAGCCCGCTGATCGACGGCGACGCCCCGATCGAGGCGGCCACGCAGCTGTTGCAGCGGGCGCGCGGGGCCGGCGCGCATGCGCTCGTGCTGAACGACGTTGCGCTCGACGGCGCTGCGATGACTGCGCTCGAGCAGGTCCTGATCCGCGACGGCCTGAGGCCGCGCGTCCTTTCCTCCTACATCCGCGCCAGCCTCGATGCGACGCAGGATGCCGAGACGCTGCTGCGCGACGCACTGGGCACCAAGAAGCTCAAGGAGCTGCGCCGACAACGCCACCGCCTCGAAGAGCACGGCCCTGTTGCGTTCGACGTCGCCCGCCGGCCTGACGAGATCGGGCCCGCACTCGAAACATTCCTGCAGCTCGAAGCCAGCGGCTGGAAAGGCAAGCGCGGCACCGCGCTGGTTCAGCATGCCGGCGATGCGACCTTCATTCGCCGCGCGGTGCCGGCGCTGGCGGAGACCGCGCAGTGCGAGATCGTCACGCTTCGCGCCGGGACGACACCGGTGGCCGCGGGCATCGTGCTGCGCCACCAGGATCGGGCCTTCTTCTTCAAGCTCGGCATCGACGAGCGCTTTGCAAGATATTCGCCGGGCGTGCAGCTGACGCTCGATCTCACCCGCCACCTCTGCGCCGATCCCGCCATCGCCAGCGCGGATTCCACCGCGAGCGCCGATCACCCCATGATCAACCCGATCTGGCGCGGGCGCTTTGCGGTCGGCGACGTGCTGATCCCGCTGCGGCGGCACGATCCGGTCGTGGCGCTGATTCACGCAGCACTAGCCGGACTCAATGCCGCGCACGAGGGCGCGCGACACGTGGTCCGCCGGCTCCGCAAATAAGCGAAAGCTACTCCGCCGCCTGGGCGTTGATCTCCTCCGAGACCTGGCGGATGGCGCGCGCGAGCAGGTTCGGGTCCTGCGCGCCGGAGACGGCGTATTTCTGCGCGAACACATAGGTCGGCACGCCGGAGATTCCCTTCTCCGCCGCCTCCTGCGCATCGGCCGAGACGCGCGCGACGTCCTCGTCGGTGGCAAGGCGCCGACGCACGTCCTCGGCATCGAGGCCGACATCGGCGGCCGCCTGCACCAGCACGTTCACATCGGTGAGATCGCCGCCGTCGCGGAAATACAGCTCCATCAGGCGCTGCTTCATCTCGGGCGCCTTGCCGATCGCTTCCGCCCACAGGATGAGGCGATGGCAGTCGGTGGTGTTGGGCTGCCGCGCCACCAGCTCGGGCTTGTAGAGGAGGCCCTCCTCGCTGGCGGCCGCAACGACACGTCCGGCAATGCCCTTATAGGCCTCGACCGAGCCGAACTTCTGGGTGAGATAGGCCTCGCGGCTGATGCCCTCGCGCGGCACCCAGGGATTGAGGAAGAACGGGCGGAAATTGAGCTTGACCGGAACGTCCGGCACCAGCGCCAGCGCACTCTCGATCCGGTGCTTGCCGATATAGCACCAGGGGCACACCACGTCGGAGACGACATCGATCTGGAGCGGTTTCAGCGTGCTCATGTCAGGCGCCTCCTTCGGGCGGGTCACGGGTTCGCCGGAAGATAAGCCGAACCGGGGGCGGCGCAAGCCGCCGGTCCTGCATGGCTCACGACTTCACCTCTGCGGTTATTGTGACCGCTGCACCCCGCCCCGATACTCGCGACCACAATCAAGTCCGAGAGGAGACCGCGATGAGCGCCATTTTCAGGCCGGAAGGCCAACAGTTCCGGGCTACGGAGCATGCCGGCGGTCCGTGGTCTCCGGACATGCTGCAGGGAAGCGCCACCACTGCCCTGATGACCCGCGAGGTCGAGCGTCTCGCCACCGAATCCGGCTTTGTTGTGCGACGCCTGACCTTCGATCTGTGGCGACCGGCGGGCCTGCGCGCCTTCAGGGCCGTCAGCGAATTGCTGCGCGACGGCCGCAAGGCCAAGACCTTGCAGGTGCGGCTGATGGACGGCGAGACCGAGATCGGCCGCTGCACGGCGCTGCTGACGGCGCCGAGCGGGGAATCCCCCACCGATCCCTTTGCGAGCCCCATGGCGCTCGACAAGGCGCCCGAGGCGGGTAGCCCGCCGCCGGCCTTCGCGCAGAAATGGAGCCGCTATTTCCAGAACGTGTCGGTGCGGCTGATCGAGGGCGCGCTGGAGAAGCCGGGCTCGGCGGCGGCCTGGATGCGGCTCGATGCGCCGCTGGTCGAGGGCGAGCCGAACACGCCGCTGCTGCAGGCGGTGCAGGCCGCGGATTTCGCCAGCGGGGTCGCGCAGATCGTCGACATGCGCGACTGGACCTTCATCAATCCCGAGATCAGCCTTTACTTCTTCCGGCCGCCCGAGAGCGAATGGATCCTGATCCGCGCCGCCACGCGCGTTGGCGCCAACGGCGCCGGCCTCACCACGGCGACCTTGAGCGATCTCAAGGGTCCGTTTGCCGAGGTGATGCAGGCCATGAGCTTCGAGCGGCGTGAGGCCGCGCAAGCTCAGGCATCTTGAGCCGCAAGCGCGACCAGGGTCGCCTCGGAGGCGGCATCAACGGGCATGAACATCTCGACGCGAAGCTCCTGCAGCGTCACGTCCTGCGGCGTGCCTAAAGTCAAAACCGCGCCGATCAGTGAGACGCCGGCGTCGCCCTTGCGCAGGCGCACCTCGCAGAGCGGCCCCGGCGCGGCGTTGTCCTCGATCCCAAGCGCGGGAAGCTCCGGCAGCCGCATCAATTCGCGCCAGGTCGATTGCAAGGCTTCGTCGAGCGGCGCGGCCATTGCCTCATGGCGCGCGCGCGACAGCAGAGCCGCGGCCACGGTGGTCCAGTTCTCGACGAACGGCTTGAGCTCGTTCGGCGCCAGGAACATGCGCATGTGATTGAGCGGCCGCTGCATGCGCTCAGGTCCGAGCAGCATCGTCATCAGGCGCGATGCGGCACGGTTGGCCTGCATCACGTTCCAACGCCGGTCGGTGACGATCGCGGGAAACGGCTCGTGCCGCCGCAGCAGAAGATCGATGGCCCGGCGCGCATCGGCAAGCTCGGGCGCGGCAAGATCGCGCTCGCCATATTGCCGGGCGAAGCCGCCGGCCTCGAGCAGCGCGTTGCGGTCGCGAAGCGACAAATCGAGAGCGGATGCGAGTTGCAGCAGAATGTCCCGGCTTGCCGCCGCCTTGCCGGTCTCGACATAGCTCAGATGCTTGACCGAAATGCCGGCCTCGAATGCCAATTCCGCCTGGCTCAACGCCCGGCGCATGCGCCAGGCGCGCAAGAGATCGCCGACGGGATTGGCCGGGCGCAATCGCCGAAACGAGCGTGTGTCCATCGACGGATTATGCGGGGATCGCTGCTGCCTGTAAACGGCGCTATGGCAGCCCGGCCGCCATCTGCTTCAGCCGTTCGGCGGTGCGCTCGTCCGCCGGGAAGAAGGTCTCCAGCGCCAGCTCCGACAGGGTGATGTCGACGGGCGTGCCGAACACCATGGTGGTGGAGAAGAAGCTCAGGATTTCACCGCCGTGACGCAGCTTGAACGGGATCGCGACGTTGTCGCTCGACAGCGGCCCCGTCCGCGCCGGGATCGGATAGCTCTTGAGGTCGTTGTAGAGCTTGATCAGCTCAGGATCGGCCGTCACCTCGCATTGGCGGTGCAGACGCTCCAAAAGATGGCCGCACCACTCCGCGAGATTGACCGTGCGCGGCGCCAGCGCCTCGGGATGAAAGGCGAGCCGCAGCACGTTGAAGGGCTGGCCGAGCAGCCGCTGCGGAATGCCGTCGAGCAGCGGCGCCACCATGCGGTTCGCCGATACCAGGTTCCAGTGCCGGTCCACCGCGAGCGCGGGATTGGGCTCATGCGCCCTGAGCACGAGGTCGATCGCCTGGCGGGCTGATTTCAAGGCCGGGTCCTCCAGCGGGCGCTGCTGAAACGCGGGCGCATAGCCGGCGGCGACCAGCAGCACGTTGCGTTCGCGCAAGGGCACGTCGAGACGCTCGGCAAGCCGCAGCACCATGTCGCGCGAGGGCGCGGCGCGGCCGGTCTCGACGAAGCTTAGGTGACGCGCCGAAATTTCGGCCTCGCCCGCGAGATCGAGCTGGCTCATGCGGCGGCGCTGCCGCCATTCGCGCAAATGGTCGCCGATGTGAACCGGCTGGCTGCGGTCGGCTTGTGCCGTGGATGCATGTGCGTTCATGACCAGAAACCTATCATGCCGATTTCGGCCCTTCCATTACCCACGAGGTAACGGATATTGGCACCTAGCTAACTGAAATCGTTCAGTTTGTTTGCTACGGGTCTGGCCCATACCAACAGAAATACCAACAACCCCAAGAACAACTTCCGACACGAATAAATATTTAGGCCGAGCCGATTGGTAGCCGGAATTAAGAACCAATCACTGATCGCCCCCACTAGGAGGGCGCCTCTCGCCATTGCTAGACTTGCGAGCGAACACGCGACCTGGAGCACGTTCACTCCGTAAGGTCGGCCGCAAGTCGAACTCATCCAGTACCAGGCAACGTGAGCTAGCGTGGATCAGTCCAGTCCATCATGGGGGCGACGGAAAAGCGATAGTCTTGATATTTCAATAAGTTGTCCTATTCTTTCAATGGACTAGAACGTGAACCAGGTGCACACGTGTGCACTTAAACTAGCCCAAATTGCACACGTTTGTACCGCCTTTGATCTCCCGGTGCACACGTAGCGCACACGAAATCGGGGTGGAGTGCACACGCAATGCCGACGTTTACAAAACTCAGATCGGGAAGCTGGCGCGTTCAGGTCAGGAGGAAAAACGAGTACATCGCAAACACGTTCGTGCGACGGCGCGATGCTGAAGAATGGGCGATTGATGTGGAGCGCTCTATCGATCGCGGCACCCCAATTCGACGTTCCCGGCCTTTTGAGCAGCCTCGAATTTTTTCCGATTTGATCACCCTGCATCTCGACGATCTTGCCCAGGTCGGCAAGCCCGTACGACGATCCAAGTCGATGGTGCTCAAGGCCCTTAAGATCTCGCTTGGACGAACAAACCTCAAAGAGCTGACCAGGGAGAGATTGATTGAGTTCGGGCGAAAGCGAGCTGCTCAAGGCGCTGGACCGGCGACCCTTGCGATCGATTTCTCATTCATCCGAACGATCCTACTTCACGCTGCCGCAGTCCACGGCATTAACGTTTCAGTCGAGAACGTACAGCTGGCCAGAGCTGCGCTAAAGCACCTGGATCTCGTCGGAAAGTCAAACGAGAGGGATCGGCGCCCTAGCCAAGACGAACTCGATCGACTGATCGGATACACCGAATCTAACGCCCAACAGTATCTACCACTCGGTAGAATTGTTCGCTTTGCTGTGGCGACAGCAATGCGCCAAGCTGAGATCTGCCGCATCGAGTGGACTGATGTCGACATGTCAAAGCGAACCGTCACTATTCGCGACCGCAAAGATCCTCGACGCAAAGACGGAAACCACCAAGTGGTTCCTCTCCTCAATTCGACCGGGTACGATGCCTGGCAGCTTATGCTCGAGCAGCGGATTCTCACGCGCGGCCTCGGACGCGTTTCTCCATACCACTCGAAGTCGGTAGGAGCTGCCTTCCGCAGGTCATGCAACGCTATCGATATAGATGACCTATGCTTTCACGATTTGCGCCATGAAGGAACAAGTAGACTCTTCGAAGCGGGCTTTTCGATACAGCAGGTTGCGATGGTGACAGGCCATAAAGACTGGCGAATGTTGCGCCGATATACAAATCTCAAGCCCGAAGATCTGCACAAGATGCAGAAAGCTGCACAGCCATCAATGGAGCAATTCCTAGCCACTCTGGTCGCCAGCTAGAGCGCGACCTTCGTCAAATTTGAACCTGCTCGCTGAATATGTAACTGCAAGGGATCGTCCTGCCTGCTTTGGCCTTGAGAGCGGACTTCGGCGGGTAACTGCATCACGTCAGCCTTGCGCCATGAGCTGACTTGCGACAGGTGGTGGCTGTCGGCGGAACGCAGACTCATGATGGGCTTTCCGGGCCGCTGTGAGTCCGTCTTGGCGATACACGGCGCGTAGGCGAGAAGCCGTAACACTCAACCCGCCAAAAATGACCCACTTAAAAAATGACGGGTTTCAGATCGGACCCCATAAGGCTCCCCGAAGCCAACTCTGGCCAAATCCGGTCCTTCGGCTTCTGATCGCCGCAGGGGAATGAGCCCGCTTAATCGCGCATCCGATGGCACGGTCAGCGTTTGTCACGCGCTGGTGCGGCCTCAGGTGCTCGAGCCACGAGGCGACCTTGAAAGTCTCCAGGTAGCGGCCGTTCACAGCCGCGTCTTCGAAGAGATCCCACGCGTAAGCGCCGTCGCGCCGTCGTTGCTGCTCCAAGCCGGCGATCGCGTGCAGAAACGCTTCTCGTTTCGCCTGATCAATCCGGTATTCCACACCGGACGAGAAAGCGCCCTTTCCGATTGCCCGTTATTCGGGCGGCTGGTGAGCCGAGCAGCGGCTCGAAGGCCCTTGCGAGCGGGCGCGCTGTTCTATTTGCCAGCGGGACGGATCTCGTACGACGTTGTCGCCGCTGATGGCGGCGTCGCAGTGCGATGGCAGTGTTTCCATTGTACCAGGCCAAGGTTATTGCTTCCTCCCCGACGGGATGGCAGGTGGCAGCAATCTCGGCAGCCGTTCGGCGGCAGCCAACTCTATGGCCAACGGGTTTCCATCGGGTCGGCGACACCGAGTTCGAAGCGGAGCGCGGGTGCCTGACACGCTTGGCCTATCGGATGATGGGCTGGCTCGCCGAGGCGGAGGACGTCGTTCAGGACGCATGGCTGCGGTGGGTCGGGGTGGACCTCGATTCGCCTCCCGCCCATCTAACCCGCATCGTCACACGCCTGTGCCCTGACCGACGCCGCTCCACGCGAGCGCGCCGGAAGCCTACCTCGGACCCTGGTTGCCAGATCCTCTCGTGGGTTCCATGGAGCCGGACGAGACGGTCGCCGACGACGTCAAGGTCACGTTGATGCTGGCCCTCGAGCGTCTGTCCCTCTGGAGCGGGCCGCTTTTCTTCTCCATGACGTCTTCGACGTACCGCTGACTGAAGTGGCCATCACCCCGCCAGCCAGCCGCGGTCCGTACGCTCGCGGCGCGCGCTCGTGCTTGGATGAATAGAACGCATCCTGATCGAAGCCCGTGCAACTTCAAAGCGGCCGGGCCTCGATCAGCGATTTCTTCGCCGTCCCTCGATAAGATCGAGAACTGCCATAGCGGCCTCAAGTACGTTGGTACCAGGTCCAAACACGGCTGCCACTCCGCTCCGAAGCAACTCCTCGTAGTCCTGCCGTGGCACGACGCCCCCGCAAACAACAATGATGCCGCCAGCGCCAGCCAGCTTCAACTCCCTGACAACCTGAGGAACGAGCGTCCTGTGACCGGCCGCGAGCGACGAGACCCCCAGAACATGTACCTTTGCCTGAACGGCCATCGCGGCAGCTTCGGCTGGCGTTTGAAACAAAGGACCGGCAATAACATCGAATCCCATATCGCCGAATGCCGACGCAATAACCTTCGCACCTCGATCATGACCATCTTGTCCCAGCTTGGCGATCATAATCTTTGGCCTCACGCCAATCGCTTGTGACACTTCGTCGAGCCGCGAAACAAGATTGGTGAACTCGGGATCGTTTCCATAAGCAGGGCCATAGACACTCGAAACAACATCGGGTATCGCCTGGTGATCTCCAAAAGCCTGCCGCATTGCATCAGACATTTCGCCGACGGTTGCTCGAGACCTAGCGGCCTCAATCGCGGCTTCCAGCAGATTTCCCTCACCTGATTGCGCGACCCGGTTCAGTCGAGCCAACGCACTGGAGACGCTCTTAGAATCTCTAGACCGTTTGATATCAGTCAGGCGGCGAATTTGCGAAGCGCGCACAGTCGAATTGTCGATCTCCAGAATGTCGATTGGCTCCTCTTGTTCAAGCCGAAACCGATTAACTCCGACGATAACCTGATCGCCGCGATCGATCGCGGCCTGCTTGCGCGTCGCCGATTCTTCGATCAATCGCTTAGGCCACCCTGTCGCGATCGCGTTCGCCATCCCTCCCCGCTCTTCGACCTCCTCCATGAGTTGCCAGGCAGCCCTGACGAGATCGTCCGTCAGGCGCTCGACATAGTAGGATCCCGCGAGGGGATCGACGACGTCGGAGACGCCCGTCTCATGCTGAAGGATCAGCTGGGTGTTCCGGGCAATCCGAGCCGAAAACTCAGTAGGCAATGCGATGGCTTCGTCGAACGAATTTGTGTGCAGCGATTGCGTGCCGCCCAGAACGGCGGCTAAGGCCTCATAAGCGGTCCGCACGATATTGTTATACGGATCATGCTCCTGGAGCGACACTCCCGACGTCTGACAGTGCGTACGAAGCACTGAAGACGACTGCTTTTTAGGGTTGAACTCCGCCATAACGCGCGACCAGATAAGTCGAGCAGCGCGCAACTTCGCCGCTTCCATGAAGAAATTCATTCCGATAGCGAAGAAGAATGAAAGCCGCCCTGCGAAGTCATCGACGTTAAGGCCCTTGGCAAGAGCAGACCGGACGTATTCACGTCCATCAGCGAGCGTAAAGGCCAACTCCTGGACGAGCGTCGCCCCCGCCTCCTGCATATGGTAGCCTGAAATCGAGATGGAGTTGAAGCGCGGCATGTTCTGCGCGGTGAACGCTATAATGTCAGCAACAATGCGCATCGATGGTTCCGGCGGATAAATGTATGTATTGCGGACCATGAACTCCTTCAGAATGTCGTTTTGGACAGTTCCCGAGAGAGCTTCGCGCGGAATTCCCTGCTCTTCACCGGCGACAATGAAGGTTGCGAGAATGGGGATTATCGCTCCGTTCATGGTCATCGACACCGACGTTTCCCCGAGGGGAATGCCGTCAAAGAGGATCTTCATGTCTTCGACTGAGTCGATGGCAACGCCCGCCTTCCCGACATCACCTAGGACGCGAGGATGATCAGAATCATAGCCGCGGTGGGTCGCCAAATCGAACGCAACCGACAAGCCCTTCTGTCCTGAGGAAAGGGCGGCACGATAGAATGCGTTTGACGCCTCTGCAGTCGAGAATCCCGCATACTGGCGGATTGTCCACGGTCTGCCAGTATACATCGTCGCCTTAGGACCACGAACGAACGGCGACATGCCAGGTAACGTGTCCAGATGCTCGATCCCATCTAAATCAGACACCGTATAGATCGGCTTGACTTCAATGCCCTCCGGAACCTTCCGCACGAGCGCGATGGGATCGCCTTTTAGTTCCTTCTCGGCAATCCTCTTCCATTCATCTGGAAATGACATCGACATTCCTGATCTCGCACGGGTTACCGACCTAATTGTCGACCACGCATCGCGGGCTACATGGCCTGCTTACGCAAATTCCAAGATCAGCGCGTCCACCGCCAGCGTCGCACCGGCGCTGGCGTGGATCTTCTTCACCGTACCGTCCTGTTCGGCACGGAGCACGTTCTGCATCTTCATGGCTTCGACCACCGCGAGCGTCTCGCCGGCCTTGACCTCCTGCCCCTCGGTCACCGCGATCGAGACCACGAGGCCGGGCATCGGGCACAGCAGCTTCTTGCCGGTGTCGGAGGCCGTCGTCACCGGCATCAGCCGGGCCGATGCGGCTTCCGCTTCGGTCCAGACATAGACCGGCACCTCGACGCCCTGATGCGCCAGACGGATGCCATTGGCGATCGGGCGCGCCTGCACGGCGACGAAATGGCCATCGATGGTGCCCTGCCAGACCGGATCGCCCGGCTTCCATGGCGACTGCAACAGATGCGCGTTGCCGGCCTTGCCTTCGGCGTCGACGAAGCGGATCGCAATGGCCTCGCCCTCACGCGCAACCTCGAGCAAAATCTCCTGGCGCTCGAGCCAGACCGCACGGCGGCGTTCGCGCTGCACGATGCGTCCGCCCATCTGGCCCGAGATCTGGCGCTTGCGCTCCCCGAGCACGTGGTCGATGGCAGCGCCGACCGCGGCGATGCGCCGCGCGACCTCGCCTTCCGGCACGCGCACCGCAAAGCCCTTGGGGAATTCCTCGGCGATGAAGCCGGTCGACAGCCGGCCCTCGCGCCAGCGCGGATGATGCATCAGCGCCGATAGGAACGGGATGTTGTGCCTGATGCCGTCGACATAGAACGAATCCAGCGCGGTGGCCTGCGCCTCGATCGCGGCCGCGCGCGAGGGCGCGTGGGTGACGAGCTTGGCGATCATCGGATCGTAGTGGATCGATATCTCGCCGCCCTCCTGCACGCCGGTGTCGTTGCGCACGGTGATGCCGTCCTTGCTCACCTCGGCCGGCGGATGGTACTTCACCAGGCGCCCGATCGAGGGCAGGAAGTTGCGGAACGGGTCTTCAGCGTAGAGCCGCGATTCCACCGCCCATCCGGTGAGCGTGACGTCCTTCTGCGCGATCGCGAGCTTCTCGCCGGCGGCAACGCGGATCATCTGCTCGACGAGATCGACGCCGGTGACGAGCTCGGTGACGGGATGCTCGACCTGGAGGCGCGTGTTCATCTCCAGGAAGTAGAAGCTCTTGTCCTGCCCTGCGACGAACTCGACCGTGCCGGCGGAATCGTAATTCACGGCCTTGGCCAGCGCGACCGCCTGCTCGCCCATCTTGCGGCGCGTGGCCTCGTCGAGCAGCGGCGACGGCGCCTCCTCGATGACCTTCTGGTTGCGGCGCTGGATCGAGCATTCGCGTTCGCCGAGATAGATCACGTTGCCGTGCTTGTCGCCCAGCACCTGGATCTCGATGTGGCGGGGATCGACGATGAACTTTTCGACGAAGACGCGGTCGTCGCCGAACGAGGCCTTGGCCTCGGCCTTGGCGAGGTTGAAACCTTCGGCGACCTCGGCCTTGGAATGGGCGATGCGCATGCCCTTGCCGCCGCCGCCGGCGGAGGCCTTGATCATCACGGGATAGCCGATCTCGTCGGCGATCTTCACCGCGTGCTTGTCGTCCTCGATGACGCCGAGATAGCCCGGCACGGTCGAGACCTTGGCCTTCGCGGCCGCCTTCTTGGATTCGATCTTGTCGCCCATTGCGGCGATCGCGCCCGGGTTCGGGCCGATGAAGACGATGCCGGCGGCCTCCAGCGCGCGCGGAAACGCCTCGCGTTCGGACAGGAAGCCGTAGCCGGGATGCACGGCCTCGGCGCCGGTCTTTTTACATGCCTCGACGATCTTCTCGATCACCAGATAGCTCTCGGCTGCCGCGGGCGGGCCGATCAGCACGGCCTCGTCGGCCATCTCGACATGGAGGGCATCGCGGTCGGCCTCGGAATAGACCGCAACCGTCTGGATTCCCATCTTGCGGGCAGTCTTGATGACCCGGCAGGCGATTTCGCCGCGATTGGCGATCAGGATGCGTTTGAACACTGCTCTTCTCACAACGGCATGTTGTCGTGCTTCTTCGCCGGCGCTTCCATTTTCTTGTCCTTCAGTATCGCCAGCGCCCTTGCGATCCGCTTCCGCGTCGAATGCGGCATGATGACATCGTCGATGTAGCCGCGCTCGGCGGCGATGAAGGGCGACAGGAAGCGGTCTTCGTATTCCTTGGTGCGCGCGGCGATCTTGTCGGCGTCGCCGATATCGCTGCGGAAGATGATCTCGACCGCGCCCTTGGCGCCCATCACCGCGATCTGGGCGGTCGGCCAGGCGTAGTTCATGTCGGCGCCGATCTCCTTGGAGGCCATGACGTCGAAGGCGCCGCCATAGGCCTTGCGGGTGATGATGGTGACGAGCGGCACGGTGCACTGCGAATAAGCGAACAGCAGTTTTGCGCCGTGCTTGATCAGGCCGCCATATTCCTGCGCGGTGCCCGGCAGGAAGCCCGGCACGTCGACGAAGGTGACGATCGGGATGTTGAAGGCATCACAGAAGCGGACGAAGCGCGCGGCTTTGCGCGAAGCGTCGCTGTCGAGCACGCCGGCCAGCACCATCGGCTGGTTGGCGACGAAGCCGACGGTACGGCCCGCGATGCGGCCAAAACCCGTGACGATGTTCTTGGCGAACATGTCCGCGATCTCGAAGAAATCGCCCTCGTCCACGACCTTCAGGATCAGTTCCTTCATGTCGTAGGGCTTGTTCGGATTGTCGGGGATCAGCGTGTCCAAGGACATGTCGACCCGGCCGATGTCATCGAAGCTCGGCCATTCCGGCACGCCGTCGGTGTTGTTGGACGGCAGGAAGTCGACCAGGCGCCGCATCTGCAGCAGCGTCTCGACGTCGTTCTCGAAGGCGCCGTCGGCGATCGAGGAGCGCGTGGCGTGTACGCTGGCGCCGCCGAGTTCTTCGGCGGTGACGACCTCGTTGGTGACGGTCGTCACCACATCGGGGCCGGTGACGAACATGTAGCTAGTGTTCTTCACCATGAAGATGAAGTCGGTCATGGCAGGCGAATAGACGTCGCCGCCGGCGCAGGGGCCCATGATGATGGAGATCTGCGGGATCACGCCGGAGGCGAGCACGTTGCGGCGGAACACATAGGAATAGCCGGCGAGCGCGGCGACGCCTTCCTGGATGCGCGCGCCGCCCGCGTCATAGAGGCCGATGATGGGCGCCCGTGCCTTCATCGCCATGTCCTGGAGCTTCGTGATCTTCAGCGCGTGGGTCTCCGACAGCGAGCCGCCGAACACCGTAAAATCCTTGGCGAAGACGAACGTCTTGCGGCCGTTGACGGTGCCCCAGCCGGTGACGACGCCGTCGCCGGGGATCTTGTTCTTCTCCATGCCGAACTCGGTGGAGCGGTGCTCGACGAACATGTCGAACTCCTCGAACGATCCCTTGTCGAGCAGGAGCTCGATGCGCTCGCGTGCGGTCAGCTTGCCGCGGGCGTGCTGCGCCTCGATGCGCTTCTCCCCGCCGCCGAGCTTTGCGCCGGCGCGACGTTGTTCAAGGGCTTCGATAACGGACATCGATTGGGCCAACTGGTCTACCGTTTTCGGGCGATTGGAGGCAGGTCGGTGCAAATGCCCTCATAGACTTCGGCAGCCATGCCGATCGTCTCGCCGAGGGTCGGATGCGGGTGAATGGTCTTGCTGATATCGATCGCGTCAGCCCCGATTTCGATCGCGAGACAGATTTCCCCGATCATATCGCCGGCATGCGGTCCGACGATCACACCCCCGACGATGCGACTGGTTTCGACGTCGAACAACAGCTTGGTCATGCCATAGGATGCGCCCGACGCGATGGCCCGGCCGGACGCGGCCCACGGGAATTTTGCCGAACGGATCTTCCCTCCGGATTCGGCGACATCACGCTCGGACTTGCCGACCCAGGCGATCTCAGGATCGGTGTAGGCGACATTGGGGACGATCTTCGCGGTAAAGACCGCCGGCTTCCCGGCAGCTACTTCCGCGGCGACGTGCCCCTCGTGAACGGCCTTGTGCGCCAGCATCGAACCGCCGACGACGTCGCCGATGGCGAAGACGTTGCGCGCCGTCGTTCTCATCTGCTCGTCGACCTGAATGAAGCCGTTCGAATCGATGGCAACGTCGATCCGTTCGAGGCCGAGCTCGCTACTGTTGGGAACACGGCCGGCCGATTGCAACACCAAATCGTACGATCGTGTCCGTACCGATGCGCCTGTGGTACCGACACTCACGCCGTCCGGCGTGATTTCGGCGGTTGATACGCTGCTTGCGACGTCGATATGCTCGAAGCGATGCGCGTTGCGCGAACGCCAGATCTTCACCGCGTCGGCATCCACGCCCGCCAGGATATCGGGAAGCCTTTCGACAAGATCGATCTTGGTGCCGAGCGAGTTGTAGACGGTCGCCATCTCCAGCCCGATGATCCCCGCTCCGATCACGAGCATGCGGCCCGGAATGCTTCGCAGCGCGAGCGCGCCGGTCGAGGTCACGACCCGCTCGTCCTTGGGAAGCACCGCCAGCTGCACCGCGCGCGAGCCCGTGGCGATGATGCATTGACCAAATTCAATTTGCTGCGATCCTGCCCCCTCACCGACAATCTCGAGCCGCGTGGCGGAGGCGAATTTTGCGGTGCCGCGGATCACCGTGACGCGGCGCGCTGCCGCCATCTGGCTCAGCCCATCCGTCAGCTTCTTGACAGTGCCGTGCTTGAAGGCGCGCAGCTCCTGCAGATCGATCTGCGGCGCGGCGAAGCGAATGCCCAGGTCGGCGATCCGTTCGGCCTCCTCCTTGACGGCCGCAACATGAAGCAGCGCCTTCGACGGGATACATCCGACGTTCAGGCAAACTCCGCCCAAGGTGCCGTAGCGTTCGACGATCGCGGTCCTCAGTCCAAGGTCTGCGGCGCGATAAGCTGCTGAATAGCCGCCAGGCCCCCCTCCGATCACCACGAGGTCGTAGCGCGTGGGGTCGATTGCGTGCGGGCCAGCATAGGACTGTTCCGGCGAGATCGTCTCAGCTTGCGCGCCGCCCCCGTCGGACGCCGACGCTGTGCCGATCATGGAACCTTGAGACACCTTGTCTCCAACGCGCAGCGAAATGCTCGTGATCACCCCTGCGATCGGTGACGGAATCTCCAGCGTCGCCTTGTCGGATTCGACGGTGATCAAAGCCTGCTCTCGCGCGACGACGTCGCCCGCCCTGACGTGGACCTCCACGACTTCGACGTCTCGGAAATCCCCGATGTCGGGGACCAGGATCTCCTCTGTCCGCATCTGCGTCCTCACAATGCGAAGCGCCGCACATCGGTCAGCACCGACGCGACGAATCCCAGGAACCGGGCCCCGGCCACGCCGTCGACGACCCGGTGATCCCACGACAGACTCATTGGAAGGATGAGTCGCGGTTCAAACTGGCGGCCGTTCCAGACTGCCTCGGTGGCGGCACGACCAGCTCCGAGGATTGCGACCTCGGGCGCATTGATGATGGGCGTAAATCCCTGACCGCCGATGCCTCCCAGAGACGACACCGAGAAACAGCCGCCCTGCATGTCGCCCGACGCGAGCTGCCCCGCGAGCGCCTTGTCGGCGAGCGAGCGCATCTCCGCGGCGATCTGCCGAAGGCCCTTCTTATCGCAGTCCCGGATCACCGGCACGACCAGACCTTTCGGCGTGTCGACGGCGAAGCCGATGTGGACGTAGTGCTTGAGGATCAGCTCATCGCCATCGAGCGAAGAATTGAAGCGCGGGTATTTCTGCAGCGCCAAGGCCGCGGCCTTGATCAGCAGCGACACCATAGTGAGCTTCGCCGTGTCCTTCGTGGCCTCGGCGTTGGCGAGCTGACGAAAGGCTTCGGCGTCGTTCACATCCGCTTTGTCGAAATTCGTCACATGGGGAATGACGCTCCAGTTGCGCGAGAGGTTCGCGCCGGTCAGCTTCTGGATTCGCGTCAGCGGCAGGCGCTCGACCGCGCCGTACCTCTCGAAATCCACCTTGGGCCAATCGACCGGCGCGTCGCGCGCAGGCGCCATCGCCGGTCCCGATCGCACCAGTCCGTTGACGAAGGCCGCCACATCCTCGCGCAGAATCCGGCCCTTGGGGCCGGTGGGCACGACAGAATCCAGCGCCACGCCGAGCTCACGCGCCAACGCGCGAACGGACGGCGATGCATGCGCCGCCCCGCTGGGCTGCGGCTGCTGTGCACGTGCTCGCGAGTCATCGGCTGGAGCGGCGGGCGTCGGCTGTGACAGCGCCTCCTGCTGCGGCAACCGTTGCTCCACCTGTGGCGCCGACGCAGCCGCCGGCGGAGGCGCGATGGAGTCACCGCGACCTTCGAGGATCATCAGAACCGAACCTTCTGAAACCCGCGCCCCGACGTCGATCATCAGTTTGGCCACCGTGCCTGCGGCCGGGGATGGCACCTCCATCATCGCCTTGTCGGACTCGATCGACAGCAACGGCATGTCGATTGTGACCTCGTCGCCGACCAGCACATTGATTTCGACTACCGGAACATCCTTGTAGTCCCCAATATCCGGCAAAACGACTTCAATTGAATGAGACATGCGCGCTCCGCCCTCTCTCAGCGCGACCAAGGCGATGCAACGCCGGTCGGCAATTCGTAGCTGGCGATGGCTTCGGCGACCTGCTCACGCGCCACGTCACCCGATTTTGCCAGCGCCGACAGCGCCGCAACGACGATCTGCTTGCGATCGACCTCGAAGAAAGATCTCAGCGCGGCGCGCGTATCGCTGCGCCCGAAGCCGTCGGTGCCCAGCACCGTATAGGGCGCCTCGATGTAAGAAGCGATCAGTTGCGGATACGCCCGGACATAATCCGAAGCCGCGACGATCGGCACCTTGCCGCCGAGGCATTGTGCGACGTGGCTCTCGACCGGGGTCGACAGCGGCGAAAGCCGATTAGTTCGCTCCACCTCACGCGCCTCTCGCGCCAGCTCGGAAAAGCTCGTTGCCGACCAGACTTCACAGGCCACTTTCCATTCGCTTTGCAGCATCGCTGCGGCGGCGAGCGCCTCCGGGAGAATGGCGCCCGAGCCGACCAGCCTGATCTTCGCCGGCCCGTCAGCGCTCGGCAGAACCCGATAGAGACCCTTGATGATGCAGTCGCGTGCATCGTCGGGCATCGAGGGCTGCGCATAGTTCTCGTTCATCGCCGTGAGGTAATAGAACTCGTCGTTGCCCTGCTCGAGCATCGACCGCATGCCGTGATCGACGATGACGGCCACCTCGTAGGAGAATGCCGGATCGTAGGCCCGGCAGTTCGGAACGGTCGCCGCCATCAGATGGCTGGACCCGTCCTGATGCTGCAAGCCTTCGCCGCCGAGCGTCGTCCGGCCGGCCGTCGCCCCGATCAAAAAGCCACGCGCGCGCTGGTCCGCCGCCGCCCAGATCAGATCGCCGACCCGCTGAAAGCCGAACATCGAATAGTAGATATAGAACGGCAGCAACGGGAAGTTATGGATGCTGTAGGAGGTCGCCGCCGCGGTCCATGACGAAATCGCCCCCGCCTCGGTGATCCCCTCCTCCAGCAATTGACCGTCGATCGCTTCCTTGTAGTACAGCATCGAGCCGGCATCTTCCGGCTCGTAGAGCTGTCCTGCCGGCGAGTAAATGCCCACCTGCCTGAACAGGTTCGCCATTCCGAAGGTGCGGGCTTCGTCGGCAACGATGGGAACGATGCGCGGGCCGAGCGTCTTGTCCTTGAGCAAATTGTTGAACAGCCGCACGATCGCCATCGTGGTCGACGTCGCCTTGCCGTCGCCGCGCAACGCGAACTCCGCGTAGGATTGCAGCGGCGGCACCGGCAGCGCCGCCGAAGCGCGTCGCCTCACCGGCATGTAGCCGCCGAGCGCAGCGCGACGGGCGCGCAGATATTGAATTTCCGCGCTGTCTTCCGCAGGCGTGAAGAACTCCAGATTCTCGACCTGCTCGTTGCTGAGCGGCAGAGCGAACCGGTCGCGGAACGCATACAGCGCGTCGACATCGAGCTTCTTGGCCTGGTGCGACGTCATGCGCGACTCGCCGGCGCCGCCCATGCCGTAGCCCTTCTTGGTCTTCGCCAGAATGACGGTCGGCCGACCCTTGATGTCCTTAGCGGCGGCAAAGGCCGCGAACAGCTTCTTGAAGTCGTGGCCACCGCGTTTCAGGCCATCGATATCCGCGTCCGACATGTGCGCAACCAGCGCCCGGACCTCGGGGTCCTCGCTGAAGAAGTTGGCGAGGTTGTAGGCCCCATCCTTGGCGCCGAGCGTCTGATATTTGCCATCGACGGTATCGGCGAATTTGCGCAACAGCGCATGCCTGCTGTCGCGCGCGAAGATATCGTCCCAGTCCGATCCCCACAGCACCTTGATGACGTTCCAGCCGGCGCCCTGGAAGAGGGATTCGAGTTCCTGAATCACCTGCCCGTTGCCGCGGACCGGCCCATCCAGGCGCTGTAGGTTGCAATTGACGACGAAGGTGAGGTTGTCGAGATTTTCCCGCGCCGCCAGGGCGAGCCCGGCGATCGATTCCGGCTCGTCCATCTCGCCGTCGCCGAACACACCCCAGACGTGGCGACCAGCCGTCTGCACCAGGCCGCGATGCTGCAGATACTTCATGAACCGCGCCTGGTAGATCGCGCTGATCGGGCCGAGGCCCATCGATGCCGACGGCACCTGCCAAAACTCCGGCATCAGCCAGGGATGCGGATAGGACGACAGACCGGGGCCGCTCAGTTCCTGGCGATACAGCTTCAGATTTTCGTCCGACAGTCGGCCTTCGAGATACGCTCGTGCATAGACTCCGGGAGACGAATGCGGCTGGAAATACACCAAGTCCCCCTCCGACCCGGAGCTTGATGCGCGAAAGAAATGATTGAAGCCGACTTCGAAAATCTCCGCGGCCGAGGCGTAGCTGGCGACGTGCCCGCCGAGTTCCCCATAGGCCTTGTTGGCACGGACCACCATCGCGAGCGCGTTCCAGCGAATGATCGCCGTCAGGCGGGTCTCGATCGCGATGTCGCCGGGGTAGGGCTTCTGCTGCTCGAGCGGAATCGAATTGCGATAGGGCGAGAACGGCGGAGAGTCCGGCAGAACGCCGAGTTCCTTCGCGCGCCGATCGAGCGCAGCCAGGATGTATCGCACCCGCTCGGCACCGGCCCTGTGGTGCAGCGATCCGAGCGATGCGAGCCAATCGGCGGTTTCGACCGCGTCCTGATCGGCGTTGACGCCCTTGCGTGGCGGATCGATGTGTGCAGTCATGCGTCGGGCTCCCAGAAGCCCGCACTTGGTAGCATCGGGTGCTGTGGCACGTGCTGCTGAATACGGCCGCGTTCCGACGGATTGCCCGGTTCCGGCGGGACGCCGAGGCTCGCATCGCAGCATTCTCTGCTGTTGGTTTAATCAGGCAAGTGATCGAGCCGTCGGCCGCCTGACAGGTGCTCACGCTTGGTCGCGGCGCAGCATGCCGCATCGCTCAGCGCTCACGCCGCAGGAGCGGCCATCTTGTCGCGGATCAGCGAACTCGACGGCTCGCCGCGACTAGTGACCTGAGCTTTCAAAACAGCTAACCTGGGTTAGCAGCAGGATCTGCATCAAGGCATGACAGACTTGACGAATTGACAGGATTGAAATGCCGCCCGAGACCGAGTTCGATCCGGATTTTGCGCGAATGGATCTCCCCGATCTTCGGATCAACTATGATCCGGTCGATCCGGATCAGTTCGATCGTCCCGTCACTTCATTCTGTCTCGAAACCAGCAAAGACAACGACGACCTACCGCTGCACTCACACCGCAAAGGCCAATTGGTCGTCGCATCTCATGGCTCGGTGATGTGCCGGGCGCCTGGTGGCTTGTGGATCGTACCTCCGCAAGGCGCGGTATGGATCCCGGCCGGCGTGCAGCACAGCAATTGCGTGGCCGATTTCGGCAAACTCTACACCGTGTTCATCGATCCACAGGTCAGCATGCTGCCGCGGACCTGCTGCACGCTGATGATCACGTCGCTGGTGCGCGAATTGATCCACCGCCTCTCGGTGTTCCCACCGCTCTATCCGCTGGAAGGACCGACCAGCCGTCTCGGCCGGGTCTTGCTCGACGAACTCGTGCAGATGCCGACGACGGATGAAATGTATCTGCCGATCTCCCCCGACGCCCGTCTTCAACACCTCGCCACTTCCTTGTTGAATAATCCGGGCGACCGCAGCACGATGGACGAAGTCGCCTCGCGCTACGCAATGAGCGAGAGCACGTTCGCACGCTTCATCGCCAAGGAAACAGGGATGACCTTCGGGCGCTGGCGCCAGCGTCTCCACATTCTGATCGCCATGCAACGCCTCACGGCGGGCAGTTCGGTCCAGGCCGTGTCGCTAGAACTGGGCTACGAAACCCCGAGCGCGTTCATCACGATGTTCAAGAAGACGATGGGACAGAGCCCTCGCCGCTTCCTTGCCGAGCGGTCGCGCCTGATAAATTCGGACAGTTTGCCCTAGCTCGCACGTCCCTGCCTCGATATTTGACGACCGCGACCCCACGACGCTTTCGCGGGGTCGCACGGGACGAGCTCAGCGTTTGCTGTAAGGCGCAAGTGGATATTCGAGCGACGCTTCCGCGATGGCCTTTGGAGCCACCACCCGCGGCCTGCCTTTCAAACCCTGCAGCATCACCATCGAACAGTGGATGTTCTGGCCGGTCTCGTCGAACTTGGTGTTGTCGCCGTACATCAGGATCGGCTTCATTTCGGTCTTCTTGAGCGCGCCGTGAATCGCCGCCGACTCCGGCGAAGCCGCCCGCGTCACGGCGTCTGCGACGATCTGCACCGCCTCGAACGCGCAGCCCGCATTGGCATCGAACCAGTCGTTCGGGTAGTCCGCCGCGAACATCTTCATGATCTTGTCGGTCTCGGCGCCCTTGGGATTGAGCCACAACGCCGACAGAACCGGACCGTCACCATACTTTCCGAGCGCGTCGTGATACGCCTTGTCGGACACGCCGTTGGAGTTGGGCGAAAACACCATCTTCGGGTCCCAGCCCTGCTTGATGCATTCGCGCGCGATCATGATCGCGTCGTTGACGCGCGTGACCGAGATCAAAGCATCGGCACCCGACGCTTTCGCCTTGGCAACTTCCACCGACAGATCCTTGGCCTTCTCGTCATAGGCAACGTACTGCGCGATCTTGAGCGGAACATCCACTTCCTTCCACGCCTGATCGATGCTGGCCGCCGTCGACTGCCCCATCGTGTTGTTGAGATGGAGAACGACGGCGCTGCTCGGCGGATCCTTCAGCGTGCCGAGCACGGACTTCAGCTCGGTCAACGATTGCCGCACGATGGTCAGCGACGTGGGGTAATAGCGGAACACTTGGGTGAAGCCCTGTGAAGTTACCTGGGTGGCGCTCGCGATGTGGACCACCATCGGCACCTTGGCGGCCTCGCAGGCCTGCAGCGCCGAAATGGTGGCACCGGAATCCCACGCGCCGATCAGCACGGTGCAGCCCTGCCGGATCAGGCTCTCGGCGGCAATCCGGCCGTTCTCCGGACGGCTTTGCGTATCGGCGTGAACGATCTCGATGTCGAGGCCGAACTTCTCACGCGCGAATTTGGCGCCGAGATCGATGCCGCGCACGCAGGCCTGACCGGGAAACGCCAGCACACCGCTGCTGGGCATGATCGCTCCGACTTTCACTTTCGTGTTCGCCGCAAACGATGGCCTTGATACCATTCCTGCCGCAATTCCCAATCCGCTTCCGACAATCGTCCGCCGCGTGATTCCGCTTCGCTTGGTCATCTCGATGTCCTGTTGCTGAAGGAGTGAAATCTTATCTCGACTGGTAGCTTCGTACGTTTTGGGACCGACCGCCGACGTCAAAGGCCCATCTCGGCCTTGATCAACTCTTCCTCGGTTTCGTCGTAGAGCGACGCGATCAGCGATTGATAGCGTTCGTTGATCTGCTTGCGACGCTTCTTCCGCGTCGGCGTCATCACGCCGTTCTCGAGCGACAGCTCCTCCGGCAGAATGCGGAACGCCTTGATCTGCTCGGCTCGCGCCAGCCTTCCGTTGGCCTTGCCGATCTCCGCCTCGATCAGCCGGTTGACGATCTCGGAGCCTGCCAGGTCGGCGTAACTCGCGATTTTGTCGTCGCGCGACTTCGCCCAGTCCATTGTGGCGGTGGCATCCACTTCGATCAGGGCGGTGAGATATTTTCGCCCCTCGCCGATCACAGCCGCCTCGGAGATGAACGGACTGTGCCTCAGCTCGTTTTCGATCTGAGTCGGGCTGATCGATTTGCCGTTCGACGTGTTGATGATCTCCTTCTTCCGGTCGACCAGCTTGAAGGTTCCTTCCGGCGACACTTCGACGATGTCGCCGGTGTAGAGCCAGCCGTCGCGAAGCGCCGCTTTCGTCTCGTCCGGCTTGTTCCAATAGCCCGCAAACAATCCCGGTCCACGGACGATCATCTCGCCGTCCTGGAGCACGGCGGTTTCCCAGGCCGGATCCGGCAGCGGGACCCCGACGTTGCCGGCCTTCGGCCACTCCGCCATCTGCACCAGATTGGCACCGACCAGTTCGGTCTGGCCGTAGCACTCCTTGAGCTGCAAGCCCCACAGCTGCCACAGCGACATCAGCTCGGACGGCATCGCCGCCGACGAGGTGAACGCGACCTTCAGCTCGTCGAAACCGACCTCCGCGAGCAGCGGCAGGAACACTTGCTCGCGGCAGGCCGCGAACAGTTTCGAGACGAAGGCATCCTCGTGGCCGCGCTGACGGTCTTCGAGCGCCCTGCGCGCGATCGTCATGGCGAGCGTGTAGTTCTGATCTCCCGCTTCCCCGGCGGGATGCACCTTGCTGAGGATCTGTGTCGCAAAGCGCTGGTAGAACCGCGGCGGCGCCATATAGTAGGTGGGCTTCACCTCTTTGATCGTCTGGGCGAAGTCCGCGGTCGTCTCGCCGAAATATGGAACTGCGTCGGCGATCAGCGGCAACGTGGTCGCCTGCCCGCGCGCCACGGTGTGCGACATCGGCAAATGCACGACCACCCGGTGTTCCTCTTCGCGCATGCTGGGGCCGAACAGGGTGATGCAATGAACGCCGGCGAGAATGGAAAGGTGCGTCAGCATGGCGCCTTTGGGGTTTCCGGTCGTCCCGGACGTATAGCCGATGCTGACGACATCGGACGCCTTTGCTGTCGCGCTCTCCTTCTGCAGATAGTCATGCGCATCGACATCGGGTGCTCCAACAAAGGCGGCCAGCGACTTGATCGACGCCGAGGCCTCGCCGGTCCAACCCGGGTCGAGCACGATGATGCCGCGGAGCTGCTCGGCCCGACCGGAGGCGAGCACGATGCGAAGCTGCGGCTCCCCGCCGACGAACGCGAACTTCGCGCCTGAATCCGTGAAGCAGTAAGCCACTTCTTCGGGTGACGAGGTGAAGTAAACGCCCACCATGACGCCGCCGGCGCACATCGTGGCCATGTCGGCGATCAGCCATTCCTCGGACGAATCGCCCATGATCGCGACCCGATCGCCGCGCTCGAGACCAGCACGCCGCAGCGCACTGGCCAGGTTCACGACACGCTGCGCATAGGCGCCCCACGTCATGGCGGTCCAGGCGCCGTGACGCTTTTGTTGCAAGGCGATCTTGTCGGGCCGCTCCGCGAGTCGCGCGGCCAAAAGCTGCACGACGGTCGTATCCGCCAACTGGGCGCCGGATGTCATCTCAGCGACGTTCATCTCAGCGCTCCGCGAAACGCTTGCGCTTGGCCGCGAATGCGGCAACCGCCTCGGCCCGCTCGGGCGACTTGAACGTCAACATCTCCAGCGCCGCAGAGGTGTCGAGCAGCAGGTGGGCGTACTGCTTGATGATCTTGTTGACGCTGTACTTGGTCCACACGATCGATTCCTTCGGCCCGCTTGCCAGCAGTTCGGCGTATTCGATCGCGGCATCGAGAACGTTGCCGTCTGCGACCACCTCGTTGATCATGCCGATAGCAGCCGCTTTCTCGGCCGAGATGAATTCGCCGGTCATCAGATAGTGCTTCGCGCGTACCGGCCCCATCAGCAGCGGCCAGATCACCGCGCCGCCATCGCCCGCGACGACGCCGGCATTGACGTGCGTGTCGGCGAAACGGGCTGTCGAGCTCGCATAGATCACGTCGCAGAACAGCGCGAGCGTGGCACCCAGGCCGACCGCGACACCGTTGACGGCCGCGACGATCGGCACTTCGACTTCCAGCATGTTGCGGATGAGGTGGCGTCCGCTGCGCGTCGGGGACGGCAGCGTTCCCTTATCCAGCGACTTCTGATCGCCACCAGAGCAAAATCCGCGGCCCGCACCGGTGAGAACGATCGCGTTGACAGAACTGTCGTGATCCAGCTTGACGAAGACGTCTTCGAGCTCCTCGTGCATCTCCCAGTTGATCGCGTTGAGGATCTCCGGGCGGTTCATCGTGACGATCGCGACGCCAGTGGCGCGCTGCTCGACAATCAGGTACTTGTAGCCGTATTGCGACATTGATTTCACCGTTCGATTACTGCTTCTGGGTCCGCATCAGCCGGATCTGCCCGAGGATCTCCTCCGTCGGCCGCACGACGTTGTTTCCGTCGTTGAAATGCGGGATGACGTAGCGACCGACCATGTCGATCGCCTCCATGATCTTTTCGTGCGGGACGGAGTCCATGTGCAGCAGCACCTCGTCGATACCCATGGCCTCGAACTTCTCGATCTGACGAATGACCGTATCGGGGCTGCCGCACACCGTCGTGGCCGACTCGTTGACCAGATAGTCCCAGTCGTTGGCGGCGCGCTCCATCGACGGCACGCTCTCCCCCATGTATTTGTAGTCGTCGGCAATCGCCGCGAGACGCGGATAGGCATCGGTCGAGATCTTGGCATAGTGCATTAGCGGGCCGGCATAATCCGCCTTGGCCTGCTCGTCCGTTTTCCCGATGCCGATGAACAGCGGAATGCCGATACGCGGACGCTGCAGCGGTCCCTCCGCGTCGCACTTCCAGTTTTTTTGATAGGCGTCGATCAGCTTCTGCTGAGCTTCCCAGCCCTGATAGATGTTGCTGCTCATCACGGCGAAGCCCTGCGAGGCCGCCCAGAGATGACTGCGCTCGCTGGTCGCCGCGATCCCGATCACCGGATGCGGCTTCTGCAGCGGCTTCGGAACCAGCTGGCGCGGAGGGATCTGGTAGTACTTGCCGTCAAACGTGAAAATGTCCTGGCGCATCGCCGTTTTCAGCAGCGCCAGCCCTTCTTCCATCTGCGCCAGCGTTTCGTTGGGATCGACGTTGAACGCCCGCATCGCGATGGTGGTGTTGGCGCGGCCGCCGTAGAATTCCATGCGGCCGTTGGACAGGATGTCGGTCACGGCAAGCCGCTCGGCCGAACGCAAGGCGTGGTTGATGCGCTGCGGCATCAGCGTCACCGCCGCGCGCAGCTTGACGCGCGACGTCACCGCGGCCAGATAGCCGAACACCACTTCGGGCGCCGAGCTCGAGATCCCGCCCAGTGCCACGTGCTGCTCGGAGAGCGCGACGCAGTCGAAGCCGACCTTCTCGGCCAGACGGACTTCGTCGACCAGTTCGTGAAGCCTGCGCGAGTAACTGTGGCCGACCTGGGTTTCCTGTTCAGACCAGAACCCAAACGTAAGTGCCATGTCTCAATCCTTTTAGCTTGCGAGATGGCACAGGGTTTCATAGGCGTGGCGATATTTTCGCCCGAAAGCCGCGTTGCGTAGTAACGCTTTCCGAATTTTATGCTGTCAGCATTCGCAACATGGCAGACGCCCCGGGAAGCTTCGCCACGCAGCGGACGGGCTGACCGTCAACGGCGGGCGCTGGCGGCTCCGGCCCCGTTATCGAAGGTCTTGATCAGCAACTCGGCGACCGCCGCGAGGCACGCTTCGCCGATGGCGTAGCTCGAGCCGATCGGACTTCCGATCACGCCGTTCTGCGAAACCGATCGGATGCCGTTCTTCCACATCAGTTCGAGATCAGCCTCCGACAAGCCGCCAAGATGGCCCACCTCGAAGCGGTCCGGTCTGACGCTATCGGGCCTAATGACCATCATCAGCGACGTCTCGGCGATGTCGGCGTGGCCGCCGACGGCCAACACGTCTCCTCCGGCTTCGCGCACCGCATCGCGCCACGTGTCGATCCATTTCGTCGAGTCGAAGAACGCCAGGATCTCGACATCCGAGGGGACGGCCTCGCGCAAGCGACCGAGCATGTCCTTCAGCACCGGAAAATTGCCGATGTGACCCGAGTGAATCAGGATACGCTTGAAGCCGTGCCGCGCCAGGCTTGTGCAATAATCGACACAAATCGCTTCCAGCGTCTCCGGCCGTAGCGAGATCGTACCCGCGAATCGCAGATGGTGAGACGAGCAGCCGACCGTGATGGTCGGCGCCACCAGCGTGTTGCCGCGGCTGCGCGCGATCCGCTCGGCCAGAGCATCGGCATGATCCGCATCCATGCCCAAAGACAAATGCGGCCCATGCTGCTCGACGGCCCCCAGCGGGATCACTACCGTCGTGCACCCATCGGCCAGCGCCGCGGCGACCTCCTCGTGGCTCATCTGCTCCAGATAGATCTGATCGGGATATCCGCGCGTCATCGGCTCAGCCCTTGCTGTTCTTTGACAAAAATCTCGCACGCGCGTTGGTTGAGCTCTCGGCTGTGACATAGGCGTCGAGGTCGGCCACGGTCATTTTTTCGAGCGCCTGATCGCTCATTTGCGCGGTGAGGTTGAGCGATCGCTTGATGGCATGGAACAGCTTGCGGTCTTTCTGCCGCAACACGCCGCACACGTCTCGCGCACGGGATGCGACCTCCTCGGTCGGGACGATCTCGTTCACGGCGCCGATCGCCACGGCACGCTCCGCGCCGACGAGCTCGCCCCAGTACAGCAGCTCTTGCGCCGCCCGCACGCCGAGCTTCTCGACGGCCCGGCGCATGCCTTTGGTCACCGGCAGCAGGCCATGGTTGATTTCCGGAAATCCAATCTTGCACGCCGCATCGGCCACAACATAGTCCGCATGCAGCAGAAACTCCAGGGCGCCTCCGACCGCATAGCCGCGGACGGCGCAGACGATCGGGCCCGGATAGTTCTCCATCGCCACGAGGAGTTCGTGGAAGAACCGAATGCGCGGCCTCGCGACGTCGATCCCGACGACTTCCTTGATGTCGCCGCCTGCGCTGAAGAAGCGGTCGCCGCTTCCGGTGAGCACGATGCCGGGCGGATTCTCGTCGTCGGCAAGGCGCCGGATCGCCTCCAGCAACTCGACGATGAGTTGCGCATTCAGCGCATTGGCCGGCGGCCGGTTCATCGTGATCGTGACCAGGTCTTGATCACGCTCGATCAGGAGAGAGGTGGCAGTGTTCATCAATGAGACCCAAGCGAGAGGCGGCTGCAACAGCCGGGGAGCGGTGGACCGAACGGCGGCGCGACGAGAGCCGCAACGCCCGACGCCTCGCCGAGACGGCGCGCCTCACAATCCCAGATAGGCGCGCTGGACATCGGGGTTCTCGAGCAGATCGCGGCTAGATCCATGCAACACCACGGAGCCGTTCTCGAGCACATAGCCGCGGCTGCTCAGCGCGAGCGACTTGGCGACATTCTGCTCGACGAGAAGGACCGTGATCCCCTGCTCGTTGAGGGATTTGACGACGCCGAACATCACATCGGTCAGCGCCGGCGACAGTCCGATCGACGGCTCGTCGAACATCACGATTTCTGGCTTCGACATGATCGCCCGACCGATCGCCAGCATCTGTTGCTCGCCGCCGGACAGCGTGCCGGCGAGTTGGTCGCGGCGCTCGCGAAGTCGCCCGAACAGCTGATAGACGGAATCAAGCGTATTTGCCAGATCTCGCCTGGCCCGCTTCAGCGAGCCGCCGATCAGCAGATTGTCCTCGACGGAGAGCGCACTGAAGATCTGGCGGCCCTCGGCGACCTGAGCGATGCCCATTTCGCATATGTCCCACGGCGGTCGCCGCGAGATTTCGACTCCGTTGATCCTGACGGAACCGCGCGACGACGGAACGATCCCCGCAATTGATCGGATCAGAGAGGTCTTGCCGGCGCCGTTGGCGCCGACCACGCAGATCAGTTCACCCTTACCGATGCGGAGCGACACGCCGTTCAGCGCATTGGAGCCGTCATAGGCCACGCACAGGTCGTCGATTTCGAGAAGCGCGTCGTCAGGCATGGAAGCCGGCTCCCAGATAACTTTCCAGCACCGCGGGATCCGCTACCACCTCAGACGGCTTGCCCTCGGCGATCTTGGCGCCGTGGTGAAGCACCACCACGGTCGACGCCACTTCCATCACGATCCGCATCACGTGCTCGACCAGTAGGATCGTCAGTCCACCCTCGGCGAGCCGGTGCAGCACGCCGACGACGCCGGCCGCTTCGGTCGGACGCAGCCCCGCCATCACTTCGTCGAGCAGCAGCAACTTGGGGCGAGTCGAGAGCGCCTTCGCCATCTCGAGCATCTTGCGATCGGGCAACGTCAACTGATCCGTCCGGGCATTCGCCTTGCCGGCGAGCCCGACATTTTCGAGCGACTCATACGCCTTGTCCCGCGCCTCCTTGACGTTCGTCGTCCAGCTGAAGGCGCCCACCATGGCATTCTCGAGCACCGACATATCTTTCATCGGTCGGACGATCTGGAAGGTGCGCGCAATGCCCATGCGGCACACCGCTTCGGGCGGCTCGCGCTCGAGCGAACGCCTCTCGAACAGCACCCGCCCGGCGGTCGGTCTCAGCGCCCCGGCGACGAGATTGAAGCAGGTGGTCTTGCCGGCGCCGTTCGGCCCGATCAGGGCGGTGATGCGGCCTGCCTGCAGTGAGAAGCTGACGTCATTGACCGCGACCAATCCAACGAACGCTTTGGTCAAGTTCTTCACTTCGAGCAGCGCGGTCATTCCTCGACCTTCCGCAATTGTGAGATCCGGCCGCGCGCCGGCAGCTGGATCGCCTCGTAGAGCCGGACGATCGCCGGCCAGATGCCGTCGGGCAGAAACCACACGACCAGGATCAGCACCGCCCCGTAGGCGACGCTGTTCAGTCCGGGGAGCCCCAGGCTGTCGCCGAGCGCCCCCATGGCGTGATGCAGCGGGATCGCGGCCATCGAGCCGACCAGCGGGCCGAACGCAGTGCCCAATCCGCCGACCACAGGGCCGATCAGTACGTCGACCGAGATCGCCATGCCCATGATCGAATCCGGAAAGATCGCACCCTGCACCAAGCCCAGCACGCCGCCGCCGACCGCGGCTGTCGCGGCCGATATCGAGACCACCAGCACCTTGTGGCGAAACGTCCGCACCCCCAGTGCGCGGGCGGCCTCGTCGTCGTCCCGCATCGCCCGCCAGACATAGCCCCAATAGGACCGCGAGATCAGCTCCGTTCCCGCGACGCCGATGGCCGCAAGCGCGAGCGCGACGAAGTAGTAGAACCGCGCGTCACCGCGCAGCATCCCGAGGTCCATCGTGCCACTCGGCGCCTGATAGAACAGGCCCTGCATGCCGCCGACATAGTCCCACCCGCCGAACATGATCCGGGCGAATTCGGCGGCTGCGATCGTGAGCAGCGCGAAATAGATGCCACGGACCTCGAAGCGGAAGCTCAGCCACGCCAGCACCGCGCCGACGAAGCCCGCAATCACCGCGCCCAGCAGCAGACCGATCCACGGGGTGACGCCGTATTTGATGTTCAGGATCGCCACCGCATACGCACCGATTCCAACGAACAGCGCGTGACCGATGGATAGCTGCCCGCCGATCCCGAGCATCAGGTTCCACGATTGTCCCATGAAGGTGAACAACAGGACGATCGTCAGAAGTGAGATGACGTAGGCGTTGGACATGCCACCCACCACGGCCAGGGCGGCGAAGACTAGAGCGCCGGCACCCCAACGCTTGGTGTCGCTGGCTTGATCAGAGGTCCTTTGCACCGAAAAACCCCCTCGGACGGAAAATCAGGATGATGATCAGAAGTGCGTAAGGGAGTGCTGTTTTCATCGACGGCGTGAACATCAAGGCCGCGATCGCTTCGGCGACCCCGATCGTCAGGCCGCCCAGAAGAGCGCCGCCGAAGCTGCCGAGACCGCCGACGATCACCGTCACGAAGGCCAGCAGCGTGAAGTCGACGGCGAGATAGGGCTGCGCATCGAACAGCGGCGAGATCAATGCGCCGGCGACGCCAGCGCAGGCGGCTCCGATGCCGAAGGTCACCGCATAGACCCGAGGGATATTCAGCCCGACCACCAGTCCGCCCAGTCGATTATTGGCGGCGCCCCGCAGCGATCGGCCGAATGCGGAGTACTTCAGATAGGCTCCCAGTGCGGCGATCAGCAGTCCGGCCGTAGCGGCCGCCTGGATGCGGGCCCAATCCAAGGTGAGCGATCCCACGCTCACGGTTTGGAAGGACAACTGAGACGCCGTCGGCCGCGGATCCGGACCGAACGACATCAGCAATACGCCGCTGAAAAGCAGTGAGAGGCCGATGAAGACGATGAACTGATAGTGATGCGGCCGATTAACGAACTGCTTCACGACGAGCGTCTCTAGCAGATAGCCGAACACGAACATGACGACCGCGGCGATCGCGGCGGCTAAAACGATCGGGATGTCCCAGATTTGAACGGTCCAGTATCCGATGTAGATCCCGAACACGACCATCTCGCCATGAGCGAAATTGACCACGCGCATGACGCCGAAGATGATCGTGAGACCGAGCGCGACGAGCCCGTAAACCAGCCCGATGAGCACCCCGCCGGCGATGACATTGAGCCAGAGCGACAGCATCAGCGACCGACCGCCGATGGATGCGCGATAGAAAGTCTTCGTCTTCCTTGCATGCTGATCGGTTCCATCTTGGCTGTAGCGGAAACGTAGCGGCGCCTGACGTCGTCCTGTGTTTCAGACCGCCTTTGGCGCGGCGAAACATCCGTCGATGTAGACGAGCGACTCACATCCGGCCCTCGTGGTCTGAGCCACCACCTCTCCGGTGAAAATGGTGTGACTACTGTCGCTGTAAGCATTCACCACGCGGCAATCGAAGCTGCAGACCGCGCCGACCAGACTTGGTGCTCCGGTTTTGAGATCGCACCACAAACCGTCACCGAAGCGGATATCGCCCTTGCTGCCGTCCTGCCCGGAAAACTTGAGCGCCAGATCGCGATGCTCGACCCCTAGAATATTCCAGCAGAACGACCCACTGCTGAGAATGATGTCGTGCGCACCGGCAGATCGATTGACGCAAACCAGCACGCTGGGCGGAGCCGCCGACAGCGAGCAGCCCGCCGTGAGTGTCAGACCATGGCGGTTCGGCGCCCGGCCTGTCGTGACGATCGACACGGTGCCCGGCACGCTGCGCATCGCAGCACGGAATGCTGCGGCGTCGAGTGGGCTCGTTTCGGACAGCGGCGGTGTTGCGGACGGCATGGCTACGACCCTTGGATTCATGGGATGGATGCGCCCTCTTTGTCTGGTTGTGGTTCCGGGCATGCAGCGCCGCCCCGGTGAACGTCTGAGCTATCCGGCTGCTTGATAGAACTGGATGACGTTGCCGCCCGGATCCCGCACCTTCACCGCACGGCCGTGACTTTCCATGTCCCGGACCGCGCCGACTTGCGCCCCCATGGCTGCGGCACGCTCCATGGCGGCATCGAGGTCATCGACATCGAAGACAAGAACGGCATCTTGCAGCTGGTCCGAGACCGACTCCGTCGGTCCGGCGACGCAGAACGCAGCCGCATCGCTCACGAACTGGATCCACTTGCCGTGATCAGCGAAGCGCACCTTCAGACCCAGGCCTTCGTAGAACTCGGCCAAGCGTCCAGGATCGTTCGCTGTCAAATAGACTTGCTTCAGTTTCACGCTCGACATCCAAACCGTCGCTACCCAAGTGCGATCGTGGTTGGATAGTCGCCCGAGCCTCGCAGCATTACTGCTTGAACAACGCCTGTCACAGAAGCTTCATCAGCATTTTATGCTGTAACGACTTGTCGAGTCGCTAGATCCAACTCTGCATCCGGCCGATCTTTGCCATTTTCTGGTTGACGAGGGTGGGCGTCGTTGCTGCCGAACCTTTTGTCTCGCGCAACGCCCGCGGCGTGGTCAGCGGCGTGGGACCGGGGGCCACACGCGACGACAGGCGGTTGTACGAAACAGGGCAGCTCTCGACATCGAACTCTGCTGCACGTCCCGTCAAGTGACATGGGGAGCCAATCGATGGAGCGGCGGGCATTACATCTTGACCGAATCCGTGGATCAACGTCGGCCTGCATATCGCATAGGCAAAAAATGTATCGGAAGTAGGCAACTAACCTCCTGATCGCAATGCACAATGCGAAGGTTGATGGTTTTTCGATACAAATCGACGATTTGTCGAAATCCCACAAGCGCAATTGCGGTTAGCTTTTACCACGCGATTGTCATCACCCCGCAAACGACGGTGATACGCGCCGCAGAAGACTGCCATACTTGGGAGATACGCGATGTCGACAACCTCTCTCGACAGAATAGATATCAAGATCCTCAACGAGCTCCAGCAGAATGCGAGCTTGACCAATGTCGAGCTCGCATCACGCGTCAATCTCTCGCCGTCGCCGTGTCTGGCACGCGTCAGAACACTCGAAAAACTCGGCGTGATCGATCGACGGATCGCCCTTCTCGATCCCGCCGTGCTCGGCATTGGTGTAACGGCTTTCATCCAGATCAAGCTGGAAAAGCAGGTCCAGACGTCCCTCGAGAATTTCACCCGATCCATCGACCGGCTGGCCCAGGTAATGGAATGCTATCTCATGACCGGTGAGAGCGACTACATGCTCCGCGTCATGGCGGCCGACATCGAAGATCTCGAAGACCTGATTGTCAACAAACTATCCCGCATTCCCGGCGTCAGCAGCATTCGATCAAATCTGGCCCTCAAGCGCATTTCGCACAAGACCGTGCTGCCGATCGACGCCAATCGGCCGGTCACCGTCAAGGCTTGCGCCGCCCCCTCGCGCCCTCTGGAGCGCTCACCAAGACCCCGATACGACCCAACCGGTCCTTTGCTGTCCGATGCGCCGATCGGGCTCGACACCAATCGTCCCAGCTACAGCGTGGAAAGGCTATGAGGCGCCCCGCCATGGGCTCCGGCCAGTTGGCAATAATGGTGAAGTTAAGATCGGCAGAGTGCTCGAGCGGCGCTGCGAGCCTGACAATCCGCACACGGCCCAACGCGAGCACCCGTCGGTTCCAGCGAGCAGAGCGACCGAGATGACGGGATCGATCGAAGCGGCCCTGCAGGCGCTCGCCGACGGCGAAATCGTCGTGGTCACCGACGACGACGATCGCGAGGGCGAAGGGGACCTCGTCGTTGCCGCCTCGCGGTGTACGGCTGAGAAGATGGCCTTCATCATTCGCCATACATCGGGAATCGTCTGCGCTCCGATTACCCTCGAAGACGCGAGACGCCTGCGGCTTGACCCGATGGTTGTCAACAACGACTCGGCTCGCACCACGGCGTTCACCGTGTCAGTGGACTACCGGCCGGATAACGGTACGGGCATCTCGGCCGAAGAACGGGCCTCGTGCTGCCGTGCACTCGCCAACCCCAACGCTGGCGCCGGCGATTTTTGCCGGCCGGGACACGTTTTCCCGCTGATCGCAAAAGAAGGGGGCGTACTCATGCGCTCGGGTCACACCGAGGCCGCCGTCGACCTGTGCAGACTGGCAGGTCTCGAGCCGGTCGGTGTCATCAGCGAACTGATGAACGACGATGGCTCGGTGATGAAGGGTCCGCAAGTCGCGGCGTTCGCCGACAAGCACAAGCTGAAACAGGTCACGATCGCAGACCTCATCAGCTTCCGGCAGGCCCGCGAGACGCTGATCGAGCGCGTCTCGAGCGTCACGGCGGAGAGCTCGATCGGCCCGCTCCAGGGCTATTCGTATCGCTCGCCGTTCGACCCCATTCATCACGTCGCCTATATCTACGGAGAACTGGGCGACGGCACCAATGTCCTCACGCGTTTCTACAAACCCAACATCCTGCGCGATTTGTTCTCGGGTCAGGAACATGCCAAGATGAACGTCATTCTGCAACGCTTCAAGGATAATGGCAGCGGCGTGCTCGTCTATCTGCGCGACGGCGCGGCGGGCGTTCCGCCTGCGCCGCTAGGCCTGATCAGTTCGCGCGAAGACGACCGTAATCGGCAATGGCGCGAGATCGGCGTCGGCGCCCAGATCCTGCGGGATCTCAAGATCAGCTCCATCCGTCACCTCACGTCGTCGACGCATCACTTCAAGGGACTGTCAGGCTTCGGCATCGAGATCGTCCGAAACGAAGCGCTCTAACTCCAGCCATCCGCGTTTCGAAAGTCCATTGAGCGCGTCCCGCACCTCAGGCATCCGGCGAAGCTTGCAGTTCGTCTCGCGGCAGGTCTCCCCCGGGCCAGTCTGGCCGGCCTCGCGCTCGGAGAAGTAGCGCGCCGGCGATTTGCCAAGCGCCTTCTTGAACATGGTGATGAACGCGCTCACCGACTCGTAGCCGAGCGCCTCGGACACGGACTGAAACGTGTCGCCAGCAGAGCGCGCTTGACGAACAGTAAATGCGCGACAACAGCGCTGAACCCGCGACTTTCAA
This sequence comes from Bradyrhizobium sp. ERR14, assembly GCF_014198235.1. Classification (NCBI taxonomy): domain Bacteria; kingdom Pseudomonadati; phylum Pseudomonadota; class Alphaproteobacteria; order Hyphomicrobiales; family Nitrobacteraceae; genus Bradyrhizobium; species Bradyrhizobium sp. ERR14. Next base: position 97,405 of record NZ_JACIHD010000004.1, on the reverse strand, counting down.
AATTGCCGAACGCCTGATGGCAATCGCACAGGAGCTGTTGCCTGCTGGCGCAATCTGCGGTCAAAATATCTCGCCCATCCAACTTGGCCGCGCATCATCAAGTATCGTGCAACGGGGTCCGAGATCAGCCAGTCCGGTCCATCATGGGTGCCACGGAAAAGCGATAGTCTTGATATTTCAATCGTTTATCCTATCCTCTCAATGGGATGAAGCACGAACGTGTGCACTCCAAACTAGCCGAAATTGCACACGTTTGTACCCGTTTTGACCTCTCGGTGCACACATAGTGCACACGAAAGCCGGAGTGCACACGCGTGGCGACCTTCACTCAATTGGGATCGGGAAACTGGCGCGTTCAAGTCCGCCGCAAGAACCGCTATGTGGCCGAGACTTTCCGGCGGCGCAAGGACGGCGAAGAATGGGCGCTCGAGATGGAGCGCAACATTGACCGCAATGGATCGTCTAAACCACGCGCGGTGCGCAACGTTCGCACATTTGGCGATCTGATTGATCTGCACGACGAAGACATGCGCGAGGTTGGAAAACCCCCTCGCCGGTCAAAGGCTGCTGTGATGGCGTCGCTCAAGGCTGAGCTCGGCAGTGTGAAGCTGCTCGCGAACGGATGGCTTTCGGCGATACTCAGATTGGAAGTCTTCGAATTTCGCTCGCCATCTCAACGCCCATTCTGACATTTCATAGCTTTTTAGCTCGTCGAGATCATTACAGAATTCTTGGTTGTCAGAATGACCGTCGTGCCGGCTGCAGGCCCGCGACACGGCGTACCCACCGCCTTAATCCGCGCCGCGACTTCGCCTTAGCTTATTGTAGTGGGCTGGGGATCTCGGCGACGCGGCATATCGGGATCTAACGTGTCCATCAAGTTCATGCCGGATGTCCGGGATCGACGTCCTTAGGCGTCTTCTTCTCCCGCTGAGGTGTCATCCTCGCCGGACTTTCCTTGCCGGGTACGCCGCGCGGACCCAGCTGATCGCGCTGAATGTTGTCCTCGGAGCGTTGGGGCTCCACGCCATTCGTGGGCTTCTCAGGCATCATTCCATCCGAGCCTTGTCTTTCAGGTCGCGGATTCGGGTCTCGGCCTCTTCCTTCGAGGTAACGATCTCCGATTCATCCGGCACCCGTGCGATCGCGCTGAGCCTTTTGAGCTCGGCGAGTTGTTCTGCAGTTGGTTTTCCCATCTTCGAATCCTTGAGCGCCTGCACGACGGCCTCGTCGTCGAGCACATCCAGCAGCTGGTTTATGGTTTGCACGCAATCTCTGGGGCCAGGCTCGACATACCGGGCCAGGATGCCCTGAGCGTCTTCCAACGCCTTCGCAACTCGCTGTTCCGGGTCCATGACCGGTACTCCAGATACTCTGAGGCAAACGCGGCTATGAACGGCGCGTTCCTTTGCTCAGTCCCTTGAACGACTGGCCCGCAGGAGTCCTTCGGAGGTAATGTCGCGGTACTCGATGTCGGCATAGAACTTGGGTTCGACCCAGGTGGCCTTCGGTTTTCTGATGGTCTTGGTCAACTTCTGCTTGGGGCTGACGACGGTATCGAGCGCCTTGCGGATCTGCGCCGAGGTGGTCCGGCTCCACCCTGTGCCGACCTTACCCATATAAACGAGATCACTGCCTTCCTTCTTGCCCAGATAGAGCGCGGCGACGCCGGATGGGTCCTTGATGAAGCCGACCACGGGAAACTTCCCTTTCTGGACGACTTTGATCTTCTGCCAGGCTTCGACCCGCTCCGATCGGTATGGCGCATCCACGCGCTTTGAGATGATGCCCTCATAGTTCAACTTGCTGGCGGCGACGAACAGAGCCTGCCCGTCCCCTTCATGGTGTTCACTAAAAAAGATGGGCTCCTCGAGCCTGTGCTCCTCGATCAGTTCTTTGAGCAGCCTCTTCCGCTCGAGCTGCGGCTCCTTGCGCAAATCCTTGCCGTCGAGCCACAGCAGATCGAACGCGAAGAAGATCAGGCGGTCCTGGTCGCCTCTGCCGAGGTCTGCCTGCAGCTCGGAAAAGTTGGTGCGGCCGTCATGGATGACGACGACTTCGCCGTCGACGATGGCCTGCCCCTCGATATCGAAGGCGGCAGCAATCTTCGAAAACTTGCTGACCCAATTGTAGCCGTTGCGGGTGTAGGCCCGGCGATCGTCGCCATCGATTCGGAGCTGGATGCGGTACCCGTCGTATTTGATTTCGTGAATCCATCTTGATCCCGAAGGTGCCTTCACCTTCAGGCTCGCGAGTTGGGGGCTGATGAACCCCGGCATCTGAGGAGCTTCTGGCTTCTCGGCCGGAGGCGCCGCTCTTGTACGCTTTGCCACGCTACGCCACTCACAAAAAACCGCCGCCGGGTTGGGGCCGGCGGCGGGCAGTTTACCTACCTTACTCAACGAGTCTCGCAACTTCGAAGGCAGCGAGGAGTTCCCAGACCTCGCACCTCGCAAGCTTTCGAGCAGCGCCGAAAAAGCCAATCCTGCCGCATCGAACTCCGGTCCATGGCGGGCGTTTACCTATCATGTCAGACGCATTCGATTACTTTCGGGCCTACGCCGTTCGCGCTCTCTGCAAAGCGAGATCTATGCCGCAGGGCCGGCTGAAGCATCTGCAGCTAGTGGCCGGTCGGATATACAATCTCCTCAAGAAGGAGGCCGCTTACGGTTCCAATATCCAGCACCTGGACGACTTCCGCGCCGCCCAGAAGCTCGAGGGTTCGTTCGATCGCCGGTCAAGCGGCCGCTCTGGCGTTCGCTCTACTCCAACGGCGACGCAAAGCGCGGACCGGGAGGTTCGCTGAATGCCAGTGCTCGACGCTCGCGGTGTGGCAAGTCTCCTGCGAGAGTACGCGCAGCGCACCGCCTTGCGAGGCGGCAACCCCTACCGGGCGAAAGCCTACTCTCGGGCCGCCGACAGCTTAGCGGCCCTCCCCGTTGCTCTGGACGTGCTCATCGCCGAAGATCAGCTCACAGAATCCCGGGCGTCGGGGATGCGATCGCCGACATCATCACCAAGCTTCACAAGACGGGCAGTCATCCCAGTCTCGAAAAGCTGCGGAAGGAGATTCCCGAGGGCGTGCTCGAGATGCTCGCGGTACCCGGTTTGCGGCCGGAGAAGGTGCTGCGGCTCTATCAGGATCTCGGCATCACCTCGCTCGCGGAATTGGAGGCCGCCGCCAAGGACGACCGCATCAAGAAGGCGAAAGGACTCGGTGCCGCGCTGCAGACCAAGATCCTGCAGAACCTGGCGATGGCCAAAAGCGGAGAAGGCCGCCTCCACCTGCACCGCGCCGTCACCCTGCTCGCGCACGCGAAAGGAATCCATCCGGAAGTCCCGGCCAGAACTGAAGCGCGTGACGATTGCCGGCGATTTCCGTCGAGGCTGCGAACTCGTCGCCGACCTCACAATCGTTGCGGAGGCTGCCAAGTCGGACGAGACAGCGATGCCATCGTCCGAAGGACTGCAAGTCCGGGTGTCCGACCGCAAACATTTCGGCGCCGCCCTTCTCTTCGCCACCGGCTCCGCCGCTCACATCGAGCAGCTCCAAGCCTTGGCCGCCGAGAAGGGCATGCGGTTGGACGCTCACGGCCTGCACAAGGGCCGCGCACTGATTGCCAGCGAGGAGGCTGACATCTACCAGGCTCTCGGGCTGCCCTTCATCGATCCCGAGCTAAGGGAAGGCCGCGGCGAGGTCGAGCTGGCCTTGAAGGGCAAGTTGCCGAAGCTTGTGACCGACAAGGACTTGCGCGGAATCCTGCACTGCCACACCGATGCTTCCGATGGGACAGAGACCCTAGAGACCATGGCGAAGGCGACCCGTCAGCGCGGCTTCGAGTATTTTGGGGTCGCCGACCATTCCAAGTCCGCCCATTACGCCGGCGGTCTCTCCCTCGAAGAGATCGTGCAGCAGCACCGGGAAGCCGACCGCCTGAACAAGCGCTTCGGTAAGGACTTTCGGATACTCAAGGGAATTGAGTCGGACATTCTGGCTAACGGGTCGCTCGACTACGATGAAAAGGTGCTTGAAGGTTTCGACTTCGTCGTCGCCAGCATTCACGGCCGTTTCAAGCTTGACCGCAAGGCGCAGACGCAGCGCCTGCTTCGGGCCATTTCCGATCCTCACACGACCATCATCGGCCACATGACCGGGCGACAGCTCCAGCGACGGCCCGGCTACGAAATCGACGTCGAGAAGGTACTTCGGGCCTGTGCGAAGCACGACGTCGTCGTTGAGATCAACGCACATCCATGGCGCCTCGACCTGGACTGGCGTTGGCACCAGGCGGCCCTCGAATTCGGCTGCATGCTGAGCATCAATCCGGACGCGCACTCGATTGCCGAGCTCGACCACATGCACTGGGGCGTCGAGATGGCCCGCAAGGGTGGAGTCCCCGCCGACCGTATCCTGAATGCGATGACGCTTCCTGAGATCACGCGCTACCTCCGCCAGAAGCGGCGCTCGCTCGCCCGCGCTGCCTGATGTCGCACGCGCTCGACCTTTCGCTTAAAGGAAGGGTTATTTCGGTGGCTGCCGATCGCGGGCACCACTTCAGCAAGCCGCCACGGGATCAGATCGTTCTGGTGGAAGGCCATGGTGTCGAAGGTGACGCCCACGCCGGTCCGTTTGTCAGGCACCGATACCTCGCCCGTCGTCGGCCCCGGCTTCCCAATTTGCGGCAGGTCCACCTGATCGCATCGGAGCGATTTGCGCACCTCCGGGAAGCTGGCTTCGCAGTTGCAGCGGGAGACCTCGGTGAGAACATCACCACGGCTGGACTGGACCTCGAACTGATGCCGCTCGCGACGCTGATCGAGCTTGGGCCCACGGCGATCATCGAGTTGACCGGCCTCCGGACGCCCTGTGTCCTGATCGACCGTTTCCGAGCCGGCCTGAAAAGGCACCTGCTGTCGGCGGCGGAAACGAGGCCTCCATTCAAATGCGGGGTGCTGGGAGTGGTTCGGGCCGGTGGAGCGGTAGCGGCCGGCGACACCGCGCGGGTGCGCCTTCCGACCACCTCGTTTCAGCCCTTGCCGGGGCTGTAAGAGCCCGTGCACAACTCGGCCGATCGATGGCCGAATGGAAAAGGGCTCGGTAGATCGGGCTGGCATGGCCGCAAACAAGGTAACGGCGGTACGCTTGGGGCTGGGGAGGCAATCGACGGTCCGGGACTATCAAGCCGCCCAGCTTCGCTGGCGGCTTTTTCTTTGGCTCGCCCCTCCCCTCAAGAGGCATTCGCCCTCGCTCGTTCACGGGCCTCACGGCGACGCTCCCGGCGCTCGCGGCGACGCTTGGCACGATCGGCGGGCTGCCGCAGAGGAGGAACGTCCGTCGCGACCTCCATTGCAGCTGTAGTCTCCTCGACCACCGACGCCTGGCTCGGCTCGGGTGCAGCAGGGCGGGCTTCCATGAACTCAAGCGCCGCCCGTCCTTTGGACGTGATCTTCCAACCGCCGCTGGTGCGTTCGACCAGCCCTTGTGACCAGATGTCAAGATCCGGAACCCGCGCCGCGAGGCGTCTGGTCCGATCCGCCCAATCGCGTCCGCTGGTCGCCAGGATAGCCATGTCCCTCTTGAGGTCCTCCATCACGGCAAACCCATCCGGATATGCCACCAGGATCTTGAGGACTGTCACCTGGAAGTTCACGCCCGCTCCTCCCGATCAGGGCCACATCGTGGGCGCGTGTGAGAGGGCATCGCGACCGACCTGCTTGAGAGCCTCCGGAGAAATCTCGCCCCCGGTAGCAGCCTCCAGGATCTTCGAGGCGACGTGGGTACGAGCGCCGATCTCGCGCTTCGAGACGCTTTCGCAGACTTCATCGAGGACCGCGCGCAAGAGCGCGGTGGTTGCCGGGTCCAACATGAGGTGCCCCAAGAGGGAAAGTCCCATCCTAACCGGTGTTGCCGGCTTGTGGATTCAGGAATGTTAAGCTTCGCTGCAAGTACAGCTTCGAATTGGCGAGCAGAATTGTCACAACGGCCGCTCAGAGCGCGGGCAGCGCACCCGGTGACGTTGCACCCGGAGCTTTAGCACCTGGGCTCGGCCATCTTCTTTAAGTGTCGCCGGAACTCACGATACATTCCACTCGTTCCTCCCCATCTCTCGTCCCGCCGCCCGGCCATGGCTCGAAAATCAACACTGCCTCTTCGCCTGCAGCCGATGCTGGCCACCCTGACCGATTCACCGTTCGACGATCCCAATTGGGTCTTCGAGGATAAATTCGATGGTTTTCGCATGGTCGCGGAAATCCGGGGCGGTCGAGTCTCCCTCTACAGCCGCAACGGGAAAATCATCAGCCACTCCTATGTGGAGGTCGCGAAAGCACTTGAAGGCGTGAAGGCGGACGCTGTCATCGATGGCGAGCTGGTTGCGATCGGAAAGGACGGCGTATCCCATTTCCAGTTGCTTCAAAACGCCCTGCGCCACGAAGCTAAGCTTTTGTACTGCGTTTTCGATCTCATGTTCGTAGACGGCGAGGATCTGCGTGCGCTGCCGCTCATCGAGCGCAAGAAGCGGCTAAAGGCCATCTTGCCGCGCCACAAGCTGATCGCTTTCAGCAGCCACCGCAAAGGTAAAGGAACGAAGTTCTTCGCAGAAGCCGAGCTGAGACATCTCGAAGGCATCATGGCCAAGCGTGCCGATAGCCCGTACGCGTCCGGACGCCGGACCGCCGACTGGCTGAAGGTGAAGACCGCGCAGCGGCAGGAGGTTGTGATAGCCGGCTTCACGGCGCCGAGGAGAACCCGGCCCTTCTTCGGCGCTCTCGTGCTAGCGGTACGCGAAGACGATGCATGGCGGTACATAGGCCACGTCGGCACCGGCTTCAGCCACCAGGCTCTGGAAGGCTTCACGGCAAACTCGTGAGGCTCAAGACGGCCAAGTCGCCCTTTCCTGCCAAGGTGAAGGACGAGCAGGTCACGACCTGGGTGCGTCCCACGTTGGTCGCAGAAGTGAAGTTCGCGGAGTGGACCAGCAAGGGCGAGCTGCGCCAGCCGGTCTATCTCGGGCTGCGGACCGACAAAAACGCGAAGGACGTCGTACGCGAAAAGAACTTGTCGCGAAAATAATGCCGCCGAGACGATACGTACTAGCGGTTCAGCTGGCGTCGCGCTCGGATGCCGAAGGCCATGGCGGCAGGGGCGGCAACCCGAGTGCCTTGCGTACCGGTCCGAACGACCGCCGGTGAGCTGCGCACGCGCCAAGCCTGGCGAGCGCATCATAATGAGCCGGCACCGGATAGCCCTTGTGATCCGCGAAGCCATAGCCGGGGTGACGCACGTCGAGCGTCCGCATAACTGCGTCGCGCTTCACTTTCGCAAGAATGGAGGCGGCGGCGATGCTGGCGGACTTGGCGTCGCCTTTGATGATCGCCTGCTGAGGGATGTCGATTTCCTTCAACCGCTTCGCATCGATCAGCAAGTGTTGCGGCGTCAACCCTAGTCCCCGGACCGCACGCTGCATAGCCTGGATGCCTGCCCAATAGATGTTGATCGCGTCGATCTCTTCGACCTCGACGAACGCCACACACCAACCGACTGCCTTTTCCTTGATCTCCTTCGCGAGTTCTTCGCGAGCCGCAGCATCAAGTTTTTTCGAGTCGTCGATTCCGACAATTCGCGTGCCGGGTTTCAGAATCACGGCGCCCGCGGAGACGGGCCCGGCGAGAGGGCTCATGCCGGCCTCGTCGACGCCTGCCACGGCATAATGGCCGCTTTCCCAAAGAGAGGTCTCGAAGCGGAGCATCTTGCGGAGGCGCTGCCCTTCGGACCTATTTTCATAACGCCGTTTATCTATTGCAGCCAGGATGGCACGCGCTCCCGTGCGGGTGTCGGCCCGCAAGATCTGCTCCACGTTGGCCTCGAGCGGTCTTTTCTCGACGACATAGCGCTGACGCAATACATCGAGCGAATACTGGGACATAACGGCCTTCGCAAAGACTGACTGTGGGGAGCGTGTCGGTGATCTTTGTGGCTACTGCCTGAAGTTGAGCCATTCTGACATTGCTTTAGTCGCACCACGCCGCCGGGTTTATGGGTAAACGGCCCAGTCCGCCGGTGCGGCCGCTGATGAATACGATGGGCCATTAGGCCGACTTTCGCTGCGGCCGAGCCGCCGGCTTCTTGGCCGCTGCCTCCTTCGGCTTCTTGCCTTCGATTGGCATTAGCATTTCCGTCTGCCCGGCGGAGGCCTTCTTCGGTTTCTTGGCCGGCTTGGGCCCCTTCGCCGGCGCGGCGTCCTTGCCAACGGATCGACGGAGCGCTTCCATGAGATCGACGACGTTCGTCGCCGCCGGCCTGGACTTCGGCGTAATCGGCTTGCCGGCGCGCTTCTGGTTGATGAGATCGATCAGCGCGGTCTCGTAGTGATCCTCGAATTTCTCAGGCTCGAACCGCCCGGCCTTCTGGTTCACGATGTGCTTGGCGAGATCGAGCATGTCCTTGGTGACCTTCACGTCCTGGATCTCGTCGAAATACTCGGCCTCGCTACGGACCTCGTACGGATAGCGCAGCAGCGTGCCGACCAGACCTTTGTCCATAGGCTCGAGCGCGACGATGTGCTCGCGGTTGGTCAGCACCACCCGGCCGATGGCCACCTTGTTCATCTCGCGAATGGTCTCACGGATGACCGCGAAGGCGTCATGCCCGACCTTGCCGTCAGGCCGAATGTAGTAGGGGCGGATCAGGTAACGCGGGTCGATATCGGACCTGTCGACGAACTCGTCGATCTCAATGGTGCGTGTGGATTCCAGCGCGATCTCCTCCAGCTCCTCTTTCGTGACCTCGATGAACTGATCTTTCTCGAGCTGGTAGCCCTTGACGATGTCCTCGTTCGGCACCTCGTCGCCGGTGTCCGCATCGACCTTCAGGTACTTGATGCGATGGCCGGTCTGCCGGTTGAGCTGATTGAAGGAAATCTTCTCGCTCTCCGAGGTGGCGGGATAGAGAGCGACCGGGCAGGTCACCAGAGACAATCGCAGAAAGCCTTTCCAATTGGCGCGCGGTGCCATGTACGCAGAACTCCGGTCTTTGGGTACTTGACTCAAGACGAATGGGGGCACCGGGTTCCGACACCCAGGAAGCCCACCGTATGATTTCTACGGGAGGGGGTATCGACTCTTTCGTTCCTGTTATGTTCTAATCAGGGTATGTCCGACCGACCCGCGAGCTGGCGCATGCCTAACCCGAAACAGATCGAAAAGATGGCCGCTACGGCTCGCCCGCATCAGGTGCGGACCTCAGGATTAGCTCCTGACGCCGATTTGCCGCCGGAATACTGGCGGGCTGTTCTGGAGGACGCTCGCGCCGAAACGGGGCCGGCTCCCTCCGCCCGAGCGCTGCGGCTAAACCAAATTCCTCACCATGTGTTGCGGGTGGGATGCCGCCGATGCAGCAGGCTGGTCGAGATCCAGAAGGTAGACGCCACCCGGCTGTACGGCGCAGACGCGGTCTGGAAGGAGGTCGGTAAGCGATTGTTGGACAATACCTGTACACATCGTACGGGGCGATACGAAGAGGATGGTTGTTGGCCAACGTTCGACTAGGCACGGCGAATGGCCCCGAAGCACCATCCAACGCCCCTATCCGGGAGCTACCGAAAGGCACTCGGAAAGGAACTCAGCAAGGCCCGCGCGATGACCGCGATCCTCGCGTCGCAGTCGGCTGAAACCCGCGCCAAAGGCGAGGCACTCATCCGTCAGGCGGACAAGCTGCTTTGCGAGTCGTGGAACGAAAAGATGTGGGCCGATGGAGGACCGATCGATCCGTCCCCCACGATCGACCAAGCCGTGAACGGCGGATACTACTGGCTCGAGATTGAGTGCTCGCGCTGCAAGACGAAGCGGGACGTCGACTTGGCTGCGCTGAGTCATCCCCCAACAACGTTGGTCCAGGACCTCGCGAGCCGGCTTCGTTGCAGCAAGTGTGCTAAGGCCGGCCGACGGCCCGCTGCCACCCTCCTGCAACTGACAGCCCGTCCTCGCCAGGCGCCTCCGGGGACCTGAACGTGTGCAACCTCTACTCGATGACGAAGAACGTGGACGCGATCCGCCGCTTGTTTGACGCGCTCAACAGCAGCGTCGGCAACTTGCCAAGCATGCCAGGCATTTTCCCGGACTACCCGGCCCCGATCGTCCGCAACGTGCGCGGCGGGCGTGAAGTCGCAATGGCGCGCTGGGGTATGCCGTCTTCCTCGGAAGCGCTAATGAAAGCAGCGAAAAAGCGAGCCGAGAAGCTCCAGGCTAAGGGCAAGACGGTCGACTTCAAGGAATTGCTGCGGATGGAGCCGGACGGCGGCACGACCAACATCCGCAATACCAGCAGCAAACATTGGAAGCGATGGCTCGGGCCGGACAATCGCTGCCTGGTTCCGCTGACTTCGTTTTCCGAGTACGACACCCTGGACGGGAAGAAGGTGCCGGTGTGGTTCGCGCTTGACGAGTCTCGGCCCCTCTCCGCTTTCGCGGGCATCTGGACAAATTGGACATCCGTGCGGACGGTTAAGGAAGGCCCAGTGACCGCCGATGTATTCGGTTTCCTGACCTGCGAGCCTAACGCGGAGGTGAAACGCGTCCACCTAAAGGCAATGCCGGTGATTCTGAGGACCGCCGAAGAATACGACACCTGGCTGCGGGCGCCCTGGGATGAGGCCAAAGCGCTGCAACGGGCTCTTCCCGATGGCATGCTAAAGATCGTCGCCACTGGCGAGAAGGAAGATCCAGCGACCACAGCATAGGTTCTGCACAGGCCTGCGGAACACGTGGACAAGCTCAGACTCCGCAAAATGGAATCCCTGCCCCGTGCTAACCGCGCGGAACGAGCAACGGGCGAGAGGATTCGTCCCGGCAGGAGCGATCTTCATGCTGAAGACGAGAGAAAGACGGCCGGGAATCCGAACCTTGCGTGGTTGGGCGATCGCCGTACTGCAAGACGCAGGTGCCGTCCGTGAATGCGAGGAGCATGGTTGGATGAAAGATCGTGCCGATCCTCACGCCCGCGACAGAGCGCTGGAAATCGCGAGACAAAATCCGCCGGCCGGACTGTCTGCTGGTCAAGCCGAGGCCGAGATTCGGGAAGTGCTGGAATCGATCGGCGACACTTGTCCGGAGTGCCGGCCCTGAGAACGGCATCACCATTGCGGCGAGCTCTCCGGTGAAACTCATCGTCACGCGACTTGAGAGTTATGGTGCGCTCGGAGGGCGGTCGCATTTACTGTGATTTGAACGGGTTACGGTGGAGGACAACGAGTTTTGGTGCATTTCGCGCTCAAAAGTGCCTTTGGCCCGCCGGTTGTAGAAGCGCCCCGTCCCAAGCGAGGTCAGGTTGGCTCTCCGCTACCTCGCGGTCAGCGGACATCCTTAAGAAACTCGGGGTGCTTCGTTCCAGGCATTGACGGTGACCTCGCTCTTGTCGAAGAACTCCGCGAGATCCTTATCCGTGGCGGCCAAGCTGCACAGCAACGCTGCCTTGGTCAGCAAACGCAGGCTTGTAGTCAGACGGGCGGCCACCTCTTGGCACGCCCGATTATGCGCACAGAAGCGATTCAGTTGGCAAGCGGTTCACGCCCGGATGCTGCCCATAGTCCTGATGATTGCACGCGTTTCTGCACGGCCTCGGACCAGCGTCGATAGTCCGACGGCATGCCGCGTAAGGCCCACATACCCATGATGCTGGATCCGCCACCCATGATTCGTGCCTGGGGATAGGGATGGAGCCGTCCGCCCTCCCGTCGACGCGCCTGCAACTCCGGCCAGAAATATTCTGGGTTGAGGCTCGAACTCGGGAAGGTGTCGTCGATATCAGCGGGCGTGGCATCCGGCGGCGTATCGGCCCCTGCCTCAAGCAGGACCACGCGGTTCGCCGAGTTCTCGGATAAGCGCGATGCCAGCACCGCGCCGGCACTGCCGCCGCCGACAATGACATAGTCCGCGATCATGCCGGATACCCGCGAGCCGTCAGCGCTCCCGCCCATTCCGCCATGAACTGTCCTCCCTCTTCCCGGAAAGACCACAGTCCACGTCGCACCGGCTTGCGGCAAATAAGAATTAGTCCATACTGGATAAAAATAAATTCAGCATGGATATTCTGCGGCATGAACGAAGGAGAGCTGCTGAGAGTCATCGGTTTCCTCGACCGGCTCCGCGAGCCGTTCGGCGAGCTATTTCCTGTTACCCAGCAGGATCCGACCTGGGCCATCGCCACCAGCCTGGTGACCGCGCAGCTGCGCGGCGAAATCCTGACCGTCTCCGCACTGGCCCAGGTCTCGGGCGTGCCTCACGCGACGGCGCTGCGCCGGATCAATGAGCTGATCGCGAGCGGCTGGATCATTCGGCTGCCACGCACGCGCACGGGCAAGAGCCTCACACTGCATCCAGGCGAGCCGATGATGGCCGCCTTCACTGGCTATGCTCGGCACATCAAATCCGTGCTGGCGCAAACCGTCGGCGTGCGGTCGAGCGCCGAGAACGACGAGGATTTCAGCTTCGGCGTCAACCGCATCGACACCTTTCTCGCGCCGCCCCCGAGCATCATGCAGCGCACGATCGACAGCGGCCGGACTCTGCGCTTCCTGCTGCAGGACGATGCCTTCTTCGCTGCGATGCGCGACCTCTGGGCCGATTGGCGCAACAACCTGGCATCTCGCCGCGACTTCGATCTGCTGAAGCTGGACGACATGTATGAGCGCGCCGTGGCCAATGCACAGCGTCCAGTCTCCGAATACGACGTCATCACCCTAAACGCGCCCTGGCTCGGCTCCTTCGCCGAGAGCGGACGAGTGCAATGCCTCGATGCACATCTGCTGAATGTCGGCATCGATTCGCTGGACTTCGACCCATCGGTCTGGGCGACCGGGCGGTGGGACAGCCGTCAGTACGGTGTGCCGATTGTCTCTTCGATCGAGCTGTTTGCCGCACGCACCGATCTGTTCGCCGAGAAATCGCTCAACTTCCCCCGGAGTTTCGACGAGGTGATCGCGGCGGGGCGGAAGCTGCACGCGCCCGCTGAAGGCCGTTTCGGCATAACCTGGAACGGTGTGCGCGGCATGCCGATCGCGTCCAGCTTCATGTCACTGGTCGGCTGCTGTGGCGGCGCCGTGCTGGAGGGGCCACGTGGTCCCGCCACACACCGGGCGATCGACTGGAGTGCAGCCGAACTGATGCCGTCCCTGGACAGCGACGCCGCGCGCGCGGCGCTCGACTATATGCACCGGCTCTGCACCATTTCGCCGCCGGACGTTTTGGATCTCAGTTGGGATCCCTCCGTCGAGCTGTTCCTGACCGGTCGCGCGGCGATGGCCTATGCTTGGTCCATGCGCGCGGTGCGCTTCGAGGCGGACATGCGCTCGCGGGTCAAGCGCCGCGTGCGCTACCTGCCGCAGCCGGCGGGGCCGCGCGGCGGCAATATCACGCCGCTCGGCGGCTTCCTGCTGGCGATCCCGGCCAATCTGCCGTCCGACCGCGTCGAGGCCGCCGCGGCCGCGATCGGCAGGATGACCTCACGCGAATCTATCCAGAGCCAGATCAACAATGGCTTCCCTGTCCTGCCGCGCTTCAGCATGGCCGCCAATCCCGACACGACCGCGGGCTCCCCGATCGTGCGCGCCATTGATCAGATGGCTCGGCGCGGGCAGCTTCAGGCTTGGCAACGTCCAGCCGTGCCGGGTTACATCGCCGTCGAAACGATCATTGGTGAGGAAGTGCATGACGCGCTGACCGGTCGTAAACCAGACGCGGCGGCTCTGAGCGATGCGCAGCACCGCATCATGGCAGTTCTGAAGCGGGAGCGGCACCTGACCAACGTCAAGCGGTCATGACCGCCGTGTCCGATCCGGCGGGATGTTGGCGGACTTGGCTCGATGACTTTCATTCGCGAACCATCACACGAGATATCGCATCGCGGTCGTATAGATGACCTCGGGAGGGCGCGGCTTCGTCGTCGCCTCGCCCCTAACATCTCACCAACCAGAAAGTCGCTCCAGAACTGACCGGTCGAAGGGCGTCCGAAAGGCCCGGCGCTTCGCGCGATACGTTCGACGATTCGGACAGACGCGAGGTCTCTTATCCATCGTGCCTCGCTGAAAAGTCCAAAACGGACAATTCCATCGTTGCGTCTCCTGCGGTGGGCTGTTGTGCTCCCGCCTGACGGACCAAGAGCTATTGCAACGGGTCCGTGTCGCAACAAGAAAGTTGGAGTGAGGAAATGTCTCAAGACGATCTTGCGACGCTCAAGACGCGTGTCCAGGCATTGGAGGATCGAAACGCGATACTCGACACGCTGAAGCAGTATGGTCACGCCCTCGACTACGGTGACTTCGACCGGTTGACGGACTGCTTCACGGCCGACGCGGTGCGGGAGACGAGGCGACCGGATGGCTCGGTCAATCGATGGGAAGGCGTTGCTGGCACCAAAGATTTCGCGAGCCGCCATTCGCATGCTCCTGAAATTTTTCATAAGCACCTCGTTCTCAATAGCCTGATCGAATTGCACGGCGACACTGCAGATGTCGTGAGCTACATGTTCCGCTTCGATCCGCGTGACGGCGAACCGTCGTTCGTCTGGGGGATGGGGCGATATCTGGATACGCTGAGGCGAGATGCCGATGGCCGCTGGCGCATCATGCGGCGCGTTTCCGAGATCGAAGATCAATGGCCTGGTCGATTTGTATTGACTGGACATCAGGTGAAAGCTTGAGCGCCCGAAGGCCAACGAGCACTGTTGATTTCCAACGATTTCCGGCCCTATTCGCCAACTGGCGCCGGAAGCTGCTGCCGCGTCCATTCCTACATCACAGCGGGCTCTGTCCAAGCAGGGTACTTACGTGCGGACACTGGCAGTGAATATCGACCTGCCGTCCAAGCAAAAGCAGAACAACGATGAGGGAAACGTCCATGATGCTTCAGGAAGCGAATACCTACTCGATCGCCGGGACGGCTGCCGTGGCGGCAGTCTCGGACGACACACGCCATGCAAATTCGGACCGACGCGAAGTGAGGCGCGTCATCATCTCCGGCTACCTCGGATGTGCAATTGAGTTCTACGACTTCCTCTTGTACAGCACTGCTTCTGCGCTCGTGTTCGGGCCGGTCTTCTTTGGCAACCTCTCGCCGCTGATGAGCACGGTTGCTGCCTACGCGACGTTTGCCGCTGGGTATTTGGCTCGGCCCTTGGGCGGCATCATCTTTGGCCACTTCGGCGACCGACTCGGGCGTAAGAGCATGCTCGTCATCACAATGTGGATGATGGGCATCGCTTCGACATTGGTGGGTCTTCTGCCTACGCCCCAGACCATTGGCTGGGCGGCTCCTGCGCTATTGCTGCTCATGCGCATCATCCAAGGCCTCGCGGTGGGCGGCGAGTACGGTGGAGCATTGATGATGGCCATCGAACACGGTGATCAGAAAAGGCGGGGGCTTTTTGCGTCGCTCATCCACATCGGTGCGCCGACCGGAACCTTGCTCTCGGCGCTCGCATTCGGGCTCGTCAAACTGCTACCCGAGGACCAGTTCCTGCAATGGGGATGGCGCGTGCCCTTCCTCTTCAGCGCTCTGTTGCTGATCATTGGCGTCTACATCAGAAACCGGATCAGCGAGTCACCGCTTTTCCTCGAGGCTTTGAAGCGCGAAGGTGAAATGAGCCGATTTCCTCTCGCCCATCTACTGCGCTTTGAGTGGAAGGCCGTTATTCTCGCTGTCGTCACGGCAGCAGGACCCCTTGCCGTCTTCATCGTTGGGGCAACCTTCACACAGACCTATATCCGGAATCTGGGGTTGGACTCGAGCATCGCGCTGTTCGCGCTCGCGTTCGCAAACGGTGTCAACCTTGTGTGGTTCCCGGTCTGCGCTCATCTCAGCGACAAGTATGGACGCAGGCCAGTGTTAATCACGGGCTTCTTGCTTTCGATTCTGCTGATTGGGCCCAACTTCCTCCTGGTCTCGACGGGTGATCCGATCCTGACTGTCCTCGCCTTCTGGCTTTTGGGTTCGTTTGCAGCAGGCCTGCTCTATGGACCCATGGGCGCCTTTCTGAGTGAGAAGTTCAGCACCAAGACGCGCTACACCGGCGCCTCCATCGGCTATCAGCTTGGCTCGACCCTGGGCGCTGGCCTCACCCCACTGATCGTGACGTGGATTTTCGCCTCTACGGGGGGAACCAGCGTTGTCGGAGTTGGTGCCTTCCTGGCAGTGTTCTGTCTCATCTCGATGCTTTGCGTCGTGCTGTCGCCAGAAACACGCCAGACCGACATCTCGCACTGACGCCGGTTGCGCATCAACTCAGTCCGACATCCGCTTCACCAGGGGAACACAATGACATCATCCGAGCTGCGGCAGAAGCCATTGTATCTGCTGAAACGTAATTCGATGATCAACCAGGAGCAATTCGGCAAACATTGGTTCGAGGTCCACGCAGCGGTTCTTAAGTCGATCCCGGAATGGCCTCGGTTGCGCAGCGGTTACGTGCAGAATCATCTGATTGGTTCGGGTCTCCTGGGCCAATTGCCGTTCCCCTATGACGGGGTGGCGCAGGTCTACGTTCGTCCAGGCACCGAGGGTGGCCCGTCCTTTCCCGAGATGCCGGTATTCCGGGAGCGCGTGATCCCGGATGAGGAGGCTTTCCTAGATCGTAGCCGCGTTGTCGTTCTCAAGACGCTCGAGCACGTGATCCTTCCGGGTGCTGGCGCCGTGAAGGTATTCGTCTTCCACCGCCGGCGTGCAGGTCTGTCGCAGCAGGACTTCAGCAACCGCTGGCGCACCGTGCACAGGGATATCGTGCTGGCTCAGAGAGACTTCGTGCAGGGACTCCGCGGCTATCGGCAGGATCACACGATTTCAGGCGCAACGCGGTATCTGGCAGGCGGAGTCGTGCCTGTCGATGAGGAATTCGATGGTGCCTCCGAATTCTGGTTCGATTCGTCAGAGGCAGCAAAAGCGGCCTTCAATGCGTCGGGCTACACGAGGGGAATTCGTGATGATGCATCGAACCTCTTCGATTTGAGCCGCGAGATAGCATGTCTTGTCGCCCCCCGGGTGATCCTTCCTGAATGAGCACGCAACGCTGAAGACTGGGTCTTACAGTCAAAGTCGGCCGACCCACTCTCGCCCTTCCAGTCATGGAGAAACGGATGACATCGCCAATGAGTTTGGAAACGTCACGGAGCGCTTGGCGTTTGATGGCCGTGGCGGCCGTGACAACTATGATAGGAATCACAACGACTGCCGGCCAAATGGCGGCGCCGTTACAGGTCCCGGGGCCGATTGTGGCGTCAGGCGCCAAGCTGGAAAAACTATTCGATGGGGGCTTCTGGACTGAAGGCCCCGCGGTTGGCCCCGATGGTAGGATTTATTTCTGCGACATCACCATGACGTTCGCAACTCGGATGGATGCGGGGAGTATTTGGGTCTTCGATCCTGCCACCAACAAGACCTCTATCTTCCGTTCACCAAGCGGCATGGCCGCTGGGATCAAATTCGATCGCGAAGGACGAATGATCGTCGCGCAAGGCGCCGATTTTGGGGGCCGTTCTATCGTTCGCACGGACAGCAAGACCGGTCGAACAACGATAATCGCAGGGCTCTATAAAGGACGCCCTTTCAATGCACCGAACGACCTCGACATCGACGATCAGGGTCGTATCTACTTTACGGATCCCCGCTATTTTGGTCATGAACCGATCGAGCAACCGATTCAGGGAGTCTACCGCCTCGACACGGATGGCTCCGTCCATCTCATCCTTGCCGATGTTGCCAGGCCGAATGGCATTGTGATTTCGCCCAATCAAAAGACCCTGTACGTTGCCGAGCTCGATTCTTTGGTGTCCGACTTTCGCATCGACAAGGTCCCGCAGCGGAACGGCGCCATGAGACTATTGGCATATGACTTGGCCGCGGACGGGACGGCGAGCAATCAACGCGTTCTTGCTGACTACGGCAGTGAGATCGGCCCTGACGGCATTACCGTTGATGCGCGGGGAAATGTCTACGCTGCGGTGTCGGCGGCGAGTCGTCGCGGCGTGCGTGTCTACGCACCGAGCGGCGAGGAGATCGCATACATTCCCGTGCCTGACGAACCCGCGGTGTCTAACGTCGCGCTTGCCACTCGTGACGGCCGAACGTTTCTCTACATGACAGCGAAGAACAGTCTTTATCGGATCGAGACGTTGATCCCCAGTCGATGACGTGAGCGGCATTCGATTTCGCGTTGCATCCAACCTCTTCTATATGAACCGCTCGATTGCATGTCTTGTCGACCCCGGGTGATCCGTGAACTGCACGGCGACCACGAAGTGGGGTGGTATCGTTCCGCCACTGCCGAGTCCTATTCGACTGCACAGATCATGGCGCTTGTGGCTGGGTCCTCTGACATGCTCTTCGGCGCGCGGTTCAGGTTCGAATTCTGGCGACGCCCTCCGCGATACTCTGATCGCGCGCAGTCGACGTGTACCAATGACCGGCATTGGGCTACATTCGGCACGATTGACGAGCCAAGCGCGGGGGATCGTAGTTTGGCGTACAAAATCGGGCGACTGCGGAGAGAGTGGGAGTCAAACCCACGATTTTCGACTATTCCGCTTCGAACAGCCGAGGCCGCGCATAAGCACTCGCCCGCCTTCTGCCCTCGCAAATTCGGAATCATGCACATGCGCCACAAGCTCGCTCAAGTTAGTCGTAGCGAGATTTTTCTTGATATCCCGGTGCACACGTCGTGCACACGTCGCCCTCTAACCAGTTGAACAACTTGAACTCTCGGTCCAATCCATCATGGGCAAGTTTGAGCTAGCTCCAGCAATCGATGTCCAATTGGAGCCAATTCAAGGAGGTTTCGTCCATCACCTCTTCCCATGAGCCACGGCACGGAGAGAGTGTCAGTCAACCTCCATTGAAATATGTACCGTTTCTCAATTCAGCACAGAGCAACCTACGATCTTGGCTACGGTAGCGACGCCCCACTTCAAGCATCAGGGATAGATGACCCGTGAAGTCATCGACTACTTCTCTCAAGTCCCAGACGCCTCGCGAGAAAGTGTTCGACGGCGGCGCAAGCTGCCGACAATCGTAGTAATTCAGCATTGGTTTCTTCTGAATGACCCTCCAACGGCAGCCAATGCGGCACAAACGCGCAAAGATGGCCCGATGCCAATTGGGAGCTGAGCATGTCCCAGTCAGTACACGTTCGGGCCTTTCGCGACCTTGTCGGCGACGGAGGCGTCGTTGACGACCCGGAGCGGATGGCTACCTACACGACGGATCAACGCCAGCTCTCCACGGGCTCGACGTTTGCCGTGCTGAAGCCGGCGACGACGAAGCAAGTCGCCGACATCGTGCGGCTGGCGGCGCATCATGGTATCGGAATCGTTCCGCAGGGCGGCAATACCAGCTACTGCGGCGGTGCGACACCGGACGCTTCCGGACGCCAGATTATCGTGAGCCTCGAGCGGATGGACAGGATTCGCGAAGTCGATCCCGTCTCCATGAGCATCTCTGTGGACGCCGGCGCCATCCTGAAGAACGTACAGGACGCCGCGGCGGCCACCGGACTTCTGTTGCCGCTCAGCCTCGGCGCGGAAGGCAGTTGCCGGATCGGCGGTAACATCGGGACGAATGCCGGCGGGCTATCGGTCGTCAGGTACGGAATGACGCGTGATCTGCTGCTCGGAATTGAGGCGGTGCTGTCGGACGGCACGGTGGTCTCCGACATGCGCAAGCTGCGGAAGAACAATACCGGCTACGATGTCAAACAGTGCTTCGTCGGAAGCGAGGGGACTCTGGGCATCGTTACGGGCGCAGTGTTGCGTCTCGCGCCCCTGCCAACCCGCCGCGCGACTGCCTGGCTGAAGCTCGCGAGCGGCGCGCCGCTCGCCGAGCTTCTCGCTCTGGTCCGTCGCGAATCCGCGGACCTGCTGACCACTTTCGAATTCATGGCGGCCCGATCCATCGCGCTTGCGACCGACGCAATGACCGACCCGCGCTCCCTTGGAGCGGGCCCAGCTGGCGCCGTCCTCGTCGAGTTAGCCTCTTCCTCACGTCATCTCGATCTCGACGAACTGATGGAAGCAGTACTGGCCGAGGCGATCGAGTCCGGATGGATCGAGGACGCACTGCTGGCGCAGAGCGGATCGCAGCGGACCGCGATGTGGCGGCTCCGCGAGACCATCCCCGAGGGCGAGAAGCGCCGGAACGGGTCGGTCAAGCACGATATCTCGGTACCGCTTTCCTCCATTCAGCGCTTCCTAGATCTGGCCGGCTCACAGGTGCGAGCATATGACGCCGACCTTGAGCTTTCCGTGTACGGCCATGTCGGCGACGGCAATCTGCACTACAACGTGCTCGTTCCCGCCGGCGTCGACCGCATCGAGTTCACCAAGCGGATCGAAAGCAGCCTGTCTCTGCAACTCTACGATACAGCCGCAGCGCTCGGCGGCACGTTCAGCGCGGAGCATGGCGTCGGCCGATTCAAGAAGCATCTTCTGGAGCGGTACGGCGATCTCGGGCGCATCGCGGCGATGCGCCGGATCAAGACCGCCTTTGATCCGGCGGACATCATGAACGCTGGCGCGATCGTCTGCCCATTGGGAGAGAAGTCTGCCCGTTGAACCATCGGCCGGCGAGTTGGCGATCCTTTCCAAACGGTGGGTCTTCGGCCGATGCACCTCGATCAGCCAAATCGTCTTGTCCATAAAGAAAGAGCCACTCCGAAGGAGTGGCTCAAGTTGGGGAGGAAACGCCCCTTAGGGACTGCTAAATCGCGATCAGGTCCCGCACGCGGATAAGGATCTTCGAGCACAGCTCCGAGTCCTTTGCTCGCCACGGTACGTCGGGCCTGACGTCCGGCTCGATCTTCAGATGGCGGCGATGTCCAGCTTGGAACCATCGACCAGACGCGACAGCCGGAACGGCGTCGGATCGACGCAAGGCGTGTCGTTTACGACAAGCTCTGCGGCCAGATAGCCGAGCCCCGGGCCCAGACCGAAGCCGTGACCCGAGCAGCCCGCCGCGAGGACGAGGCCATCCACCCCGTCCACCTGCGATACCACGGGCACTGCGTCCGGCGTGCAATCGACGAAGCCGCCCCAGGCGCTATCGATCTCTATTTCGCCGAGTTGGGGGAAGGTTTTCCGGACACTCTCCACCACTTGGCTCTCCAGCCATTTCAAGGGCGGAGGGTCCAGCACGCGATTCTGTTCGAAGATCCGGTCGTCGTTGGTCAGCAGCGCCGGCAATGAATCCGGCCCCGAAACGAACGATTGGCCGATGCCGAGCCTGACGTTCTTCAGGCGACGCAAGAACTGCGGCATGAATTCCCGGCTATACCGGATGGCCTGGGGCGTGATTTCGAGGTTCGCCTTGCCGCTGATCGCAAGCGTGTAGCTGCCGTCCAGTCGGCGCGTAATCGTGCAATAGGGTGTGGAGACCGCCTCGCCTATGTTGATTGTCGGCGTGGAACGCAGCGCGGTCTGCCGGATGCTCGCTTGGGGGAAACTGATCCCGAGCGGCCGAAGGAAGCGCGAGGACCAGGCGCCGGCGGCGCACAGCACAGCACTGGTTCTGATGTAGCCCTTCTCCGTGTGCACGCCCGCAATCCTGCCATTGGCCAAGTCGAGCGCCCGCGCGGCGCATCCCTGGTGGATCGTGGCGCCCAGAACTCTAGCCCCCTCAGCGATAGCCGGCGCGGCGAGCGCAGGTTCGGCCTTGCCGTCTCGCGCCGAATAGGTCCCGCCGACCCATTTGTCGCGCGCTTCGGGGACGCGCTCGGCCACCTCGGCCCGGCTCAGCACGCGGGTATCGACGCCGTACTCCCTGGCGACCTCGCGCCACTTTTCCCAGCCCGCGAGCACAGCCTCGTCATGGGTCGCATAGACGAGACCACAGCGACGAAATCCAAGGTCCCGATTGATATCGCGCGTGAGCTCGTCCCACAGCCGCATGGAGAGCACCGATAGCGGCAGTTCGCGCCGGTCGCGGTTCTGCTGGCGGCACCAACCCCAGTTTCGGCTCGATTGTTCACAGGCGACGTGCCCCTTCTCGAGGAGCGCCACGGAGAGGCCACGCTTCGCCAGGTAATAGGCGGCCGTAGAGCCGAGGATGCCGCCGCCGACGATGACGACGTCGGCCTCGGCCGGGAGACGCTCATCGCTGTGAATGCGATCGACGTGGGGCGACATGGTCCAACGAACCTCGGCTGCCAAGAATGCGGAAGCAACGTTTCCGATCAGCCCTTCATCGCATCGTGCGCTCGGTAGAATGTGCTGAAATCATCCAGGACTTCGCAAGATGTTCGGTTTTCTGGCCGTTTGAGCGATACGAGATGCTCAAGCGCGAGAGTGATAAAATCCGAGAACGGCCTTGGTCTCGAGATACTCCTCCATGCCCTCGATGCCGTATTCGCGACCGTTGCCGGAGCGCTTGTAGCCGCCGAAAGGTGCGTTGGGGTCCCAGTCAGGATAATTGAGATGGACTTGACCCGACTGGATCTGCCCGGCGACGGTTCGCGCCGTCTCCATATCAGTGCCCTGCACGTGGGCGCCGAGGCCGTAGACGGTGTCATTGGCGATCGCGATCGCTTCGTCCACGGTGTCGTAGGGAATGATAGACAGCACCGGGCCGAAGATCTCCTCCTGCGCGATCCTCATGTCGGGACGGACGTTCGAGAAGATGGTCGGCCGCGCATAGAAGCCAGTCCGGAGATCGTCGGGCCGCCCTCGCCCGCCGATGACGAGCTTGACGCCTTCTTCCAGTCCGACGCCGATCATGGTCTGGATGCGCTCGAACTGCGGCCGGTTGGCGATCGGACCATGGGTCGTGCTTTCCGCAAGGGGATCGCCGACCACCAGTTCAGAAGCGGCCGCCGCGGCCAAGGTCTCGACCTCCTCGATCCGTGAACGGGGCACGAGCATGCGCGTCGGCGCACTGCAGGATTGGCCGAGATTGCGGAAGGCGGCGGCGACGCCAAGCGGAACAGCACGGCTGAGATCGGCGTCCGGCAAGATGATATTTGGCGACTTGCCGCCGAGCTCCTGGGCAACGCGCTTGACGGTGGGCGCTGCCGCTTGCGCGACGAGAACGCCGGCGCGCGTCGAGCCGGTGATCGAGATCATGTCGACCAACGGATGCGACGCGAGAGCGGCGCCCACGATCGGACCTGTCCCATTGACGAGGTTGAAGACGCCGGGTGGGCAACCGGCATCGTCCATCAGTTCCGCGAATAGCAAAGCGCTCAGCGGCGATAATTCGCTCGGTTTCAACACCACCGTGCAACCGGCCGCAATCGCCGGGGCCACCTTCGCAGTAATCTGATAAAGTGGCCAGTTCCATGGCGTGATGAGGCCGCAGACGCCGATTGGCTCGCGCATGATCGCGGTGCTGCCGCGCGCGGCGATGAACGGATAATTCGCGAGATTGTCGCGGGCGACGCGGATATGCTCGGCGGCCAACGGCACCTGAGCGCGGCGCGCATAGGTGATCGCAGCTCCCATCTCACACGTAAGCGCCTGCGCGAACAGCTCCAGCCGCTCAAGGAGCAAGGCGTGCATCCGGTCGAGCAGCGCCGCTCTCTGAGCAGGCGGTGTCATGGACAAGGCGGCGAAGGCTCCTCTGGCGGCTGCGATCGCGCAGTCCACATCATCGTCGTCGCCGAGCGCGACGTCGGCGATCGGCTGTTCCGTCGCCGGGTTGACGACAATTGCGGCTGCCGTGACTGATCCGATCGGCTTCCGCCAGTCTCCGTCGATGTAGAATTTTCCGAGAAAGCCGGCTTCCGTCAAATGTCGAATGGGCGAGGTCATTGGAAGCGATCCTTGATCCGGGAATAGGCGCCGATCGGCGGCGGGAACCAGGGGCTGGGAATGGCCCGGCCAGTGCTACCAGCCGCGCATCCGGGGCCATCGGGCGTGAGTCGCGTCGCCGCCGGCGGAGACGACGTTGTACAACTCGTGTTGCGACGCCGTAGCACAGGCGTGATTGGGGAGAATCCTGACCTTCGCGCCGATCGGAAGATTGGGCAAAGCGTGCGCCGACCCGGGCCTGATGGCGAGGATCCCGTGCTCCTGGCTTGCTTGCGAAACGATCAGGTCCGGATAGACCTTGCCGGCCACGTCGCAGACCAGACCATATCCGTGGTCGACCCGCTGCGCCGCGGTGCCGCGGTCGCGCGACAGCGCCATCCATCCGGCATCGACCAAAATCCAGCCCTTCTCGGGCTTCGTGCCGATCACGGTGGCGAGCACCGAGATCGCGATGTCGTCCGTCGTGCAGACACCAACACCGTGCATGACCAAGTCGAAGAACATGTAGACGCCCGCCCGCATTTCCGTGACGCCGGTCAGGTCTTCGGCGAAATGCGCTGTCGGGGTCGAGCCGACGCTCACGATGGGGCATTGGTGCCCGGCCGCCCGCAAGGCCTCCGCCGCGGCAACCGCTACCGCTCTCTCATTCTCCGCGGCCGCGACGAGAGCCTCGGGCGTGAAGAGGCTGTAGGATTCGCCTGCATGGGTGAGAACGCCGGCAAGCTTGATGCCGGCCTCGCCCAGCGCGACCGCGACTGCAATGAGCTTTGGATCGTCCGCGGTCAGCCCGCCGCGGTGACCATCGCAGTCAATCTCGATGAACGCAGTGGGTGTCACACCAGCGTCACGACCGGCGGCGCCGAGCATCCTCGCCTGCTCCGGCGAATCGAGCAGTACCTTGAGGTCAACGCCTGCTTTGCGCAGACGCATCGCTCTTTCAGCTGTGTGGGGCGCCAGACCCACCGCATAAGTCATGTCGCGAAAACCGTGCCGCGCGAAATACTCGGCTTCCGCCAGGGTAGAAACAGTGATCGGCCCCGATCCGGACGGATAAGCCCGTCGCGCCACGTCGATGGATTTCGCGGTTTTCATGTGGGGACGCAGCACGACGCCCCGCTCCGCCATGCGCGAGGACAGGCGGGCGAGATTGCGATCGAGCCGATGCACGTCGAGCAGGAGAGCCGGCGTTGCCAGCGTGCCGAGCGTTGCGGCCGTCTCGGAGTTCTGGTGATCCGTTCCGCTCATCTCCTCGCGTCGCACGTCGATGTCTCCTAGCCGAACGACTGATTGGGAATCGCAAACACGCGCGCCGGCCCGCCTGATGGTGCCGGCGTGCCCAAGATCATTGTGGTGGCATCGCCGACCTGCTCCAGGCCGATGCCTTCAAGCCAACTCCCGAGCTGCGATGTGGCAGAGGTGTCGATGCGGACAAAACCACTGCCGAGCCGCGCGAGCGCAGCCTCGATCAGCGCCTGTGCATCGGTCTCGGTTTCGGCGACGACGGGACCGATGACATGCCCGCGGCCAAAAAGCCGGGAGATGGCGTAGCCGCGGGCCATGCCGTCACGCTGCAGGAGATAGCTATCACCGCTTTGGAGTAGCTTTTCGAGCATCTGTCGTCTCTCCAAGCCCGTAGCGTCGCGATCGAGTCGCATGATCACCTCGAAATCCGAGGCAGCCATTGGCCTGACGAGCCCCGGCGGCGACTCATGGCGTCCTCTGGGAATTCCCTGATGCTGGTGGATGACCCCGATGGGGACGAAACCGCGCCGCTGGTAAAGCGCTTGGCCTTCGGCGGTCGAATTCAGCGCAATGCTTCGTGGACGCGCGGACGTCAGCAACGCATCCATGAGCCGGGCCCCATAGCCACGGCCCTGAGCGGTCTTCGCGACGATGATCATACCAGCGGAAGCATGGGTTTCGCCATACGGCCACCATGCCGCGGTCCCGATCACCGTCCCACCGTGTTCCAGAACAAAGCCTTTGCCCAGCTGCAGCGCGACATCCCAATCTTCGAGCCGATAGGGCCAGGACATCTCCTGCGAGAGCTTCAGGGCGCCTTCCAGGTGTGATCTGGCGAATGGAACCAGCACCGCGGCTCGATCGTCGCGATCTCCGGCCTGGTAAGCTGCGGGCTTCATCATTGGTCGACGTTTCTCTTGCTCGCGGTACTTGTCGCCAGTACCTGATTGACGGCGAGGTCCACCTGATCCTCGCATCGTCCGCACTGTACGTTTCACCAGACAGCATTACACAATTGGACTGGAGCAAAGTTCGGCATAGAATTTCATTGTTCGCGGCTCGACGCGGCCAATCTGCCGTCAGCGGCGGGCGCGCCAGGACGGCGCTCGAAAGCGGGCCGTCAGAGCTGACGCCTCACATGCGGCGGGAGCACCACTGCAAGCGCCAGACGGTGCGGATTGACGTCGGTTATCACGACGTGTCGCGCGCCGACGCGTCGGGCGCCGCGGCGCGGCCTTCGAGAGTCGGCGTCATAATTCCCTCCAATCTCCGCTAGGGCGCCATTTCGGCGATCATCATGGGGATCTCTCCACGCAGCACGCGCAACATGCGCTCGAAGTGACCCGGATCGTGTGGCTTTAGGAGCGTAGCTT
The DNA here is from genome assembly GCF_014198235.1 of Bradyrhizobium sp. ERR14. Lineage (NCBI taxonomy): Bacteria > Pseudomonadati > Pseudomonadota > Alphaproteobacteria > Hyphomicrobiales > Nitrobacteraceae > Bradyrhizobium > Bradyrhizobium sp. ERR14. The sequence goes on along the minus strand of NZ_JACIHD010000004.1, from coordinate 71,013 downwards.
TGCGGGGCAGATATACGTCCCACAGGCGCGACAGTAAAAACCGAAATGCCGCAGCGCGCTGCATCGCGGGAAGCAGCAAGCGCTCCGAAGGAGTCAACCTCCGGACGCTCTCATATGCGTCGAGGAAGGCGATGACTCGCTCCTCGTCGTAACGGCCGGCGGGACCATCGATGCACCAATCATTGACGCACACTGCAATGTCGAACAGAAGCGCGTCGCACCCGGCGAAATAGAAATCAAGAACGCCGGACAGTTGCCCCCGCTCAAACAAGGCGTTGTCGCGAAAGAGATCAGCGTGCACCGGTCCCCTGGGCAGTTGCCGGTAGGTCGAGGACAAAGCGACCTGGTTCTGAAACGCCAATTCACTCGCGAGCAGCGAGCGCTGTCCAGCAGATGCATAGCGGCTGACCACCGGCACAACCTCGTTCCACCACTGGAGGCCGCGCGGATTTATCTGTTGTCGCGGGTAATCGGCCCCAGCCAGGTGCACCTGCGCGAGGAATTTTCCGACGGCACCACAATGCGCGACCGTAGGCTCCATCTCGCTTGCACCGGGAAGCCTGGTAACGACGGCGGCAGGCCGCCCCTTCAGTGAGTGAAGGATTTCGCCGTCACGGTTGGCGACCGGATTGGGGACGGGCATGCCCCGCACCGCAAGATGCTTCATGAAGTGGAGGTAAAACGGCAACTGCTCGAAGGGGAGGCGCTCAAAAATGGTGAGCACGTACCCTTCCCGATCCGTATCGACGAAGTAGTTGGTATTCTCAATTCCGCTGGTGATCCCGCGAACGGAGCGAGGCGCGCCGAGACCCCGCGCTCGAAAGAACGCTGTGACTTGGTCGAATGACAGCTCCGTGAATACGGCCATGGGTTGACGCGACCTTCGTTCCGATATCTGCCGTTCAGCAGGCTTTATCACGCACAATCTCGGTGATGTAGTTCTTGACAGCCTGGGCATTCGCGGGAAGGACTTTGACCCGCCTCGGCAACTTCTCAATGCCATCGTAGCTTTGCGGGCGATCGGGCTCACGGCCCAGAGCTTCCTTGATCGTCGCGGCGAATTTGATCGGCAGAGCAGTTTCGAGCACAATCATCGGCATCTCGGGACTCGCGTGCATGCGCCCGACCTTCACGCCATCTGCCGTATGTGGATCGATCACGGTGTTCCGACGCTTCCACGTGTCACGGATGGTCGCGAGCCGATCGGCATGTGTGCTCCTTCCGCTACGGAAGCCGAAACGGGCTGTAGCCTCTGCAAATCTGGATTCTCCACTCAGATCGAACGAGCCTCGCTCCCCGAGCTGATCAGCAAACAGCGATTTCGTTCGCTCTGCGTCCCGATCTAACAAGTCGAATACAAAGCGTTCGAGATTTGAAGCCTTGGAGATGTCCATGGACGGGCTTGAGGTTTCGAGCGTGTCTGCGCGACTTCGGACGCGATACACCCCGGTACGGAAAAACTCGTCGAGCACGTCGTTCTCGTTGGTCGCAAGGACCAACCGGGATATTGGAAGCCCCATCATGCGCGCAACATGCCCCGCGCAGATGTTGCCGAAATTCCCCGAAGGCACTGCAAAGCTTACACTTGTCGTCCCCCGTTCGGACGCCTGCAGATAACCGGAGAAGTAATAGACGACCTGCGCAAGGAGCCTCGCCCAGTTGATCGAGTTCACCGCACCGATCTTGTATTTCTGCTTGAACTCCAGATCGCTCGCCACCCGCTTGACGATGTCCTGGCAATCGTCGAAGACGCCTTCTATCGCGATGTTGTGGATGTTGTGGTCCTGGAGGCTGAACATCTGAGCTTGTTGAAAGGCGCTCATTCGTCCGCGGGGCGAGAGCATGAACACCCGCACCCCTTTCTTGCCGCGCATGGCGTATTCTGCCGCGCTTCCGGTATCGCCACTGGTCGCACCAAGAATGTTCAAGTTCTCCTGCCGGCGCGCCAGCTCGTACTCGAGCAGATTGCCGAGCAACTGCATGGCCATGTCCTTGAACGCCAACGTGGGACCATTCGACAGTTCCTGGAGGTAAAGTCCCCTCTCCAGCTTTCGCAGCGGCGCGATGTCAGGCTTTCCGAATATCTCCGGCGTGTAGGTCTTTGCACAGATGGCATTCAGGTCGGCGGAGGGAATATCGCCGACATAGAGCGACAGGATCTCGAAAGCCAGGTTGGCGTAGGACAGCGTACGCCACGCATCCAGCGTGGCGTGGTCCACACGAGGATAGGTTTCCGGGACGTACAGCCCGCCATCCGGGGCGAGGCCTTCAAGCAATGCCTCGCAGAATTGCTTGCGGCCTGAATGGCCGCGCGTGGACACGTACTGCATCGTCAATCTTCTTTAGAGAGGCGGAAGTGCCTCCGGAACTCAGACCTGGGTTGTAAGCTGTGCTGCCGGCCGTCAACGGCTGGCGCGCCACATCGCGATCCGGTCACGCATCCGGTAGCCTTGAATGAAGGCAGGCATGAACCACGGATTGCCTCGATAGAACGGGATGAAGGCCGGAGGCCTGAAGTCGAACGCGGTGCGCGCCCTCTCCTCGTGTCCCATGAGCTTGTGGGCCGCATGCATACCGACCCATGGCGCCCAGACCACGCCCGACCCGCAGAAGCCGCTGGCATAGACGATACCTTCCTTCTCGAAAATGCGCGGAATCATGTCGCGGTTCATGGCCACATGGCCGAACCAGCTGTGTGAGAGGCGAACGGGCTCCAGCTCAGGGAACAGATTCACCAGGCCCTTGCGCAGAAGCAGCTTCGGGGCGACGGGGTCGCCGACACGAGAGCTGTCGCGGCCGCCCAGCAAGATGCGTTTGCCATCAGGCGAGGGCCGATAATAGAAGCCGACCTCCCGGTTCTCCGTGATCATCATGCGTTTCGGCATCAGCCGCGCCATGACTTCGGGCGCAAGCTCCTCCGTCGCAATGATCCGGCTGCGAACCGGGACCAGCCGACGGCGCAGGAAGGGCACGGCGCCATCGGTGTAACCGTTGGTACACACCAGCACCTGACGCGCCTGCACCGGACCGGCCGCGGTGACGACGCGGAAACCGGAGCCATCTCTGTCGATCGAGATCACGGGCGTCCGCGCGTGGACTCTCAATCCGGAAGCGAGCGCGACCCGCAGCAGTTCGGCGTGAAACTTCGCCGGGTGCAGTCCGCCGATGTCGATCCGAACCGTACCGCCGCGATAGACATCGGTGCCGATATACTGGCGCTGCTCGGCATAGGGAACTGCGTAGGCTTCGATCCCAAGCTTCTTTGCCAGCCTCTCCGCGGTGCGCGCCATGGCCTCGTATTGCTCGTAGCCGAAGGCGCCTTTGAACTGCCCCACCGGCTGGAAGTCGCAGGCGAGGCCTTCCGTCCTGATGAAATCGTACAGGAACTCGCGCGCGGCCTTGCCTTCCGCCTCGATCGCCAGCGCCCTCTCCTCTCCGAACCGGCGCGTGAGCGTCGCGTAATCGGGCCGAATGGATCCGCTGGTGATACCGCCGTTGCGCGTCGAAGCTCCTTCACCAGGGTCCATGGCGTCATAGGCCGCAACCGAGCGGCCCTCGCGCGCCAGCACCAGACCGGCCGAGAGCCCTGCATAGCCCGCGCCCACGATCAACACGTCGAGCTTCCTGGCTATTGGCTGCTGAGGCGGCGGCTTAAGCGGCGCGGCTTCCCACCAATAGGGCGTGGCCTTCTCGGCAACTCTCGGCGCGTGCATGGCTTTGCTTCTCGTATGGTCGCTGGTTTCTGCCGCGACTCAGTTGAAATCGTTCAGATGTGGTCGTTTCGAACGTCGAGGGCATCTCGCAAGCCATCGCCGATGAAGTTGAAGCTCGTCACCGCCATCGTAATGGCGGCACCGGGAATGATGGCAAGCCAGGGAGCGCTCGCCAGATATTGCTGGGCGCCATTGAGCATGTTGCCCCAGCTGGGCAGCGGCGGCTGGATGCCGTAGCCGAGAAAGCTGATATAGGCCTCCAGAAGGATCGCGCGCGCGACGGCCAGACTTGCGGCGACGATGATGGGACCCATGGCATTGGGCAGGATCTCGCGGAACATGATGTGCGCCCTGCGAAGCCCGACCATGCGCGCGGCCTGGACGAACTCGCGCTCGCGCAGGGAACGGACCTCGGCCTCGACGATTCGCGCAGTCTCCATCCAGCTCGTGACGGCAATGATCACGGTGATCATCGCCGGGCTCGGCCGCAGCGTTGCGGCCAGCGCCAGCACGAGAAAGATCGAGGGATAGGACAGGAAGCCATCGACCGTCCGCATCAATGCCGCCCCGACCCAACCCCCGCGATAGCCGGCCGTCACGCCAATGAGCGTGCCGATCAACGTCGACAGCAACATGGCGGAGAACCCCACCGCCAGCGAGACGCGCCCGGCCATCAACAGCCGCACCGCGAGGTCTCGCCCTAAGGGATCCGTGCCTAAGTAATGGTTGCCTGTCAGCGGCGGAGCAAAGCGGGCGCGCAGATCGATGTGGAGCGAATCGTAGGGCAAGGCATAGGGACCGATGGCGCACGCCAGCACGAGCAGGGTGATCATCGCGATTCCCAAGAGCGCCAGGTGGTGACGCATGAAGCGGATAACGGCACGGCTGTGCCACCAGCGGGCCGGAGCTGCGTGCGCGACGATGGCGGTCATATCTACTCGCTCCTCTTATCTGTCGTGAGTCTGCAGGCTCAGGCCAGGCGAATGCGCGGATCGACGGTGGCGATCACGATGTCTGCGATCAGATTACCCAACAGGACCAGGATGGCCGAGAAGATCAACAGCCCCATCACGACCGGATAGTCGCTGTAACCAAGGCTGTCGAGAAACAGCCGCCCCATGCCCGGCCAGGTGAACACGGTCTCCGTGACCAGCGCGCCGGTGAGAACGCTGGGCAATTGCATCCCTGCCAGCGTGATCATCGGCAACAGCGCATTGCCGATGACATGTTTCAGCAAGATGCGGCGTTCGCTCACGCCCTTGGCCCGGGCCGTCTTGACGAAATCCTGACTGAGCGCATCGAGCGTTGCCGTCCGCATGTAACGGCTCCAGATAGCGACATGAACGAGGGACAGCACCAGGCTCGGCAAGATCAGGTGATGCAGATAGTCCAGTACCGAGCCGTCGCCAATCGTGTACATGTTGCCTGCGGGCACCCAACCCAGCTTCAGGGTGAAGATGTAGATGCCGATCAGGCCAAACCAGAACGTCGGAACGGACAGCGCCACCATGGCGCCGACAGTCGCGCAGTAGTCGAACAGCGAATAGCGGTGGGTGGCGCCCCGGATTCCGATCCAGGCACCCACCCCGATCGCAAATACGGTGGACGTACCCATAAGCAGTAGCGTCGCCAGCAAGTGTCGACCAATCACCGTCAGCACCGAAGAGCCATCGCGGAACGAGTGTCCCCAATCGCCCTGGAGCAGCCGCCAGGCCCAATCGAGATACTGCATCCATAGCGGCCGGTTCAACCCGAGCTGCGCTGCGAGCCGCTCCACATCCTTCTGGGTCATCCCCGGATCGAGCCCGAACTGCGCCAGAGGACCACCCGGCATGAGGTTGAGAACCGTGAAGCCGATGATCGAGACGATCACCAGCAGCACGATGCTCTGCAAGAGACGATTCAGCAGGAAGGCGGACATTCGAGTCCTCCATTAGCGTGACAACACCGTCCGACGCGGTCCGTCCGGCGAGACATCAGCTCGCCCAATACCAAGCGAGCGCGTTCCAGGACTCCGTGCGCGTGTTGCCATTCGGCACGAATCCATTGATCCCTTTCTTGAGACCTTGGACCGAGTTGCTCTGATACAACGGCAGGAAAGGCAGATCGCGGCGCACGAGTTCCTGTACGCGAGAGTAGATCGCGCGCCGCGCTTCGGGATCGAAGGTGCGGGCGCCTTTGTCAAGGAGGGCATCGACCTCCGGATTTGCGTATTGGGCATTGTTCGAGCCGCGGCCGCCCTTCGCTGCGATCGAGCGCGAGTGGAGGCGATTGGTGACGTCCGGATCGGCGCCAATCAGATACGAGCTGCCGACGATCACGGAATCGAACTGCGATTGCACCCAGAAATCGCCCCACATCACGGCGGCGGGCAGGTTCGATATCTTCATCTCGACCCCCAGTTGCGCGAACGTCTGCTGCAGGAACTGCTGCACCTGTTCACGAAGGGGATCGCCCGACGTGGTCGAATTGGTAAAGGACAGGCGAACGCCGTTCTTGGCGCGAATGCCGTCCGCGCCCTTTGCCCAGCCGGCCTGGTCGAGGATCTTGCCCGCGCGATTCACATCAAATTTGTGCAGGGGCAGATTGGCGTTGAAGAAGAAGGACTGCCGCGGCATGAACGTCTCTGTCGGGGTCGGCACGCCGTAATAGAGCCCCTGAATGATCGCCTCCTTGTCAATCGCCGCGTAGAGCGCCTCGCGAACGGCAAGCTCCTTGAACTGCGGGCGCTCGAGGTTCAGATAGAAGGATTCGAACGAGGTCCTTGGGACGAGCGTCACCACACGGTTTGGCAGCGTCTTGGCTTCCCCGTGATGATCGGGCGTGATGTAAGGCTGGCCCACGAGATCAATGTCGCCGCTCTTGAACTGGGTGTAGAGGACCGTGAGATCGGGAATGTATTTGAAGACCAGCCTCTCGATGTGAGGGCCATCACCGAAGTATTCGGTGTTCGCAACGAGTTCGAGATGATCACCAGCAACCCTCTTGCTCCACTTGAAGGCGCCGGTTCCGACCGGTGCCTGGTTGAAGGCGGCGTTGTTCGGATTGGCCTCTTTCTCGAGGATGTGCTTGGGGACGATGAATGTTTCGGTCAGGAACGACAGATACGGCGCAAAGGCCTCCTCCATTCGCCACGTGATCTCCGTCGGCGAGACCACCGTGATGTCGCGCACGAGAGCATGGCCGGCCGTGCGCCAACTCCGGAAGTTCGGATTCGTAATCAGCTCGAGCGTGAACTTCACGTCCTCGGCGCTGAACGGTTTGCCGTCGTGCCAGCGGACATCGTCGCGCAAACGAATACGCCATTTGAGACCGTCTTCCGAAATGCCGCCATTCTTCTGGTTCGGCACTTCCACGGCCAAGTTGGGCTGGATAACGCCTTGAGGATCGATGCGGAACAGCGCGTCGAAGACCGAGAAGTGCACGCCATCATCGACTTCAATGTGTACCATCAGCGGATTGAAGACGGTGGGCTCTTGTCCAAGCCCGACGATCACGCGGCCGGTTGGCTTTGTCGGAGAGGTGCGCGCGTGGGCCGGCTTGCCCAATAGGTTGGGCGCGATCAGGCCGGCAGCTCCGCCGATCGCCACCATTCGCAGAGCATCACGCCGCGAGTAGCTCGATGTCGTTGCAGAACCCTTTCTCATAACGTCTCTCCTCCCTTGTGCTGTCCGCCGTACTCTGCATGTTCGGGCATGCTCAGGGGTTGCTCGCCCGGGATTGCTGCCACCAGTTCTCGCGTGTAGGTGGATTTCGGATCGAGGAATATCTGGGACGGCGGTCCGCGTTCCACGATTTGTCCTCGATGCATGACGGCGATTTCATCGCAGATTTGGCTTGCGACGCGCAGATCATGCGTGATGAAGATCATCGAGACGCCGGTCTCCCGCTGGATCTGGTCGAGCAGCTTCAAGATCTGGGCCTGGATCGATACGTCGAGCGCTGAGACCGCTTCGTCGGCAATCAGCAATTTTGGCTTGAACATCAGCGCCCGCGCGATGCCGACGCGCTGGCGCTGCCCGCCGGAGAACTCGTGCGGATAGCGCTCAAAGGCGCCTGCATCCAGGCCGACATGGGACAGAAGCTCCCGCGCACGCTCGCAAGCTTTGTCATAAGGCATGCCATGCGCGACCGGGCCGACAGTGAGAATTTGACCGACCGTCGATCGCGGATTGAGCGATGCGAAAGGATCCTGAAAGATCATCTGGATGTTCGGCCGTAGCGGCCGAAACTCGGCTTCGGAAAGCCCAGCGATGTCGCGGCCTTCGAACAGAATCGAGCCGCCGTCGCACTCCATGAGCTTGATCAACAGCCGACCGAGCGACGACTTGCCCGAACCGCTTTCCCCGACGACGCCGAGCGTGCGACCCGACGTGAGGTCGAAGCTGACCCCATTGACCGCAGGCACGATGCGCTGCGTACGGAAAAGCGCGCTGCCGCTGCGATAAGTCTTTGCCAGGCATTCGACCTTCAGGATCGACGCTCGCTCCCCGGCTTCCGAGGGAACGCGGTCCTTGCCGGTCAGGTGGGGCACGGCTGCGATCAGGCGGCGCGTATAGAGATGACTGGGCGACTTCAGCACCTGCGCGGCACTGCCCTGCTCCACGCAATGGCCCTTCTCCATCACCACAACGTGGTCGGCAATCTCCGCGACGACGCCGAAATCATGGGTAATGAACATGACGCTCATTCCCTTGCGGCGCTGAATGTCGCGGATCAATTGCAGGATCTGCGCCTGGGTCGTCACGTCGAGTGCGGTGGTCGGCTCGTCCGCAATCAGGATCGCTGGTTCGAGAGCCAGAGCCATAGCGATCATCACCCGCTGCCGCTGCCCGCCCGAAAGCCGGAAGGGATATTGGTGATACATGAGCTGCGGATCAGGCAGACCCACTTCAATCAACAAGTCTATGGCCCGGCTGCGGCGCGAGGCCGGCGTGCCCACGTCGTGCGCGGCCATCACCTCCTCGATCTGCGCGCCCACGGTCATCAGCGGGTTGAGCGCCGAGAGAGGATCTTGAAAGATCATCGAGACGACTCGGCCGCGCAGACTGCGGAGCTTTTCTGGCGCGAGGCCTACGATGTTCGTCCCATTCAGGTGGATCGCCCCCGAGGTGACCCTGATCACCTTCGGCAGAAGCCCCATGATCGCATTGGCGGTGACCGACTTGCCCGATCCAGATTCTCCGATGATGCAGAGAATCTGTCCACGTTTGAGATCGAAGGAGATGTTCTCGACGGCGTGGGCCCGCTCCATTCCTTCAGGCAGGCTCACGGTCAGTTCGCGCACCGACAGCGCGACATCGGCGGGGGCTGCAGCCGGCTCGCCAGAGGCCATCGGAACATCCTCCCTTTTTAGCTTCGTTCGGCCATCCTGCTGCGAGCCGCGCTTTCGGTTCTTTGCCTTGCCACGCTTCTTCGACAGGTCGACGATTTGACGTTCGACGTGCCATTCCTCCATTGGAGACTGCGACATGATTCAGGCCTCCCCGCGCAAGAGGCAAGAACTCTTCTTCGCAGTGCGGCGCCGACCGAACAGGTCAGTTCGATCGAAGCGAAGCATGGATGGTGCCGAGCTCATAGCTTGATCGCTTCTGCCAAGATCTGCTCCTCGACAAGGCTCATGCGGGTTGCCTCTATGGACTTCGATCCTTCGATCCGTTCTGCCGATCTTGACGATTTGAATCACCCTGGAGTCGCCGAAAGCCGGCATCGAAGCAGCAGGAACTTCTGAAAACGAAGTCCGATTTGGCATTTCAGTCTGCGCCGCCAGCCCTGCCGCGGCGGCGCGCGACGGATCGCAGGAGCACGTGCATCAGTCTCGCCGCCTGCAAGCTGCGATCCAAGCAAAGTATTTTCGCAATAATAGCCTGTGTCAAAGGCAGTAAACCGCAGGATATTCGGTCTCATGGCCAAAGTCCGCGGGGCCTGCCGCAATTCCCCGGTTACGCTACGCAACCACCGGAGATCCCTGTCGGATGAGCGCGCCGCTCCTGCATATCGAATCCAGTCCATCCCTGCCTCGTGAGGCGGACGTCGTCGTCATCGGCGGCGGCGTGGTGGGCGTGTTCACAAGCTACTATCTCGCCCGGCGCGGGCTCAAGGTTGCCTTGCTCGAGAAGGGCCGCATCGCCGCCGAGCAGTCCAGCCGCAACTGGGGATGGTGCCGTCAGCAGAACCGCGACGCGCGCGAGCTCCCGATTGCAACCAAGAGCCTCGATCTCTGGGACAGAGTTGCCGGAGAGACCGGTGAAGATACGGGTTTTCGCCGCTGCGGGCTTTTGTATTTGTCGAACGACGAAAATGAGCTGGCGGGCTGGGCGAAGTGGCGAGACTTCGCCAGTACGGTGGGCGTCACGACGCACATGTTGAGTGCGGAAGAAGCGAACGAGCGCGGCAAGGCGACGGGCCGCAAATGGAGAGGCGGCGTCTTCTCGCCGACAGACGGGACGGCGGACACTTCAAAGGCCGTTCCCATCGCCGCGCGTGCGATCATGGCGGCGGGCGGCACGGTGCACCAGCTCTGCGCCGCGCGCGGCATCGAGCTCAGTGCCGGCCGGGTCAACGGCGTGGTGACCGAGGCGGGCACGATCCGGACGAAGACGGTGGTCATGGCAGGAGGCGCATGGGCATCTTCGTTCTGCAACCAGCTCGGAATTCGCTTCCCGCAGGCATCCGTGTGCTCTTCGATTCTCGCCCTGGCCCCGGGCGCGGCCGACCTGCCTGATGCCCTTTACGCAGGGCTCGTGTCGGCCACGCGCCGCGGCGATGGCGGATACACGCTGGCCATCAGCGGGCGCGCGCGACTAGATCCGACGCCGCAGCAGGTCAGGTTCGGCCGCGAATTCCTCCCCATGTTCGCCCGCCGCTGGCGAAGCCTCAGCCCCGGCGCCTTCGAGGGCATGCGGCAAGGCCACGAATCCCTGGCGAAATGGAGGCTCGACGAGGTGACCCCGATGGAGCTGAACCGAACGCTCAACCCCCGCCCCGACATGGGGCAGATTCGGCTGACGCATCGACGCGCGTGCAAGCTGGTCTCCGAGCTGCGGCACCTCGCCATCTCAAACGTCTGGGCCGGCTACATCGACAGCACACCGGACGGCATTCCGGCAATCGGCGAAGTTGAATCCATTCCAGGCTTCATCCTTGCGGCGGGGTTCAGTGGGCACGGCTTCGGGATTGGGCCCGGCACCGGGCACATGATCGCCGACATCATCACCGGTCGAGCACCGATCGTCGACCCGCGTCCCTACAGGCCGGAACGGCTGAAAATGAGCGCCTGGGGGAAGGTCAGCGAGTTCTGAATTGCAGTTTCCGCCTCGTTGGGAAAAGCTGCTGGTTGATGCTATGACAATGCATATGACGCTGAAGACTCAAAGCCCTGACGCCGTTGTCGGCCCCATCTGATGGCATTGCTATGAAGCTCGATAAGATCGACATCAGGATTTTATGCGAACTGCAGAAGAACGGGCGCATTTCCAACGTCGAGCTCGCAGAGCTGATAAATCTTTCGCCGAGCCCGTGCCTGATGCGCGTCAAGAGGCTCCAGACGGAGGGCTTCATCACCGGCTATTCCGCCCAGATCGATGTTGCCAAGCTCGGACAAACTCTGACGGTCTTCGCTGAAATCACCCTGAAGAACCACCGGCAGATCGATTTCGCTCGCTTTCTCACGACGATCGAAAAGATCGATTCGGTCGTCGAATGCCATCTGGTTTCGGGTGGGTACGACTATCTCGTGAAGTTCATCACGGCGGGGATCAGCGAATACCAAGCGGTCATGGAACGCCTGGTCGAGATGGATATCGGCATCGACAAGTATTTCAGTTTCGTCGTGCTGAAGTCCCCGATCGTGAAATCCCATCTGCCGCTCGAAAGCATCTTCGATAGCTAAGAACAATCTCCGACCGGCAGCGCGGTGATCATCCCTTCATCGCCGCGCGGACGTCCTTGTCTTCGAGCGTCTGGTCGAGCGTCGTCTTTGTCCGCTCAATAATGCCGTCGATGTCGTCATCGGTGCAGCACAGCGGCGGCGCGTAGCCCAGCACGCCTTGCGCGAAGGCGCGGATCACGAGACCATTGTCCCACGCGCGGTCGAAGATGCGGCGCACCGCGTCGGCTTCCGCCGGCAGAGGCGTCTTGAGCTCCTTGTCAGTCACGAGCTCGATTGCAGCCAGCATGCCGCGACCCCTGATATCGCCGACAAGCGGATGATCGGCAAGCGCCCGAAGACCTTCCATCAGCCGGTGCCCGGCCTTCCGGCCGTTTTCCAGCAAGCCGTTTTCATAGAGATCAAGGCACGCGAGCCCAACGGCTGCGCTGACGGGATGAGCGGAATAGGTGTAGCCGTGGCCGACGGCCGCCTTGCCGGCGCCATCGGCAATCGTGTTGTAGACGCCGTCGGACATGAGAACGGCCCCCATCGGCACGTAGCCAGAGGTTAGCCCCTTTGCCGTGGTCATGAGATCCGGCACGACGTCATCCTCTTCACAGGCGAAGAGCGGACCGACACGGCCAAAGCCGGTGATGACCTCATCGGCAACGAACAGAATATCGTGCTCCTTGCAGACCGCATGCATCGCCTTCAGCCAGGACGGCGGCGGAACGAGGACGCCTCCTGACCCCTGTATCGGCTCGACATAGAAGGCGGCGACGCGTTCGGCGCCGAGCTCGGCGATCTTGGCCCGCAAGGCCGCGACCGACGCCGCAATGATAGCCTGGGGATGGGAACCGACAGGGTTGCGATAGGCGTAGTGCGAGGGGATCTTGTGTTGCCAGTTGTATGGCACCCCAAAGCCCGCATGAAAGGCGGGCAGCGCCGTCAAGCCAGCCCCTGCCGTCGACGATCCATGGTAGCCAGACTCGACGGAAATGAACTGGTCCTTCTGCGGCCGCCCTTTGGAATGATAGTAGTACCTGATGAACCGGATCGTACTGTCGATGGCATCGGAGCCACCCAGCGTGAAGTAGACATGGTTCAGATCGCCAGGCGCCAATTCAGCCAACCTGGCCGCCAGCCGGATCGCCGGGTCCGAGCCCAAACCGAAATAGCCCGTCGCATAGGGAAGTTCACGCAACTGCCTCGTGGCCGCCTCGACGATGCTGTCCTGCCCGTAGCCGGCATTGACACACCACAGACCCGCGAACCCGTCGAGCAATTGACGTCCCGAGGCATCGGTCAGGGTCGCGCCCTTCGCTGATTTCAGCATGCGCACACCCGACGCCTCATGGCTGCGATAGGATGAGACCGGGTGAATCAGATGCGCGCGATCGAGTTCAATCAGCGAGTTGCTCAACATATTGTCCTCCAGATCGGTCGCGATGTTTATGCGAGCAGGCCGTCGTGTCTGGGCCAACATAAGCTGCCGAAGACAGCACTTGCTCCCAGGCAGGACATGGACGGAGGGCGTTTTGACTTTGATTGGGCACCAGTGCGGCATCTTATGCCGGCATCGGCCCGCGCCAGGCATTGGCGCTCACGTCGGATGCGCCTATTTCGCACAACTCTCTGCCACAGCTCCGATCCGATACGACACAATCTGCTCCCGGTCACCGCGACAGCGGTGCTTTATCCGGTCGTCTGCCCGCTATGATCCCTGTCGTACCGGAGCGCGGTGCGTGAGGACCGAAAAGGATCGAGCCATGGCAACGTTTAGACCGAAATACATCACCTTCGACTGTTACGGCACGCTGACCAATTTCGACATGGCCGGCGCGGCAAGGAGAGTCTACGGATCTCAACTTTCTGCCACGACGATGGCTAGTTTCATCAAGGATTTCGCCGCCTATCGCCTGGACGAAGTTCTTGGCGCGTGGAAGCCGTACTTCGAGGTCGTGCATAATTCAGTTGAGCGCGCTTGCAAGCGCAACGGTATCGTATTTCGGCCGGAGGATGCCCAGCGCATCAATGAAGAGATCCACACATGGGGTCCACATCCCGACGTCCCAGCGGGTCTGGCCAAGGTTGCCAAAGAGATCCCGCTGGTCATCTTGTCGAACTCCATGAAGAACCTCATCATGTCCAACGTGGAGAAGCTCGGCGCTCCCTTCCACATGGTCATCACGGCCGAGGAGACTGGCGCCTACAAGCCGCACATGAAAGGCTTCGAATACATGTTCGACAAGCTGGGCTGCGGCCCGGAAGATATCACCCACGTCTCCTCCTCGTTCCGCTACGATCTGATGACCGCCTACGATCTGGGTATCAAGAGCAAGGTATGGGTGAACCGCGGTCACGAGCCGGCGAACCCCTTCTATGAATACACCGAGGTCTCTGGCATCGGCGGCTTGGCTGCCGCAGTCGGCCTGGAGCCTCTTCGTAAAAGCGCCTGAGCGCAGTTCTTTCGGGATCGCTCGCGGCACTTCAGCAATAGAGATCTGCGCTGGTCAAAGAAAAGGGGGCGGTTCAACCGCCCCCTTTTCTTGTTTCAGATCCGATGGACGCTCAATCCAGGCCGCCGACATGAAGGGCCTTGCTCTCGAGATATTCTTCTATCCCGAGCTGAGATCCCTCGCGTCCCAGGCCCGACTGTTTGACACCGCCGAAAGGCGCGACCTCCGTCGAGATCAGGCCGGTGTTCAGGCCGACCATGCCGAACTCCAGCGCTTCGGCAACACGCCAGGAACGCTTCAGGTTTTCAGTGTAGAAATACGCCGCAAGACCGAAGGGCGTACCGTTTGCGATCGCTATCGCCTCGTCCTCCGTCTCGAACCGGAAAAGCGGCGCGACCGGCCCGAAGGTCTCCTCCGAAGCCAGGAGCATCTCGGTCGTCGCGCCACCGAGCACGAGAGGCCGAGCAAATTGCCGGCCCTCCGGCACCGCCTCACTCTCAGCGATGATCTTTGCGCCTTTATCCAGAGCGTCCATGACGTGCCGCTTGATCTTCTCGATCGCTGCGCCATTGATCATCGGCCCGATTGCGACCCCATCTTCCGTACCGGCACCGACCTTCATTTTCGCGACCTTGCCGGCGAGCTTCTGTGCAAAGGCATCGTAGACACCCGATTGGACAAGAATGCGATTGCAGCAGACGCAGGTCTGTCCGCCGTTGCGGAACTTCGACGCAATTGCGCCCTCGACGGCGCGGTCGATATCGGCATCGTCGAAGACGATGAACGGCGCGTTGCCGCCGAGCTCGAGACTGAGCCGCTTGATGTTGTCGGCGGCGCCTTTCATCAGCAGCGCGCCGACGCGGGTCGATCCCGTGAACGAGATCTTGCGGACGGACTCATTGGCCATCAGTTCCTGGCCAATTTCCGCCGGCATACCCGTCACGATGTTGATCACGCCAGGTGGAATTCCTGCCCGCTCCGCCAGCACACCGATCGCGAGGCCCGAAAACGGCGTGAATTCAGAGGGCTTGATGACGACGGTGCAGCCCGCGGCCAGCGCAGGCGCCACCTTGCGTGTAATCATCGCGTTGGGAAAATTCCAGGGCGTGATGATCCCGCAGACGCCGACCGGCTCTTTCAAAACCAGAATGCGGCGATCGACGGTGGGAGACGGGATCGTCGATCCGTTGATCCGGCGCGCCTCTTCCGCAAACCATTTGACGAAGGAGGCCCCATAGCGGATTTCGCCGAGCGATTCCGCCAGTGGCTTGCCCTGCTCCAGCGTGAGCAGAAGAGCCAAATCCTGCTCATGGTGTCGCATCAGCTCATACCAGCGCTCCAGCAGCGCGGCGCGCTCTGCATGGGCCTTGGTCTTCCAATGCTTGAACGCGTCGGCCGCAGCGCGGATGGCAGCCCTGGTCTCCTTGCACCCCATATCGGGGATGGTGCCAAGAACTTGCTGGCTGGCAGGATCGATGACATCAACCGTCGCCTTCGCACTCGCGTCGCGCCAGTGGCCGCCGATCAGTGCCTGCTGGCGAAACAGATCCTTGTCTTTCAATGCAACCATGTATTTGTTCCCTTACTCTTCGGGGTCAAACCGCCAACACTGCCGGATATGCGATTGGCGAGACAAGCCGTCTCATCTGGGCCATACAGCACCGCGCGCCGCATTTTTCATCGAAAAGGAAGCGTCTGACCGCGTTGAGTCCGGTCAGACGGGCACTCGAAAGTCGATTGTTCTGGCCGTCGTTTAGTGAGGCCGCCGTCAGGCATCGTGCTCAGTCATAGTGGCAGACATAGATCTTCCGCACGGTCTCGATCGTGCGCCAGACGCCAACAAAGCCCGGCTTCATCACAAAGCTGTCGCCGGCGCGGAAAGTCTTCGTCTCACCACCTTTTTCCTCGATTTCGATAAGACCCGAGATGATGTGGCAGAACTCGAAGGTGGTGCCCTTGATCGAATGGGTCTCGCCGGGGGTTGCCTCCCAGACGCCCGTCAGCACTTTCTCACCCTTCGAGGCGTCCTGCGCCCAGGTCTTGAAGGACGGATTGCCCGAAATGAGACGTTCCGGATCCGGCACGGCCTTCTTCGGTACAAAATCCGGATTGGTGTCGATGGCAATCAGAAGTGACATGGCATCTTTCCTGTTAGTAACCGAGCGCTCGATCGACGAGGCCGATCGGATTTCGTCCAGCGCGGTGGCGCCGGATGTTCTCTATGACGGATTGTGCTGCCGTATGCGGTTGCGTCACGGACGCGATATGCGGCGTGATGATCACCTTCGGATGGGACCAGAGTGGATGGTTCTCTGGCAATGGCTCGGGATCGGTGACGTCAAGCATGGCGGCCGCAAGGTGCCCGCTGTCGAGCGCCTCGATGAGTGCACCCTGGTCAAGCTGCGGGCCGCGGCCGACATGGAGCAGTCTTGCTCCCGCCGGCACGAGAGAGAACAGCTGTGCGCTCAGGATGCCGCTTGTTTGCTCCGTCAAGGGCAGAAGACAGACGAGAATGTCCGCACCTTTCAGGAAGCTGCCAAGCTGATCTTCGCCGTGGAAGCAGGTGACACCCTCGATCGTCTTGTTGCTGCGGCTCCACGCGGCAAGCGGAAATCGAAACGGCTTGAGGCGATCAATCGCAGCTTGCGCCAACATGCCGAGGCCCAGAAAGCCGACGCGCCGATCGGCCGCCTGGGGCGTTGCAAGAGCCTGCCATAGGCCTCTTCCCTGCTGCTCCCGATAGGCAAGCATCTCGCGATGGAGTGTCAGCACCCCAAGCACGACGTACTCCTGCATCATGCGTATGATGCCATCCTCGATCATGCGCACGAGCTTGACGTGGCCAGGTAGGGTCTCCGGCTTGAATTGATCGACCCCCGCACCGGTGGAAAAGAGCATTTCCAGATTTCGAAAACGCGAGAGATCGTCGGGCGCGTTCCAGGTTATCAGGTACCGTACCTTTTCCGGCTCGAAGCATTCGCTGGAATGATAGAATTCGAGATCAGGGAGCTCGCGCGCAAAGGCCTGCCGGAATATAGCCGCCCGAGCAGCATCGGAATTGAAAAGGAACGCCATCGACGTGGTCCTCTCAGGTCCTCGCCCGGGATGCGGCGCGTTGAGACCGGACTGGCCGGCCACCGAGGGCTGGAAAGGCGGCGAGCCCTACGAAGCCTTCAACGTTCACTGGGGTCACCCTGCCTGCTGTTGCCGGATATCGATAGGCCGCAACCAGTAGCTTTCCCTGCTGAATCGAGCTCCACTGGCGGCGAAACATTCCGAGTACCGCCCGCCAAACAGGCGAAACCTGCTGGCCTTCCGCGCTATGCTGCTGCAAAAGAGGGCTTGTGCGGCACGCAGCAGAAGGTCGGCGGGGGATAGGCCGCGGCCTTTGAGCCCGCAAAGGAATGGATGAGCTGAATGGGACGAACGGTACGCGTGAAGTCCTTTGAACTGGTGGCCAAGGACATAAACGACGTTGATGTGAAGCTGCTCCACGCGCTTTCGATCGGTGTCGGCTGGCCGCATCGCCCCAAGGATTGGGATTTCCTACGCCGCGCCGGCCACGGCATCGTCGCCGTTGACGGCATAGGCCGCGTTTTCGGCAGCGCGATGTGGTTCCCTTATAGCCAGGAATTCGCGACGATTGGCCTGGTGATCACATCGCCCCGAACCCAGGCACAAGGTACTGGCCGCTGGCTCATGGAGCAGGTTTTCGAGCGGTGTGGCGACCGGAATTTGACCCTCAATTCAACCCATGCCGCCTATCATCTGTATCTGTCGCTGGGGTTCACGAAGGAAGCCACCGTGCATCTGTGGCAAGGAGAGATCGTCTCACCACCCCCGCCGGTGCCGGGTCTGGCCGGTGAGTTGAGCTCGCTGTCCACGGCTAACATCGGAGAGATCGCGGCACTGGACGAACGCGCGTTCGGAACTAACCGGCAGAAGCTGCTCGCGTTGCTTTCTGAAGGTGCGTCAATCTCCGTCCTGCGCCGCGGCGGAGAGACCGTCGGTTATTCCATGAAGCGCGAATTCGGGCGCGGTCATGTGATCGGCCCGATCATCGCCAGCAATGATTGTGACGCGATCCATCTCACGGCCGTGCATCTCAGGGATCTCGCGAGACAATTCGTCCGCGTCGATACGCGGGAGCAGACGGGTCTGTTTGCCGACTTCCTTCAACAGAGCCGCCTCGGGATGACCGACACCGTCACGACGATGTCTAAGGGCCGGCGATTCCTGAACCGAAAGGAAAATGAGCCGTGGGTGTACGGGCTAGCTGGTCACGCGTTGAGCTGAAGCTATGAAGCGAAGCTCCGTGGGGACTGGTGCCAACGGCCGATCGCGACCCTACAGAGACGGGCCGTGGCTAGGGCGACCAGCAGAGGGACGAGTCGCTCGCGAAGCGGCCCCAAGCGCACGAAATCGTAGTTTGGCGCACACAATCGCGCAATTGGCGGAGAAAGTGGGAGTCAAACCCACGATTTTCGACTATCCCGCCTCGAACAGCCGAGACTGCCGTAAGCAATCGCCCGCCTCCTGGCCTCGTAAATTCAGATCATGCGCATGCGCAACAAGCCAGCTTACGTTGGCCGTGGTGAGATTTTTCTTGATCTCCCGGTGCACGCCGCGCACACGCAGCCATCTAACCAATTGAAAAATTTGAACTCTCGCTCCAATCCATCATGGGCGCCACGGAAAAGAGATAGGCTTGCGAATTCAATTGGTTATTCTTTCATCGAACCGGCAGCATGGAGATGTCCTCGCGCACTCGAACCAGCAATTTGCGTGGCGCGCACATATCATTCGCCTGAATGGGCGTCTCGTGCAACTGCAACAACAAAGTGGTCCGGACAAGAGAAAGCGACAATGATCCCGCATGGCATAGGGCCAGGCAGATCGGTCCGAGCTGGACACAGCTGATCCGGCGCTTCAACAGACGGTGAATAGCCGACCCAAATTGGACAAGGGTGCCATCCAGGGCCGCATCGGCGCAATCACGGTTGAGCATGCTCTTTCGACAGTTCGGCCGCTCGATCCCGTTCCGTATGATCCGCCGTACGACAGACACGGCACGACAGGCTGCGCCTGATCAGATCAGGCTCGACTTGCCACGGCTCAGCACCTCGCCGGCGCCCTTGTCGCCGACGATCTTGCCCTGGTCGTACACGACCCGGCCGCGGGCAATGGTGGTGACGGGCCAACCGGTGACGTCAAAGCCTTCCCAGGGTGTATAGTCTGCGCCGTGGTGAAGATCGGCCTGCTGAATCTTCCTCTTCAGCTTGGGGTCCCACAGCACGATATCGGCATCGAAGCCGACGCCGATCGAGCCCTTGCGCGGATAGAGACCGTAGATCCTCGCGTGGTTGGTCGCCGTCAGCTCGACGAACCTTTGCAGGGTGATGCGGCCCTTCGAGACGCCTTCGGAGAACAGGATCGGCAGCCGCGTCTCGACGCCAGGAATACCGTTCGGCACCCAGCGGAACGAGGTGCGGGCGTTCGGCGTCAGCTTACCCTTGGGATCATCGTAGCGGAACGGGCAATGATCGGACGAGAAGGTCTGGAACACGCCGGTCGTGATGCCTTCCCAGATCGCCTGCTGGCTCTCGGCATTGCGCGGCGGCGGCGAGCAGACATACTTCGCGCCCGTGATGTCCATGTTCAGGCCCTTCATGTCGTCGGCCGTGAGCGTGATGTATTGCGGGCAGGTCTCGGCATGAACCGGCAGTCCGCGCTGCTGGGCCCAGCGCACCTGCTCCATCGCCTCGCGCCCGGAGACGTGCACGATCATGATGGGAACGCCGATCACCTCGGCATGGCTGATGGCGCGATGTGTCGCCTCGCGCTCGACCGCCTGGGGCCGCGAAGTGCTGTGATAGTAGGGTGCAATGTGGCCCTCGCGCTCGAGCTTGCTGGTGAGGAAGCGAATGGCGTCATAGCCCTCGCAATGAACCATCACCAGCGCCTCCTCGCGGCGCGCAACCTCGAATACCTCGAGCAGCTGCTTGTCGCTGAGCACGAGGTCGTCATAGGTCATGAACACCTTGAAGGAGGTGTAGCCGTCCTTGACCAGGGCCGGCAGCTCCTGCCCGAGCACGACCGCGGTCGGATCAGAGATGATGAGATGGAAGGCGGTGTCCACGTAGCACTCGCCTTCGGCAAGCTTGCGATAGTTCTCGACGCAGGTGCGCAGCGAGGTCCCCTTCTCCTGCAGCGCGAAGGGCAGCACCATGGTGTTGCCGCCGGCCGCTGCCGCGCGTGTCGCCGAGGCAAAATCGTCGGCCATCACCACGTCGGGGCCCGAGGCTTGCGAGATGTGGACGTGGCTGTCGATGCCGCCCGGCAGCGCGAGCAATCCGCTCGCATCGATCTCGCGCGCCGCGCCCTCGATGCGGTCGGAGATGCTGACGATGCGGCCGGCGCGAATTCCGATATCGGCGCGAAACTCGTCGCTGGCCGTCACGATAGTGCCGCCGCGAATGGCGAGATCGAGCTGCGTCACTGATGTCTCCATCACTTGATGACTGGCATTGTCTGGAAGATCCGCCCCCACTGCGCAAGAGCCGAGAGGTCGCCGCCGGCGAGGCAGAGCGTCCGCCATAGCGTGACCGCGACCGAATCGAGCACGGCGATGTCCAGCTCCCGCTCCAGCGCGGTTGCCAGGGCTGCACCGTCGAGATTGGTGCATAGGATGACGATAGCGTCGGCACCCTCACTAGCCACGGCGCGGATCATGTCCGCGATCGTCGCCGGCGCGACCTCGCCGAAGGAAAAGTTGTCGCGCAAGCGGAGGTGGCGCTCTGCGTGCGGGGCAACGCCCGCCTCGGCCCAGACATCGCCGATTCGCCGCTGCACGTCGTCGGTATATGGCGAGACGAGGCCAATGCGTTTGGCGCCGAGCGCGCGGGTGGCCTCGATGCAGGCCAGCGTCGACGTCGTTGCCGGCACACTTGTGCGCGCCGTGATCGCTTCACAAAGGCTTCGATCTCGCCCGATTCCGAGCCAGCTCGCCGAGGTGCCGTTCCAGGCAATCGCATCGACCTTGGCATCGGCCAGCAAGTCCGCGGCGGGAAGCATCGCGGACGCGTCAAATTGGCTGAGCGCCGTTGCGTCGAGCGCGATCTCGGTGACGCGGAAACGCGAGAAGTGCGCCGTGACGCCAGGGACGCCGGCCAGCATCGCACTGGTGACAGGCTCCAGCACCGAGTTGGAGGACGGCGTGATCATGCCGAGACGCTTGCGCATGGCGCTACCCTACGACGCCTGCGCAAGGCGCGTCGACTCCTCCCGGATCAGGGACAGGACGTGGCGCTTTGCATCGTTGAATTCGGGGCTCGTGATGTCGCGCGGGCGCGGCAGGTCGAAATTGACGGCCTCGCGGATCCGGCCGGGCCGCCTGGTCATCACCACGATCTTGTTGCCGAGCACCAGCGCCTCGTCGACGCTGTGGGTAACGAACACGATGGTGCAGCGCCGTTTCTGCCAGATCGCGACCAGCTCTTCCTGCATTTCGAGCTTGGTCTGGGCGTCCAGCGCCGCAAACGGCTCGTCCATCAGGATGACGCTGGGGTTCATGAGCAGCGCGCGTGCGATGCCGACGCGCTGGTTCATGCCGCCGGACATTTCAGAGGGATGATGGTGCTCGAAGCCTCGCAGGCCGACGAGATCGATGAATTCCATGGCGCGGTCGTGCCGTTGGGCCTTGGCAACGCCCTTGAGCTTGAGGTGGAAGGCGATGTTGTCGATCGCGGTCAGCCACGGCATCAGGGTCGGCTGCTGGAACACCACGCCGCGGTCCGAGCCGGGCCGCTCCACCTGCTTGCCGTCGACCAGCGTGCGGCCGGAGGTCGCCTGCTCGAAGCCGGCGATGATGTTCAGGAGTGTCGACTTGCCGCAGCCGGAGGGGCCGAGCAGGCAGACGAAATCGTTGGCCTCGATGTCGAGATTGATGTTGTCCAACGTCAGCAGGTCGCGGCCGCGCCGCTTGTCGGAGAACACCTTGACGATGTTGCGAAGCTCGATTGCCGCCATCAGCCCGCCCTGCCCTGCACGGTGGTCGTCTGCTGCCAGCGCAGCGTGCGCGCCATGATCGCCTTGAGGCCGAGGTCGGAGAGATAGCCGAGCAGCCCGATCGAGATCATCGCCGCGAGCACGATGTCGTAGCGCAGAAAGTAATAGGAGTCCCACAAGACGTAACCGAGGCCGCTCTTCACCGCGACCATCTCGGCCGTGACCGTCAGCATCCAGGCCGATCCGACCGCGATGCGCAGGCCTGCGAAGATCGAGGGCAGCGCCGCCGGCAGCACGATGTCGGTCAGCATCTGCCGCCCGTTCGCGCCCATCATCGCACCAGCACGGACGAGATTGTGGTCCACGGTCTTCACGCCGTGGATTGCGTTCATTAGCACGGGGAAGAAGGCACCGAGGAAAACGAGGAAGATCGCCGGCTTGTCGGCGATGCCGAACCAGATGATGGCGAGCGGAATCCAGGACACCGGCGGGATCGGGCGCAGCATCTGCAGGGTCGGCTCCAGCGTCTTCTCGAACAGGCGCGACCAGCCGATCGCGACCCCGGCGAGGATGCCGAGGAGGCTCGCCAGCGCAAAGCCGCCGAACACGCGAAGCGCGCTGGCGAGCGCGTCGCGCAGCCAGTGCCCGGAATAGGTCTGCGTGGTCTCGTCGAAGCCGAACACCCAGTCGCCGAGCGCATGCAGCACCGCGCTCGGCGCCGGCAGCAGCGCGGGCGGCAGCACGCCACTGCGGGCAAAGGCCTCCCAGCCCGCGATCAGCAACGCGGGCACGACGAGGCGTTCGAGCCCCTGGAACGCCCGCGTCAGCCGAAAGGCCGTCCTTGCGGGCGAGACGTCAATAACCGAGGTCATTCTTGGCCTTTCCGGTGGCATGCGCCAGGAACGAGTAGTCCATGTTCTTCTCCGCTTCCGCGGAGACGTCCTTCGAGATGTATTTGAGGTCGCGCATCATCGCGGCGATCGCGAGCGTCTGCGACCGATGGATCGCCGGATCGGGCGACGCGTTCTTCAGCGCTTCCGTCGCCACATTCTTGTCAAGACCGGTGAGCTTGTTGATGACCTCGATCCACGGCGCCTTGTCGGCAATCAACTTGTTGTCGAGCTCGACCACGGCGCTGACGACGCCCTGCACACCGGCGCGTTGGCTGGCGATCACGTCGGAGCGGGTAACGATGAGATTGGTGAGATTGCCGGCGGCCTGGTCATAGGGCAGCACAAAATGCTTGCCGGCGCCCGCAAGCCGGATCTGCGAGGCGAACGGCTCGACCGAGCAGATCATGTCGACCTCACCGCGCTGCAGGGCCGCGAGATGGTCGGACGGATTGGGGATGTTGATGAACTGGACGTCCTTGTTGGGATCGAGGCCCTGCTTGAGGAATGCGCCCCGCATGTGGATGTCCTGCGCATTGCCGCGCGACGCCGCGACCTTCAGCGGCTGACCGTCGCTCTTCGCCTTCAGAGCGGTCGCCTTGAACGTGGTCCAGTCCTCAGGGGGAAGGTTCAGCTTCGCGGAGGAGAGACACTCCGAGCCGCCGTTGATCTGGCCTGATACGGCGACAACGTCAAAACCTTTGTCAAGCGCGGTGATGTAGTGGAGATAGGTGACCTGCGCGACGTCGATGCTCTTCGACACCAGGGCCGTGAGCACGTCATTGCCCGAGTTGAAGCCGGTAGCCTCGATCTCGACGCCTTTCGCCATGCCCGGGATCAGCGACATCGGCAGGCAGTGCGCACATTTGGCGTAGCCGAGCTTGATCTTCGGGGCTTGCGCGGAGGCAAAATCGCCAGCCCCGAACATCGCCGCCATCATCACAAGGCCCAGTCGCAAACTCGTCCGCATCGCAAACTCCGTTTCGAAGGCGCGAGATCTCGCGCGTCTCGCGAGATCATCGGTCGGCCTTCGCCGCAGCGCAACGGGGATTCTGCATGCTGCATACAATTTGCGCGCTATGCCATTGTTTTCAGCTACATGCGTCGGTATTTTGGGCAAGCCAAGGAGCCGGAAACGGCTAGGATGAACTGTAGCAATGAGGCGCGCGTGCAGCAGAAGTCGGAAATCCCGAAGGGGCGAAAGTCGCCCAAGCTCAAGAGGATGGGCTTGCACGAGCGCGCCGCCGCGCGGATGCGGACGATGATCATTCGCGGCGAGCTGGCGCCGGGATCGCAGACCCAGGAGACCAGGTTGTCAAAGGAGCTGGGCGTATCGCGCACGCCGCTGCGCGAGGCGATGAAGGTGCTGGCGGCGGAGGGATTGATCGAGCTTCGTCCCAACCGCAGCCCGCGCATCGCCGACATCGCGGTTGACGGCATCTCGGAGTTGTTCGAAGCGCTCGCCGGCATCGAGCGGCTGGCCGCCGAGCTGGCGGCGGAGCGCGCGACCGAACGCGACCTCGCCCGCCTGCGGACGCTGCAGACCCGCATGGAGGGTCATCATCGCAACGGCAAGCTCGACGATTACTTCGCCATCAACGGCGAGATCCACAACACCATCGTCCGCATGGCGCGCAACACGCCGCTCCGCGAGGCGCACGAGACGCTGATCTCCCGCGCCGAACGCGCGCGCTATCTGGCGCTGGGCGCCGACAAGCGCTGGAGCAATTCGGTGGATGAGCACGCCGGCATCCTCGCCGCCCTCGAGGCGCGAGACAGTGAAGCCGCGGGACGCCTGCTCGGCGCCCACGTCCGCCAGACCGGCACCGCTTTGCTCGAGACTCTCGCCCCCAAACCCAGGCTGACGGCAGCATGACCATGAAGCTGCTGCTGCTCAACCCCAACACCAGCACCGCGGTCACACAATTAATGACCGATGTCGGACAGCGCGCGGCGGCGCCCGGCACTCAGCTGGTCCCCTGCACCGCGACCCGCGGCGTGCCCTATATCGCCACGCGCACCGAGGCGCAGATCGGCGGCGCCATTGCGTTGGAGATGCTGGCCGAGCAGCACATGAAGGTGGATGCCGCGATCATCGCTGCCTTCGGCGACCCCGGCCTGTTCGCCGCACGCGAGACATTCGACATTCCCGTGGTCGGCATGGCGGAAGCGGCGATGCTGACGGCCTGTATGGCCGGGCGCCGCTTCGCGATCGTCACCTTCGCGCAGGCGCTGGGCCCCTGGTACGAGGAATGCGTCCGCGCCCACGGGCTGTGGGAACGCTGCGCCGGCATTCGCATGCTCGATACGCCGTTCAAGGCGATTTCGGAGGTCGGCACCGAAAAGGAGGATCTGCTCGTCGACCTCGCCCAGCGCGCGATCGTCGATGACGAGGCCGATGTGCTGATTTTTGCCGGCGCGCCCCTCTCCGGCCTTGCCGAGCGCGTTGCGGACCGAATTCCCGTCCCCGTCGTCGATCAGGTGATCGCCTCGGTGAAGCAAGCCGAAGCGCTTCATGCGCTACGCCTGCGCAAGGCGAGCGCGGGCACGTACCGCCGGCCCGCAGCAAAGCCCACCATCGGCCTTCCCGGGGCGCTCGCCGCCCGGCTCGAGCATCGCGACAGCTAGGGGAGCTTCGGCCGGCGATGCGAAAACCCCAATTCGTTCTCGGTGCTACGGCCGAAAGCAAACAGGCGGGATTCGCAGCCCGGCGGCGCGATGATTTGGATGCCGAAGGGCAGCTCATTCTCCCCTCGCCGCACCGGCAAGGTCAGGACCGGAAAGCCGACCAGCGACACCATGAAGGTGACGGCGAGATAGTCGATCGGCGTCTCCAGCGCTACGCCGTCGATCGCGGTGACATCACTGATCTCGTTCGGCCAGGGGAAGACCGAGGCTGCGGGCGCGATCAGGAAATCGGCACGCGCGAACAGCGCGCGAAAGCTGCGGTAGATCGCGGTGCGGCGGCGCTCGGCGTTGAGATAATCTTCGGCGGAAAGCTCTGCGCCCGCCTCGATGTTCCAGATCACGGTAGGTGTGAGCTCGGTGCGGCGCGTCCGCAGCAGCTCGCCATAGCTGTTGGCGATGTGTGCGGCGCGGAGCGTGCGGAAGGTCTCTATCGCGCCGCTGCAATTAGGCGAAAACGGCAGCAGATCGGCAACGCCGGCGAGGGCGTCGCAGGCGGCAGCAAAACGCGCACGAACGTCGCGCGAAACCGGCGCAACGCCAAAATCGGGCGTGACGGCGATCCGGGGGCGTCCTGCGAGCGGCCGATCGTCATTGTAAACGCCGGTCGAGAGCGGATCCTTCGCGTCGTCACCAGCACAGACCGACAGGGCGAGCGCGAGGTCATCGACGCCGCGGGCAAGAAAACCGTGGGTCGCCAGCATATCCCAGCCGAGCGGGCGGCGCGGCGACGGGATGCGGCCGGGCGTCGGACGGATCGAGGCGACTTCGCAGAAGCTTGCGGGCGTCCGCACGGAGCCACCGAAATCGGTGCCGTGCGCCAGCGGCACCATGCCGGCAGCGACCCCGACGGCAGAGCCGCCGGACGATCCGCCGGAGGTCAGCGCGAGATCGAAGGGATTGCGCGTCGGTCCTCGCAATTTATTGGTGCAGACCGCGCCAAAGCCAAACTCCGGCGTGTTGCTCTTGCCCAGAATGATGGCGCCGGCGCGACGCAGCCGCCCCACCACGAGATCGTCCTCGGCCGGCACGTGATCGCGGAACAGCACGGATCCATAAGTCGTTGCAAGTCCCGCAGTGTCGGTGAGATCCTTGATCGCGATCGGCACGCCATGCAGCGGGCCGATTGGCGCGGACGCGGCATCGCAGATTTGCGCGGCACGGCGAGCGCCGTCCGCATCGACGGTGACGAATGCCGCCAATTGCGCATCCTGATCCACGATCCGCGCCAGATGCGCCTCGACGACGTCGCGCGAGGACAGCTCACCGCCGGCAATGGCGCGCGCGAGGGCTGTGGCACTGAGGTCGCATATCGATGTCATCGCACCACAATGCCCGAGTGCGCTGCGAAAGGCGAGCGCCGCGGGCACGAGACTTGCTTTCTCCCTTCGGGCAACGGGAGGCAACATCATGGCTGAAGCGCAAGGCGGCCGTTCGCTCGTCGTCGATGCGGTCACCCACCGCTATCCGAGTGGCGCGCTCGCGGTCGAGAACATCAATCTCGACATCAAGGGCGGCGAGATCATCGCCCTGCTCGGCCCGTCCGGCTGCGGCAAGACCACCCTATTGCGGATCATCGCCGGCTTCATCGCGCAGAGCCAGGGGCGCATCATCATCGGCGATGACATCGTCGATGCGCTGCCGCCGAACCGCCGCGCCGTCGGCATCGTGTTCCAGAACTACGCGTTGTTCCCGCATCTTTCGATCAGCGAGAACGTCGCCTACGGCCTCGCCGCCCGCGGCATCGACAAGGCGACGCGCCAGCGCGAGGCGCAGCGCCTGTTGGAGCTGGTGCAATTGCCCGCGATGGACGAGCGGCTGCCTCGGCAGCTCTCCGGCGGCCAGCAGCAGCGCGTCGCGCTCGCCCGCGCGCTCGCGATCAAGCCGTCGATCCTGCTGCTGGATGAGCCCTTTGCGGCGCTCGACAAGAATCTGCGCCTCGACATGCAGATCGAGGTCAAGCGGCTGCAGCGCGTCTCCGGCATCACCACGCTGATCGTGACGCACGATCAGGAAGAGGCGCTGTCGATGGCCGATCGCGTCGCCGTGCTGAGCCACGGCAAGCTCGAGCAATTCGGCTCGCCGTCCGACGTCTACGACCGGCCGCAGACGCTGTTCGTGAACACTTTTGTCGGCTCGACCAACCGCATGCCAGGAATTGTGGTCTCGACGGACCGCACCGCTGCAAAGATACGCCTCGATGCCGGCGCGGAGATCATCGCGCGCCCCGCGGCCGGCGCCCTCACCGAAGGCGGCCGCGTCACCGTGTGCATCCGACCCGAGCATCTGCAATTCGTCGGCGACGAAACCGGTTTTGCCGGCGTGGTCGGCATGTCGCTGCCGCTGGGCGCCACCGTCGTTCACGAGGTCACGACGGCCGACGGCTCCGGCGTCAAGATCTCCCAGGCGCGCATCGGCGAGACGCGCGCATTGGAGAGCGGCGCCGCCGTGCGCCTCGCACCGCTCGCCCCATCGCTCGCCAACGCCTTTCCTGCATCGCTTTAGGTCCAGTCCAAAACGCTTTTGATCCAGTCCACACGGAGTTCGACATGATCCTCAATCGCCGCAGCCTGATGACGACCGCCCTCACGCTCGGGGCCATGAAGGCGTTTCCCGGACTGAGCTTCGCCCAGGCCCGCCCGCTGGTGTTTGCGACCTTCACCGGAAGCTGGGAGGAAGCGCACAAGGCCGTGCTCGTGCCGGCCTTCCGCAAGGCCAACGCCGATGCCGCGATGGTGCTCGATCCCATGCTCTCGGTCGACCAGATCGCGAAGGTTAACGCCGCCAAGGCCAATCCGCCGATCGACGTCATGCTGCACGATCCGGGTCCTGCCCTCGTCGCCATCGGCCAGGATCTGGTCGAGTCCTATCCGGTCGACAAGAGCGCCTATTACAAGGACCTGATCGCCGAGGCGCAGGAGCCGACGGGCCCCGTCCCCTTCTTCCAGGTTGTCGGCCTCACCTACAATCCGGAAGCCGTCAAGACGCCGCCGACCTCATGGGCCGATCTCTGGAAGCCCGAGTTCAAGGGCCGCGTCGGCATCACCAACCTCAACTCGACGCTCGGCACCGGCTGGCTGGTCGAGATCGCCAAGATGCGCGGCGGCTCGGAAGCCAATGTCGATCCCGGCTTCAAGGCGCTGGAGGAGCTGAAGCCCAATCTCGCCGCGGTGGCAGCCAATCCCGGCGCGCTCGCCACCCTGTTCCAGCAGGGCCAGATCGACATCTCGCCCGGCAATTTCAACGCCATCCAGATCCTGAAAGCCCGCGGCGTGCCGGTCGAGTTCGTGGCGCCGAAGGAAGGCGCCATCGCCTTCAAAACCACGATCCACATCGTCAAGAACTCGCCGAACCGCGAGCTTGCCTTCAAGCTGATCGAGGCGGCGCTGACGCCGGAGGTGCAGACCACGCTGATGAACCCGCCTTATCTGATCGTGCCGACCAACTCCAAAGTGACGATGGGCGGCGAGATCGCGCGCGTGCTGGCCAAGGACACCGCCGAGCTGAAGAAGAAGTTCGTGTTCCAGGACTGGAAGAAGATCAACGAGCAACGCTCGGCCTGGATCGAGCGCTTCAACCGCGAGATCAAGATCTGAACGATGGGCGCAGCACCGGCATCGCGGGACGTCACCTCCTACGGCATGGGATTGGCAGCGCCGCTGGCGCTGTTCTTCCTGCTGTTCTTCGTCGCACCGCTGCTGCAACTGTTCTGGCTCTCCCTGCACAACGACACGGCCGGGCTGCATTGGGGGCTCGGCCAGTACCTGCACTTCCTCACCGACCCCTTCAGCCTCAGCGTGCTCGGCTCGACGCTGCTGCTGGGCGCTGAGGTGACGGCCGTCTGTCTCGTGCTCGGCTTTCCCATCGCCTGGCTCTATCAGCGGGTCGGGCCCAAGCTTCAGACCATCATCATCCTGATCGTGCTGCTTCCGCTTCTGACCAGCGTGGTGGTGCGCACCTTCGCCTGGATCGTCATCCTGGGGCGGCAGGGCATCATCAACGCGACGCTGCAATCCCTTGGGATCATCGATACGCCCCTCAAACTGCTCTACACCCAGTTCGGCGTCGTGATCGCACTGGCGCAGGTGCAGATGCCGCTGATGACGCTGCCGCTGATCACCGCGCTCGGCCGGATCGACCCCAATCTCGACGATGCATCCTGCTCGCTCGGCGCCGGAAGCTGGCGCACCTTCTTCAAAATCGTGCTGCCGCTGTCGCTGCCCGGCGTGATCGCCGGATGCACGTTGACTTATGCCGCCGCGATCACGGCTTTCATCACCCAGTCGCTGGTCGGGGGTGGGCAGATGCTGTTCATGCCGATGTATCTCTATCAGCAGGCTTCGACGCTGCAGAACTGGCCGTTTGCGGCCGCGATCTCGATCATCTTCCTGCTGGCCGTGCTCGCGGTCGTCTCGGTCTTCACCACGCTCGGCCGCATGTCGCGCGGCTATGGAGGCGTGTGATGAGTGGACGCAAGCGCACCCTGGAGGCGTTCAGCTTCGAGCTGGTCATGACCGTGATCGCGATCATCGCGCTGATCCTGATCATCGCGCCCTCGCTCGTGGTCCTGATCGTCTCCTTCACCAGCGGCTTCTCGCTACGCTTTCCGCCGCCGGGCTATTCGCTGCGCTGGTACGCCGAGCTCGGGAATGCGTGGCAGCTGCACTTCGCGGCCAAGAACAGCTTGATCGTCGCGTCATGGGCGACGGGCCTCTCCGTCGTGCTCGGCGTTGCCGCTGCGCTCGCGATCTCGCGGTCGCGGGCGCTGTCGGCGCGGCTGCTGGATTCCCTCTTCATGTCGCCGCTCGTGCTCCCTGCACTCGCCTTCGGCCTTGCGGCCTTGATGCTGTTCTCACTGGTCGGCCTGCCGGTGTCGCCGCTGACGCTGGTGATCGGCCACACTGTGGTCTGCGTGCCCTACGTCGTGCGCAACACGGTCGCCGCGCTTGCCCAGTTGGAGCCGACCCTGCTCGAAAGCTCGGCGGTGCTGGGCGCGAGCCGCCTCTACACGTTCCGGCGGATCGTGTTGCCGCTGATCCGGCCGGGCGTCATCGCGGGCGCCTTCATCGCCTTCATGTCGTCGTTCGACAATGTGCCGGTCTCGCTGTTCCTGCGCGATGCCGCAACCGATATGCTGCCGATCCGGATGTGGCAGGATCTCGAGGGCAAGCTCGATGTCACCATCGCCGCGCTGTCGGGCGTGCTGATCATCGCCACCGTCGCACTGGTCGCCGTCATGGAGCGCATCACCGGCCTGTCGCGGCGACTGACCAACTGATCAGGCCCCACGAAACAGCGAATAGCCCCAGCGCGTGAATTTCAGCGGCAGATGAAAATGTTCATGGACGTTCTTGATACGGAAGCGGAACGGCGCCACGGTCAGGAAGCCGTCGCTGTCGCCGAAGAATTCGCCGAGATGAAACAGGACCTCATACTCACCGGCCGTCACGCCTGCACCTTGCGCGACGGAATGATCGAGCACGCCGTTTGCGCCGAGCCGTCCGTCGGCGATGCACAGCGAATCCGGATCGATCCGCCAGATCTCGACGCGCAGGCCCTGCGCCGGCCGGCCGGTCGCCACGTCGACTGCGTGAATGGAAATACCGCCTGCCACCATGTTCCTCCCGTGAGTGCAGCTGCATGGTAGACGGAAACAATGCCGTTCGGCCAGCGCCCGCACTGCCGCCGGCTCTGGGGGCGATGACCTCGCTCCAGGCGCTGGTGGCGCTCGCGCTGTTCGCGCCGGGCGTGGTCGCGCCGCGCGCCCAGATCGAGGTGTGGCAGCTCTCAATGTTCTCCTGCGCGGTGTTCGCCGTCGGCATCCCCGCCTCGTTCTGGGGCGGCGGTTTCATCGCGCGCCTGGGCTCGCTCCGGATCGCCAGCCTCTGCGCGGCGGCGATCGTCCTCAGCATGGCGCTGGCCTCGCTCGGCTCGACGGCCGCACTGCTTGCCGCCGGCCTCTGCCTCGGCCTTGCATTCGGGCCGGAGACGCCGGCGAGCGCGGCGCTGCTGGCGCGGCTCGTGACGGTCGAACAGCGCGCCTTCGTGTTCTCGGTCCGCCAGACCGGCAACCAGATCGGCGCCGTCTGCGGCTCGCTGGTTCTGCCCGCCATCGCCATCTCGCTCGGACCCGCCTGGTGCTATGCGGCGGTGGGCACCTGTGCGCTGTTGGCGATCCTGATGTTCGAGCGGCTGCGGCCGGCCTATGCCGGCAAGGCAACCCCTCCTCCGGAACTCAGTCTCCGTGCACGGCTGGGCCTCGTCACCGCGGACCGGCGCATCGCGATGCTGGCGCTGGCCTCGATGCCGTTCAGCGCGATGCAGTTGTCGCTCAACACCGTCTTCGTCACGCTCGGCACCCGCGAGCTCGGCCTCAGTCATATCGAGGCCGGGATGGCGCTCGCCTGCGCGCAGACCGGCGGCCTGGTCGGCCGGCTCGGCTGGGGCTATGTCGCCATGCGCCTCAACGCTTCACGTGTGGTTCTGATCGTCATCGGCCTCGGCATGGCGTTCTGCGCCGCGCTGCTCGGCCTTGATGGCGCATCGCTCGGCCGCACCGGCCAGTTCGCGATGGCCGCGCTGCTCGGCCTGACGGCGTCGGGCTGGAACGGCGTCTTCATCGCCGAGATCGCCCACCTTGCGCCACAGGACCGGATCGGCGAGACCACGGGCGCGGTGCTGACCGCATCCTATGCGGGCCTGCTGGCCGCGCCGGCACTGATCTCAATGCTGGACGCCACGGTCAGTCTTGGCGCGGCGTTCGTTACCTTGGCCTGCCTTGTGCTCTGCGGCACATTGGCGTTGATCTGGGGAGGCCATGACAAAACCAGTCAATAGCGCGCGCGGGATCGCCGCCGACGTCACGGCCGGGCGGACGAGCGCCGTCGAGACCGCCGAAGCCGCGCTCGCGCGCATCGAGGCCGCCAAGGCGCTCAACGCGGTGGTGACGATCGATCCCGCGCGGACGCTTGCCGATGCTGCGAGGGTCGACGATCGCCTGCGCGCCGGCGAGACGATGTCGCTCGCCGGCGTGCCCATCGTCGTCAAGGACAACATCTGGGCCAGTGGCTGGCGCGTGACGCAGGGCTCGCGCCTGTTCGCCGATTTCGTCGCGCCGCAAGATGCGGTTGCGATCGAGCGACTGCGCAAGGCCGGTGCTGTCATCGTCGGCATCGGCGCGACGTCGGAATTCGCCTGCAAGGGCGTCACGACCTCACAGCTCTACGGACCCACGCGCCATCCGCTCGATCCCGCGTTGACACCGGGCGGCTCGTCCGGCGGTCCCGCCGCTGCGGTCGCAGCCGGCCTCGTGCCGCTCGCGATCGGTACCGATGCCGGCGGCTCCAGCCGCAGGCCGCCGGCCCATGTCGGCGTCGCCGGCTTCAAGCCGTCCTACGGCGCGATTCCATATGGGCCCGGTTTCGCCGAGCCGTTCTTCGGTCTTTCCGTCATTGCACCGATCGCATCTGATGTGGCCGATATCGCATTGGCGTTCGAGTCCATGGCCGGCGCCGATCCGCGCGACCCGGATTCCGCCCTCGTTGCACGGCAGGCGGAAGACATAGGCGGCGTGCGCATGGCATTCTCACCGCGACTTGGCTTAGACGTCGCGGTCGACGACATCGTCGAGAATGCCCTCGCCTCCACTGTCGACCGCCTCTCCGCGGCAGGCTTGCGCATCACTCGACGCGATCCCGTCTGGCCGACGGGCGCGACCGAAGACGCCATCATGCCACTCCAACATGCCGGTCTCGCTGCGCTCTATGGGGACGCGTTCCGCAAGGACCCGGCCATCTTTGATCCTGATGTCGCCAAGCAGATCGAACGCGGCCTTTCCTGGTCGGGTGCCGAGGTTGCTGGAGCTCTGGTCGCGAGCGCCGCGATCGCCAATGCTTTCGCGGCCTTCCTCACCGACGTGGACCTGCTGCTGACCCCAACTGTCCCCTGCGTCGCTTGGTCACTGACGCAGCTTGGTCCCGACATGATCGGCGGAAAACCCGCGAGCCCACGGGGGCACGCGGTGTTTACTCCTTTTGTCAATCATGCCCGCCTGCCGGCGATCTCGATCCCGTGCGGAACGGATCCGCGCGGACTTCCATTCGGCCTGCAAATCATCGCGAGGCGCGGGCAGGACCTGACGCTGCTTGGCGCCGCACACCAGATCGAGGCCATGCTGCAAGCGTGTTGAAGCCGGCTTGGCTCGTCACTATGAGCATGGGCCAGCACGCGCTAGCATGGAACTTGCATAAATTCTGGGCGACATGGACGCCGCATGAACCTCATCAGTCTCGACATCCGCATGCTCCGGTCGCTGATCTCGGTGGTCGAGACCGGCAGCATCACCGAGACCGCCCGACGGCTGGGCCGCACCCAGCCGGCGATTACCCTGCAACTGCAGCGGCTAGAGGAGCTGACAGGCAAGCAATTGTTCGAGCACGCCGGCCGCCGGCTGACGCTGACCGATGACGGCACCACCGTCCTCACCTACGCCAAATCCATCCTAAGGTTGCATGACGAGCTGATCTCGCAACTGGCGTCGCAGGAGATCGAGGGTCAGGTCGTGCTCGGCACGCCCGACCTCTACGCCGCCTTCATGCTGCCGCAGATCCTCAGCGTGTTCCGAAAATCCTTTCCGCGCGTGCAGGTCGAGCTCAATTGCGCGCTGTCGACGCCACTGGTCGGCCTCGTCAAGCGCGGCGACGTCGACATCGCGCTCGTCACCCGCATGAACGATTTCACCGGCGGCCAGGTGGTGCGGCGCGAGCAACTGGTCTGGATGACCGGTGATCAATCGGTCGCGCACCAGGAGCGTCCGATTCCGCTGGCGCTGCTGCCCCCCGGAAACATCTATCGCGACTACGCTATCGACACGCTGGAGCGTGCCAATCTGCGCTGGCGCATCGCCTGCGTCAGTGAAAGCGTCGGAGGTCTCCAGGCCGCGGCTTTCGCCGGCATGGCCGTCACCGTGCTCGGCCGCAGCGCGCTGGTGCCGGCGATGCGCGAGATCGGACCGAACGAAGGCCTGCCGCCACTGCCGAAGATCGAGCTGTTGCTCTACAAATCGAGCGGCGCCACCTCGAAGGCCGCGACCGCGCTGCACGACTATCTCGCGCATTATCTGCGCCTCGACGAAGAGCTCAGCGGCCGCGGCCCGCCGATCGAGCTGGGCTAGGCCCACAAAAACGCGAAAACAACCCCATGCACAGTAGAACGGCCTTTGTTTGCAAAGGGTTTTTCGCGCGTCACTTTACGGAGCACCGAGCCCACGATTCCGGACCGTGCCTGCGCGATCTGACACGTCGGGCAAAACACCAATCGTATCATGACCGCTTCACCCCTTGGCGCGCTCCCCACCCGCCTGGCGTAGCGCCAGCTGTGGCCAGAATTTCGCCCAGGGCTGCGCCTGCTCGAACGCCGCGGCGATGCGGAAGATCGTGGGCTCGTCGAGCCAGGGCGCGACAATCTGAAGACCGATCGGCATCCCGTCACGATCGAAGCCGCAAGGCAGTGTTGCCGCCGGAAGACCGGCGAGATTGACCGGCCAGGTAAACGGCGACCAGCCGAGATGCGGATCGACCTTGCGGCCATCGATGGTGTCGACTCCGATCCGGCCAGCTTCGAACGCAGTGACCGCGACCGTCGGCGTCACCAGCACATCGACGCGTTCGAACAATTTGACGAAGGCACTGCGCGTCTGGCCGCGGCGGTAACTCGCTTCGATGTAATCCGTGCCGCTGTAGCGCCGGCCGGCGCTGACGACATTGCGATAGTCGGCCTCCGAGCTTGCAAGATCGGTTGCGGACTTGCTCGCAACCGCCGCCGCCTGTTCGGTAAAGGCGATCGGCTTCAGCGTGTGCTCCAAAATGCCGGGATCGAGACCAGGCCCGTCCATGGTGACCTGCGCACCGCAGGAATCGAGAATGGCAAGCGCCTTGCCAAATGCTGCGCACACGTCCGGGCTGACGGCGGCGTAGCCGAGATCGGCGCTGGCTCCGATACGAATGCCGTCCAGGCACCCAGCATCCGTATTGAAGCGGCGTGCGGACGCGGGAAGGCTCGCGGCATCACGCACGTCGTAGCCGGCTATGATCTCCAGCGTCAGCGCAGCATCCGCGACCGTGCGCGTGATCGGGCCGGTATGGGCGAGCGAGGCCCAGGATGGCGGCGAGAAGCCGGGCGAGCGCGGTACGAGACCAAAGGTCGGCTTCAGGCCGAACACGCCGCAGAAGGAGGATGGCACCCGGATCGAGCCGACGCCGTCGGTGCCGATCGCGATCGGGCCGCAGCCGGCAGCGACGCTCGCCGCGGCGCCGCCGCTCGACCCGCCGCTGGTGCGACCAGGGTTCCAGGGATTGCGCGTGATGCCGGTGACGGGGCTGTCGGCTGTCAGCTTGTAGCCTGACTCGCAGGTCGTGGTCTTGCAGGTGATGATCGCGCCGGATGCCTTCAGGGCCGAGACCACGGCAGCGTCGGCCTCAGGCACGAAGCCCTCGTTCATCGGCGAACCTGCATAGGCCGGCACGCCCGCGACGAAGACGAGGTCCTTGATCGTGACGGGCACACCGGCGAGCGGTCCCTTCGCTTCGCCCGCCCGCATTTCCCTGGTGAGACGGTCGGCCTCCGCCCTCGCCTGCTCGTACATCGGCGTCACCACCGCGTTGCAGGTCTCGTCCGCCGCCTCCAGCGCGGCGATGGTGTCGTCAATGACATCGCGCGGGGTGAACGCCTTGCGCCGGTAACCGGCCATGATCTCGGTTGCAGAAAGCGCGCCAAGGCCAGTCGGCGCCGGCGGAAAGGCCGTTCGGCCGGAACCATCAGTCATCATCAACCCTAAGGAGCTAGTTGAGCGCCGCGTCGACGGCGCGCTTGGCCATGACCGTGACGAGATGCGCGCGGTAATCGGCTTCCGCATGGATATCGGAGGTGAGACCGTCGGTGTCGATCTTGATCGCCGCGATCGCGGACGGATCAAAGTTGCCCGACAGCGCCGCCTCCATCGGCGGCACGCGGAACACGCCGGGACCCGCGCCCGTTACGGCGACGCGGAAGCCGTCGGCAAATTTCGCGACGAACACGCCGACCAGCGCATAGCGCGACGCCGGCGCTTTGAACTTTGCGTAGCCCGCTTTCAGCGGCACGGGAAAACGGATCGCCGTAATGATCTCGCCGGGTTCAAGCGCGGTTTCGAACAGACCGAGGAAGAACCTGTCGGCGGCGATCTCGCGCGTGCTGGTTACGATGGTGGCACCGAGACCGAGCACGCCGGCGGGATAATCCGCAGCAGGATCGTTGTTGGCGACGGAGCCACCGATGGTGCCGCGGCTGCGCACGGCGGGATCGCCGATCATCGAAGCCAGCGCCGCGAGCCCGGGAATTTTCTCCTGCACCAACTTTGAAGCTGCGACCACCGCATGCGGCGTCATCGCGCCGATCGTGACAATGGCACCGTCGTCAGCGATGCCCTTGAGATTTCCGAGCTTCGAAAGATCGACCAGCGCCGGCGGATTGGCCAGTCGCTGCTTCAGCGTCGGGATCAGCGTCATGCCGCCCGCAACAAGCTTGCTGTCCTCGATCGAGGTCAGAAGCTTAGCCGCATCTGGAATCTGGTGAGGCTGGTGATAGGCAAATGGTTTCATTGTTGTCCTCCCTATTCCGCGGCGACCGGCAGCGACGCATTCTGCAACAGGCGCCAGATCCGGTTCGGCGTCGCCGGCATGTCGACATGGGTGACGCCCAGGTGCGACAGCGCATCGACCACCGCGTTGATGACGGCGGCGGGCGAGCCGATGGTGCCGACCTCGCCGCAGCCCTTCACACCCATCGGCGTATGCGTGCAGAGCGTGGAATGGGTTGCCACTTTCATCATCGGCAGATGGTCGGCGCGCGGCATGCAGTAATCCATCAGCGAGCCCGACAGAAGCTGGCCCGAGCCTTCGTCATAGACCGCGCTCTCGAACAGCGCCTGGCCGACGCCCTGCACGATGCCGCCATGCAGCTGGCCCTCCACGATCATCGGGTTGATGACCGTGCCGACGTCGTCCACCGCGGTGTAGTTGACCAGCGTCACCGTGCCCGTCTCGGGATCGACCTCGACTTCAGCGATGTGGCAGCCGCCGGGATAGGTGAAGTTGACGGGGTCGTAATAGGCCTGCTCCTCAAGCCCCGGCTCCAGCACCTCAAGCGGATAATCGTGTGGCACGTAGGCAGCGCCCGCGATCTCCTCGAACGTCTTGGCGCGATCCGTGCCCGCAACCGAAAATTTGCCGCTCTCGAACTGAATATCGACCTCAGCCGCTTCGAGCAGATGGGCCGCGATCTTCTTGCCCTTGGCGATGACCTTGTCCGTCGCCTTCGACAGCGCCGCACCGCCGACCACCAGGGAGCGCGAGCCATAGGTGCCCATGCCGAACTGCACGCGGTCGGTATCGCCGAACACGATGTCGACATTCTCGAAGGCGACCCCAAGCTTGTCCGAGACGATCTGGGCAAACGTCGTCTCGTGGCCCTGGCCGTGATTGTGGGTTCCGATCATGACCGTCACCTGGCCGGTCGGATGCACGCGCACCGTGGCGCTTTCGTACAGACCGCCGCGCGCGCCCAA
This sequence comes from Bradyrhizobium sp. ERR14, assembly GCF_014198235.1. Classification (NCBI taxonomy): domain Bacteria; kingdom Pseudomonadati; phylum Pseudomonadota; class Alphaproteobacteria; order Hyphomicrobiales; family Nitrobacteraceae; genus Bradyrhizobium; species Bradyrhizobium sp. ERR14. The sequence continues at coordinate 32,788 of NZ_JACIHD010000004.1, read as the reverse complement.
TCTCCCGGCGAAGCGCGACGGCGCAAGGCCGCAGGCCTCGACGTAGGTGGAATAACCGAGCCCGCGGAATTTGCCCTTGCTGGCAGACGCCGCCTTGCGGATGCCGAAATTCTTGACGTCGGCCGCGACGAGGGCGCCGTCGAGACAGCCCATGGGATCGCCGGAATCGTACTGCACCAGCACCGGCGTCTGGTACGGATAGGCCTCCTTCGGGATCATGTTGCGGCGGCGGATCTCGACGCGGTCGATCCCCATCTCGCTGGCGGCGACATCGACGATGCGCTCCAGGACGAAGGTCGCCTCGGGACGGCCAGCGCCGCGATAGGCATCCACCGGCACCGTATTGGTGAAGACCACCTTCACGTTGCAGTAGATCGCAGGCGTCGTGTAGACGCCGCCGAGCAGCGGCCCATAGAGATTGGTCGGGATGTTCGGCCCGAAGGTCGAGAGATAGCCGCCCATATTGGCGAGCGTGTTGACGCGGAAGGCCAGGAATTTTCCGGTCTCGTCGAGCGCCAGCTCGGCCTCGGTGACGTGATCGCGGCCGTGACGATCGGAGACGTAACCTTCCGAGCGGCTCGCGACCCATTTCACCGGCCGCTTCACGCGCTTGGCGGCCCAGGTGATGACGGCCTCCTCGCCATAGTGGAACTGCTTGACGCCGAATCCGCCGCCGACATCGGGCGCAACCACCCGCAGCTTGTGCTGCGGGATGTTCAGCACCAGCGCCCCCATCAGGAAGCGTACGACATGCGGGAATTGGCTCGTGGTCCACAGCGTGAATCGGTCCGTGCCTGGCTCGTATTCCGCGATCGCCGCACGCGGCTCCATCGGATTGCCGATCAGGCGGTTGTTGACGAGGCTCAGCTTTGCGACATGCGCAGCTTTCCGGAACGCGGTCTCGACGGCGGCCTTGTCACCGAGCTCCCAGTCGCAACAGATGTTGTTCGGGACGTCGTCGAACAATTGCGGCGCGCCGGGCCGGACGGCTTCGAGCACGCCGACGACTGAAGACAGCACTTCGTAGTCGATCGCGAGCAATTCGGCTGCAGCATTTGCCTGCTCCGGCGTCTCCGCCACGACGAAGGCCACCATGTCACCAACGAAGCGCACCTTGCCCTGCGCCAGCATCGGAAACGGCGGCTCCTTCATCGGCACGCCCTGCGCATCCGAGATACCCCAGCCGCAAGGCAGTGATCCCAGGCCATCGGCCTTGACGTCGTCGCCAGTCAACACGGCAATCACGCCTGATGATGCCAGCGCCGCACTCTTGTCGATGCCGCGCAGCAGCGCATGGCCATGCGGAGAGCGCACGAATACGCCGGCCGTCATGCCCGGACGCTTGATGTCGGAGACGTAATTGCCGCGGCCGGTGAGGAAGCGCTGGTCCTCTTTGCGCTTCGGCGCGGCGCCGATGCCGATGACATTGCCCATGGTCACTCTCCCTTGGCGGCGTTCATGGCGGCAGCGCCAGCCAGCACCGAAACGACGATGTTCTGGTAGCCGGTGCAGCGGCAGATGTTGCCTTCGAGGCCATGGCGGACATCGGCCTCTGTCAGGTCAGACTTCTCCGCGGCGAGCGCGACCGCGGTCATCAACATGCCGGGTGTGCAGAACCCGCATTGCAGCCCGTGATGCTCACGAAAGGCCTCCTGCATGGGATGCATTTGGTTCGAGCCCGGCGCACCTTGCAGACCTTCAATGGTGAGCAGCGTCGCGCAATCAAGCGCCGGAGCCAGCAGCGTGCAGCTCTTCACCGGCAAACCGTCGAGATGCACTACGCAGGCGCCGCACTGGCTGGTGTCGCAGCCGATATGGGTGCCCGTGAGATGGAGCTGCTCGCGCAGCAGCCCGGCGACGAGCGTCGCCGGTTCGACGTCCACGGTGGTTGGCCGGCCGTTGAGTGTGAAGGATATCTGCACGGTCATACTCCTGTGCGCGATTGGTCTTTAGGCGAGAGGCAAGGCGCTGCCGGCGGCCCATGTGGCCATCACGACATCGCCGACTGTGAAGGGGTCCGCAAAGAAGGTCTTTTCCGGCACATAGGCGACGAACTCGTCGTCCGGTACGGTGTCGAGCATCACCTTGACGAAGTAGCCCTGATATTCGATCGCGAGCACCCGGCTCGGCAGCGACGTGGTGCACCCGGGCGGCAGATCCCTGCCCGGCCGCACCAGCGCAACATCATCGCGGCGCACGGCGATATCGACCTTGTCGCCGACGTTGACGGTGGGCCGCGCCAGAAGCGGCACCTCGATGCCGTCAGGCGCAGCCTGCGCAAGCGTAAAGCTTGCGCCGTTGACCTTCTCGACCCGGCCGGACAGCACGTTCTGCCCGCCCATGAACTCGGCGACGTAGCGATCGTGCGGGTGGGCGTAGACGTCCCGCGCCGCTCCCGCCTGCTTGATCTTGCCCTGCTCCATCACCACGACGAGATCGGCGAGCGCGATCGCCTCGAGCTGGGTGTGGGTGACGTGGATGAACGTGATGCCAAGCTCCTGCTGCATCCGCCGCAGTTCCTGGCGCATCTGCACACGGAGCTGCTCGTCGAGCGCCGACAGTGGCTCGTCCAGCAGCAGCACCCGCGGCTCGGTGATCGCCGCACGCGCCAGCGCCACGCGCTGCTGCTGGCCGCCGGAGAGCTGGGCCGGCAAGCGGTCGGCGAATTGCGTCAGCCGTACCTTCTCGATCATGGCATCGGCTGCGCGCAGGCGATCGGCCTTGGATTGGCCTCGCACCCGCAAGGCAAAGGCGATGTTCTCACGCACCGTCAGATGTGGGAACAGCGCATAGGACTGGAACATCATCGCAGTGCGGCGCTGCACCGGCGCCAGTCCGACCACATTCTGCCCCCCGATGACGATCTCGCCTGCGGTCGGATCATCGTGACCGGCGATCATGCGCAGGATCGTGGTCTTGCCGCAGCCGGACGGGCCGATGAAGCAGCAATAGGCGCCGTCCGCGATCCTAAGATTGACGCCGTCAACCACGTAGGTCGCGCCGTCAAAACTCTTGCAGACACCCGCCAGTTCGATATCGCCGCGATCGTTCTTCATTTCCCAGCTCAACCCTTTGCACTGCTGCCGCGCTTCTTCTGGATCAGCACGATGCTGCCTAGGCTCGCGCCGATGACGATGAAGGAGACGACGGTAGTCACGGTGCCGAGCGCATAAAGCGAGGGCGAAGTGACGTTCAGCGTCATGCTCCAGATTTCCAGCGGCAGCGTGTTTAGCGAGCCCGCGGTCTGGAGGCTGCGCGCAAACTCATCATACGACAGCGTGAAACCGAACAGGGCGACCGCGACGAGGCCGGGTGCAAGCACCGGGATCATCACCAGCCGAATCGACTGCCAACGGCTGGCGCCGAGGTCGTAGGCCGCCTCCTCCCAGACATGGTTGAAGCGCGACATCACCGCGAACATCACGAGCACGCCGAACGGTAGCGTCCAGGACAGCTGCGCACCGAGCGCCGAGGTGTACCAGCTCGCATTCAGCCCGAGTGCCTGGAACAGGAGACCCGTGCCGAGACCGAGCACGAGGCCGGGCGCGACCAGGCTGCCGATCATCATGTAGAAGACGAAGCTGTCGCCTCCGAAGCGTTTGCGGAAGCCGAGGCCGGCAAGAAACGAGACCACCACAGTGATGACGGTGACGATGACCGCGAGCTTGATCGAGCGGTCGAACGAGCCCTTGACGTCCCCAGTCCGGACCTGGGTGACGAGGTCCGCGAACCAGTGCAGCGAATGCCCCTTCATCGGGAACACGAGGCCGCCGCGAATGTCCTGGAAAGACAGGATGTAGATGCAAAACATCGGGCCGTAGAGCGCGATGACGTAGGCAGCGAACAGCGTCGCCAGCACGTAGAAGGTCCAGGGCCTGCGGCCCGTGCTCGGCGCGATCGCCTTGGTGGCCGCAGGCGCGACGGTCTTGGACGTTTCGGTCTTGGACTTTTCGGTCTTGGGCATGTCGGCGAGAACCGCGCTCATCGCGTGATCTCCTGCCGAATGTCGACGGTGCGCAAGATCAGCGAGACGATCGCAACCAGCACCAGGGTCAGCAGCACCGCGCTCGCCGCCGCGGTCGGATATTGCAGCACGCCGACGTCCTCGTAGAACGCGCTGACCACCGAGGCCGAACCGCCGCCGGACATCACCTTCACCACGAAGAAGTCACCCATCACGATCGAGACCACGAAGATGGTGCCGAGCGCGATGCCGCTCTTGGACATCGGCACTACGATCAGGCGCATGATGTCGAACCGGCTCGCGCCGTCATCGATCGCGGCCTCGATCAGCTTCTTGTCGATCCGCGCCATGGAATTGAAGATCGGCACGATCATGAAGATCGTGAGCTGATGGACGTAGGCGATAACGACGGCGAGGTCGGAGAACAGCAGCACTTCGAGAGGCTGCCGGATCACGCCCAACCCCAGCAGCGCCTGGTTGATCAGGCCTTCCTTGCCGAGCAGCGGGATCCACGAGATCATCCGGATGATGTTCGAGGTCCAGAACGGCACCGTGCAGAGCAGGAACAGGCCGATTGCCAGGAGTTGATTGCGAACGTGGAACACCAGGAAGTACGCGACGAAGAAGCCGATGATCAGGGTGAATATCCAGGTCAGCGCCGTGAACTTGATCGTCGCCAGATACAATTTCAGCGTCAGCGCCGAATGCAGCACCTCGACGTAGCTGGCCAGCGTAAAGCCCGGCGTCAGTCCGCCGAAGCCGTCGGTCGCAAAGAAGCTTGCGGCCAGCACAACCAGGATCGGCGCGACGAAGAACGGCACGAGCACCAGCACCAGCGGCGACACGTAGAGCCAGCCGGCGAGATTTGCGCGTGGTGACTTTTGAGCTGGACTAGACCTTGGCTGCATGTCGGCGAACGCCTCGAAGTCTTCTCGCACCGGCGCAGTTCACGCGCCGGTGCTTCGCTTAAGTCAGGGAAAGCAGGTTTCAGGCCACCTTGAAGTCGTTCCAGCGCTTGTTCATGTAGGCGGCTTCATCCATCAGCGTGTTCCAGCACGAGATGTTCTTGACGCGATCGAGGAACGAGCCGCCGTCACGCTTGGTGCCGGCCTTCTCCATCGGCACACCGTAGGGATCATTGATGACCTCCGGCGCCGGCTTACCGTCGTACCAGAAATCCCATTCGGCAGCGGTCAGGAATTTCTTCGCCGTCGACGGCACCGGGCTGTAATAGCCGTAGCGGCCGACGAAGCCCCCCTGCCAGCCCGAGAGGTACCAGTTGAGATATTCGTAGGCGGCATCTAACTTTTTGCCGGAGAGATGCTTCATCAGGCCCATGCCGTTGCACCAGCCGCGATAGCCCTCCTTGCCGTTCTTGACGTTGACCGGCGCATAGACGCAGGGAATCTCCTTGACGCGGACAGCTGCGACCGCCGGCGACCACATCGACTGGATGACCACCTCGCCCGCGGCCATCAGCTGCACCGACTGGTCGAAGGTGGTCCAGGTCGCCCGGAACTGGCCCTGCTTCTTCAGCTCGATCAGCTTGTTGCAGGTGAAGTCGATCTCCTCCTTGGTCATGTTGCCCTTGTTGCCGTACTTGATCAGCCCGGCGCTTTCGAAGCAGAGCGCGGCATCCATGATGCCGATCGCGGGCACGTCGAGGATCGCGGCCTTACCCTTGAATTTCGGATCGATCAGGTCCTTCCACTCGGTCACTTCATAGCCGACGAGGTCGGGGCGATAGCCGATGGAGTCGGCGTTGTAGACCTGCGGCAGGAAGGTCGCCCACTCGGTGACGCCGTCGTGCAGATCGGTCGAGTCGGGCTTGGAGATGTACATGGCTTCATAAGGCGAGATGCCCTGGCGCGGGATCTTGTGGCCGTCGATCTCGCCCTTGGTGAAGATCGGCAGGATGTTGTCGAACTCCTTGATCTTCTTGACCTCGATGCCCTGGATCACCCCGCGCTTGGCGGCAAGCTTGGCCTGCCAGCCCTCGAGGTCGGCGATGTCGACCGTATTAGGCTGGCTTATGAAGCGGTTGATGGCGGCGGAGGTGTCGAGGTTCTGCATCGTCACCTTGAAGCCGAGATCCTTGGCGGCCTGGTCGCCGATCGCTTTCACCACCGAATAGGAGACGCCGACATGGCGCAGCTCGATGTCCTTGATCTCCTGCGCCCAGATGGTCGGGAATCCGCGGATCGCATCCGATCCTGCGGCTGCGCCCGCAACCGCGGCTGCCCCCTTCAACAGGGTGCGCCGGCTCAACTTTTTCGCAGCTTTCGTCTCCGATCCCGCCGGAATGGAAGTGGACGTCCCCTTAGCCCCGTCAGACATGGCAACCCTCGTTGGTTACGATGAACGCTCGCGCCGGACGCCATTGACCGGCCGCGGATGTGATCAGTTGCGCGCGAGGCTAGAGGCGGGATTCTGCGAAGTAAAATTGGAAGTAGCAATTCACGGCATAAGCGCCACTAATGGCTCAACTCTCTGCACGTCATCTCGGCACGCGGCTTAGGAAGGCAGCAGGCCGATGTGCCGATCGCGGTGAATAGGAGCTTCTCCGGTCCGTCGTTCCTCGAATTGCTCGGAGCACGACTCCTGCTCGCACCACAAGCGACCGTGTTGGCCTTCACAGCCTTCAGCCGCTGATCTTGCGCATCTACCGCCTGCTTTACCTCGATCACGAGCTTCTTGTCCGGCGCAGCCCGGTGTAGCCGCTCGACCGCCTGAAACAGCGGCAGCTCGCCGAGAAAGGCGTGGTGCTCGGGAAACACCGCGTCTCAGACTCCGGCCCAGAAATTACATTTGTCTCCATTGCCGATCATATGTATAATCATCGAAAACATCCAAGCCCCTTGGCGGCGTCAAAGGAACGGGAGAGCGCCAGAAACCTCACGTCAAGCGATTGCGATGACTATCCCAACCTCGCGCAGCGAGAAGTAACGCGTTTGATTCGAGCGAGAGACCGCTGCGCGGCCAACGCACGGCATGACACGCGACCCAAAGCAGAGACGTCATGGTCCGAGTTATTCAGATTTCCGATACGCATCTCAGCCCGAGCAAGCAGCACTTCGAGGCAAACTGGGCGCCCCTTGCGCGTTGGATCGCGCAGCATAAGCCAGATCTTGTCATACATACCGGCGACGTGACGGTCGATGCAGCCGATCAGGAAACCGACGCAGCATATTGCGCGACCCAACTGGCCTCGCTCGGCGTCCCAGTCGTGGCGGTTCCGGGAAATCATGACGTCGGCGAGGTCGGCAATCCGCATCAGCCGGTAAATGGCGAGCGGCTCGATCGCTTTCGCCGCCACTTCGGCGACGACCGCTGGCTACGCGATGTGGACGGTTGGCGCCTGATCGGCCTCAATTCGATGATCTTCGGCGGCGGCCCCGAAGAGGCGCGGCAGACCGAATGGCTCGAGGCCGCGATGGCCGACGCTGCGGGGCGTCGCCTTGCCTGGTTCACGCACCGGCCGCTGTTCATCGAGTCACCGACCGAGGCCGACACCGGTTACTGGTCGGTCAAGCCGGAGCCGCGCCGCGCCCTTCTCGATCTCCTGCAAGGCTACCGGGTGGAGATCGTGGCCAGTGGGCATTTGCATCGGTGGCACGAAATCCGGCTGAACGGCACGCACTACATTTGGGGGCCGGCGGCCGGCTTTCTGGTCGGTGAGAAACTGGCGCCGCCGATGGGCGGCGCTGCACGGCTTGGAGCGGTGGTCTACGACATCGACGGCGAGAACATCGACGTGAGCATTCGTCCGGTGCCAGGTCTTACCGATTACTGGATCGACGACGTCGTGCACGAGGTCTATCCGCCGCGCGAAGCTGAGGCGTGAGCTGCGATGGCCGGTCTCACATTGCGCGGCATCCATAAGGCTTTCGGCGACACATCCGTCCTCAACGACATCGACCTCGATATTGCGGACGGCGAATTTCTGACGCTGGTTGGCCCCTCCGGCTGTGGCAAGTCGACGCTCCTGCGCATCATCGCCGGCCTCGAATCGCAGGACCGCGGCTCGGTGTCGATCGGCGGGACTTCGGTCGACCATATGCGGCCTCACGAGCGCAGGATCGCCATGGTGTTCCAGAATTACGCGCTCTATCCCCACATGTCGGTGTTCGACAACATCGCGCTGCCCCTCACCATGACGCGCCTCAACCTGTTCGAGCGCCTGCCCTTGATGCGTCATCTGTCGCCTCACCGCAGGCGCATCATGGACGAGATCGCGCGTGAGGTGCGGGCCGTCGCGGAGCAGCTTCGCATCGAATCCTTCTTTCACCGCCGCCCCGGACAGCTTTCGGGCGGGCAACGGCAGCGCGTCGCGCTCGGCCGCGCAATGGTGCGTCACCCGCAGGCTTTCCTGATGGACGAGCCATTGTCGAACCTCGACGCCAAGCTGCGTGTGCACATGCGTGGCGAGCTGACCGAGCTGCACGCGCGTCTCGGCGCCACGATGATCTACGTGACACACGACCAGATCGAGGCGATGACGATGTCCGATCGCCTTGCCGTGATGGATCACGGCAACATACTCCAGCTCGGCACCCCCGCCGAGGTCTATGAACGGCCCGCCACGACCGCGGTCGCGCAGTTCATTGGCAGTCCGGCGATCAATCTATTTCCGGCCCATGTGGGGCCCAGCGGTCACGTCGAACTGCTCGGCCGGACGCTGCCGATCGATGTTCTCAACGCGCCGACGCCGGAACTGACGGTCGGCGTGCGTCCGGACGCGATGCGGATCGGAGGCGGACCGTGCGCCGTCACGTGCAGGTTCCGGCGCCGCGAAAATCTCGGCTCGGAAAGCATCCTTCACTTCGATCTCGTGGCCTCCCCGGAAGTAACGGTGCTCTGCCGGGTCGACAACAGCATCCCGATCCCCGAGGGCGAGGTCCCGCTCGCCTTCGAGCCACGGGATTGCCACGTCTTCGACAACAACGGCCGCCGCATCGAGGTGGAAAGCCGCAATGCCGCCGGCCGCGATGTGCGCCGCACGAGCGAGGCCCGATGACCACGGTCGCGGCTCAAGTCACTCCGCTCGTCGCGGCGCCGCCAGCCGGCCGCCAGCGATGGGTCGAGCGGTTCGCGGGCTTGGGCTTTGCCGCGCCGGCCTTCATCCTGCTGGTCCTGACGAATCTGGCGCCGCTGGCTGCTCTCGCCTTCCTGAGTTTTACCAACTACGAGCTGGGTGCGCTCGACTTCTCGTTCGTCGGCTTCAAGAACTTCGGCGCGGCGCTGCAGGATCCCGTGATTCGTCGCTCGGTGACCAATACCCTGCTCTACGTGGCGATTGTCGTGCCCGGCGGCGTCCTGATCTCGCTGCTGGTCGCAATCCTGATCCACCAGCGCAAGCGCACGCGCAGCCTCTATGAAGTGATCTATTTCCTCCCCGTTACCTCGACGCTCATCGCAATGGCCACGATGTGGCAGTTCCTGCTGCACCCGACCCTGGGGCTCATCAATCAGGCGCTCAAGGTACTGGGGTTCGCGGAGACGGCTTTCCTGAGCGAGCCGCGCCTCGTCATCCCGACGCTCGCCGCGATCGGCATCTGGCAGCTCGTCGGCTTCAACATGGTGCTATTCCTCGCCGGCCTTTCGGCGATCCCCCGCGATCTCTACGAGGCCGTCGACATCGATGGCGCGAGCCATCCCATTGACCGCTTCCTGAAAGTGACGTGGCCGATGCTTGGTCCGACGACGATGTTCGTGACCGTGACCACCTTCATCACCGCCTTCAAGATCTTCGACACGGTTGCGGTAATGACGCGGGGTGGCCCCGGAGGCGCATCCGAGGTGCTGCTGTATGCCATCTATCTGGAGGGATTTCAGTACTTTCACATGAGCTATGCGGCGACGCTCACACTCGTCTTCCTGGCGTTCACGCTGGTGTTCTCGGTGTTGCAAACCTTCATCCTCGATCGACGGGTGCACTATTGATGCGCAACTCGGCCACGATCACTCGCCCGCCGACACCGGTGGCGATCCGCATGCGGCGCCTCGTGTCGCTTGCGCTCGTCCACGCGGTGCTGATCGGCGGCGCAGTCTTCATGCTGCTGCCGTTCGTCTTCATGCTGACGAGCGCGATCAAGCCGCCGGGTGAGATCTTCGAGGCGACGTTCCGGCTCTGGCCGCGCCAATTCTACGGATGGCAGAACTTCGAATCTGCCCTGAGCACCGCACCACTGCTGCGTTTTCTGCTCAACGGTCTCATCGTCTGCGGCGGAATCCTCATCGTCCAGCTGCTGGTCGCAATTCCCTGCGCCTATGCGCTCGCCAAGCTGAAGTTTCCGGGACGGCCGATCCTGTTTTCGCTTGTCCTGCTCGGACTCTGCATTCCGGTCCAGGCGCCCTCGCTCCCGCTCTACATCGCGTTCGCCGAGCTCGGCATTCTCAACACCTACCTCTCGATGATGATGCCGTTCTTCCTGTCGGTCTTCGCGATCTTCCTGTTCCGGCAGTTCTTCAAATCCTATCCGGACGAGATCATCCAAGCCGCGCGGCTCGATGGCGTCGGCGAATTCGAAATCGTCTGGCGCATCGTCGTGCCGAGCGCCTGGCCTGCCATTGCGGCGTTCTCGATCTTCTCGGTCGTGGCGCACTGGAACGACCTCTATTGGCCGCTCATCGTCGTCTCCGACACCAAGCTCGCAACACCGCCGCTCGGCATGATGTATTTCGCCGATTCCGAGCTGGGCTCGAATTACGGCGCGCTGGCCGCCGGTGCCACCATCATCACCGCGCCGCTGGTGATCGCGTTCCTGATCGCGCGGCGGCATTTCATCGCCGGCATCACGATGACCGGAATCAAGTGACGTCAACCACTGCCAGGGGAGACACTGTCATGCTGCATCGCCGAGACCTCCTGAAGAGCGCCGCCGCCGTCGGGAGCACCGCGCTTTCAAGCCCGTTTCTGTCGCGCTCCGCACAGGCGCAGGAAGTGACGCTGGACGTCCTCTATGCCTTCCCCGCCTTCGCGAAATTCCACGAGCCGATCGCCCAGGAATTCATGAAGCAGCAATCGGGCATCAAGATCCAGTTCCGGGCCCCGGCGGCGAGCTATGACGAAGGTCATCAAACCATGCTGCGGCAGGCCGTCACCAACCAGCTCCCCGACGTCTACTATTCGGGTTACCATCTGCTCGCGGAGCTCGTGCGCACACTGGTGAAACGCAACCAGATCACGGAAGTCGCGCCCTTGCTGCAGAAGGAGGATGCCGCCTGGCGCAAGGCCAACTACTCCGACGGAATCCTGGCGCTCGGCGCGGTCGACGGCAAGATCTATGGTCTCGCGTTCAATGCATCCCTGCCGGTCATCTATTTCAACACGCAGCTCGTGAAAGCGGCCGGAGGCGATCCCGACAAGATGCCCGACAATTGGCCCGGCATGATCGACCTCGCGGCCAACATCAAGACCAAGGGCACCGATGTCGCCGGCATCGCCTACAACATCCACGATTGGCCGGACGACTGGCTGTTCCGCTCCCTGATCCTGCAGGGCGGCGGCCAGATGCTCGACGCATCGGAAACCGCTGCCGGCTTCGGCAACGAGGCCGGGCTCAAGGCGCTCAGCCATTGCCGCAGATTCGTCGCTGACGCCAAGATGCCATTGATCGATTGGGATTCCTCGCGCCAGCAGTTCATCGCCGGGAAGATCGGCGTCTTCGCGGACACGCCGGCCCGGCTGCGCCAGGTCACCGACCTGATCGGCGACAAGTTCACATTGCGTACCGGCACGTTCCCGATCGACGACAAGCAGAAGGGCGGACTGCCGACCGGCGGCAACGCGGCGATCATCACGGCAAAGGACGCCGCAAAGCAGCGGGCCGCCTGGGAGTTCCTGAAGTTCGTGAGCGGACCTGAAGCGCAGAAGATCGTGGTCGAGACCACGGGCTACATGCCGACCAATCTGCGCGCCTCGGGGCCCGAATTCCTGGCCCCGTTCTACGATAAGAACCCGAACTTCCGCACCGTTTCGCAGCAGATCGAGCGCGCGAAGCCTTGGCAGGGTTACCCCGGCGGACAGTCCGTGAAGATATGGCGCACGCAGCGCGAGATCATCCACGCCGTGATGCGCGGCGAGACCACCCCCGAGGCCGGGCTCGATCGCATGGTCAAGGAAAGCAACGCGTTGATGAAGAGCTCTTAAGTACTGGATCATCCATTGCGGCAACGGCCACGTGCCGGCCGCAACGCTTCAGGAGACGGAATTACGTGTTCATCATTGCCCAGCTGAGCGATCTCCATGTGCGATCGCGCGGCAAGCTCGCTTACGGCCACGTCGATACCAACGCGATGTTTCAAGACGCCATCGACGCGGTTCTGATGCTGGACCCGCGGCCTAATTGTATCGTAGTCAGCGGCGACCTTACGGATGGCGGGCTCGCGGAGGAATACGGGATCGTCGACGCCGGCTTCGCCAGGCTGCCGATGCCGGTGTTCGTCATTCCCGGCAACCACGATAACCGCGAACAGCTCCTCCGCTCGCTCCGGCCACGCCACCATTATCTGCCGCCCGATGGCTTCATCAACTTCGTCGTGGACGATTTCCCGCTGCGGCTGGTGTTCCTCGACAGCGTCGAAGCCGGACAAGGCCACGGGACCTTCTGCGCGACGCGACAGCAATGGTTGCGCGACGCACTGGCGGCCGGCGGCGGCAAGCCGACGCTCGTGATCATTCATCACCCACCGTTCCTGGTCGGAGCCGACGGGATGGACGAGCTGCGCCTCATCGGGGCCGATCCGCTCGACGCAATCATCAAGGACCATCCCGAAATCGAACGCGTGCTGTGCGGCCACTACCATCGCTCGATCACGACGCGCTATGCGGGCACCGTGGGCTATGTCGCCCCCGGCACGGCACATCAGGTGGCGCTCGACCTGCGACCCGGGCACGCCAACCGCTTCATCATGGAGCCGCCCGGATTTGCCTTGCATTGCTGGCAGCCGGACATGGGCGTCAGCAGCCACGTGGTCCCGATCGGAAACTACGGGTGCTCGCTCGAATTCGTATCCGATCGCCAGCCCAGGACGGATCGAGGTGACGGCCTTTCGACCCTGCTGGCCCGCGCGGACACGGTCGTCGACGAGGCCGCAGCCAGGCTGGTCGCGATGCAATTCTCGCCCCTGCACACCGAGCGCAAGGAAGGGCTCGACATCGTCACCGAGGCGGACCTCGCCTCCGAGGCGATCGTCGTCGCCGGCCTGAAGGCCCTGACGCCGGATGCCGGCATCCTGGCCGAGGAGAGCGGCGCAAGCCCGGGAGATCACGCCGCGCGCTGGATCATCGATCCGCTCGACGGGACGATCAACTACGCGCGCGGGCTGCCGTGGTTTTCCGTCACGGTCGCCTACGAGGTCGGCGGCGAGACGAAACTTGGCCTGATCGACGCGCCGAAGATTGGATTGAGGGCGCGCTACCTCGCCGGGGAAGGCGCGACGATCGACGGCGTGCCGGCCCGCGTCTCCTCGACGCGTTCGCTGTCGGATGCGGTCATCTCCGTGATCCTGACCTCGCATTTCACGCCCGAGGAAGTCCAGCGGACGGCGCGTGTCATCGAACTGCTCGGCAAGCTGGTGCGCGGCGTGCGTATCGTCGTTTCGGGCGCCTTTGAGACGACGATGGTGGCCTCGGGCCGCCTCGACGGCTTTGTCTCGCTGAAGGCCGACATCGTCTCGCACGCGGCCGCGATGCCGATGGTGTGGGCCGGCGGCGGCAAGGTCACGACGCTGACTGGACGGCCGTGCCGCAACGACGATCTCGACAAGATCGCCTCCAACGGATTGATCCACGATGAGTTGCTGGCGCTTCTGCGCCAGGCGCTGCAATGACGGAACGCTATCGCGGAAACAGCTTGTCGCGGATGTAGCGCGAGGTCGGGGTCAATCTGGCGCCGCGCGGCTTCCGCCAAACCGCGCGGTCGATCTCCTTCTTGTCGCCGACCTTCAGGCGCCCCGACACCTTCTTGGCCAGGAAGATCGCATCGCTCATCCGCCGGCCGGTTCCGCCCTTCTTCGCCTTCACTTCCTTCCAGAGCTTCAACGGCCCGAGCTTCAGCTTGGGCAACTCCTCCTTGATCTCGCGGCGAAGGCAGCGCCTGTCGCTCTCGCCTGCCCGCCGTCTTCCCCCCGGAAACATCCAGAGCCCGTCGCGCCGGCGCCGCACCATCAGGACGCGGCCCTTTCTCGCGACGACCAGTTTGGATGATTTCGCCATGGCCTTACGGGCAGATGATCGCCTTGATGATTCCGTCGCGCCGCGCGACCTGCTGCTCGAACGCGGCAGGCGTCTGGTCGAGCGAGAAGCTATGGGTCGCCAGCGGCGCGAGCTTGACCTGCCCAGACTGCGCGAGGGCGATGGCGCGCGGATAGACCTCAGGCATGCGGCGTGAAAACTTGATCGACAACCCCTTCCGGCGTGACTCCGCGCCGCTGAGGACATACTGGTTGTTCTCGGGAATGCCGACCAGAACGACCCGGCCGCCGATGCGCGCACAGCGTGCGGCATGCTCGAAGCCGTGCGAGGAGTCGGTCGCTTCGATGACGAGATCGACGCCGCGGCCTTCGGTGGCTTCACCGACCTCGGCGAAGCTGCGGCAGGCAACATCCGCACCGAGGTCGCACGCCAGTGCCGTGCGCTGCTCGACAGGGTCGATCGCGATGATCTTGCCGCTACCCGCGAGCCGCGCCAGCTGCACCAGCAGCAGTCCCACCGGCCCGCAGCCGAGCACCGCCACGGTCTCCTGAAGCCGCGGTCGCGCCAGATCCATGGCATGGATCGCGACACCGAGCGTCTCCAGGATCGCCGCGCCGGCGGGATCGATGCTGTCAGGCACCACATGCACGGCGGATTTCGGCACGCAGACGAATTCGGCCATGGCCCCGTTGTGGGGCGCGTAACCCAGGAATTTCACATTGGGGCAGAGATTGGTGTGACCGCGGTGACACCATTCGCAATGGCCGCAGGGAATGGAAGGATCGACCGCCACCAACGCGTCGGCCGAGAACCCCGCTTTTCGCGCCGAGTCCGGCGTGAGGACACCCGAGAACTCATGGCCCAGGACGAACGGCCTGACTTGGGTCGGGCCAGTTGTTCCGCCCTCGAGATAGGAATGCAAATCGCTGCCGCAAACGCCGACAGCCTTGACGCGGATGATGAGCTCGTCCTCCGCGAGCGGCTTCGGCTCGGGGATATCGAGGACGCGGATGTCACGAATGTCCTGGAGCACCGCAGCGCGCATGTCGACGCCATCCTTCTGAGCAATTGTCTCTCCTATATTACATATGTAACATCGAGGTGACAAATGCTTTTGCACGCCTTTCGGCACGCGCGTGGGCTATCGCGCACTCGGTGCCGAAGGCGCCGGAGCTCCTCTCCGTTGCGAGAATGCGGCTATTTTTGCTTGTCGATCAGTTTCAGCGCGGCGACGGCGGTGTTCTCGTCCGTCACCAGCACCTTGCCGATCCGGCCGCGCAGCACCGCGGCGATGATCGGCGCCTTGTTGAGCCCCCCGGCGATCAGCATTGACGTCGGCACGCGCGCCAGCTTCTCGAGCGGCAGCGCAATGGCGCGGCTGTTGATGCCGTGATCTATGGGCCGGCCGGTCTTGTCGAGAAACTGCGCCAGGACGTCGCCGACGGCGCCTGCCGCCCGCAGATGCTCGGCACGAACGTCCGGCGGCAGCCCATGCCGCATCAGCAGCGAGCGCGGCGTCAGATCTCCCATGCTCAACAGCGCTAGATCGATCTTCTCAACGCTGTTCAGCACCTCCTGATAGACCTCCTGGGCCAGGAAGGTGTCGCGCGAGCGCCGGCTGCTGACAAAGATCGGGGCGGCCAGATAGCTGCACTGGGCGTGCAGCCGGTGCGCTAGCTCACCCGCAATCTCGAAGGTGTTGAGCTCGAGTCCACGCGACAGGCCCCCCATCATGGAGACGATGGAGAGTTCGGGATAGTCCGCCGGCGTGACGTAACGGATGGTCTCACGCAAGGTCGCGCCCCAGCCGATACCGATGATGCGCGGCCGCTTCTGTTCGAGGAATTTCGATAAATACGCGCCCGCCGCCATCCCGATCAGGCTGCCGACCTGCTCGGGATTCTCCGGGCTCGGGATGACGACCGCGTCCTCGAGACCGCATTCCCGGCGCAAGCGATGCTCCAGCTCCGTGCAGCTCGCAAAGGCGGAGTTGAGGCGGATGTTGACGATACCGGTCTGCCGGGCATCCGACAGCATGCGATTGACGCGGGCGCGGGTCAGCCCCAGCCGCTCGCCGATCTCGGCCTGGGTCAGGTTCTCCATGTAATAGAGCCAGGCGACCCGCAGGATGGTTTGGTCAGTCACGGCGCAGCCCCCACAGCGGCCTCAAGGCACAGTCAGATGTCGGAGCATTTGAGGCGATCTTTCGTTGGTCGTCAAATCTGTGCCGTGCGGATCTCGTCATGCGACCCTCGCGCCCGGCGCGCCATCCTCGACCACAAAGCTCGTCAGCCGGCGCACCGCGCTCGCGGCATCCTTGACGTCGTCGAGCGCCTCGAATCCCACAGTGCAATGCCGGGCGTCGAGCTCCACGGTCGCATACCCGCGCTTGTCGCCACGCGCATAGACCAGATGCGGATTCTTCGCCAGCGTCTTGCGCACGCTGGCTTCGCTCGGACCGTCTGAGGTGATCGACGTACCGACGAACTCGGTCGCAATGGTCGGTCCGTCCGGCCGGGCGAAATCATGCTTCAGATCGGCGGTAAAGAAGGCGTGGCGGTCGCCGCCGATCACGATCGGATTGCGCCGGCGTTGCGCGACAAGCGAATCAAGCAGCCGGCGGCGGGCGTTGGGATAGCCGTCCCAGCCGTCCATCCAGAAATGCGCGCCATCGTCCGCTTCCCGCTTGTCCTGCGCCATCAATGTCTGCTGCGCGACGATTGTCCAACGGCCGCGACAGTCGCGCAGGCGCGCATCGAGCCATTGTTCCTGTAGTTCGCCGAGCATCGTCCGCGCTTCATCCGTCCGGCTCACACAGTCAGCCACCCAGGTCGGCCGCCCGCTTCCGACGCAGGCCGAAGCCGAGCGATATTGCCGGTCGTCGAGCAGCAGCACGTCGAGCATCTCGCCGAAGCGATAGTGTTCATAGATCGTGGCGTCGGCGCCGCGCGGGCGCGCCGTGGGTGGCAGCGGCATGTGCTCGTAATAGGCCTGATAAGCTGCCGCACGGATCTTCAGGAACTGAGCGGCATCGCGCACGGTGTAGGAGCGATCATTGGCATAATCGTCCATCACCTCGTGGTCGTCCCAGACCGAAAGCCAGGGAAAGGCAGCGTGCGCCGCTCGCAGGTCGGGATCGCTCTTGTAGAGCGCGTAGCGGTTGCGGAATTCCTCGAGCGTCGTCGGAATTCCAACGCCATGCTGGCGGACGTGGCGCGATCCCCAGGATTTCTCGTAGATATAATCGCCGAGATGCACGACCAGGTCGAGATCGCGCGCGGCCATGTCGCGGTAGGCGGTAAAATAGCCTTGCTCGTATTGCTGGCAGGATGCGAAAGCAAAGCGGAAAGGCCGCGCCGCCCTGGCGGCCGCGGTTCGGGTGCGTCCGACCGGGCTGAGCGCCGGGCCGGCGCGGAAGCGGTACCAGTAAACGCAATCCGGCCGCAGCCCCGTCGCCTCGGCGTGCACGGAATGCGCAAGCTCCGCGGTCGTCCGCACGACGCCGTGGGAGGCGATGCGCGCAAAGGCCTCGTCGTCAGCAACCTGCCATTCGACGTCCACTGCCGCGTCCCGCATGCCGCCGCCCTCGAGCGGCTGCGGAGCAAGGCGGGTCCACAGGATGACGCGATCTTCCCGCGGGCATCCGGACGCAACGCCGAGCTTGAAAGGATCTGCGCTGAGCGAAACCGGCGCTCCCCGCACGAACCCGGCGGGCGCAGCCAAGGCGGCGCTCGCCAGCGATCCCACGAGAAAGCGGCGACGGGGAATCATGGGCGCGCCGGCATCGTTTCGAGCCTGCGGCGAATGCTCGCGGCGAGATCCGGCCGATCGGTCGTGATCTGCCGCACCGGTTGGGCAAGCCAGTAAGCGATATCCTCCGGCTCGTTGGTCACCCATGCACCGAGGCGCTCGGATCCGAGCATCTTGAGGGCGAGCGGCAACGCGAGCCCCAGGAGCGATTTTTCGACCGCGACGATGCAGCCGGGAATGGCAGCCAATTGGGTCAACGCGGGCTCAATTCCGCCCATCATCTCCGCCGAACGGCGGTCGAGCGAAATGAGCACCCGCGCCTCCGGCCACAGCCGGAGCACGGTCTCGATCACGCCGGGCACGAAGCAGGTGATGATTGCACGCCGTTCCAGGCCGCGGCGCTTGATCTGGTCGATCAGCCGCGCCTCGAGGCCCGAATAGGAATTGCCAAGCGCATCCGTCTTGATCTCGATGTGGAGCTCGAGCGTGGTTTCGCTGAACACGTCGAGTACCTCGTCCAAGGTCGGAATGCACTCATCGCCGGCATCACGAAGACGCATTGCCGTCAAGCGTCGCAGGCTGCGCTCGCCCACCGGTCCGCTTTCGAACGTGGTGCGGTCGAGCAGCGGATCATGGATCACGACAAGCCCGCCGTCCGTGCTCTGATGGACGTCGAACTCGACCGCATCGACGCCCTCCTTGCACAGGTTGCGGAAGCCCGTCAGGCTGTTCTCCGGCCAAAGATTGCGTCCGCCGCGATGCCCGGCGATGAAAACCATGATCAGTCCCTATTTGCTGCTGTCGACAAGACCCTTGATGAACCAGCGCTGCAACAGCAGGACGACCAACACCGGCGGCAACATCGTGAGGAGCGCACCGCTCATGGCGATGTTCCAGGCCGGCTCGCTGTCGGAGCGGGGAATCAGGCCCTTCAACGCAATGACCGCCGTTGCCATGTCCTTGTCGGTCGTGAACAGCAAAGGCCAGAGATACTGATTCCAGCCGAATAGGAACAGGATGATCGCGAGCGCCACCATGTTCGGGACGGACAGCGGCAGCAGGATGCTCCAGAAGAAGTGCAGCGGCGAGGCGCCGTCCAGCCTCGCCGCCTCGCACAGCTCCTCCGGGATCGTCAGGAAGAACTGGCGAAAAAGGAAGGTAGCGGTGGCCGGCGCGATCAGCGGCAGGATCAGCCCGGGATAGGTGTTGACCATGTTCCATTCCAGCGCGATCGCGACCTCGTGCCCGCTGATCCAGCGCCAGAGATCGGCGATATGCAGCGTATCCAACAGCCATTGCAGGGGCAGCGCCGCATTTGCCACGGCTTCGAAGGTCGGCACGATCCGGACCTCGATCGGCAGCATCAGCGACGTGAAGATCAGCCAGAATGCGAGCATTCGATAGCGGAATCGGAAGTAGGTGATGGCGAAAGCCGAGAGCAGCGATACCGCGATCTTGCCGGCCGTGATGCCGAGCGCCACGATAATCGAATTCGCGAAGGTGCGGCTGAAATTGCCCTTGCTCCAGGCCAGCTGCAGATTGTCGAAGAACTGGCCTCCCGGCAGCCAGGGCAGCGGCACTTTCTGCACCTCGGCCACCGTGAGCGAGCCGGCCACGAATGCGAAATACAGCGGTACGCAGACCATCAGCGCGCCGGCGATCAGGATCGCGTGGCAGAGCATGTTGAGGATCGGTGAGCGTTCCACCATGCGGCTAGACCCCGTAATTGACCTTGCGGTCGAAGTAGCGGAATTGCAGCAGCGTGCAGATCAGCGCAAAGCTCATCAACAGAACCGACTGTGCAGCCGAAGAGCCGAGATCGAGATTGACGAAGCCGTCGACGAAGACCTTGTAGACCAGAATGTTGGTTGCACCGGCCGGGCCGCCTTTGGTCACGGCATCGATGATGGCGAAGGTTTCGAAGAAGCCATAGATGAAGTTCATCACCGTGAGGAAGAAGATGGTGGGCCCGAGCATCGGCAGCGCGATTGAGACGAAGCGGCGGATCGGTCCCGCACCGTCCACGGCGGCGGCCTCCATCAGCGACACCGGCACCGCGAGCAACCCCACCACCAGAAAGATATAGTCGTAGCAGATGTGCTTCCATGACGCGGCCAGCGTCACCAGGATCAGCGCATCGGTCGGATTGAGGTTAGGGTCCCATGCAATACCGAGCCCGTGCAGCACCTGTGCGAGCGGGCCGACCGCCGGATTGAACAAGAAGGCCCACAGGATGCCGGCGATCGCGGGCGCAATGGCA
Organism: Bradyrhizobium sp. ERR14; assembly: GCF_014198235.1. Classification (NCBI taxonomy): domain Bacteria; kingdom Pseudomonadati; phylum Pseudomonadota; class Alphaproteobacteria; order Hyphomicrobiales; family Nitrobacteraceae; genus Bradyrhizobium; species Bradyrhizobium sp. ERR14. The sequence goes on along the minus strand of NZ_JACIHD010000004.1, from coordinate 12,616 downwards.
TAGGGCAACAGGATGATCGTGCGATAGGCCGAGCGGCCACGCACGATCCTGTCGGTGGCAAAGGCCAGCACGAGCGCGCTGCCCAATGTGAGCACGTTCTGCGCCACCGTAAACCAGAACGTCACCGCGATCGACTGGCGGTAGTCGCTGCTCGCAAGCAGCGTCTTGAAATTGTCGAACCACACGAACTGAACGTTGGTCCCGAACGGATCGCTGAGCAGAACGGACTGCATCAGCGCCCGCAGCGACGGAATGAAGAAGAAGAACAGCAGGATCAGCAATTGCGGCAGCAACAGCAGCGTCGGCAGGCCGGGACCGTCGCCGAAATTGGCGCGCTTCAGTCCGGCCTCCTCACGCGGCCGCGTTCTGCCCGACCGACGCGAGCTGCCGGCGACTGCCGCCGGCACGGCTTTGGACCCACCACCCCCGTGCCTTCCCTGAAGCACGGGTGCGCGTGCCTCGCGCCACGGGATGGACAGGCGCAACGTCATGGACGCTCGGTTTCCGGAGTCTTCCCGGCATTCAGCTTTTCGAACTGCCGCAGGATCTCGTTACCCCGCTTGACTGCGTCATCCATGGCCTGCTGCGGCTGCTTCTGACCGGCGAACACCGCCTCGACCTCCTGGCGCTGGGCCAGCATCGTCTGCACGAAGTTGCCGAAGCGGAAGCCGCGCGAGTTCTCGTTCGGCGTGCCGCGCGAGAGCTGCAGCACCGCGATCTCCCTGGTCGGATGATCCTTGTAGTAGCCCCGCTCCCGCGCGACCGCATAGGCGCGGTTGGTGGCGGGAACATAGCCGGTTGCGCCATGCCACCAGACCTGGGTTTCCGGCTGCGCGACGAAATCCAGAAAGGCTGCGACGGCCTCGTATCGCTCCGGCGTGTGGCCCTTCATGACCCAGATGGCCCCACCCCCGATGGTGCTGTTGAGAGGCGGATTGATGTCGCTCTCGTGCGGCAGGAAGGTGGCGCTCCAATTGATGGTCGCATTGCGCTCGATGTTGCCGTGCGATGCGGTCGAATTGACGAAGGTCGAGCACCGGCCCGACGTGAACAATTGTTCGGGACTGAAGCCCTGGCCCGCGATCTGCATTACGCCGTCGTCGAGCCATTTCTTGAGCCGCGCGACTTGCGAGACCACCTTCGTCTTGTTGTAGACGAACTCGGTGCCGAGCCCGTCGAAGCCGTTCGCTAGCGTACCGTAGGGCTGGTTGTTGATGGCGCTGTAGTTCTCGAGCAGGCTCCAGTAGAAATCGCCGGGCAGGACCGTGCCGCACTCGCTGATTCCCTTGGACTTGATGGTGTAGAGCTGCTTCTCCAGCTCCTGCCAGGTGTCGGCCGGCTTGTCGAAGCCGGCCTTCTGGAAGTGATCCTTGTTGTACCAGAAGATCGGCGTCGACGAGTTGAAGGGCATCGCCGACATCCGGCCCTTGTAGCTCCAGAAGCTTGCGACGGGTTTGATGAAGTCCGAGAAGTCGATCTTGTAACCCTTCTGCTCCACCAAATCCTGCACGGGGACAATGGCCCCTGAAAGCAGCATCGTCATGTAACCGCGCTCGGCGATCTGCACCATCTCCGGCGGCCGCTTGGCACGATAGGCGGCGATCACCCCGTTGGTCACCTCGTCATAGTTCCCCTTGGCGACCGCGACGACCGTGTACTTGTCCTGCGACTTGTTGAACTTCTCGACCAGCTCATTGAGCCGGTCGCCGAGGACGCCACTCATGGCGTGCCACCACTGGACCTCGACCCGTGCCTGCGCCGGACCAACCAATGCCAACGCGCCGAACAAGGCCGCAATGAATGCGACTTTCCTACCCATGGGCAGCCCTCCCTCGCCGGGCAAAAAGACCCGGACTATACATTTGTATTTTTATCATGACATATGTGTCGAGATGATGAAAGAGGGTCGAATGCCCTCTCCTACGCAGGCAGCGCCGACGTTGGATGCAAGCCGTGCCTGGGTACGCCCGGTCCAGCTGGCAATGGGGCTACGAAGCGCTTCTGATTGCCCGACCGACCTTCTGCAGGGCCTCGAAGGCTCGAAAGCGCCGATCGGCCCAGTCTACGAGAGCGGCCTGGGGTCGAGAGATGTCTCCCAGAACCGACATCGCCTGCATCGCCTCGCCGAGATTGCCATGGTCGCCCGATGCAACTGATCCAAGCATCGCGGAGCCGAGCAGGACGGCCTCCGGGGATGCCGACGCAGCCACCGTCAAACCCGTCATATCGGCGAGGACTTGCCGCACAAGGCGGCTCTTTGCGGCGCCACCGCTGACCACGATCGTATCGACCGCGATGCCCTTGTCCTGCTGGGCGCGAACGATCTGCCTGGCCCCGCAACCGAGACCGCACAGCCCGGCAAGATAAAGCGCCAGCAGGCTCTCCAGATCCGAGCGCATATCGAGCCCGGCAATCAGCGCACGCGCGTCAGGGTCCGCGAACGGCGCGCGATTGCCGAGGAATTCGGGAACGACATGAACCTCGCCGACCAATTGCGGAATCATTCCGTCACCGCCGCGGGATTCGGTTTCCGAGGCAAGCCAATCGGCAAGCGTCTGCTGCTTCTGGCGTGCAGCCTGCGTCGCTTGCGCGGAATGCGGATGCATCTGCAACAGATGCTCGATGGCAGCGCCGGCGGCCGACTGCCCGCCTTCATTGAGCCAAAGCCCGGGCACCATCGCGGAGAAATAAGGTCCCCAAACGCCGGGGACGAAGGACGGATCCGGCGTGGTCGTCATGGTACAGGCGGACGTTCCGAACACATAGGCCATGCGCGTCAGCACCGTGCCCGCGTGGCCGCGCGCGCCCACCGTACCAACGCCGCCGGCATGTGCATCGATGAGGCCGGCAGCGACCGGCGTACCCGTCGCGAGTCCGAGATCGGCCGCAGCCTCCGCCGTCAGGCCCGCCGCCAGCCTCGTTCCGCCGGGCACGATCTCGGTGCCGATCCTGCGGAACTGCTCGTCCGCCAGCACGCCGAGGCCGACCCTGCGGAAGAATTGATCGTCCCAGCGGTTTTCATGACCCAGATAGGTCCACTTGCAGGTCACGGTACAGATGGAGCGAGACAGGCTCCCCGTCGCACGCCAGGTGAGAAAATCGGTCAAGTCCATGAACTGCCACGCACGGGAAAACGTGTTGGGCATGTTTTCGGCGAGCCACAAGAGTTTCGGCGTCTCCATCTCGGGTGAGATCGTTCCGCCGACATAGTCAAGAACCGTCTCGCCCGTCTGGTTGATCCGGCGCGCCTGATCGCCGGCGCGGTGATCCATCCATACGATGACGTTGCGAGCAGGATCGCCGGACGGGCCGACGGGCAGCGGCGCGCCCCCTTCGCCAAGCACCACCAGCGAGCAGGTCGCGTCGAAGCCGATGCCGGTGATGCTGTCCGGCGCGATGCCGGCCTGTGCCACCGCTCCACGCACGCTGCGGCATACGGCACGCCAGATGTCCTCGCTTGAGTGCTCGACGATGTCGCCGGCCTCCCGCCAAAGTGCGATGGGGGAGCTGTCACTCGCCATCAGCCTGCCGGAGCGGTCGAACACGCCGGCCCGTGCGCTGCCGGTGCCGACATCGATGCCAAGAAAATGGCGGTCATCGGATTGTTTCGTCATCTGGATCGCCAATCGGAGAATGCTACAGATCGTTGCTCTGCGGCAGAATGACGAGGTCGCGGATGGTGACGTTTCTCGGACGCGTCAACATAAAAAGCACCGCCTCTGCGACCTCCACCGGCTGCATCAAGCCACCTGCCGCCATTTCTTCCTCGATCTTCTCCTTGGGCCAGTCCTTGATAAGCGCGGTCACAACCGGACCTGGCGCAACGGCACCGACGCGCAAACCGTATTTGGCGACCTGTCGGCGCACGGTATGCACGAAAGCCTGCACGGCGTGCTTGGACGCAGTATAGATCGGCTCCCAGACGACAGGGACAAGACCGGCGATCGAACTGGTGACGATGATGTCGCCGCTCTTGCGCTCAACCATGTGCGGCAGCACCGCATGAATCGACCGGAACAGCGCATTGATGTTCAAATTGAGCATGCGATCCCAGGCGTCGGGATCGCCCGCGAGCACCTCGCCGCCGACATAGGCGCCTGCGTTCGCGTGGAAGATGTCCAGCTGTCCCGCCTTCTCCAGCAATTGAGGCATCATGGCTTGCATGCTCACGGGATCGGTGAGGTCGATGCGTAACGGAATCGCCTGATCGCCCAGCTCGACGCAGGCTTTGCTCAGCGCCTCCTCCGCCCGATCGATCAGCACCACCCGCGCACCCGCGCCGATCAAAGCTCTGGCGCACTCGAGACCGATGCCCGATGCGGCGCCGGTGATCGCGGCAACTTTTCCTGCAAGTTCCTGGGCCAAGGCTTGTCCTTTTCTTGTTCGAGTTATTCAAGCTCGGCCATGGGAGAGGCGTGAGCGTCGTGCCAGCGAATCGACGATGACCGCAATGGCAAGGACCGCGCCCGTAATCATGTACCGTAGCGACGAGGAGAGATCGAGCAGCGTCAGGCCGCTCGCGATGGACTGGATGACGATGACGCCGAGCAGTGCGGAATAGGCGCTCCCGCGACCGCCGAACAGGCTCGTGCCGCCGATGACCGCGGCGGCGATCGCGTTGAGATTTACATCCCCGGTCCCGGCCTGCTGGCTGGAAGATGCCAGCCGCGCCGCGGCAAGAATGCCGCCGGCCGCCGCCAGTGTGGAGCACAGCACGAACGCGGTCAGATAGACCCGGCGAACATTGATGCCGGCCCGGCGGGCCGCCTCGCGATTGCCGCCGACGGCAGACATCGAACGGCCCCATTTGGTCCGCGTCAACGCGTAGTTCATCACCACGCACAGGCCGACGAACAGACCGAACATCCACGGAATGCCGCGGCCGAGATTGAGATAATAGACGACGAATTCGAGCATGACGGTGACCAGCAGCGCCTTCAGCACCATGCGGCCGAGCGAACTGGCCGATAGCCCCGCCTGCCGCCGGCGCAACGCTGTGCGGTAGCTGGTCACGAACACCACAAGGCTCGCAACCGCCGCCAGCACGTAGGACACGATTGGCGGCATGACGAGCATCTGCCCGAAATTGACCAGTGGCGATCCGTACGGAAGGTTGATCGAGCCCGATGAGCCGAGCAGATACAGCTGCAGGCCGAGCCACCCCAGCAGGCCGGCCAGCGTCGAAACGAAGCTCGGCATCCCCAGACGATTGAACAGAAATGCGTAAAGCGCGCCGATGGCGGCGCCCAGCACCAACGCCGTGACGATCGCCACGGCGACCGGCCAATCCTGACCAACCCAAAGCACGCCAACGAGCGCCGAAGCGAACCCGCTCACCGAGCCGACCGAGAGATCGATCTCGCCGACCATCAGGATACAGACGATGCCCAGCGAGATCACGCCCACCGTCGAGCAATCGAACAGCAAATTGACCAGATTGTTCGGCGCCAGAAAAACAGGGTTGAGACTCTCGAATGCCGTGCAGATGACAATGAGCCCGACGACCACCGGCAGCGAGCCGAGATCGCCCGACCGCACGCGATCCACAAACGCGCTGAACATGTTCCCAAATGTGTCCGTGTGCTTGACGCGCTCGTCACTGCGATCGAGCGGCCGCGTCATCGAAACCCGTTGTGCGTTGTCGGTCATCGGCCAAGCTCCGGCGACTGATGCGCGCGGCGCCGGCTGGCGCGGCGCGAGACCGAGTTTTCGTCCGCACCGGTGATCGCGGTGACGAGATCCTGGTTGGAAGCGTCGGGCTCGAATTCGCCGTTGTTGCGGCCGAGGCGCAGCACCACGATCCGGTCGGCGACGGCGCGGACGTCCTCCATGTTGTGGCTGATCATGATGACGCCGAGGCCGCGGGCGCGAACGCGCTCGACGAGGTCCAGCACCTCGGCGGTTTGGGCGACGCCGAGCGCGGCGGTCGGCTCGTCGAGCAGGATGAGCTTCGGCTCGGTGAGCAGCGAACGCGCGATCGCCACGGTCTGGCGCTGTCCGCCGGAGAGCGACGCAACCGGCTCGCGCACGCTCGGGATCCGCGCCGACAATTCGTTGAGCAGCGTCCAGGCGCGGAGCTCCATGGAGACCTCGTCGAGCCGCATCGGATTGAGCTCGCGGCCGAGGAAGATATTTGCGACCACATCGAGGTTTTCGCAGAGCGCCAGATCCTGAAAAACGGTGGCGATGCCGAGGCCGAGCGCAGTGGACGGATCGGACAGGACAACCGGCTCGCCGCCGAAGGCGATCGTTCCAGAACTGGGCTGGTGCACGCCGGCAAGGATCTTCACCAGCGTGGATTTTCCAGCACCGTTGTCGCCCACGAGCGCCACGACCTCGCCGGCATGCACGTCGAGATCGACGTTGGTCAGGGCGGACACGGCGCCGAAATGCTTGGAAATTCCGCGAAGACTCAAGACCGGTTTGCGCGGTCCGCCTTCCGGGTGATCGACATCCGAGATCATGGTCATGTCCCAGTCCGCCCTCTCGTCGTTCGTCCCGGCCGCCGCGAGCGGCCGGGACGGACGCAGTTACTGCGTGATGCCGAGCTTCTTACAGCCGGCGGCATAGCGGCCCGTGCAGAGCTGATCGGCCGTCTGGATCTTCTTGTCGATGATCTCAGCCTTCAGGTTCTCCTGCGTGACGACCGCCGGCACGAACAGCTTCGATGGCGCATTGAAGAGTGTGGTTTCCGCCTTGGGCGTCTCGCCGGAGAGGAATTTCACCGCGGCTTGGGCCGCTGCAGCGGCCACGATCTCGCTGGGCTTGGAGATCGTGTTGTACTGATCGCCGGCGATGACGAGCTGAAGCGCGGCGATCGTCGCATCGTTGCCCGTCACCGGCGGCACCGGATCGACACCTGCGGCCTTGAAGGCGGCAATTGCGCCACCGCCGGTGCCATCGTTGGCGGCCACCACGCCGAGGATCTTCTTGCCGAAGCGGGTGACCTGGCCGCTCGCCCATTGCTGCGCCTTCGGCGGCGCCCAGTCCGGCGTGTCGTATTCGGCGAGAATCGGATAGCCGCTCTTATCAAGGCCCGCGTGGATGCCCTTCTTGATGAGGCCCGCAGCGGCATCGGTCGGCGATCCATTGATTTCGAGCACGCCCTCACCTTCCTTCGCCGTGACGTTAGCGGCCTTCAGATGCTTGATGAGCGAGTCGGAGATGGCCTTGCCGATGGCTTCGTTATCGAAGGAGACGTAGAAATCGACCTTGGCGTCGGGGACCGGCCGGTCGTAGGCAATGACCTTGATGCCCTGCGACTGCGCCATCTTGACCAGGGAGGCCGCAGCGGTCGAGTCGACAGGGTCGAGCACAATGACCTTGGCGCCCTGCGAGATCACCGAGTTGAATTGCTGTTGCTGCCGTGCCGCATCTGCGCCGGCGTTCTGGTAGATCACCTTGCAACTTGCGCAGAGCTTCTTCATCTCAGCAGCGAAGCCCGGATAGTCATGTTGTTCGTAGCGGGTGGACGCCTGATCCGGCATCAGGAAGGCAACGGTCGCGTCCTTCACCTCTGCGGCCTGCGAGAACATGGCCGTTGTACCGAGCAGCGACAGGGCCAGGGCCAGTGCGCCCGTATGTTTCGGGGAGAACCTTTTCATTCGGACTTTCCTTTCCAGAACTAGAGTGCTGTGGTTGATCCTTGAAGATGGGCCCTCGCGGCTCCCGTCCCCGGCGGCGATGAGTGCCGGTGCTCCGAAGCCGCGCGGAATTCCTGGACAAGCGATTCCTGTCGCGGGCTGCCATCGGCATGCCCGCGTCATTCTTCCCGTGGTGGTCTCCTCCTTTGCTTTTCGCCGGCTAGGCCGCGCGTGCCGTATTGATGTTCTGCGCGAGCAATCGCCTGAAGCGCGAAGGCGGCATGCCTTTCTCGGCCAAAAACTGCCGGTTGAAATTAGAGAGATTGTTGAAGCCGACCTCGAAGCAGATGTCGGTGATGGACGCCTGCTCGTCGCTCATCAAGATCTGGCAGGCGAGATTGATGCGCAGCCGCTTGACGTATTGCACCAGCGACATGCCGGTGTGCCGGCGGAAGGAACGCGAAAACGCGCTTTGCGACTGGCCTGCGATCGCCGCTAGCTCGGCTTCACCGAAAGGCTGCGTCAGGTTCTGCCGGATGAAGGCGAGCGCCTTGTTCATGCCCGCCGACATATATCCGGACGGGTCGGGCAGATAATTCGGACTGGAAAGCGGACGCGCATTGCGGGCGCGGCCAAGTGTTCCCAGGATCATCAGGAACAACTCGATCCGGCGCACACCGTTCGCGGTCACGATCTCCTCCATCAGTGGAGCGACCCTGTCGCTGGTGCTGCACGTGAAAAGCGCGCCGCGCCGCGAGAAATCCAGCAGCGCGGCAAGGCCCGACAGTTCCGGCATGACCTTCATCAGGTCCCCGATGAATTCCTCGCTGAACTGGAGGACGCGTCCGCGCAGTGGGATGGTGCTGCCGGCCGGCAGATCGCTCACCCAATTGTGCGGCAGATTGGGGCCGGTGAGCACGAGATTGCCCGGCTCGAACTCGCCGATGAAGTCGCCGACGAAATAGCGACCGCTGGTCGCCACGACCTGGTGGAGCTCGTATTCGGGATGGAAATGCCAGCGGACCGTGTGGAATGGGTAGCCGTGCGACCACGCCTTGAACGATTCGCCGCGCCGTATCTGGACAACTTCCAGGTCCGGTTCCATATCCGCTCCCTTCGGGCCGGTGCGGTTTTTGATGATCCGCCCCTGTTCCCTTATCGGCTGAATTTGCTCAGCGCTTCCTCTCGTTAGGGATCGTAGCGACCGGTACCCGGGCCCGCCACCACCATTTCAATGTGCAACTGATACTTTTTTGATGTGCCGCAGACAGTCCCGAGCCCCGCAACCGGGTCCGCACTCTCCGCGAAACGGGCATCTCACTACAGCGGCTCTACCGAAAGTGCGGTCTCGCACAGGCACGGCGGTTGCGCACAGCAGGTCACGATTGCGCGGAAGGCTTCCGGTGATTGGGGCTGTCTGTTGCCACTCGCATTCAACCCACGGAATGAGCTGCGACAACCGGGGCGCTGCTCTTCAAAACCCACGCTCACAATGATCATGACTGGATTTTTATGGAATCTCTCGGTGAACACGCCGCGCACACGCAAGCATCTAACCAATTGGAAAATTTGAACTCTCGCTCCAATCCATCATGGGCGCCACTCAATCGTTTATCCTATCCTCTCAATGGGATGAAGCACGAACGTGTGCACTCCAAACTAGCCGAGATTGCACACGTTTGTACCCGTTTTGACCTCTCGGTGCACACATAGTGCACACGAAAGCCGGAGTGCACACGCGTGGCGACCTTCACTCAATTGGGATCGGGAAACTGGCGCGTTCAAGTCCGCCGCAAGAACCGCTATGTGGCCGAGACTTTCCGGCGGCGCAAGGACGGCGAAGAATGGGCGCTCGAGATGGAGCGCAACATTGACCGCAATGGATCGTTTAAACCACGCGCGGTGCGCAACGTTCGCACATTTGGCGATCTGATTGATCTGCACGACGAAGACATGCGCGAGGTTGGAAAACCCCCTCGCCGGTCAAAGGCTGCTGTGATGGCGTCGCTCAAGGCTGAGCTCGGCAGTGTGAAGCTGCTCGCGCTTAATCGAGAGCGGCTGATCGAGTTTGGGAGAAAGCGAGCCAAGCAAGGCGCTGGTCCCGCGACTTTGGCAATCGATTTGTCTTTTACACGCCGCGATTACCTGAGATACATAAAACTGATTGAAGACGAATTCGGCGATTTACCGATTGCTGCCCTCGCCGACCGTCGGATTCGCGGCGACTTCAAAAGCTGGCGCGACAAATACGCAAACACGCCACGAAAGGCTGATCTGGCCTGGACGGTGTTGGCGCGCATCCTGTCATTCGCGAAGGACCGCGGCATCATCACCACCAATCCATGCGAGCGGGGTGGCCGGCTCTATGTGGCCGACCGCAAGGATAAGATCTGGACCGAACAAGACATTGCCGCCGTCCTTGCAGTCGCATCCAGCGAGATCCAGCTCGCCCTCATCTTGGCTTTGTGGAGCGGGCAGCGGCAGGGAGACCTGCTACGGCTGCCGTGGTCAGCCTACGCAAGCCCTTACATTCGCCTTCGGCAGTCGAAAGGCGGCCGGCGTGTCGCAATGCCCGCCGGAGGCCCTCTGCGAGCTCTACTCGACACCACCGAGCGCCGAGGGCCGCTCATCCTGACGAACACGCTCGGGCGGCCCTGGACGTCAGACGGCTTTCGGACGTCCTGGGCAAAGGCATGCGAACGAGCTGGCATCAGCGGCCTCACGTTTCACGACCTGAGAGGCACTGCCGTGGTTCGGTTGGCCATTGCCGGCGCGAGCGTGCCGCAGATCGCGGCCGTGACTGGTCACTCGCTAAAGGACGTCGAGGCCATTCTCGATGCACATTATCTTGGCCGAGATATTCAGCTTGCCGAAGCTGCGGTGCTGAAGCTCGAAGCGCGAACAAAACTGTAAAATGGCCTGTAAAATGAAGCCACTTACTGTATCGCGATCAGCGCTGAGTGTTTGATTTATATGGTGGGCGCACCAGGGCTCGAACCTGGGACGCGCTGATTAAGAGAGACCCGCAACGGACGGCAGGGCCGGCTTATTGGCGACCTTGGAGCGGCATGCGAAGCCCATGATGATCAGACAGCAATGGCTGGGACGATCCCCTTCCGAGACAAGACAGGTGTCCGCAGGAACGACTCTGATCTCTGCGCTCGACCGAGCTTTGCGCGGCGGCGTGAGCGAGGGTCTGCAAATGATTCCATGATTGACGTCACACAGTTGATTCCAGGTCGCTTCTATTGGGTCCTTGTGCGCTCAAGCACGAAAACTCTCGAGTGGCAGCCGGCACGCTTCACCGGCGCTACTTGCCAAGGCGACGGTGCGAAGTGGGACTTCATCGGCTTCAATCGCGACGTCGGTCATCATTTCATCGAGGTCGTCGACATCGGCCCAGAACTACCGTCCTAAACGCTCGCGTTAAGATGCCTACGAAGCCTAGCGAGAGCGCAGCTATCGATCCGCTGCGCGGATTCCCTATGTCTGTACAATCGCTGCGGCCCTGTCCTTTCTGCGGCGGTTCGGAGGTTTGGATCAACGGCGACATCGACCCAAAATTCGTAGTATGTAAGGAATGTTCAGCTTTCGGGCCCAATGCGCCGACCGTTAGGCAGGCGGCCGAGCGCTGGAACAAACGCATCAGCCCCTAAGGCGAAGCCAACCCTCCGGCTATCTAGCTCTCAATCAGTGGCCGAACGACCAGGCTTGGAGCGTGGCGTTGGCCTAGATTGAAAATCTCAGTGGCTAGTTTGATTTATCTCAATGGTCCCGGCTGGTTCCGGCCCGCCCTTGAGCTGTGCCCCAGACCGATGACCCAGGTCCAAGCAAGGAGCCCCCGCCCAAGCCAACACGTCTTGAGGATGCGCAGCGGATCATCGAGGAGTACCCCGCGGATCTGCGCGAGATCCTCAGGAAACTCCGTCGCAAGATGAATTAGGCGCGCCTCAGTTGGCGGGCTGGCTTTTTAGGAACGAGTGGCACCGGACAGGCTTGGTGCTGTGCTCCGGCTCCATGCCCCCGTACGGGCCGGAGTTAAGTCCAACGGCCCCAGTCGCCGCCAGACGGCTGGGGCCGTATTTTTTGTGTAGGAACTATAGGCCCGCGAACGAATCTAGTTTGCAGCTTTCCTCAGCTGGGGACTGCAAATGCGTTATGTTGCGTACTCGGTAGATCTATCCGGTGTTGCTCGTGCACTTTACGAGATCGATTGCCCGACAGACAAAGACGCGCAAGACCGAGCCGAGAAATATCTAGAGGCACACCCTGTTGTAGAGCTTTGGGACGGCCCCCGTAGGGTCGCTCGCCTGGTGCGAGAGAGCTCTGACTGAATTCCGCAGTGGCCTGTTTCGGAACGCGAGCCGGCTAGTCAGCATTACTGGCGTATGCCGCGCTACTTCTTCCATGTGACCCACGAACGTCATGAACCCGACCTCGAAGGCGAGGAACTGCCCGACAAACACGCCGCTTGGCGTGAAGCCACGGTGACGGCTGGGCAGATACTCCAAAGCCTCGATGGGAAGCTAACGCCAGATCGTGGATGGCGGATGGAGGTCGTGGACGAGTTCCAGAACACCCTCTACGTTCTCCACATCCACGCCGAGAAGCCGAAGTAAGGCCGCCTATGGGGACCGTGTTCTCCGGGCCAGAACAACCGCAACGGGACACGCTGTACTACCGCCTATCGCTCGTCTGGCTCGCAATCGTCGCGGGCTACTTCCTGTCTGTGCTGATGCATTGAGGTCGCCTCAGTGGGCGGCCTCTTTACTTCCAATGTCAGTTGCCGGCCCCGAGCGGACCTTCACGGTGATGGCCGTTGAGGACCGCTTGTGCCCATAGCGGAAGTCGCAGCGGCTTCATTGAAAATTGATCATTCTGCGCGCTAACGGTTGCCGAAGCTCGTTTTACAACCTAGTCGTGCTTAAGCAGATCTAGCAGTCTGCTGAAAAACTATCGTTTTTGTTCGATTTCCGTGATTCACTGATTTGCGTTGGATCTCGGAGCTTTGGATGCGTGGCAAGTTCGAGGAT